>CAJUPU010000004.1 GCA_910588495.1 uncultured Oscillospiraceae bacterium | reverse complement strand
GGGGCAGGTTGCGGCAGTCGGTGCCCAGCTCCTTCCAGATGTAGGGCACCGCGTCGATCCGGATCATGTCCATCCCCTTGTTGGCCAGGAAGAGGAAATTGTACATCATCTCGTTGAACACCCGGGGGTTGCGGTAATTGAGATCCCACTGGTAGGGGTAGAAGGAGGTCATGACATAGTGCCCGCAGTCCTCCAGCCAGGTGAAATTCCCCGGCGCGGTGGTGGGGAACACCTGGGGCACGGTCTTTTCGTATTCCTGGGGAATCGCCGGGTCCTTGTAGAAAAAGTACCGGCTCATGTACTCCCCGTCCCCCTGGCGGGCCTTTTTCGCCCACGCGTGGTCCTGGCTGGTGTGGTTCATCACGAAGTCCATGCACAGGTTAATGTCCTTTTTGTGGCAGGCGGCGGCCAGCTTCTCCAGGTCCTCCATGGCGCCCAGATCGGGCCGCACCGAGCGGAAATCCGCCACGGCGTAGCCGCCGTCGCTGCGCCCCGGCACCGTGTCCAGGAAGGGCATCAGGTGGATCAGGTCCACCCCGGTCTTTTCGATGTAGGGCAGCTTTTTGCGTACTCCGTCCAGGTCCCCGGCGAAGTTGTCGATGTACAGCATCATCCCCGTCAGGCCGCTGGACTTGTACCACTCGGGGTCCGCCTCCCGCTCCAGGTCCCGCTTTTTCAGGGCCGCGGGGCGGTCCGAGGCGAATTGGTGCAGCTTGCCGCACAGCTCGGCGAACATGTCCCCGTTGTCATACAGCTCCATGTACAGCCAGCGCAGCTCGTCCAGGTGCCGCGCCAGCCGGGCCTGGAACAGGCCCTCCTCTTTTTTTGTCATCCTTGATTCCTCCCATTTCCTCCAAAAATGCTCCGATCAGCTCCGGCCGTCCTTTCCGCGCCCTCCGGAGCGGCGCCCGCGCCGCCTGCGGCCTCCTCCCCGGCACACATGGACCCCTCCGTCCAGCGCCGCGGCGTACTCCTGGGTCAGCTCCGGCGTGATCGCCGGGACGGACCGCCGCCCCTGCCACTGGCCGTCCTCCCGCCGGGCCAGCGTCACCCGGCACAGGAACCGCCCGTGCTCGGGGCAGGTGAACACCCCGTAGAACTGCTGGGGAAAGCCCATCTTGGGCACGGCGAAGTGCCAGCGTGCCACCCCCAGCCGCTGCCCGCACACAGGGCAGGCCGGGGTGCGGCTGGACCGGGCGTCCAGCGCCTCCTGAGGGGTGGGGGCGGGGCCCACCTTCTGCCGTTCCTGCCGGGGGAAGGGGAACTGGGACAGCCGCAGGGCCATCCGGCGGCGCTTGGGCGGGGCGGGCTCGGGCCGCCAGGCCAGGTCCTCCCGGGTGAGCCATCCCCCCAGCACGGCGGTGTACATGGCGTCGTTGACGGCGCTGTGGTAGTCGAACACGTCAGGGATGGAGCAGTACTCCGCCGCCCGCCACAGGGCGATCTGCTGATCCGCCCCCACCGCGTGGGCGAAGGCCCGCTGGAAGTCGAAGAACTCCTCCGCCCGGAAGGGGGGCAGTCCCCAGTACTTGCAGTTCTCGTTCAGCGCCTCCACGTCACCGGTGCCCCAGCCCGCGAAGGCCGTCTCGCCGCCGCACCAGGCCCGGAACGCCTCCGCCGCCGCGGGGAACCGGGTTCGGGAGCTCTTGAAGGACTTCAGCTCAGGCAGCTTTTTGGCCCCCAGGTCGAATTTTTTGTGCACCGTGGGCCGGATGCGGGCGTCGAACACGTCCATGATGGGCCCGCCCAGCCGCTCGATCCGCACCGCGCCGATCTGCAGGATCTCGTTGAGCGGCTGCTTGTCATAGCCGCGGTTCCACTCCAGGTCCAAGACGATCATGGCTCGATCACTTCATTTCTCTATGTCGGTATCCAGTCTATTGTATTGTGATCTCCCCGCCCCGTCAAGGGCAAAAGGCTGGGAACGCCCCAATTCCGGCAAAAAGACGGGACAAAAAATTCCAAATGGGGCTGGACGCGAAAAAGCGAGGCGCAACCGCCTCGCTTTTTTCCATCGTCCGGGCGCTCTAGCGCCGCCCGCCCCCCCGGCCTCCGCCGCCGGGACGGCCTCCGCCCCCAAAGGAGCGCCCGCCGCCGAAGGACCCGCCGGGCCGTCCGCCCCCGCCAAAGGAGCGGCCTCCCCCAAAGGAGCCGCCGGGACGGCTGCCGAAGGACCCGCCCGGCCTGCCGCCGCCCATGGGGCGGCCGCCGCCGAAGCTGCCCCCGGGCCGGGGTCCGGCGGGCCGCCCTCCTCCGCCGAAGGTGCGTCCGCCGCCAAAGGAGCCGCCGGGGCGCTGGCCAGGCCGGGGACCCGGGCCGAAGCCCATCCCGGGGCCGGGGCCCGGGCCGAAGCCCATGCCGGGGCCGAAGCCCGGCCCCCTGGGGGGACGGGGCGGGCGGGGCGGCCTGGGCCGGAAGATATAGAAGGGCCGGTAGACGTAGGTGGGGCCGTACCAGCCGCTGCGCCAGCGCCGCCGGTGGGAGCCCTCCATCACCAGCAGCAGGATCGCCGCCAGCACGATGATCAAGATCAAGTCGCCCATGGGTCCGCCTCCTTTCCAGAGTCAGTCAAAATAGGTCTCGTACCAGCGTTCCAACGCCTGGGTGAGCTCCAGGGCCGCGTCGCCGTACATGCCCCGGGCAAAGTCATATTCCAGGTATTCGTAGGCGTAATCGGTGCAGTCCTCGTTGGTGAGATCCCGGCTGATGTCGTTTCCCTGGAGCAGCCAGTAGTTGTCGCCGCCGATGTCCATCACCACGATCATATCATAGCCGCCCAGGCCCATCTCCTCCGACGCCTTCATGGCGTACTGGTACAGATCGCGCTGGGCGCTGCCGGTGGTGACCACGCCGATGGACACGCTGTAGCGCTCCCAAAGCCGCTGGTTGCGCCTGTCCAGCTCCCGCACCGTCTCGGCGGACAGCACACCGGCATCGTCCCGCACGTAGGAGGGCATGGATCCCGGCCCCTGTACCAGCCCCGGCTCAGGCCTCGGGCTGTTGGCGGGGGCCCTGGCATAGCCGATGCCGATGGCGGCGAAGATCATCAGCACCGTCAGCCCCCAGGCCACCCCCTGCTTTTTGAACACGCCGGTCCCCCGTTTGCCCACAACGGCCAATATGATGACCGCCAAGGTCACCGGAGTTACCAGCATCAAAGCCGTCCTAAGCCAAGATCCGGGCGCAAATGTCCATACCACAGGTCATCAACCTCTCAATTCCAGGAGCTTCTGCTTCAATTCGCCCTCGATGCGGCCCAGCTCCAGCTCGGCCTCCTTGCGCTTCTGGGCCCCGTCCTTCTGGATCTGCATCACCTCGTCCAGGGTGGTGATCAGCTGCTGGTTGGTGTGCTGGAGGGTCTCGATGTCCACGATGGACCGCTCCGCCTCCTTGGCGGTCTCGATGGTGCCCATCTTCAGCATCTCCGCGTTCTTTTGCAGCAGCTGGTTGGTCATGTTGGTGACGGCGGACTGGGCGGCGGTGGCCTGGCGGGAGTGCTCCAGCCCCAGGGCCAGCACCATCTGGCTCTTCCACAAGGGGATGGTGTTCACAAGAGACGACTGGATCTTCTCCAGCATCAGCGTATCGTTGTTCTGGATCATCCGGGTCTGGGGGCCCATCTGGATGGAGATCATCCGGGTGAGCTCCAGGTCGTGGATCTTCTTCTCGAACCGGTTGCACAGGTTGGCGAAGTCGTTATAGCGCTGGGCGTCCTCCTGGGCGCCGGAGGCGGCGGCCTTCCTGCGCATCTCCTCCAGGTCCTCGTTCCGGGCCTTCATCAGCGCCTTCTTGCCCGCCAGGATATACATGGTCAGCTCCTTGTAGTACTTGGTGTTCAGATCGTACATCTGGTCCAGCATGGCGATGTCCTTCATCAGAGTGACCTGGTGGCCCTCCAGGATGGAGGCGATCTTGTCCACATTGACCTCCGCCTTGTCGTAGCTGGCCTTCATGGCGGTGAGCTCGTTCTTCTTTTTCTGGAAGAACCCGGCGATCCCCTTCTTCTCCGGCTGGCCGAAGGTCTTGAGCTCCACCACCAGGGAGGACAGGGCCTCCCCCACCTCGCCCAGGTCCTTGGTTCGGACATTGTTCAAAGCGTTCTCCGAGAACCCGGCGATGTTCTTCTGGGCCGCCGCGCCGTACTGGAGCACCTGGGTGGAGTCGGTGATATCGATCTTCTGGGCGAAATCGTTGACCACCCTGCGCTCCGCCTCGCTGAGCTGGCTCTCGTCCAGCTGGATGGCCTGGGCGTCCCGGGCGGCCTGGACCGCCGCCGCGTCGTCGGGGGCGATGGTGCTCTCCAGGGTCAGGGACGGGGCCTCGGGGGCCTGGGGGACCGCGGCCTGGGCCGCCTGGGCGGCCTGAGCCGCCGCGGCGGCGCCGGTGGGGTCCAGGGTCAGCTCGGGCATCATGTTCAGTTCATCGCTCATTGTCGTTCTCCTCCGAATCGTTAGGTTGGGGTGGGTCGTCATCGAACAGCACCGGATCGTCGGCAAATCTGGGGGGTGCGCCGAAGGGGTCCCGGGGGGCCTCCTCCTCCATGCCGCGCCAGGTCCTCCAAAAGCCGGCGGCGGTGAACACGCTCAACACCAGCATCAGCAGCAAAAACAGGTTGAATTCCGCCAGCCGCCGCACGAAGGCCACCGCCATGGAGGCCGCCGCCAGGGTCCACACGATGGCCAGCGTCCGGCAGCCCTTTCTCGTGATGTTTTTCTTCACGGCGCCCTCCTACGAGCCGCCCAGAGTCATGCCGCCAAAGCCCTCCTGCGCCAGCATCTGCTCCATCACGCGGATCTCGGCGGACACGTCCATGGCCTCCTGGCCGTACAGATCGTCCAGCTGGCGGGTGAAGGCGGCGCAGATCGTCTCCAGCATGTCCTCGATCTTGCCCTTGGTGCCGTCGATGTTGGCCCCCGACGCCCCGGTGGAGTCCATCCGGTCGTAGGCGTTGAGCAGCTTCAGGGTGGTGGGCAGGTAGTAGTTCATGAACTTGCGGATCTGGGGCAGCTTGGAGGGGCTGGCGGCCACGGTGTCGATGATCTTTCCCGTGGTGTCCTCCAGCCGGTCGATCTGGGCGGAGATCTTGGGGTCCAGGATGGAGTCGTTGAGCCGCCGCATCTCGCCCACCGCCCGGTCCCGCTCCACCAGCAGCGCGTCGATCTCGGGGTCTCCGGTGGACTTGGGCTTTTCCGCCTTGGGCGGGGCCTGGGGCCGGGGCTCCGGCCGGGGGACGTCCTGGGCCGCGTCCTGGGCCTCATAGCCCCGGTCGGGGAAGATCATCTTGCCCGCGTAGTAGGCGATGAGGGAGGCCAGCGCCGCCATGACGTAGTGGGCGGGGCGGTACAGCGGCAGGCACAAGATCCACGCCCACACCAGCCAGGTCAGCCCCACGAAATAGACGGGCAGCACGCTGCGCTTTTTCACATAGGCCACGGCTTTTGCCCCCTTTCCAAATATCTGGCTCCTATTCTACTCCCCGGACGAGCCCCCTGTCAAGAAGAAGGGGGCCCAGACGGTTGACTTTAACAATTTCTTCATGTAAAATAGATCGTTATGATATCCCGCGCCCATGGGCGCGGGGCAAGACAAAGAAACTAAGAAGCCGTACCAAATATAGCCGAAGTATCCAGATCTGCGCGTCAAGACCGCCGGTGGCAGGGCGAAAGATCGCTGGAATGCTCTGTGCATTGCAAGAGCTTTCAACGCGGCCGGCGGCAATTGGGGCCGCAAGGCTGGGTGCCGAGGCGATCGGTACAGCTTCCAAGGGAGTCTTTCCTGATGATGACGTTAGACGATTTCCGCGCCGCCCGCAGGACCCTGGACGGCGTGCTCCACCGCACCGATCTGATCTACAGCCCCTTCTTCACCCGCACCACCGGCAACCATGTATACATCAAGCCGGAGAACATGCAGGTCACCGGGGCCTATAAGATCCGGGGGGCCTATTTCAAGTGCTCCACCCTGTCCGAGGAGGAGAAGGAGCGGGGGCTGGTGACGGCCTCGGCGGGCAACCACGCCCAGGGGGTGGCCTACGCCGCCCAGGCGGCGGGGGTGGCGGCCACCATCGTCATGCCCACCACCACCCCCCTGGTGAAGGTGAACAACACCAAGGACTACGGCGCCCGGGTGGTGCTCCACGGCGAGACCTTCGACGACGCGGCGGCCCTGGCCGCCAAGCTCAGCGAAGAGGAGGGCCTCACCTACGTCCACCCCTTCAACGACCTGACCGTGTCCACCGGCCAGGGCACCATCGCCTATGAGATCTTCAAGGACCTGCCCGATGTGGACGCGATCCTGGTCCCCGTGGGCGGGGGCGGGCTGGCGGCGGGGGTGTCCACCCTGGCCAAGCTGCTCAACCCCTCGGTGCGGGTGTTCGGGGTGGAGCCCTCCGGGGCCGCGTCCATGAAGGCCAGCCTGGAGGCGGGCCGCGTGGTCACT
Organism: uncultured Oscillospiraceae bacterium; assembly: GCA_910588495.1. Taxonomy (GTDB): domain Bacteria; phylum Bacillota; class Clostridia; order Oscillospirales; family Oscillospiraceae; genus Enterenecus. Next base: position 108,866 of record CAJUPU010000004.1, on the reverse strand, counting down.
CTGGACCAGATCTCCACCATCGCCGACGGCGTGGCCGTCAAGACCCCCGGCGGCCAGGTGTTCCCCTATATCCAAAAGAACCTGGACGGCATCATCACCATCGAGGACGGCGAGCTGGTGGACGCCTTCCTGGACGTGATGGAGAAGCACAAGATGGTGGTGGAGAACGCGGGCCTGCTCACCATCGCGGCCCTGAAGCACCTGGACTTCCAGGGCCAGAACGTGGTGAGCGTGCTGTCCGGCGGCAATATGGACGTGATCACCATCTCCTCTTTGGTGCAGCACGGGCTGATCAACCGGGGGCGGATCTTCACCTTCTCGGTGCAGCTGCCCGACCGGCCCGGCGAGCTGCTGCGCATCGCGGACCTGGTGGCCAAGCTCAGCGGCAACATCATCAAGCTGGACCACAACCAGTTCGTCAACATCAACCGCCAGGCGGGGGTGGAGCTGAAGGTGACGCTGGAGGCCTTCGGCCTCAGCCACAAGGCGGAGATCCTGGACGCCCTGGGCAGGGAGGGCTATCAGGTCCGCGAGGTGGCCGCCAGCGGCACCATCACGGGCTGACGCCCGGCGTCCGGCCCCTCCCGCCCCAGCGGAGGCGAGGGCGCGCAAAAAACAGCTCCCCCCGCCGCCGCAGACGCGGCGGCAGGGGGTATTCAGGTGCGGCGCGCCGTCCGAACGTCAGGCCGGGCGCGAGCGGGGGGCGTGGGGGAACCATCCGGCCTGCTCCGTCGGCGACCTCCGCGTACCCTATCTTATGCGCCGGGGCGGAGGCTGCGCCGCCCGCGCCGCCCGGCCCAGGCCCGTCCCCCGGCGGATATCTCAGGAAACGAGGGAAAAGATCATGGTCAAAGTGGCCCCTTCCATCCTCTCAGCGGATTTTTGCAATTTGGAGCGGGACATCCGGCGGGTGTCCTCCGCCGACTGGCTCCACGTGGACGTGATGGACGGCATGTTCGTCCCCAACCTCACCATCGGCGTGCCGGTGGTGGAGTCCATCCGCAGGCACACCGATATGTTCCTGGACGTCCACCTGATGATCGACAAACCGGCGCGCTTCATCCAACAGTTCGCCAAAGCCGGGGCGGACCTGCTGTCCGTCCACCTGGAGGCGGACCACCCCGCCCATATCGCCGACGCCCTGCGGGCCATGGAGGACTGCGGGGTGAAAAAGGCGGTGGCCCTGCGGCCCATCACCTCGGCCAGCGCCGTCCTGCCCTATCTGGGGCAGGTGGACATGGTGCTGGTGATGACGGTGGAGCCCGGCTTCGGCGGGCAGAAGTTCATGGAGCATCAGCTGGACACCATCCGGGAGGTCCGGGCGCTGATCGATAAGTACGACCCCTCTTGCCAGCTGGAGGTGGACGGGGGCGTGGGCCCCGCCAACGCCCAAACGGTGATCGACGCCGGGGCCACGGTGCTGGTGGCCGGGTCGGCGGTGTACGGGGCGGAGGACCCGGCGGCGGCCATCGCCGCTCTGCGGGGCTGAAGCGGACGGGATGAACAGGCGCCGGATCTTCATTGGGGCGGCGGGCCTTGCGTCGATCGCCGCCCTGGCGCTGTTTTTCCTCTCCCGCCCTTCCCTTTTCAATACGGTCCGCTTCCACTCCCGGCACCAGGTGATTTTGGAGGAGTTCATCTCCCTGTGCCGGGAGGAGGCCGTCCGGCCCGGGGAACGGTATGGGCTGGACGCCGTATGCACCGCCTTTCCCGACCATACGCTGACCATCCGCTGCGAGGGCCCCTCCCTGGGAGAGTGGGAGGAGCATCCCGCCGCCCCGGAGCTCACCGCCGCCTGGGAGGAGATCGAGAAACGCGGGTATTTCACGGATGTGTACTGCTCCTTCGACGAGAACGGTGCGCTGGAGGCCCATTTTTACGCCGAGGGAACGTGGGTCCCCTACGGCGAGCCTGTCCAGGGCCACTATTACCAGGCCTACTGCCTTTCTTGGCGGGACGCGGACTATCAGGGCCAGCCTCTGGACGTCTGGTGTCATCCCCTTGGGGAGGCCGCCGGCCGGGGCCGATGGTACTGCGTCAGCCACAAGCATTACGACGGATAGACCTTTCCCGCATTTTAACGGAGGTGCGTGTTCCCATGGACTACTTCCCCGCCGCTCTGGAAAACCTGGTGGAGCAGTTCGCCAAGCTGCCCGGCGTGGGCCGCAAGAGCGCCCAGCGGCTGGCCTTTTTCATCCTGGACCAGCCGGAGCAGACCGCCCAGGACTTCGCCGCCGCCCTGCTGGACGCGAAAAAAAGCATCGGCTGCTGTCCCGTGTGCCAGAACCTCACCGACGGCGAGGGGGAGTGCCCCCTGTGCGCCTCCTCCAAGCGGGACCACGCCACCGTGTGCGTGGTGGCCGACCCCAAAGATGTGGTGGCCATGGAGCGCTCCCGGGAGTACGGCGGGGTGTACCACGTGCTCCACGGGGTAATCTCCCCCATGAACCACATCGGCCCGGACGAGCTGCGCATCCAGCAGCTGGTGGAGCGGGTGTCCGCCGGGGGCGTGGAGGAGGTCATCATGGCCACCAACCCGGACACCGAGGGGGAGACCACCGCCATGTACCTCAGCCGCCTGCTCAAGCCCTTCGGGGTGCGCACCACCCGGCTGGCCTACGGCATCCCGGTGGGCAGCCATTTGGAATTCGCCGACGACGCCACCCTCATGCGGGCGCTGGAGGGCCGGCGGGAAATATAGGGGCCCCCGCAAAGCCGTCCTTCAGGCTTTGTGGGGAGAGGAGGCGCCAGGGAGCGAGTGCAGCTTTCGCCGCAGGCGGAAGCGGAGCACAGCGGACTTTGCGCCGACGAGCGGGCGCTGGAGGGCCGGCGGGAGATCTGACAGTAAAGGAGCGGTATTCATGGAAAAATGGCTGTATGTGATGGTCATCGAAAAGACCAAGACCTACAACCGGCTGACCAAGGCCGCCGTGGAGCGCCACGTGGCCAACATCAGGGCCCTGGACGAGGAGGGGCGGTTGGAGCTGTGCGGGGTGTTCAAGGGCTATCCCGGCGTGGCGGGGATGTATATCCTGCGGGCCGGGAGCTATGAGGAGGCTGAGGAGCTGTGCAAGCGGGAGCCTCTGGTGGTGGAGGGCTTCGCCGCCTACAAGCTGAAGGCCCTCCAGGTGGCCGACCGGGAGAACAACTACCTGCTGTGATCAGGAATGCCGCGACTTGACACATTTTTAACAAAAACAGGGCGCAGAAACGGAAAATTTTCCGTTTCTGCGCTTTTCCTCTTCCCTTTTGCGGCGATCTATGGCATAATAGCGGCATACAAAAATACCCAACCAAAGGAGGACGCGCCATGAAACCCAACACAGCCTTTTCCCCCGAGCGGCTGGAGTACCTGAAGCTGCTGTCCCGGCAGTACCCCAACGTCCAGTCCGCCTGCACCGAGATCATCAACCTGCGGGCCATCCAGAACCTGCCCAAGGGCACCGAGCACTTTTTGTCCGACGTCCACGGGGAGTTCGAGGCGTTCCAGCACATCCTGAATTCCGCCTCCGGCGTGGTCCGGGTGAAGATCGACGAGCTGCTGGGGGCCACCGTCCCCCGGTCCGACCGGGACCAGCTGGCCACCCTCATCTACTACCCCGAGGAGAAGCTGGAGGAGATCGAGCGGGAATGCGACGACATGCGGGAGTGGTACCGGATCACCTTCCACCGCCTCATCGACCTGTGCTGCCTGGTCAGCGCCAAGTACACCCGCTCCAAGGTGCGCAAGGCCATGCCCCCCGAGTACGCCTACATCATCGACGAGCTGATCCACACCCACTACGAGAAGAACGAGGCGGACAAGCGGGACTACTATGAGAACATCATCAACACCATCATCGACCTGGACCGGGCCTCCAACTTCCTGATCCAGCTGTGCGAGCTGATCAAGCGCCTGGCGGTGGACCACCTCCACCTGGTGGGGGACATCTTCGACCGGGGCCCCGGGGCCGACGTGATCCTGGACAGCCTGATGAAATACCACAGCGTGGATATCCAGTGGGGCAACCACGACATCTTGTGGATGGGGGCCGCCTCCGGCTCCCGGACCTTGGTGGCCACCGTGCTGGTCAACTCCCTGCGCTACAACAACCTGGAGGTCATCGAAACGGGCTACGGCATCTCCCTGCGGCCCCTGTCGGTGTTCGCCGACGAGTTCTACCGCCACTGCGACGTGAGCCGGTTCGAGGTGAAGCTGTCCAAGGAGGACGAGGACACCGTCACCGAGCGGGACAAGCTGCTGTGCGCCCGGATGCACAAGGCCATCGCCATGATCCTCTTCAAGCTGGAGGGCCAGAAGATCCGGCGCAACCCCGACTTCCACATGGACGACCGGCTGCTGCTGGACAAGATCGACTACGACGCCAAGACCATCACCATCGACGGCGTGGTCCACCCCATGCTGGACACCGACTTCCCCACCGTGGATCCCGCCGACCCCTACGCCCTCACCCCGGAGGAGGACACCCTGATCAACACCCTCACCCGGTCCTTCCGGCACAGCGAGAAGCTCCAGCGCCACGTCCGCTTCCTCTACTCCAAGGGCAGCCTGTACCGGATCTACAACGGCAACCTGCTCTTCCACGGCTGCATCCCCATGCACGAGGACGGATCTCTCATGCGCTTCACCCTCATGGGCTGCGAGGACCTGTCCGGCCGGGCCTTTTTGGACTACGCCGACCGGGTGGCCCGCCGGGCCTACTACAACAAGCCCGGCTCCCCGGAGCGCCAGCAGGGCATGGACTTTTTGTGGTGGCTGTGGGCGGGGCGCAGCTCCCCCATCTTCGGCCGGGACCGGATGACCACCTTCGAGCGCCGGTTTATTGCCGACGAGGCCACCCACACCGAGGCCAAGAACGCCTATTACCACCTGTACAACGACCCGGCCGTGTGCGAGGGCATCCTGAAGGACTTCGGGCTGGAGGGCTCCCACTGCCACATCATCAACGGCCACGTCCCCGTCAAGTCCAAGAAGGGGGAGAGCCCTGTAAAGGGGGGCGGCAGGCTGGTGGTGATCGACGGCGGGTTCTGCAAAGCGTATCAAAAGACCACCGGCATCGCCGGATACACCCTGATCTACAACTCCACCTGCTTCCGGCTGGTGGCCCACGAGCCCTTCGTGGGCCGGGCCGCCGCCATCCATAAGAACTACGACATCGCCTCCACCACCCAGGTGTTCGAGCGGCTGGAGAGCCGGGCCATGATCCTCCAGACCGACATCGGCAAAAAGCTCCAGGGCCAGATCGACGAGCTGATCGACCTGGTGGCCGCCTTCCGCTCCGGCGCCATCGTGGAGAGCCACAAGACCTGACCCAGCCCGTCAAAGCCGCCCGCCGCGGAGACGGCGGGCGGCTTTTTCCGTCGGAATCCACACTTTCCCACCCTATTGATACCAAATTGTAACCTTTTTTCCGCATACTTTTCCTTGCCCTGATCAGCATAAGGTGGTACAATGTTTTTACTTGTGTTCTATGGGAGGTCAGTTGTCTTATGGAAGGATCCACTCCGAAAAAGAAAATACCGGCGGGCCTGATCGCCGCCATCGCCGCCGTCACGATCGCCGCGGCGGCGGCCGGGGGCTATTTCGGCCTGTGCGGCTGGGTGCAGAACAACGGCCAGCTCCTGCCCGGCGCGGTGGCCCGGGACGATAAAGGCGCCGCGGTGGACCTGGGCCGCCTCAGCCGGGAGGACGCCCTGGCCGCCGTCACCCAGGAAATGGACCAGCGGCTGGACAGCCGCAAGCTCACCCTGCTCTACGGCGAGGGAAAGAAAGCGGAGCTGTCCGGCGAGCTGATGGACTGCTCCCCCGAGGGCACCGTGGACGTGGGCTTCTCCGCCAAGAAAGACACCCCCTTCTGGAAGCTGGGGGCCCTGTGGCTGGGCATGGCCCAGGAACCCCACGACCTGCCCCTGTCCGCCGCCGCCTTCACCCCCGAGGGGAGGGAGCAGGCCAAGGAGGTCATCCGCTCCATCGCCAGCGAGCTGGATGTGGAGCCGGTGGACTTCACCTACGAGCTGGGGGATGAGACCGTGGTGGTCACCCCGGGCACCGACGGGCAGAAGGTGGACACGGATGCTTTGCTGGAGGCGGTGGAGTCCGCTTTGGCCCAGGGGGCCGAGGAGCTGGCGGTGGAGCCGGAGGCGGTGTCCGGCGCGGAACTCAGCGGCCAGGCCCTGAGCGAGCTGATCCATATCGAGCCGGTCCCCCCGGGGGTGGACGAGAACGGCAAGCTCACTCCGGCGGTGATCGGCCGGTCCGTCAACGCCCAGGAGGCCCAGGAGCTGCTGGACGCCGCCGAGCCTGGCCAGCCGGTGACCATCCCCTTGGAGTACACCCCCCCGGGCACCTCCGAAGACGAGTCCATGTACTATAAGGACCTGCTGGCCTCCGTCACCACCAACATGGATGGGGTGGCCAACCGCTCCTTCAACGTGAACCGGGCCGCCCAGTCCTGCAACGGCAAGGTGATCCAGCCCGGCGAGGTGTTCTCCTATATCGGCACCATCGGCTCACCCAGCGCTGCCAACGGCTATAAGACCAGCACCGGCTACCAGAACGGCGAGACCGTCCCAATGGACGGCGGCGGCGTGTGCCAGGTGTCCTCGTCCCTGTATTACTGCGCGGTGTACTCCAACCTGGAGATCGTCCGCCGGGCCTGCCACGCCTTCTCCACTGGCTATATCCCCAACGGGCTGGACGCCACCATCTACTACCCCAGCCTGGACTTCAAGTTCCGCAACAACACCGGCTTCCCCATCAAGATCGTGGCCTACACCGAGGGCGGGGCCTGGGGCAAGCTGACGGTCCAGTTCTACGGCAGCAACCCGGACAATATCAGGGTGGAGACCCAGCGCTATACCCTGGGCTCCACCGGCTGGACCACGGTGTACCAGCCCGACGAGACCATCCCCCAGGGCACCACCAAGGTCAAGACCACCCCCTACACCGGTTATTCGGTGGACGTGTACCGCTGCGTGTACGACGCCAGCGGCAACCTGCTCTCCCGCACCTTCGAGAACCACAGCACCTACGCCAAGCGGGACAAAGTGATCTTGTACAATCCCCTGGACTCCGGGCCCTGGGGCGAGGGCACCGCCCAGCCCCCCGCCGTCACCGATCCCCCGGCGGAGCCCACCCAAGATCCCTGGTCCCCGCCCAGCCAGGACCCCTGGGTGCCGCCCAGCCAGGACCCGGTGGTGGACCCCGGCACCGCCCCCACCCCCACGCCGGAACCCACCCCCACTCAGTACGTGGACCTTCCGGTCCCGGACGCCACCATGCCTCCCTGGCTGGAGAACCCCACGGAGGGCTGAGCCATGTTCCAAGGCTTTTCTCAGGAGACCGTGGACTTCATGTGGGGCATCCGCTTCAACAACGAGCGCGGCTGGTTCGAGGCCCACAAGGCCGACTACCAGACCTATTTCCTGGCCCCCATGCGGGAGCTGGGGGGCCAGGTCCAGGCCCAGCTGCTGGACCGCTTCCCCCAAAGCGGGCTGAGCCTGAAGATCTCCCGCATCTACCGGGACGCCCGGCGGCTGTTCGGCCGGGGGCCCTATAAGGACCACCTGTGGCTGTCCCTGTTCCGGTTTGGAAACGAGTCCGGCGGAGACCATCCGGTGCTCTGGTTCGAGCTGGCCCCGGACGGCTGGAGCTATGGCATGGGCTTCTGGTGCGCCCGGGCGGCGGTGATGGAACGGCACCGCGCCCGCATCGACGCCGACCCCAGGCCCCTGCTGAAGCTCCAAAACAAGCTGGCCCGGCAGGAGGAATTCGCCCTGAACGGCCCGGAATACAGCCGGAAAAAGGTGTGCGCCCAGCCAAAGCTGGCGGACTGGTACAATAAAAAGTCCCTGTCCCTGGGCCACGAGGAGGAGCTGACCGACGCCATCTACTCCCCCGCCCTGGCGGACCGGCTGGTGGAGGGCTTCGCCTTTCTCATGCCCTACTATGACTATTTTTCCACCCTGTGGGCCGACGCGGACCCCAGGGAAAGCCCGCAGCCGCCTCGAGCAGGCACGGCGTGACGGCAAAGCAGACGCCTCCCGGCCCGTGCCGGGGGGCGTCTGTTTCCACTGTTTTAAAAAGAAAGGCGGCCCCCATGAGCAAACGAACCGTGCTGTCTCTGGCCCTGGCCTTATCCCTGCTGGCGGGCTGCGCCCCGGCGGCGGACGCCCCCGCTCCCCTCCCCACGGCGGACAGCCCCGCGCCCTCTCCCCTGCCCACCGCCGCGCCCGCCCATGGGGACCCGGCGGAGTTTTACGCCTTTTTAGAGGGGGTGAACACCGCCCGAAAATCCCGCCTAGACCAGACGGAGCCCATAGACCTCTCCGCCTATACCCCGGATTTTTCTGAGCAGAACCACACCTTCACCCAGGAGGAGCTGGACCTGCTCTTCACCTACCGCGGAGAGGCGGAGGGCCTGACCCGGGAGGACCTGCTGGCCGACGCGGATACCTTTTTCACCCTGCTCCGGACCACCTACGGGGCCTACTACTATTTCGGCGGGGACGAGACCTTCCTCCCCATCCGGGACACGGTAAAGGCGGAGCTGGCCTCCGCCGAGGCCCCCACCGCCAAGACCCTGGAGGACGCGCTGTACCGCCACCTCTCCCCGGTGCTGGCGGACGGCCACTTCCTGCTGGGGGACCACGCCATGCGGGACGCCCACGCCCAGTACATGTACTATGTGCCCGAGCTCTACCTGGACAGCCCCGAGGGGGCGGAGGACCCCGGCTGTCTCAAGCCCACCATCGGCCCCGACGGCCGCATCTGCTGGTGGTACGCCGCCCTCAGCCGGGACGGCCGGGACCTGCCCTCCACCCTGGACGGGCACGCGCTCAAATGGCGGCGGGCCGGGATCCCCCTCCGGGACGGCCGGGCCCCCGCCTTTTCCGAGGAGGAATGGCGGAGCGTGCCCATCCTCACCTCCCGGCGGATGCACGACGGCGGGATCCAGGGCGGCTCCGCCGATCCCAAAGACCAGGCGGCCCTGGCCCGCTTCTCCTCCTGCGGGGAAGAATACGCGGACAGCCCCTTGCTCATCTTCGACCTGCGGGGGAACGGCGGCGGCCGCGACGTGTACATCATGGAGTGGTTCCAGGGCTGGGCCGGGGCGGACGCCCAGCCCCGGCGGGCGTTCTCCCATCGGTACAGCCAGATCGCCTGCTCCCAGCTCGGCTACCCCACTCAGCACATGGGCACCTTCAGCCAATATTCCAGCCCCGGAGCCTGGGTGGAGCGCTCCGGCCCCGTCTTTGTCCTCCAGGACAAGGCCGTGGCCTCCTCGGGGGAGACGGCAGTGCAGTTTTTCCGCACGGCGGAGGACACCCTCACGGTGGGCGGGCCCACCACGGGCTGTTCCCTCACCCCCAACAACCTGGCCCTCTACCTGCCCCGCTCCAGCCTGGGCTGCTATTTCGGCACGGGCCTCAGCCTCGGTGAGACAGGGGAAAACATAGACGGCGCCGGCTTCCTCCCCGACCTGTGGGTGGAGCCCGTCACGGCGCTGGACGCGGTGGAGCGGCTCATTGAATACTATGGTCTGAACTGAAAAGCTCCCCCCGGCTTTTGCCGGGGGGAGCTTCTGCTTGCAGCGGCTCGGACGCTCAATTCTTCAAGCTGTGCAGCGGCGCCGGGATCCGTCCGCCCCGGGCCACGAAGTCCTCGGCGGAGCCGGTGTGGCAGGGCATCACCGGGGCGGAGCCCAGCAGGCCGCCGAACTCCACCATGTCGCCCACCACCTTGCCCGGCGCGGGGATGATGCGCACGGCGGTGGTCTTTTGGTTGACCATGCCGATGGCCGCCTCGTCGGCGATGATGGCGGACAGGGTGGCGGCGGAAGTGTCGCCGGGGACGGCGATCATGTCCAGCCCCACCGAGCACACGCAGGTCATGGCCTCCAGCTTGTCCAGGGTCAGCGCCCCGGACTGGGCGGCGGCGATCATGCCCTCGTCCTCGCTCACCGGGATGAAGGCCCCGGACAGCCCCCCCACCGAGGAGGACGCCATCACGCCGCCCTTCTTCACCGCGTCGTTGAGCAGGGCCAGGGCGGCGGTGGTGCCGTGGGTGCCGCACCGGTCCAGGCCCATCTCCTCCAGGATCCGGGCCACGCTGTCCCCGATGGCGGGGGTGGGGGCCAGGGACAGGTCCACGATGCCGAAGGGGACGCCCAGCCGGGCGCTGGCCTCCCGGGCCACCAGCTGGCCCATGCGGGTCACCTGGAAGGCGGTCTTTTTGATGGTCTCCGCCACCACGTCGAAGCTCTGACCCTTCACCCGCTGGAGGGCGTGGTGGACCACGCCGGGGCCGGACACCCCCACGTTGATCACCCGCTCGGCCTCCCCCACGCCGTGGAAGGCCCCGGCCATGAAGGGGTTGTCCTCCACCGCGTTGCAGAACACCACCAGCTTGGCGCAGCCGAAGCCGCCCTTGTCGGCGGTGCGCTGGGCCGTGTCCTTGATGGTCCGGCCCATGAGGGCCACCGCGTCCATGTTGATCCCCGCCTTGGTGGAGCCGATGTTCACGCTGGAGCACACCACGTCGGTGGCGGCCAGGGCCTCGGGGATGGCGGCGATCAGCTTCTTGTCCCCCTCGGTCATGCCCTTGTGGACCAGGGCGGAAAAGCCGCCGATGAAGTTCACCCCCACCGCCTTGGCCGCCTTGTCCATGGCGGCGGCGAAGGGCACATAGTCCGCCGTGCGGGACGCCCCGGCCACCAGGGCCATGGGGGTGACGGAGATCCGCTTGTTGACGATGGGGATGCCGAACTCGGTCTCGATGTCCTCCCCGGTCTCCACCAGCTTTTCCGCCGAGGTGGTGATCTTGTCGTAGATCTTCCGGCAGGCGGCGTGGGGGTCGGGGTCGCAGCAGTCCAGCAGGGACACGCCCATGGTGATCGTGCGCACGTCCAGGTGCTGGTGGTCGATCATCCGGATGGTCTGTAAGATATCGTTGGTGTTGATCATAGCGCAGCCCTCAGATCCTATGCATAGCGTCAAAAATGTCTTCTCTTTGGACGCGGATGTCCAGCCCCCGCTCCTTCCCGGCCTGGGCCAGGTCCTCCCGGAGGCGGGCGAAGGGCACCGTGGCCTGGGACGCGTCCACCAGCATGATCATGGTGAAATACTCCTGGAGCACGGTCTGGCTGATGTCCAGCACGTTGACGTTCTTCTCACTGAGCAGGGCGCACACGGCGGCGATGATGCCCACCTGGTCCCTGCCGATCACGGTGACGATGGCTCTCATACGTTTTTCCTCCTATTGCAATTCGTCCAATGTCAGGCTGAACGCGGGGAGGAACCGCTCCATGAAATAGTCCAGCTCCTCCATCTCCATGGCCTTCAGCGCCGCCATGGTCTGCTCCGCCGCCTTGCGGAACTCGGCGTTGCCCGCCTTCAGCTCCTCGGCGCACTTGATGTAGGCGGACAGCTTGTCCGCCGCCTTCACATACCGGCGCACCTGGGGGTCGCTCTCCCGGACCAGGGGTTCATAGGCGGGGGCCAGCTCGGGGGGCAGCATGGACATCAGCTTGTCCTGGGCCGCCGCCTCCACCCGCTTATAGGCGCTTTGCAGGGAGGGGTCGTGGTACTTCACCGGGGTGGGCATGTCGCCGGTGATGATCTCCGACGCGTCGTGGAACAGCGCGGCCACCGCGATCTTGTCCGGGTCCAGGGCCTTGCCGTACACGTCCCGGCCGATCACCGCCAGGGCGTGGGAGAGCACCGCCGCCTCGTAGGAGTGTTCCTCCACGTTCTCGGTGCGGGTGTTGCGCATCAGCGCCCAGCGGGCGATGTGGCGCATCCGGAAGATGTAGGCGAAAAAGCTGTGACCCACGGCCCGCCCCCCTCTCCAAAAAGCTGTTTTGACATTGTACCACGCCGGGGAGGAAATGTACAGACCAAAGCGCAAAAAAGCCGGCCCGCTCGGGGGAGCGGGTCGGCCACTATTCAAAACCGGGTGGGATCAAAATTCGCTCACACGGACGCTGACGGTGCCCGTTTTGTTGCCGTCCTCCACATAGAAACCGACTCGATACCTTCCGGGCGCCGCGTTGGAGGTCTGGAACACGATCCTATTGCTGTCCTTGGCCACCCACGCCTGCTCATATGTCCCGTCCGGGTGGAACAGCGTGACCCGCATGGGCAGGCTGCTCGTATTCTCCACCCACACGTGGTAGCCCTTATAATTTTCGGGCTGATCCCAAGTAGCGTCGGAGCTGGTGGGGGTGATGGGCTGCTTGAACGGCACATAGTCCAGATGCGGGGAAATGCCGCTGTTGCCGCCGTCACCGGGCTCATAGGCGAAAGCCGGGGCGGCCATGGCCAGGCACATCACCAGGGCCAGCAGCAGGGACAAAACGCGTTTCATTTTCATAAGAATATTGCTCCTTTCTTACGTCGTGTGGGACATGTACGGTCAATGATCCACAAAGCCGGCCACACCCGCGGTCTGTGAAGAATCGTTCCCGATCGGTCACTTGCTCCGTTTCTGAGCAACGGCCAGATAACCTGTGACCTGCCCGGAGTATTCAGACAGAATGCGGACATAGTAGCTGACCGCTGTTGTATTGGAGCCGGTATACCAGATCTCGCCTTCGCCACCGGGCGCAATATTCATCGCCTTGAGATCCGTGCCGTTTTTATTATACAGGACAACGGTGGCCCTCTCGTCCGAATAGTTGCGGTACCAGACCTTGATATACGTACCGTTGCCGGGGGTCGAGGTGAAATTATCGGTGTGGTAAGTACCCGTACTGTCGTTGACATACGGATTCTCGAAGAGCTGCATGTGCAGCTCGATACCCTCGTTGGGGTCCTCGGGCTCGGCGGCGAAGGTGGGGGCGGCCATGGCCAGGCACATCACCAGGGCCAGCAGCAGGGACAAAACGCCTTTCATTTTCATAAGAGCAAAGCTCCTTTCTTACGTCGTGAGGAATATCAAAGTGCTACATCAGACACACGAACCCTGACAATGCCGCTCCCCACACCATCGTCTGTAACGAAAGAAACCGTGTGCAATCCAGCCACGGCGTTATTGACCGTCAGAACGGTTTTTGCTTCATTCGCGCCGACTCTTACCTCGTGGCTGTACTTTCCGTTGCTGTATTTCACCGTAACCTTCATAGGGACATTGGACGTATTCTGTACCCACACACGATAGGAGCTGTAGCCGGCAGGCTGCTCCCACCTAGACCCCCCCTGGGAGACAGGCTCATCCACGACGAGATAGCTGCTATGGGGCTCTATGCCATTCCCCTCCCCCTCGTTGACCTCGGGGCCTTCGCTGTCATCAGGGGCAGGGATATCTTCTGGCCCTTTATCGGCAGTTGCTGTGGGAGAGGTTTTGTCAACGGGGACTTCCTGGGCAAACGCTGAGGATGCCAGGGCCAGGGACATCACCAGGGCCAGCAGCAGGGACAAAACGCGTTTCATTTTCATAAGAATATTGCTCCTTTCTTATGTCGTGTGGGACATGTACGGTCAATAGTTCACAAACCCGACCACACGCACAGTCTGTGAAGAATTGTTCCTGATCGCCACTGAATAGCTTCCGCTTTGGCTGATTCTGATTGTTTGATTGATACTGCCCTCCTTTACATTGATATAATAGAATCTTCCATTGGATGCTATAACGCCAAAGTCTATGCTGGCTGACAATGGCGAGTAGGAACAATTAAATGTAACCATATCATTAGCATTTAAGTCAATCGAATGAGTTACATACCCTATGGAGTACTTGGAAATGGATTTATCGATTGAATCAGTGGTCAGGGGCATGGGATTTATGTCCCAGTACTCCACTATTGGCAGGTCCACCCATTCCATATCTTCCAGCCAGACAATGGTTTCATCAGGAACTTCTGCTGCTCCGGCGGACGAGATAGTGCAGCCTAATACAGTGAAAGAAGCCAATAATGTACACATCAATCGCCTTATGTTCATAGGTACGCTCCTTCCTCAAAGCACACTCTTAGGGGACTATGTTCGTTGTCTTGCCAGTCCAGTCCTGCACTTCTGTCAAATCAATGTCTTCCCATTCCAAATCGTCCTGGCTAATAATAGTAAGGCCATCTTTTGGCCTTCCCGGCTCCCTCAATGCGGTAGAACCAATCATAATTCCAGCGGCCACGCCTGTCAGAAAAATGCATCCGGCTAATACCGCAGCTACTGCCAATCTCATCGGTCTGTGCCGCTGTGGGGCCAGGATGTTCTCCGGCTCCGCCACCGCCGCCGCTGTGGCGGGCGGCTCCTCACCTTGCGGCCTCCCGTTCACCAGCTCATCCAGGGGGATGCCGTACAGCCTTCCGATGTACACCAAATTATCTATGGACGGCACAGCCGCGCCGCGCTCCCATTTTGAGACGGCCTGCCGGGTGACATTGAGCTTCAGTGCCAGCTCGTCCTGCCTCCACCCCTTTTCCCTGCGCAGCTCCATCAGCCTGTCCTTGAGGTCCATCATAGCCCTCTCCCTTCCAAATGTCAATGATACCGGTGCTTCCATGGGCGCAACCAGCGGTTTCCCTCCCCTTTTTTGGCCTATTTTCCCTCCATCTGGTCTAATCATAGCACAGCCCGCCAGCCATTGCAACAACACGGCCGGACGGCGGTTGCGATCGGGCCGTGTTTGTGGTATGATAGCCCAGATCATGAGGAAAGGGGCGCCGATCGTGGATATCGCCATCTATACCCTGGGCTGCAAGGTGAACCAGGTGGAGACCCAGGCCATGGAGCGGGAGCTGCTGCGCCGGGGGCACGCTCTGGTCCCCTTCGACGGCCCGGCGGACGCCTACATCGTCAACACCTGCACCGTCACCGCCGTCAGCGACAAGAAGTGCCGGAACATCCTCCGCCGGGCCAGGAAGCGCGCTCCGGGCGCGGTGGTGGCCGCCTGCGGCTGCTACGCTCAGACCGACCCAGACGCGGTGGCGGCGCTGGGGGTGGACCTGGTGTCCGGCTCGGCGGGGCGGCTGGCCTTTTTGGACAAGCTGGAGGAGCTGCTGCGCGCCAAGGGGGGGCAAGTGATCCACGTTGACAGCGCCCTGGCCCGGCGGGACTTCGAGCGCCTCCCCGCCGGAGGGGGGGCGGGCCGGACCCGGGCCATGCTCAAGGTGGAGGACGGCTGCACCAACTTCTGCACCTACTGCATCATCCCCTACGCCCGGGGGCCGGTGCGCTCCCTGCCCCTGGCCGAGGCGGAGGCGGAGGCCGGGCGGCTGGCGGCGGAGGGCTATCGGGAGGTGGTGCTCACCGGCATCGAGATCTCCTCCTGGGGGTGGGACCTGGAGGGCGGACGGTCCCTCATCCACCTGGTGGAAGGGGTGTGCGCCGCCGCCCCGGGCCTGCGGGTGCGGCTGGGCTCGCTGGAGCCTAGGACCATCACGGAGGAGTTCTGCCGCCGGGCCGCCGCCCTGCCCAACCTGTGCCCCCACTTCCACCTGTCCCTCCAGTCCGGGTGCGACGCCACCCTGGCCCGGATGAACCGGAAATATGATACCTCCCGGTATCATAAGAGCGTGGAATTACTGAGGGGATACTTCCCGGACCCCGGGATCACCACCGATCTGATCGCCGGATCCCCCGGGGAATCAGAGGAGGAGTTCGCCCAGACCCTGGCCTTCGTGGAGCGGTGCGCCTTCACCTCCATCCACGTGTTCCCCTACTCCCGCCGCCCCGGCACCCCGGCGGCGGACATGCCCGGGCAGGTGCCCAAGGAGGTGAAGGAGGCCCGGACCCGGGCCGCCATCGCCCTGGGGGCGGAGCTGGAGGGGCGCTGGCTGGAGCGGCAGATCGGCCGGACCCTCCCCGTCCTCTTCGAGGAGGAGAAGGACGGGCTCTGGCAGGGCCACACGCCAAACTATGCCCTGGTGCGCACGCAAGGGAAAGACCTTCACAACCGGCTGCTGGACGTGCGTATCACCGGCAGGATGGGGGACGCCCTGGCGGGGGAGCCGGCGCGGCCGGGCTCCCTGTGACGACATGCGCAAAAAGAGGAGGGATCTGACATGCCCCTGTTTTTGACCATCCCGGTGGATGTGGACGCCATGGCCGACAGCATCCGCCTAGGCTTCTCCCAGCTCAACGCCGGGAAGATCTTCGGCGCCGTGGCCGTGGCCGCGATCTGCCTGGCGCTCATGAAGCTGCTGCTGGCCGTGCTGGACCGGGCCCTGGGCCGTTCCAAGCTGGACGAGCCCCTGCAAAAGCTGCTGCGGGGCCTGTTCAAGGGCGGGCTGTGGTTCATCACCGCCATCATCGTGCTGGAGTGCCTGGGCATCAAGGTCACCTCCCTGGTGGCGGTGCTGTCCGTGGTGGGTCTGGCCTTCTCCCTGGCGCTTCAGAATTTCCTGTCCAACGTGGCGGGAGGGATGCAGCTGCTGGCCTCCCACCCCTTCGCGGTGGGGGACTATGTGGACGCCGGGGGCTGCTCGGGCACAGTGGTGGAGATCGGCATGTTCTACACCAAGCTGGCCACCCCGGACAACAAGCTGGTCCAGCTGCCCAACAGCGCCATCGTGTCCGCCAACATCATCAACTTCTCCGCCCAGCCCCACCGCCGGGTGGAGCTGACCGTGTCCGCCTCCTACGACGCTCCCACGGACCAGGTGATCGCTCTGCTGGCAAAAATGGCGGCGGACCACCCCCTGGTGCTGGACGATCCCGAGCCCGCCGTCCACGTGAACGGCTACGGCGACAACGCCATCGACTACATCATGCGGGTGTGGTGCGCCAACACCGACTATTGGACGGTGTACTTCGAGCTGATGGACGGCCTCAAGCCCCTGTTCGACCGGGCGGGGGTGGAGATGACCTATCCCCACCTGAACGTCCACATGGTGGACTGAAGCAAAACGAAGAGGAGCGGCCCCCCAGGGGGCCGCTCCTTTTTACACTTCCCGTTCGAAGATCAGCTCTACTTGTGCCATCGCGCCGTCCCAGGCTCCCACCGTGACCGGTATCCAGCCCGCGTATCTCCACCCCTCAGCGGCGTGTTGGTCGATGGCGGCCCGGCTCCCTTTGAGCTCAGTCACCATCAAGCCCGTGGCTTTGAGCCTGACATATTTGTATTCGTACACGGATCACTTCTTGGGCTGGTTGGGCTCCACGGTGTCGAACACGCTCTTGGCGGCGGCGCACATGCCCGCCAGCCCCTGGAGCTCGCTGGGGATGATGATCTTGGTGGCCCGGCCGTCGGCGGCCTTCTGGAACGCCTCCAGCGCCTTGATGGTGAGCACGCCCTGGCTGGGCGCCGCCTCGTTGATCAGCTTGATGGCGTCGGCGGTGGCCTGCTGGACCTTCATGATGGCCTCGGACTCGGCCTCGGCGGCCAGGATCTTGGCGGTCTTTTCCGCCTCGGCCTCCATGATCTTGGCCTGCTTGGCCGCGTCGGCCCGGAGGATGGCGGACTGCTTCTCGCCCTCGGCCACCAGGATCTGGGCCTGCTTCTGGCCCTCGGCCTGGAGGATGGCCTCCCGGCGCTCCCGCTCGGCCCGCATCTGCTTTTCCATGGAGTCCTGGATATCACGGGGCGGCATGATGTTTTTCAGCTCCACCCGGTTCACCTTGATGCCCCAGGGGTCGGTGGCCTCGTCCAGGATGGCCCGCATCTGGGTGTTGATGTGGTCCCGGCTGGTGAGGGACTGGTCCAGCTCCAGATCGCCGATGATGTTGCGCAGGGTGGTGGCGGTCAGGTTCTCGATGGCGGACATGGGGTGCTCCACGCCGTAGGTGTACAGCTTGGGGTCGGTGATCTGGAAGTAGAGCACGGTGTCGATCTGCATGGTGACGTTGTCCTTGGTGATCACGGGCTGGGGGGCGAAGTCCACCACCTGCTCCTTGAGGGACACGGTCTTGGCCACCCGCTCGATGAAGGGGACCTTCAGGTGCAATCCAACCCCCCACACGGTGCGGAAGGCGCCCAGCCGCTCCACCACCACGGCCTTGGACTGCTGGACCACCTTCACGTTGGACGCCAGGATGCCCAGCAGGATGACGATGATGAGCAGGGCGATGACGGGGCCCACGATGTCGCCGATGTCGATCGTTCCGGCCAGTGCGAATGTTTTCATTTGACTACCTCCTCTAAAATATATGGATCGGATCTTTGCTCACCAGTTATTGGGTTCCCCGGCGGACACCGGGGCGGCTGTGGGCTCCACGAACACCTTCACGCCCTCGATGCGCAGCACGCGCACCATGGTCCCGGCGGGGATCGCGCTCCCATCCTGGCTCCGGGCGGACCAGGTCATCCCCCGGACCACCACCGCCCCCCTGCCGCGGATGTTGTCGATATCCTCCGTCACCTGGGCCTGGGCCCCGATCACCCGGTCGGCGTTGGTGGGCTCCACCTTGCTGTTCAGGTGCTTCTTGGCCAGGGGCCGCACCGCGGCCAGGCACAGTAGGCTCACCGCCAAAAACAGCGTGATCTGGATCCACACCGCCCCGCCCAGCAGCGCGGCGACGAGGGCCGCCAGCGCCCCTGCGGCGAACCAGATGGAGGTCAGCCCCACGGTGACCGCCTCGCTGGCTGCGAATACGATCAGGAGCACCAGCCACATGATCTGCATCATGGACCCGGCGTCCAGCGGAATATCCAACGGCATACGCTACACTCCTTTCTTGCTCACAAGCATACCACAAACGGAAGGCGGGGAAAAGAAATTTTCGCGGGCGCCGAAATCATTATTGCCAGCGCCGCCATTTTACATTATACTGAGGTCTGTAAGCTTTTTCCCCTCCTTGTGACATCATACTACACCTTCCACCAAATGTAAAGTCAAGGGGTCCTTCAAAAAAACTTTTCCATGGCCCTCGAAAGGGTCCCCGTCCCGGCGGGCGGGGACATCAAGGCCGGGCCGAGGGCCGTTCAAAAAATCTTTTGCGGAGCGTCAGTCATTATGGATAACACATTTCGATTCGTCATACCCGCCCTCATGGGGGTGGAGTCCACCGTGGCCTACGAGCTGAAAAAACTGGGGCTGTCCCAGGTCAAGGCGGAGAACGGCCGGGTGCTGTGCCAGGGAGGGCCCGCCGACATCCCCCGAATGAACCTGGCCCTGCGCTGCGGGGCGCGGGTGCTGCTCAGCCTGGGGAGCTTCCAGGCCCGCTCCTTCGAGGAGCTGTTCCAGGGCGCGGCCGCCATCCCCTGGGAGGACTACATCCCCCGGGAGGGCCGCTTCCCGGTGAAGGGCTACAGCATCAGCTCCCAGCTCCACTCGGTGCCCGCCTGCCAGTCCATCCTGAAAAAGGCCCTGTCCAAAAGGCTGGGGCAGGTGTATGGTCTGGACACCCTGCCCGAGACGGGGAGCTTATACCAGGTGCAGTTCTCCATTTTGAAGGACACCGTGACGCTGATGCTGGACACCTCCGGCGACAGCCTGTACAAGCGGGGCTACCGGGCCCAAAACATGGGCGCTCCCCTGCGGGAGACCCTGGCGGCGGCGCTGGTGTCCCTGTCCCGCTACAAAGGGCGCGATCCCTTCTGCGACCCCTTCTGCGGCTCGGGCACCATCCCCATCGAGGCGGCCCTCATCGCCAAAAACCGGGCCCCGGGGCTCAACCGGAATTTCGCCGCCCAGCGGTGGGGGTGGCTGCCCTCACGCCTGTGGATGGACGCCGACGACGAGGCCCAGGACGCCGAGTTCCACGGCTCCTATGACATCTGGGGCGGGGACATCGACCCCGCCGCCGTGGAGCTGTCCCGGCACAACGCCCGATTGGCCGGGGTGGAGGACACGGTGCGCTTCCAGGTGGCGGACGCGGCCGGATTCCGCCGCACCGAGCCCGCGGGCCGGGTGGTGACCAACCCGCCCTATGGAGAGCGGCTGCTGGAAAAGGAGGAGGCGGAGGGGCTCTACCGCGCCTTCGGGAAAGCGGCCCGGGCGCTGCCAAAGGGCTGGGAGGTGGACGTGCTCTCCTCCCACACCGAGTTCGAGCGCGCCTTCGGCCGCCCGGCGGACAAAAAGCGCAAGCTCTACAACGGCATGATCAAATGCGACCTGTTCATGTACGGCGGGAAGCGCTGAAAAGCGGTCAGAGCGGGAGCTTGGACCGAAGCGAGGCCGAGCGCAGGGGCGCACAGCGCCCCGCAGACCAGGCCGAGTCGGAGGGAAAGCGACCGGACAGCCTGACCGCTTTGAAGCGTGACAATGGAGAAGCGCGACGCCGTTGTGAGCAGCGCGGATGGACTGGAGCGAGGGCGCAAGCCCAGCCGCCCAGCGCAGGCGGGCTTCGCCCGAGTCGGAGGGAAGCCGCGCGTCGCGAACAGGCGGAGCGTGACGACCAAGAAGCGCGAAGCCGCTATGAGCACAAAGAGAGAGGTGGGCCATTGAAGCACATTTTCATCATCAACCCCTCGGCGGGCAAAAAACGGAGCACCAGGTCGCTGGTGGACCGCATCCAGGCTCTGGACGCCCCCTATGAGATCTCGTTCACCGAGAAGGCCGGGGATGCCCGGCAGATCGCCCAAGCGGCGGCGGAGCGCGGCCAGGCCGTGCGCCTCTACGCCTGCGGCGGCGACGGCACCCTCAACGAGGTGGTGAACGGCGCGGCGGGGCACGCCAACGCCGCCGTCACCAACGTGCCCCTGGGCACCGGCAACGATTTTCTGAAGATCTTCGGCCGGGAGAACAAGGCCCGCTTCACCGACCTGGAAGCTTTGTCGGAGGGCCCCCAGGCCGCCATGGACCTGATCGACTGCAACGGACGGCTGGGGCTGGACATCGTGTGCGTGGGGCTGGACTCCCGCATCGCCGTGGACAAGGACAGATACAACGCCCTCCCCCTGGTGACGGGCATCGGGGCCTATATCCTGGCCCTGCTGGAGAACGTGATCTTCAAGAGCATCGCCCAGCCCACGGCGGTGGACTGCGGCGACCTCCACTTCGACGGGGAGACCACCATCGTGTGCGTGTGCAGCGGGCGGTACTACGGCGGGGGCTTCATGCCGGTGGGGGACAATATGCCCGACGACGGCCTGCTGGAGACCCTGGTGGTGCCCAAGGTGAGCCGCGCCACCTTCTTCCGGCTGGTGGGGCAGTACGCCAAGGGCAGATACCGGGACTACCCGGACCTGATCTGGTACAGGCAGGGTAGGACCGTCACCGTCAAGGGCCGGACCGAGCTGGTGGCGGTGATCGACGGCGAGGCCCTCCGGGCCCGGGAGCTGACCATCGGCCTGTCGGACAAGAAGGTGGACTTCTTCTATCCGGCGGGGCTGGACTACCTGCCCAAAACATGAGGAAGCCCCCGGCCTGAGCCGGGGGCTTCTTCGTGTTTGAGAAAAGAGAGAGGGAGGAGAATGTCTGGTTTTCACCTGACACGCTCATCATACCAGGCTTCGGCCGGAAGATGTTGGACGATCTGAGAACCTTTTGTGAAATATCCATGAACGCGCGGCCCCTCCCGGGCCGGACGCCGGAACGCCCCCCGGCTCCGCTGGGCGGAGCGCCGTTCCGGCCGCCAGAGGGCGGCGGAAAAACCGGGCCCCCGCCAAGGGCGGGGGCCCGGCCGGTCACTTGGCCAGACAGGCCGCGGTCTTGGCCGCCAGCCGGGCGTTGTTGAACACCAGCTGGATGTTGGAATCCAGGCTGTCCCCGCCGGTGAGTTCCTTCACCTTGGCCAGCAGGAAGGGGGTGGTCTCCTTGCCGTGGATGCCGTTGGCCTTCGCCTGGGCCAGGGCCTCGTCGATGGCGGCGCCGATCGCCTTCGGGTCCATGGAGTATTCCTCGGGGATGGGGTTGGCCACCAGCATACCGCCCTGGAAGCCCAGCTCCAGGCTGGCCCGGAAGGCCGCCGCCAGCTCCTCGGGGCTGTCCACCTGGTAGTCCACCCCAAAGCCGCTGTGCCGGGTGTAGAAGGCGGGCAGCTCCTTGGTGCCGTAGCCCAGCACGGGCACGCCGTGGGTCTCCAGGTACTCCAACGTCAGCCCCAGGTCCAGGATGGACTTGGCCCCGGCGCACACCACCATGACGGGGGTATGGGCCAGCTCCTCCAGGTCGGCGGAGATGTCCATGGTGGTCTCCGCCCCCCGGTGGACCCCGCCGATGCCGCCGGTGGCGAACACCCTGATGCCCGCCATGTGGGCGATGATCATGGTGGTGGTGACGGTGGTGGCCCCGTCCTGCCCCCGGGCGCACAGCATGGCCAGATCCCGGCGGCTGGCCTTGGTGACGGCGGTGCCCGTCTTGCCCAGGTATTCGATCTCCTCCTTGGTGCACCCGGCCTTCAGCCGCCCGCCGATGATGGCGATGGTGGCGGGGACGGCTCCGTTCTCCCGGATGATGGCCTCCACCGCCAGGGCGGTCTCCACATTCTGGGGGTAGGGCATCCCGTGGGAGATGATGGTGGACTCCAGGGCCACCACGGGTTTTCCGGCGGCCAGGGCCTGGGCCACTTCGGGGGATACATCCAAATACTTGTTCATAACAGCTTCCTCCTACATATTTTTTCCACGCGAGATCCGTTTTCGCGGCCAAAGGTTTTTTCCGCTCCTCGCTGCTTTTTTCAGCGGGAATACATCCGCTCCCGCAGCGCCTGCGCACTCATCCCGTCATTGATGGTCTCGGCGCTCTCCATGGCGATGGCGGCGGCGGCAGAGCCCGCCCTCGCCGTCTCCTCCAGGCCGGTGCCCTCCAGATAGGCCCAGGCCAGTGCCGCCATGAACGCGTCGCCGCAGCCGGTGGTGTTCACCTTGTTCCCCGGCAGGCAGGGCAGGCGCGCCCGGCCGCTGTGGTCCGCGGCCAGCACCCCATCCCCGCCCAGGGAGAGGAACACCCGGCGCAGCCCCGTCTCCAGCAGGGCGCCGGCGGCCCGGTCCAGGCTCGCCTCGTCCCGGATCTCCACCCCGGACAGCAGCTCCGCCTCGATCCGGTTGGGCTTCAGGGTGTGGAGCCTGCCCAGCACGGGGCGCAGCTTGTCCGCCTTGGCGGTGGACACCGGGTCGGCGAAGATGGGGGGCGTGACATGGTCCGCCAGCCACCGGATGGACTCCTCCGGGATGTTGGCGTCCACCACCACCAGCTGGGCGTTTTGCAGCAGCTGGGCCCGGGAGGCCAGGAAGGCCGGGGTGATATGGCGGTAGATGTCCATATCGGACAGGGCCAGCTCCATCTCGCCCCCCTCGTCGGCGATGAAGAGGTAGGTGGAGGTGCGCTCTCCGGGGACCTGCAGCGCCCGGCTGATGTCGATGCCCAGCTCCCCGCAGGAGGCGGCGATGCGCTGGGCGTACAGATCGTCTCCGAAGGCGGTGAGCAGGCGCACGTCCAGCCCCAGCAGGGCCATGTTGTGGGCGATGTTCCTCCCCACGCCCCCCAGGCTCATCCGCACCGCGCCGGGGTTGGAGTCCGCCCGGACCAGGGGGGCGGCCGACACCCCGCCGATGTCCATGTTCACCCCCCCCACCACCACGGCGTAGGGCGCGGTGGACACGATGTAGCCCTTCCCCGCGATGTGCCCCTTTTTCATCAGGTTGGAGATGTGCACCGCCACCGACGACCGGGCGATCCCCGCCTTGTCCGCCAGCTCCTGCTGGGAGATCAGGGGGTCCTCCTCGATCCACCGGAGGATCTGGCGCTCCCGCTGGGTCATGGGCCTCACTCCTAAACTTTTCTGTCTTTGTTAAGCATATGCTTATACGGCCTGTTTGTCAAGGGGCATTTTGGTCTTTTGCGAAAAAAGAGCCGCCGGTCTCCCGGCGGCTCTTTGCTCACAGGTCCTCGATGCGGGTCTTTTTCAACTGCCGCGCGGTCTTTCGCCGCCGGTACAAGCGGCACAGGCCGTAGGCCGCCAGCAGCAGCAGCGTGGGAATGTTTTCCACGCAAAACGCCAGGGCCAGCATCCCGCCCATCTCAGCCACCGAGGAGTATCCGCTCACCTGGCTCATCCAGACGGCCAGCTGCGCCACACACTTCAACAGCCACAGCCCAGGCGGGAGCAGCCCCAGCCGCCCGTCCTTTTTCAGCGCCAGGAACACCTCCAGCGCCAGCGCCGCGGCCATCATCAGCAGGAGGATGGGAGCCTCTCCCATGACCACCTGGATCAGATCCCCCTCCCCGTCAAAGTGGAACCCGGTCTGCATCGTTCAGCCCTCCTTCGTCTTTCGGTATTCGTTGAGCAGCAGCTTGGCCGTGTCGAAATCCAGCTTGTCATCCACCGCCAGCCGCTTCACCAGCGCCACATAGGGGTCCGCCTCCGTTGTTTCCGCCAGCCGGATCTTTTGGATCAGCCGGTCCAGCCGCAGCCGCACCGTGGGATAGCTGACGCCGTACTGCGCCGCCATCTCCTTGAGGGAGCCGGAGGCCAGCACGAACCGTCTGATGAACGCCACGTCCTCGTCCTCCAATGCCTCCATCCAAACCGGGATCGTGTCCAACGGCCTCGCCCCTTTCATAAAATCAAGTATAACATAAATAATATGAAAGTCAAGATTTATTTTTCTTGATAAAAAGTGAAAGCGCCGCCCCGGCGGCCCCTGGCTTCCCCGTGACGTCCGGCTCCCGCATAGTTCCCCCTCCATGTGATACACTAAGCGTACTCATCCTTCGGAGGTGAAAAATGAGCGGATCATCGTTAGATATCCACAGTCTGGACCGTTATCGGGACCATCTGCTCCAAGAGGAGCGGGCCCCCGCCACGGTGGAAAAGTACCTGCGGGACGCGGGGGCCTTCGCCGCGTGGCTGGAGGGGCGGCCGGTGAGCAAAGAGCTGGTCCACGCCTGGAAGGAGGCGCTGATCGCCCAGGGCCGGGCCCCGGCCACGGTGAACGCCAAGCTGGCCGCAGTCAACGGCCTGCTGGTGCTTTTGGGGGCGGAACGGTGCCAGGCGAGGTATTTGAAGCTCCAGCGCCGGGCCTTCCGGGAGAGTGCCAGGGAGCTGACCCGGGGAGAGTACCAGCGCCTGGTGGACGCCGCCCGACGCGGCGGGCAGACCCGGCTGGAGCTGCTGCTGGAGACCATCTGCGCCACCGGCATACGGGTGTCCGAGCTCCGGTATATCACCGTGGAGGCGGCCGGGCGGGGCCGGGCGGAGGTCTCCCTCAAGGGGAAGGTCCGGGTCGTCCTGCTGCCCGGCAAGCTGTGCCGGAAGCTGCTGAAATACGCCCAAAAACACAAGATCGCCTCCGGCGAGGTCTTTCTCACCAGAGGCGGAGGCAGTCTGTCCAGAAAGCAGATCTGGCGGGAGATGAAGGGCCTGTGCGCCCAGGCGGGGGTGGAGCCCACCAAGGTGTTCCCCCACAACCTGCGCCACCTGTTCGCCACGGCCTTCTACCAGGCCACCCGGGACATCGTCAGGCTGGCCGACGTGCTGGGCCACAGCTCTATCGACACCACCCGGATCTATCTGGCCGCCACCGGGGAGGAGCACGTCCGGCAGCTGGAGCGGCTGAGATTGATCAGCTAGGAGACGGAATACGCGTTCTGTCCTCAATGAACGTTCAGTTACATAGGTCCAGCTTCATTATACTATGCCGGACAGGGGATCGCAATAGCATTTTCCAAATAAATGGCATGAAAATATAGACCGCGGAGACCATTTCCGCCGCGGCCTTGCACAAGCATGTCCTGATCGGCCTCTCAGGCCCCGAAATGGGGCGCGGCGAGAGGATCTCCTCCCCCTGCCGGGGCCCGTTCCCGGCCGGGAAGGGGACAGAACGCGTATTCTGTCCCCTTCTGAAAGGAGGGACCAACGGTGATTCCACCGTGGACGGCGCCCGCCGCCGCCTGGCGCGACGGCGGCGGGGAGGAGCCTGCGCCATGGGCAAACCATGGGAAACCATGGGGCGCAAAGCTACGGGGCTAAGGCGCGGGGCGTGCCGCGCTACGCTCGCCGGGCTGCTGAAAAACGGGCAAACCACGGGAAACCGTGGGACGCAAAGCTATGGGGACTAAGGTATCTCATAACAGATGCTATCGTTAGCCCGGCTGCTGGACATCTGAGGCAAACCGCCCGAAAGGACGGGACGCAAAGCCAGGGGGCTAACGCGCTCACGCGCTATGCCGGCCCAGCCGCCGGATACTTTGCATCCGATTTTTCAGCAAAGGAAGGAAAGAAATATGAAGTTTTTGAAAAAGGCCCTCGCCATCACGGTGTCTCTGGCGCTGTGCGGCAGTCTGATCGCGCCCGCGCTGGCGGTGGAATACGACATCGCCAACGGAGATGTGTCCATCGGCCAAGATGACTCCGGCGTCTGGAGCCAGCAGGGCGGAGGCGAAATGAGCAACGATACCGAGATCACCATCACCGGCTCGAGCACAGAAAACACCGTCACCGTGGGCAGCAACGTCACCGATGCCACCATCACCCTGGATGGCGTGGACATCAGCAGCGACAAGGACGCGGCCATCTCCATCGGTGCGGGGTCCGATGTGACCATCGAGCTGGATGGCGAGAACAAGCTGCAAGGCGGCACCGGTCACGCCGGTCTGGAGCTGAACAACAAGGGCGACAACGGCAAACCGGCGAAGGACACTCCGGGCGGCTCCGTCACCATCAAGGATGAGAACGGGACCAGCGGCTCCCTGACCGCCACCGGCGGCAACAGCGCGGCCGGGATCGGCTCGGGCAGCCGGGGCGAGGCCGGGGACATCACCATCGACGGCGCGGACGTCACCGCCACCGGCGGCGGCAGCGCGGCGGGGATCGGCTCCGGCAACTATGGCGAGGCCGGAGACATCACCATCAGCGGCGGCGCGGATGTCACCGCCACCGGCGGCAGCAGCTCGGCGGGGATCGGCTCCGGCAGCTACGGCGAGGTGGGCGATATCACCATCACCGATAGTGATATCGACTCCACCGGCGGCACCTTTGCCGCCGGGATCGGCGCCAGCTCCAGCAGCAGCGTCGCCGGGGACATCACCATCACCGGCAGCACAGTGGACGCCACCGGCGGCTACAATGGCGCCGGGATCGGCACCGGCTTCAACGGCACCGCGGGCGACATCAACATCACCGACAGCGATGTGACCGCCGCCGGCGGCCGGGAAGGCGCCGGCATCGGGTCCGGCAGGGGCGGCAAGGTCCAAGACATCACGATCACCGGCGGCAACATCGTTGCCAAGGCGGGCACTGCCGGCGGACTGGAGACGTATGGCATCGGCGGTTACAAGTGCGGCGCTGTCACGCTCAAAGACCTGGAGAGCCTGCTGGCCCTGGGCAAGGGCACGTACGGCGTCAAGGAGACCGCCGCTTCCAGTCAGGGTCAGGGGATCCTGAACGGCAAGTTCGGAGGGAATCTTCTGGAGGGCGCGAAGGAGGCCACCATCACCATCTACGACGCCGACGGCCAGGTGGTGGGCACCGTTGAGATGGGCCCGGAAGAGGGCGGCATGTGGAGCGGCCTAGCGGTGCTCATGCCCGAGGGCAAATACTATGTGCACGTGTCCACCGACGCCAATCCCCAGGGCGGGTTTGCCGCCCAGGCCTATACCATGGGGAGCATCGCGTATCCGGTCAAAGACGGCAAGGTGCTCAGCAAAACCTTCGCCGACTGCGCTCAGTACACCGTGAACTATGGATTCACCAGCACCGATCCTGAGCTGGCGCTGCCCGATGATATGCCCGCGCTCCCTGAGAGCGTCAAGCAGAAGCTCACCGTGGAGGCGTTCCAAAACGGCGTCACCTGCGACGCGGCGTATGAGGACATTGAGGTGGAGGGCGGCCGCTGGCACTTCACCGGCTGGACCACCGCCCCCGTCCTGAATCCCAAGACCGGCAACCTGGCAACGGTCCAGGTGAACGGCAACTCCAAGTATATGCTCACCGTGGTGGGCAGCTGGGAATTCGTGGCCGATGAGCCCGAGCCCGTGCCCACGCCCACGCCCGTGCCCGGCGGCGACACCGGCGATACCGGCGGCACCGATATCACCATCGAGGACGAGGCCGTCCCTCTGGCCGCCGGTCCCGTGACCCGCGCCCAGTTCGTGGACTACCTGTGGCGGCACGAGAGCCAGCCCGAGGCTGACGCCCCCACCTTCGACGACGTGCCCGCCGACCACGAGTTCGCCCCCGCCATCGGCTGGGCCCAGGCCAACGGCCTGGTGGACGGCGATGAGAACGGCCTGTTCCACCCCGACGAGCTGGTGACCGTGGCCGCCGTGCGCGCCATCCTCGCCCGCTTCGCGGAACGCGCTGGCATGGCCATGCCCCAGCTGACCACCCTCACCGGCGGCGAGGGCGAGGCCGTGCTCAACTGCGACCAGGTACTGGCCGAGTTCTTCGGCGAGGAGTACGAGGCGCCCGACACCGACGATCTGGAGATCGACACCGCCGCGTGAGCGCCCAGCGGCGCCCCGCGCTTTGGCAAGCACAAAAAAGCACGGCCCCGGGAGGTCCCGGGGCCGTGCCCTGTTTCGCGCGCGGGCCGGTCCCGCCTCACTCGGCCGGGCCCAGCCGGGAATAGCCGTTCCAGGCGAACAGGGCCCGCTCCGCCTCGTTGCCGTAGACCTGTTCCACCTCGCAGATGTAGAGATAGTGGTCGCCCACCTCGTGGAACTCCTTCAGCCCGCACTGGATGGCCACCCGGCTGTGGACGGGGACCTGGATCGTGCCGCCCGGCAGGGCGGCGCAGTCGATGCCGAACCTGGCAGCCTTGTCCGTATCCCGCCCCGATGTGCTTCCGCAGCCCATGACCGCATCGGCGATCTGGGTGCCCGGCATGGCCAGGACGACTTTTTTGCCGGCCCGCACCATCTCGCCGCTGTAGGAGCGCTTCGACATGGCGAAGGCCACCATCTCCGGATGGAAGGAGAGGTATGTCCACCAGGACACCGTGGCGAAGTTAGCGGTCCCGTCCGGCTTTTCCGTACACACCAAGGTGACGGGATTGGGCGAGCTGAGCACCGCCGCCTGAGACAAACGGATCTGTTCCATGATCATCAGTTCCTTTCCATATCTGGATGAGCCCCCGGTCCACGGGCCTCTTCTTTTATGATACCACAGATGGGCAAAATAGCAAGGGGCGCGGTGCGCCTACCCCAGAGCCGGGAGATCGCAGGTGGCTACCAGATCGGCTTTCGTGCCGCAGATGTCCTGGATCAGCACCTGCCCTATGTGGACGGGGGCCTTCAGGCGCACCTTCGCGATCTCGTCCATCACCCGGAACATCTCCCCCTTGGGGATCGGGGCGTTGGTCTTGACCGGGCAGCGGGGATAGGCCGCGCCCGCCACGCACACGGTGGAGGTGACTACCCGGGTGGGCCTGGTCAGCTCCGCTTTGCCGTACTCCTCCCCCCGCTGGCAGCTGTTGCCGCTGACGGCATAGCCGTGCTCCTCGTCCACCAGCAGATGGCAGCCCCGGGGGCAGACGATACAGATCAATTCCTTCATGCTGTCACCTCCTCGATAGACACGGTGATCTGGCCGACGGCCTTTTCCAGCAGCGCCTTGGGCAGGACGATGTGCTCCATCTCCCCCGGCGCCATGTGGTCCCGCTTGTAGGCGGCCAGCTGCTCCGCCCCGGATGTCACCCGGATCACACTGTCCTTACAGATGCGCCGCACCCGGAAAAACACATCCACCGCCTTATCCACCCCGGCCAGGCGCAGGTGCTGGGGCACGGTATAGCCGACGCCGTCGCCGCAGAACACTTCCAGCGGGTCCTCCGGCGGGGTCTCGCCCCGCTGGACATACGCCGCCGCAGCCGCGCCTGCCCGCTGGCTCTCC
Source organism: uncultured Oscillospiraceae bacterium (assembly GCA_910588495.1). Lineage (GTDB taxonomy): Bacteria > Bacillota > Clostridia > Oscillospirales > Oscillospiraceae > Enterenecus. Next base: position 79,214 of record CAJUPU010000004.1, on the reverse strand, counting down.
CCGGTGACGAAGTCCACCAGGTCGTGCACATGCACCACATTGCCGCAGGCGAACACGCCGGGCAGGCTGGTCTCCATGTTCTCGTACACCACCGCGCCGTTGGTCCGCCCGTCCATCTCGATCCCTGCCTGGCGGGTCAGCTCGTTTTCGGGGATCAGCCCCACGCTGAGCAGGATGGTATCGCAGTCGAACTGGATCTCGGTGCCGGGGATGGGCCTGCGGGCCTCGTCCACCTGGGCCACCGTGATCCCCTCCACCCTGTCCCGGCCCCGGATCTGGGTGATCGTGTGGGACAGATAGAGCGGGATGTCATAGTCCTGCAGGCACTGCACGATGTTGCGGTTGAGCCCGCCGGAATAGGGCATCACCTCCACGCAGGCCAGCACCTTGGCTCCCTCCAGCGTCATACGCCGGGCCATGATCAGCCCGATGTCCCCCGAGCCCAGGATCACCACCCGCCTGCCCACCATATAGCCTTCCATATTGACATACCGCTGGGCCGCGCCCGCCGTGAACACGCCGGCGGGGCGGGTGCCGGGGATGCCGATGGCGCCCCGGGTGCGCTCACGGCAGCCCATGGACAGCACGATGCTCTTGGCCTCCAGCACCCGGTAGCCCCCCTTGCTGCTGACACAGTGCACCCTGCGCTCCGGCGTGATCTCCAGCACCATGGTGTCCAGGCTCACCTCCACACCGGTGTCGGACAGCATCTTGACGAACCGGCCCGCATACTCCGGCCCGGTCAGCTCCTCCTTAAAATAGTGCAGCCCGAAGCCGTTGTGGATGCACTGGTTCAAGATCCCGCCCAGACGCTGGTCCCGCTCCAGGATCAGGATGTCTTTCAGCCCCTTTTCCCAGGCCGCGCAGGCGGCCGCCAGCCCCGCGGGGCCGCCGCCCACTACGATCAGGTCGTATGTTTTCTCCCGCATCTTCAGTTCCCTCCCTGCTTGGTCTGCCCGGTCAGGATCACCGTACCGGCCTTGTCCTTGAGTATCTCGGTGGGGTCCCGATGCAGCTCACGGGACAGGATCTCCAGCACCCGCGGGCCGCAGAAGCCGCCCTGGCACCGGCCCATGCCCGCGCTGCAGCGGCGTTTGACCCCGTCCACCGACACCGGGGGGATGGGCGCGCGGACCGCCTCCAGGATCTCACCCTCGGTGACGGTCTCGCAGCGGCAGATGACCCGGCCGTAGGCGGGGTCCTTGGCGATCAGCGCCCGTTTTTCCGCCTCGCTCAGCTCCTTGAAGCGGGGGCGGCGGCGGCCGTCCACGAAATCGGGGTCCTCCCGCAGCTCCAGGCCCGTTCCCTTCAGCAGCTCCACCGCCTCCAGCGCGATGGCCGGCGCGCTGGACAGCCCCGGGCTCTTGATCCCCGCCAGGTCGATGAAGCCGGGGGCGGCCTCCTCGATGACAAAATCGCCCCGGTCGGAGTTGGCCCGCACTCCCGCGAAATTGCGGATGGAGGCGCGCAGGTCCACACTGGGCACCGACTTACGGCCCAGCTCGGCCACCTGCTCCAACGCGGCGGCGGTGGTGGAGGTGTCGTCGCCGTCCACCAGCTCCGCGTCGGGACCCACGATCAGATTTCCGTGGACGGTGGGCGAGACCAGGATCCCCTTGCCCAGCTTGGTGGGGCACTGGAAGATCACGCAGTTGACCCGGCTGCCCTCGGACTTGTCCAGAAGATAATACTGTCCCCGGGTGGGCTGGATATGGAAGCTGGGCGGGGCCACCATGTTGTGGATCTCCTCGGAGTGGAGGCCCGCGGCGTTGATCACCCGCCGGGCCTGGTAGTCCCCGGTGCCGGTGTGCAGCTCATAGCCCTCGCCCTCCAGCTTGCGGATGGCAGTGACCCGGCTGCCGCGCTCCAGCCGCACGCCGTTGCGCACCGCCACCTGGGCCATGGCCAGGGCGTACTCCCAGGGACTGATCACACCGGCGCTGGGGGCGTAGAGCGCCGCCACCACCCGGTCGCTGAGATTCGGCTCCAGCTCGCGCACCTGGGCGGCGTCCAGCAGCCGGATGCCTGGGACCCCGTTGGCCACGCCGTTGCTGTACAGCTTTTTCAGGTGGGGGATCTCCTCCTCGCTGAAGGCAAGCACCAGCGAGCCGTTGCGCTCGAACGGCACGTCCAGCCTTTCGCAGATCTCCCCTGCCAGCCGGTTGCCCAGCACGTCCAGCCGGGCCATCCGCGTGCCGGGCTCCGGGTCGTAGCCGGCATGGATAATGGCGCTGTTGGCCTTGGTGGTCCCGTCCGCCACATCGTTTTCCGCCTCCAGCACCAGCACCTTCAGCTGATAGCGGGCCAGCGTGTAAGCGGTAGCTGCGCCGATGACGCCGCAGCCAATGATCGCTACGTCAAACATGATCTTTCTCCTTTTTTGCTAAGATCCCTCTCAAGGGCACGGGCCGTGTCCGAAGCGGACGGAAAAAGAGGCGGACGCACCCTTGTCTTGGGGGTCCGCCTCTTGCCCATCGCCCTGAAGAGGCTGTCTGCTCTACGGTCCCGGCCCGCTCGCTTGTGGCCTAGGGCCGCGTGAGCCCGACGGGCCGCCGGATGCTCACAGCCCGGCGTCCAGCTGCGCGGCCCGTTGGATCAGCCGCTCGATGAACTCCTCGTTCCACCAGCCCAGATAGAACAGCAGGTCGGACAGGGTGAAGCGGTTTCGGTAGAGGTGGCAGTCCCGCAGGGCCCAGCGCGCGGTGTCCGCGTCGATGGGCGGGGTCATCTGGGAGTAATGGGTGGGAGCTCCTGCCGCATGCATCTGCTGGCACAGATATTCGGGCGTGGTGATCACCTTCTGGATCTCGGCCTTGAACTCGTCCCAGTGGGCCAGCAGGTCGGCAAAACGGTCCTTGTTGGCCGTCCATCTGGCCAGCTTTTTCTGATAGCCCCGCCAGCACTCGTCGGCGGTGCTCTGGGCGATCCAGCCAAAGGCCCTTTGCACCTGGGGCTGCATCTGCTCCGGCGTGGGGAAGCAGGCGTCCAGATCCACCTTGGCGGGGTCGAACTCCTTGAGCAGGATGTCCCACGCGATGGCGGTGAAGATGGTGCCGATGGACACCTGCGCGCCGTGGAACGCCACGTCCCGCCCCTGCTTGTCGGCCGACATGTCCAGCAGGTGGGTGATGATGTGCTCCGTGCCCGAGGAGGGGCAGCTCTCCCCCGCGATGCCCATGGCCAGTCCGCTGAGGGTGAGCACCCGGGCCAGCAGTTCCAATGTGTCCTGGTCGCGCCGGGCCAGCTTGGCCGACTCATCCAGCAGCTTGGCGTTCTGCACCCGGAGGATGTCGCAGGAGGGGTCGTTGTAGGTGTCGTTCATGCCCACGCGGTAGGCCAGATACCAGTCCACCGGGGCCGTCCAGGTGGCCATCACGTCGCCGTAGCCCGCCAGGTTGCGCTCCATGGGGGCCTTCTCGATCACGCCCAGGTCGATGACCAGCACGTTGGGGTAGCGGGTGGGCAGCGAGCTCTTCACGCCGTTTTTGAGCATGATGGAGATGCCGTCCGAAAAGGCGTTGACCGACAACGCCGTCTGCACGATGATCAGGGGGATCTCGTCGCTCACCCCGTGGGTGGCGTCCTTGCACAGGTCGGTGACCGTACCGCCGCCCACGCCCACCACGCAGTCCACCTCATGGGTCCGGATGGCGTTTTGGATCTTGAGGCTCTCTTCATCCACCGCGTGGAGCACATGGTCGTGGTTGTCCAGCACCAGCCAAGACACCTGGAAGCTGCGGCTGAGGAGGAAGTAGATCATCTCCTTCAGGCTGACGCTGTCCCGGAAATAGGGGGTCTCATCGGTGACGAGCAGCACCTTTTTCGTCTTGGTGTAGTCTCCCACGATGCCGGGCAGCAGCTCGACGGCCTCCCTCTGGATGTAGATGCGGTCCATCAGGATGGGACAGAGCTTCCCCTCCGGGTCGGCGTCCTTCAGCGCCGCGCGCAGGGACGCAAGGTCCCGCGGGTCGGCGTATTCCAAGCGTTTATCTGCCATGATCACACTTTCTTTCTCACAAAATCAGCGGACCGAGGATGCCGATCAGCTGTAGCACTTGTCGAAGAAGGGCTCCATCGCGGCGTAGCACTCGCGATAGCGGCCATACGCCTCGTCATAGGCGGCCTTGTTGGCGGGGTCGGGCTCGTAGGTGGCGCCCAGCTCCACCATAGCGTCGGCGGCCTCGTCCAGGTCCTTGAAGTTGCCCTCGGCCACGCCGGCCAGCATGGCCGCACCGATGGCGGCGCCCTCGGAGTTCTTGGTGGCCACCAGGGGCTTGCCCAGCAGGTCGGCCTTCATCTGGCACCAGAAGGGGGACTTGGTGCTGCCGCCCACGATGCGCACGCTGGAGCAGTCCATGCCGATCTCTTCGAAGCGGTCCACGTTGTCCCGCAGGCCGAAGGAGATGCCCTCGAACACGGCCCGGGTCAGATCGTCCATGGTGTTGTTCAGCGTCAGGCCGGTGAAGGTGCCCCGGGCGTTGCCGTTCCAGGTGGGGGTCATGGCGCCCTGCATACAGGGCAGGAAGATGGCGCCGTTGGAGCCGATGGGACTCTGCTTGGCCATCACGTTCATGATGTCGTAGTTGTCCAAGCGGACCAGGCTGTCCCGGAACCAGCGGGTGGAGCCGCCCGAGACGAAGCCGGGGTTCTCGATCAGCCACCAGCGGGCGTCGGCGTGGTGATGGGTCTCCACCAGGCCGCTGATGGTGTCCAGCAGCGGACGGTCGGCCACGGCGGCCACCGGCTCGGCGGTGCCCGTGATGTCGCACACCATGCCCGGCTTGACCAGACCGGAGCCCACGCAGGCGGAGTGCTCGTCGCCGGTGCCCACGATCACTTTGGTAGCGGTGGTCAGCCCCAGCTCGGCGGCCGCGTATTCGGTGAGGCGGCCGCACACGTCCTCCGGCTTGCAGATGGTGCCCAGCAGGGTGGGGTCGATGTCGAAGGCCTTGGCCATCTCATCGTCCCAGCACTTCTTCGCCACGTTGTAGATCATGGAGGCGGAGGCCTGGGCATAGTCCACCACGCTCTCGCCGGTCATCCAGTGGACCATGAAGCTGTCCACATTCAGGATGTTCTTGCACTTGTCGAACACGTCCGGCCGGTTCTTCTTGATCCAGAGCATTTTGGCCGCGGTGTGGGAGGAATCCAGGTTCAGGCCGCTGACCTCGAACACCCGCTTGGGGTCGATGCGGGAGGCCACCTCTTTGGTCTCGGCCTCGGCGCGGCGGTCCAGCCAGATGATGGAGTTCATCAGCGGGGCGCCGTCCTGGCCGATGGCCACCACGCTGTCGTTGATGGCGTCCATGCCGATGGTGCCGATCTCCTGGGGGGCCACGCCGCTGGTCTCCAACAGCTCATGTACGATCTTTTTCAGAGCGTGGATCCAGTCCGCCGGGACCTCTTCGGCCCATGCGGCGCTGGGGTAGATGGGGTCGTATGAACTGCTGGCCTCCGCCACGATCTTGCCCTGGGGATCGACCAAAAGGCCCTTCATGCTTTGGGTGCCAAGGTCTACGCCGATAACATAAGCCATAGATCATAACTCCTTTTCTGTTCTCCGCTGTCACAGCAGCGGGATGATGTCCTTGACCGAATCGAAGATGAGGTGGGGCTGGACATCCGAGGTGGGCAGATCCACCAACTGGGCCTCGCCGCTGAGCACAAAGATCCCGTACAAGCCGTTGAACACGCCGGATTTCACGTCGGTGTACAGCCGGTCGCCCACCACGGCGGTGTTGCCGGGCTCTCCGCCCAGGACGTTCAGGGTGTAGTCGATGATCTCCTTGTTAGGTTTGCCCACGATCTTGTCGGGCATACGGCCGGTGGACGCCTGGATATAGGCGTGCAGCGAACCGATGTCCGGCATGAAGCCCGTTTTGGTGGGGCAGTTGTAGTCGGGATGGGTGCCGATGTAGGGCAGGCCGTCCCGGATGAAGTCGCAGAATTTGCGCAGCTTGGGATAGTCGAACGAGGTATCGAAGGCGGAGACGACCACGTCGGGATGGTCCTCCTCCAGTTGGATGCCTCTCTGCTCAAACTCGTCCAGCAATACCTGATTGCCGAACAGGTATACCTTTTTGCCGGGGAAATGCTCCTTGAGATAGGCCACCGTGGCGTGGCCTGAGGTGATCAGCTGTTTCTCCGGATCGATGTCCAGGCCCATCCGGTGCAGCTTTTCCACATACACCTGTGCGTTTTTGGACGAGTTGTTGGTCATGAAGCAGTATTTGCGGCCCGTCTGCTCGATACGGGCCAGGAATTCCAGCGCTCCATCGATCCAGGTCTCGTCAAGATAGACCGTGCCATCCATGTCCAGCGCAAAGTTGCGGATCTTCGGGATGATCCCCTCTGCGTCCTGATTGACAGGATACACGCTGCGTAGGTCGCTGATGGTCCTCACCTCCTGTGAAAGATCTGAGGTCTTGCTCTGACTCGCTTGCTCATGTGGTTGGTACTCGGGCAGCCGCCCCGGGTATCCATAGATCGGATCGGTGGCCTAATTCTGAGGCCGATCCTCTGGTTTGTCAAGCGGCCCCGGACCGCCGGATCCCGGGCGGGACCGCTCTCTCCCCGCCCAACCGCCACCCATTTTTTTGAAATCGGCGGAACGCTGATTCGGGTCTTTTTTTCAGCGTTTTGGACGGCGGTGCTTTTGGAGGATATGCAGAAATCAAGCCTCATTTTTTAGTGCTTATCGACAATTTTTCGGCTTTACAACGAAATACAGGCAGGAGTTTTGGGCATGTAGCACAAAAAAGCACCCATTTTTCGCTCTCCGCGAAAAATGGGTGCTGAAATTTTTCTCAAAACTTGCCCAGCCGGTCCATGTTACGCTTGGTGCGAAAGACCGGCGCCACGATCACCTCCAGACCGCTGGAGCGCAGCTGGTCAATATAGTATGGATCGGCGTCGTCATCGGTGATCAGCGCGGTCAGCTCGCTGCAGGGCATGATCGAGAACACGGTGGTCTTGTTCAGCTTGGAGCTGTCGCACAGGATATACCGCTCCCGGGCGTTGCGCAAGATCTCCCGCTCCACCTCCCCGACCAAAATGTTCGCGCTGCCCGCCCCCTCGCCCAGATGGAAGGTGTCGCAGCCGACGAACGCCTTTTCCACCGGCATGTTCTTGAACAGGCTGGCCGAATTGGGACCCACCACGCAGCCTGTGCGGCCCCGCACGATCCCGCTGTTGATCCGGACCTCCACGTTCCGGTTCTGGATCACCAGATTGGCCACCACGATGGAGTCCGTGAGGATCATCGAATCCCGCAGCTTGAGCAGGTAGACGCACAGCTCGGCCACGGTGGACCCGCCGCCCAGGGCGATGGTGTCGCCGTTGTTCACCAGCTCCACGGCGGCGGAGGCGATGGCCTTTTTCTGCGGGATGTTCACCAGAGATTTCTTGTCCATGGGCTCGTCCCGGTTGGCGTCCATGCTCACCGCGCCGCCATGGGTCCGGATGAGCAGGCCCCTTCCCTCCATGTCCGCCAGCTTCTTGCGGATCGTGGACGGCGCCAGGCCGAAGGTCGCGCAAAGGTCGCTCACGCTCACCCGTGTGTGCACTTCCAGCAGGTGGATGATGTAGCTCTCCACATCCCCGTAAAAATGGTCCTTTCCCATGCTCTGTTTCCCTCCTAACAGCCGGCGCGGTGCGCCGGGCGACGGCGATATCCCACCCGGTATCATGGCTGGAAATCGGGTGCGTTATCACGGATTTCCTATTTTTGCAGAATTCTATCACCATTTTTATTTCTTGTCAATCAGGCTGAAATCAGCTTATAAAAATTATTTTTTGGTCAGAATGACGATATTTTCTCCACTTTTTTATCAATTATGCCAGTCAAATAAATGTACTTTTCTTGAAAAATATCGTAACGCTCAAAATGCAGACAGCCATAGCATTCCAGAGGCGGCGCGTCGTTTGAAATCCAAGAGCAAAGACGCTATAATGCCGCTATAGGCTCGTCCGCCTACGGGCCTAGGCAGCCGCCCGTGTTCCGATCGGCACGGTAAATCTGATCGGCTTTCGCCGCAAAAAGGAGAAGTACATTATGACTAACAAACCGAATCTGGTCGTCATGCTGACCTATAATGACGTTACGGTGAAGGATGCTTATGAAGTGTTCGACAGCTGCAAGGACCTGGATGTCCAGCACTGGGGCTTCAAGAACGTGGGCCTGCCCAAGGACGAGATGAAGCGCCTGGTCGCCGCCATGAAGGCCGCCGGCAAGACCACCTTCCTGGAGGTCGTCACCTACGACGAGGAGTCCTGCCTGGACGCCGCCAAGACCGCCATCGACTGCGGTTTCGATGTCCTGATGGGCACCGTGTACTATCCCTCCGTCCATGATTATCTCAAGGAGCACGGCATGTCCTACAGTCCCTTCGTGGGCAAGGTCTCCGGCTCCCCCAGCATCCTGGAGGGCACCAACGAGGAGATCATCCAGAACGCTAAGGACCTGATGGCCAAGGGCATCGACGCCTTCGACATCCTGGCCTACCGCCACGTGGTGGACGGCGAGAAGCTGGCCCGGGAGTTCTGCGCCGCCATCGACGCCAAGGTGTGCATCGCCGGCAGCATCTCCAATTTCCCGCGGATCGACACCATGTTCGACATCGGTCCCTGGGGCTTCACCATGGGCAGCGCCCTGTTCACCAAGAACTTTGTGAAGGACGGCTCCTTCCGCGACAACCTCAAGGCTGTGGCCGACTACATGAACAACAAGTGACCCTCCCTCTTCATACCACGGCGCACGGCGCCGGCGGGCTGGGGCAGCTCATCACGGGCTGCCCCAGCCCGTTTCCTGTTCTCCTGTCCAAAGGGGCGCGCAGGGCGGGGGCGTTTCCCGCAGCGCCTCAGATCCCAAGGGGGCCGGGCCTCACGATGAGACCCGGCCCCTTTGCCGCGCTTATGAAGATCGCCTGCCGCTCGATGGGACCATCACTGGCCGTTGACCATCTCGAACAGTCCGGCGCAATCCGTCTGCATCCTCTTGTAAATCTCGTAGCCGCGGTCATAGATGGCGCGTTTGGCGGGATCGGGCTCGTAGCGGGCCACCACCTCGATCATGCTGTCACACGCGCTCTCGATGCTGTCGAAGATGCCCACCGCATAGCCCGCCAGGATCGCGGCGCCCAGGCAGGCAGCCTCCTTGGAGTTGGTGACGCAGATGGTCTTTTGCAGGATGTCGGCCTTGATCTGGTTCCAGGCCGGGCTCTTGGAGCCGCCGCCGAAGGCCCGGATCTCATCCACCTCCAGGCCCATATCGGCCAGGGCGTCCATATTGCGGCGGACCAGATAGCCCAGCGATTCCATGATCGCCCGGATGAAATGGCCCTTTTTGTGCACCATGGTGATGCCCATGAACACGCCGGTGGCGTGGGGATTGATGTCCGGCGCCAGCGAACCGCTGAGATGGGGCAGGAAAGACAGTCCCTCGGCGCCCGGCGGCGTCTGCATGGCCTGCTTGGTCAGCAGGTCGTAGCTGTCATCGCCGGTCATGTCGGCACAGGTCATCTCATATTGGCAGAAGTTGTCCCGGAACCAGCGCAGGCAAATGCCGCCGGAGGTGAAGGTGTGCATCATGTAGGTGTCCTTGATGGGGTAGTAGTGGACCGGCATCTGGCGGTTGGGATCGTACACGATCTTATCGGTGGGGACACAGACGGCCAGAGTGGAGCCAATGCTCTCCGAGAACATGCCCGGACGGCAGGCCCCCACGCCCACCGCGCCGATGGCGTTGTCCATGGCGCCGGTACACACCTTTGCCGCCGGGTTGATGCCCAGCTTTTGGGCCATCTCCGGCAGGACGGTGCCCACCACCTCGCCGGGCTCCAGGATCTCCGGGAAATTGTCCTCCGTCATGCCCAGCTCGTCCAGCATGGGCTGCCAGTACTTCTTGGTGGTGATATCCCAGTACAAAGTGGAGGTCAGCATGGCACAGTCGGCCACGTAGCGGCCCGTCAGGTGCCAAATGATGAAGTCCTCGATCAGCAGGATCTTCTTGGTCTTGGCAAAGACCTCCGGCTCGTTCTCCTTCACCCACAGCGCCTTGGTCATGGGCCAGTTCGCGCCCCAGCTCACCTGGCCGGTGTGCTCATAGCACAGCTCATCGCCGTACTTGGCTGTCAGCCGCTCGGACTGCTCCACCGCGCGGTTATCCATCCAGCTGATGGAATTGCGCAGGGGCTTGCAGTTCTCGTCCACAAAGAACATGGTCTCGCTCTGACAGGAGAAGCCGATGGCCACCACCTCCATCAGGTCGATCCCCTTGCCGGCCAGCTTCTCAAAGCCCTTCTGGATGGCGTCCATGTAGACGGCGGGGTCGGATTCCACAAAATAGGGCTTGGGCGTATACAGCTCATATTCCAGCGTGGCACTGCCCTGCATCTTGCCGGCCGTATCGAACACGGCGATCTTCAGGGCGGTGGTGCCGAGATCGATGCCTACCAATAATTTGCTCATTGATTGACCTTCCTTTCCGCCGCGCCGCGGAGCATGAAGTGCCGCAGACCCCTGGCGCAGCTGTGAGAGATTTATTGAGACGCGCTTCCGGAGGTGGGGCGCCACGCTTCAGAACAGCTCGGCCCAATCGGCCTGGGCGATGGGCGTGTGCCAGCTCACACCGTCTGGGCCGGTCACCAGCAGCTGAGTGGACGAGACATCCAAGACACTTTCGGCGTCGAACCTGCGGCCCGGGAGCTCCACAAGGCCGCCGTCCGCCCGGCAGACCGCCGCGGCGCAGCCGTTCTCTCCTTCCAGCAGCAGGCCGACGATCCCGCCCGGCCCGGCGGAAAAGCCCGCCACCGGCCCATCCAGCAGCCGTTCGGTCTGGCCGGTATACTGCCGCCGGTATAGCGCGGGGCCGCCCTCCTCGTCCAACAGATACAAGATCCCCTCACGGTCCAGGGCGATGTCCCGGGCCCCGACGGGCAGCGCCTGCTCCAGCCCGTCTCCCGAGATCGTGTCGTACCAGCGGTACCGCCCTTCGGCATCCAGCAGCAGCAGATCTCCGCCGTAGGCCCAGAAGTCCTCCACCGGGTCCTCGAACAGCCGCTTTTCATAGGTGCCCAGGATACTGCACCGATACAGCCATGTCTGCCCCTTATATTCCTTGAGGGAGTACAGGTAGTTGCCCATGGGCTCGAATTTCAAGCAGTCCTCCACCGCGGTGTGGGCCTTCCCGTCGCCGCCGATCTGGGTCCGGTAGACCGTCCGGCCATCATACATGTACAGATAGCTCACATACTCGGAGAAGCGCACGATGGGCCTGTCGCTGCGCCCGGCGATGTCCCCCGCGTCCACCTGGATACCGCTGGACAGTTCCACGGCACGGATCTCACCGCCGAAATTTTTCAGCACGATCCCATCCCGCTCCAGGCATGCGGAGGAGCTGGGCTGATACGAAAGGCCGTACAGGAGGTTCTCCTCGGTGTCGGCGGGAGCTTTGTCCCGGTCTCGCATCCCAGCGAGATCCAGCGCGCCACCGGTCAGCTGCCACGCGGCCACCCCGGCAAGGACCACCCCGATCAGGAGCAAGATGTATTTTTTGTTGAGGGAGTTCCCGTTCTGTTTCATACGAAAGCCCGTCGCTTCCTGCATAGATTTCCCGCGGCGCCCCCGTCAAAACACGCGCGGGCGCCCTTTTGATGGGCGTGAGGCACCAAAACACGGCACTTGGCGCCTCACGCATCGGTCATGATGAGATCCGGCCCGCGTCAAGCCTCGGCGGGAGCCTGATCGGGCAGATCCTCCAGCTGGTTGGCATTCATCTTGCAGAAGAAAATGGCGGAGATGATGCACAGCACGCCGCCGGCCAGCTTGGCCACCACCATGGCCGCCACCAGGTCGGGCTCGACGCCCGCGCAGAAGCCCAAATGGTCGCCCAGTGCGAAGGCCGCGCAGCAGGCGAAGGCGATGTTGAGGACCTTGCCCTTGTTGTCCATGTCCTTGATCATGTTATAGGCGGGGATGGAGTTGGCACAGCAGGCGATGAAGCCGGCCACGGCCACGTCGTTGACCCCGATCTTCTTGCCCAGGGAGCCCAAAGGCTTGCCCAAGACCTTGGTGAGCACCTTGACCAGCGGGTAGGCGCCGGCCAGCATGATGGCGATGGAGCCGCAGACCCCCCACACGTCGGACAGGGGCAGCAGATCGATCAGGTGGATGGGGGTGAGTTCCTGGATGATGGCCAGGGCCATGAAGAAGCTCAGATACGCCGTCATGAATTTGGAGAAGATGTTGAAGCCTTTGATCATGCCGTTGGGGATGAGCTTGAGGCCCACGGCGATGAGGATCGCAAAGATCAGCACGGGGACCATGTTGATCACCACCATGCCGATGTCGAAGCCGGCCACCACGCCGCCGATGATACAGGCGAAGGGGATGCACACGATGCCGGACATGGTGCCCAGGGCGAGGAAGCGCTTATCCTGGGGCTGCATGATGCCCAGGCAGACCGGGATGCCGAAGGCGATGGTGGGACCCATCATGGACGCCAGGATGATGGCGGAGAAGTTGGCGATGTCCGGATCGTTGGGCTGGATCGCGTGGGCCAGCGCGTAGCCGCCCGTGTCGATGGACAGGATCAGCGAACCCGCCATGCAGGGGTCCGCGCCGATCAGCTCAAAAAGCGCGCCGACGGTGGGGGTGAGCACCTGGCCGATGAGCTCGGCGGTCACCATGATGCCGCCCATGCCGAGAGCCAGAGGACCCAGTGCGTTGAAGCCTTCTTCGAACTGGGTGCCGAGCTCGAACCGGTTGCCGAACATGCGGTCAAGCGCAGCAATGGCCATGAAGATGACCATGATGTACACGATTACTTGACTGACGATTGCCATTACCAGTACACCTCCTAATTTGTTCACACCAAAAGGGGCCTTGGCCGCGTGGGGCAGGCAGGGTGCCGGCACTGCTTCGCGTTTGGAACGGCGCCGCCTAAAACACCGAACCGTGGTCCTGAGCAAAGACCGTTTCGGCAGCGCCTTCCCCCTGCCCGACGCGGCGCCGGTCCCGACCCGGCCCCGCGTCTTTCCACACGGTTGTGATGGAATAATCATCGCATATTTACCGCGGATTGTAAACAAAGCGTAACGCTCAAAAGGTTGGAAAATTGATCGTTATGCTTGTTTTTGCGCAAAATCTTGTTGCGTTTTTGTCGAACCTATACGATCCAGCTGGTAAAAACTTGCTGAAATTTGTACAGCGCTGGTCTAAATCGATATTTTTATTCGGGACGGACCCGGCTTTCTTGTATAAAATCGCCTGATCCTGCATGATCTTGCGCGAAGGATGCACGCGAAACGATCCCCAGCTGGAAAACTCGACGATTTTTCCAGCTCGCGCGGCGCGCAGAACCAGCGCTCCCGGCGCCGGTTTGACATACCAGACCAGAATCCGTATACTCAGTGAGGAAAGCGGCAGACGCGGCACACCGCCGCGAAGGCAGGCGAACATAACCATGAAAGAAGGAGGCTTTGCCCATGTGGGACGCAATCATCATAGGTGCGGGCATCAGCGGCTGCTCTGTGGCAAGAGAGCTTGCCCGGTATCAGCTCAAGGTGCTGGTACTGGAAAAGGGACATGACGTATGTGCCGGCACCACGAAGGGGAACTCCGCCACGGTCCACGCCGGATACGATCCGGACCCGGGCTCCAACAAGGCGATCTACAACGTGCGGGGCAGCCGTATGTATCCGGAGCTGTGCCGGGAGCTGCAGGTTCCCTATCTGAAGAACGGGCTGGTCATGATCGCGCTGGATGAGGAGCAGATGGAAGAGGTCCGCAAGCTGCACGAGATGGGCCAGCGCAACGGCGTGCGCACCGAAGTGTGCGACCGGGCGCGCATCCTGGAGATCGAGCCCGACATGGGCGAGGGGGTCATCGGCGGGCTGTGGGTGCCGGACAGCGGCATGGTCTGCCCCTACAACCTGGTGATGGCGCTGGCCGAGAATTCCGCCCGCAACGGCGTGGAGTTCAGGACCTCCACCCAGGCCCTCTCGGTCGAACGGGACGGCGGCGAATGGCTGGTGTCCACCCCGGACGAGACCTTCCGGACCAAGTACGTGTTCAACTGTGCCGGCACCCATGCGGACAGGTTCAATAACATGGTCTCCGCCGATGTGTTCCATATCATCCCCCGGGAGGGCCAGCACCTGATCATGGACCGGGACTTCGCCCCCTATGTCAAGACCACCATCTACCCCACCCCGGAGCTGCTGCCCGGCGGCGGCCACACCAAGGGCATGGGCCTCATGCCGTCGGTGGACGGCACCCTCATCCTGGGCTGCAACGCCGACGACGTGGACGACCCCGACTTCAGCGCCAACACCCGGGAGGGGATCGACAAGATCCTGGACTTTTTCGAGGCGCGCTGGAAGTACATGCCCATCAGCAAGCATGTGCCCAAGTTCCCCCGGGACGCGGTGATCACCGCCTACGGCGGCAGCCGCGCCCACCCAGACCGGGACGATTTCATCCTGGGCGAGCCCAAAGACGCCCCCAATTTCATCAATCTGGCGGGCATCGAGTCTCCCGGCGTCACCGCCGCTCCCGCCATCGCCATCGACATGGTCAAGATCCTGGTGGACCGGGAGCGTCCCGCCCTCAAGCAGGACTACAAACCGGGGCGGGAGATCAAAAAACCCTTCCGCACCATGACGGCTGAGGAGCGGCGGGAGGCCATCAAGGCCGACCCGGACTACGCCCGGATCGTCTGCCGCTGCGAGCAGGTCACCGAGGCCGAGATCCGGGACGCCATCCGCCGCCCGGTGGGGGCGCGTAGCGTGAGCGCCGTCAAAATGCGCACCCGCGCCGGGATGGGCCGGTGTCAGGGAGGCTTTTGCAGCCCGCGGGTGCTGGAGATCCTCTGTGAGGAGCTGGGACTGGACCCCTTGGAGGTCACCCAGTCGGGCGGCCGGTCCAACATCCTGGTGGGCAGGGCCTGTGAGCCAAAGGAGGGCGAGGCATGATGATGAAAACAGATCTGGTGGTGATCGGCGGCGGGTCGGCGGGCCTGTCCGCCGCCATCGAGGCCCGTAAAAACGGCGTGGAGGATATCGTGGTGCTGGAGCGCAGCCCCTATCTGGGCGGCATCCTGCGCCAGTGCATCCACAACGGCTTCGGGGTGCATAAATATAAGGAGGACCTGACCGGCGTGGAGTTCGCCAAACGCATCGCCGACGAGGCCCTTGCCCTGGGAATCCGCTGCATCCGGAACACCTTTGCTCTGGACATCTCGCCGGAGAAGGTGGTCACCGCCATGAACCCCGAGGACGGGCTGTTCCAGATCCAGGCCCAGGCGATCGTCCTGGCCATGGGCTGCCGCGAGCGCTCCCGGGGGGCGCTGATGATCCCCGGGACGCGCTGCGCCGGCGTCATCACGGCGGGCACCGCCCAGCGCTACCTGAACCTGGAGGGCTATCTGCCCGGCAAGCGCGTTGTGATCCTGGGCTCGGGCGATATCGGCCTGATCATGGCCCGTCAATTCGTCATCGAGGGCGCCAAGGTGGAGCGGGTGGTGGAGCTCATGCCCTACTCCAGCGGACTGGCCCGCAACATCTCCCAGTGTCTGGAGGATTTCGACATCCCCATCAGTTACAACAGCACCGTGGTGGACATCAAGGGCCGGGGCCGGGTGGAGAGCGTGACCGTGGCTCAGGTAGACGCCCAGCGCCGCCCTGTCCCGGGCACCGAGTTCCACATCCCGTGCGACACCCTGCTCATCTCCGCCGGTCTCATCCCGGAGAACGAGCTGACCAAGGCCGCGGGCATCGCCATATCCGGAACCACCAAGGGGGCGGTGGTGGACGACTCCCTGATGACCACCCTGCCCGGTGTGTTCTCCTGCGGGAATGTGCTGCACGTGCACGACCTGGTGGACCACGTCAGCGAGGAAGGGGCGCGGGCCGGGGCCAACGCCGCGCGCTATCTCCGGCAGGAACCGGCCCCGGCCGGGGACCAGATCGCGGTGGAGGACGGCTTCGGCGTGAACGGGGCGGTGCCCCAATTGATCCGCCGGGAGGGCCCGGAGACGGTGCAGTTCATGTTCCGCCCCCGGGACAAGTTCCGCAGCTGCGCCGTGTGCATCGACCGGGACGGCGAATGCGTCAAGCGGGTGTCCAAAATGGTGCTCGCCCCCGGCGAGATGTGCACCGTGAGCGTGGAGCGCTCGCTGCTGAACACGGCCCGTGACAAGATCGCCCTGCGTGTGGAGGTGTGATGATGAGCATGGAAAAGGAATTGATCTGTATCAACTGTCCCATGGGCTGCCGCCTGACCGCGGTGGTGGAGGGGGACCGTGTGATCTCGGTGTCCGGCAATGTCTGCCCCCGGGGGGACTCCTTCGCCCGGCAGGAGGCGGTGGATCCCCTGCGGGTGCTGACCAGTCTGATGCGCATCGAGGGACGGGAGAAGCCGTTCAGCGTAAAGACCTCCGGCCCCATCCCCAAACGGCTGTTGTTCGACTGCACCAGGGAGATCATGGCCCATAAAGCGAAGCTGCCCGTCCATGTGGGGGACGTGATCCTCCACGATGTGTGCGGCACCGGCCGGGACATCATCTCGACCCAGGAGGTCCTGACATGATGCCGCCGGGTGCGATCACAGGAAAGCGGAGGGACGATGCAGATGAAAACGCTCTACGTGTCTGACCTGGACGGTACGCTGTTCAATACGGAAAAGGCATTGACCCCCGCCACCGTCCAGCTGCTGAACGAATGTATCCGGCGGGGCGCGCTGTTCGCGGTGGCCACGGCCCGTATGCCCTATGGCTGCGACCGCCGGCTGGAGGCGCTGCGGCTGAACGCCCCCAGCGTACTGACCAACGGCGTGTTCTTATATGACTTCGAGGCCAAGCGATACCTGTCCGCCGAGACCATTCCGGACGAGGCCGCCCACCGGGTGCTGGATGTCTTTGCCCGGCACAACGTCAAGGTGTTCCTGTATACCTTCGCGGATGGGCAGATCAGCATCCATTATAACGACCCCGCCCTCACCGGCCAGACCCAGTATTACAGCAGGCGCGCGCTGGAGAGCTGCGCCGCGGTGACCATGGCGCCCGACCTGGGCGCACGGATATCCGGCGGCAGCGCCTTCTACTTCGCCTGCACCGGCGCCCGAGAGGCGCTGGAGCCGGTGGTATCGGCGGTGGAGGCGCTGGACGGGGTGAGCTGCGCCTTTTACCTGAACATCTACAACGGGCTGTACTGCGTGGAGGTGTTCTCCCACCGGGCCTCCAAGCGCAACACCCTGACCCGGCTGAAAACGATGCTGGGCTGCGATGAGCTGGTGGTGTTCGGCGACAACCTCAACGACCTGTCCATGTTCGAGATCGCCGACCGGAGCTACGCGGTGGCCAACGCTTTGGACATCGTCAAGGAGCGGGCCACAGGGACGATCGGCAGCTGCAACGAGGACGGCGTGGCCCGCTTTTTGAAAGCGGAGCTCCTCAGCGGCTGAGCTGTGCGCCCTTGGGACGAACGTTTCTCGTACCATAAGAACCTGTATTCACGGCCGAGATCGCCGGATGGCCGAGGGATTTTCCCGTCAGGCAAGGCGAATTTTCGCAGGAATAATTGTGTTTATTTCAAGAAAATTCAACGCCGCATGATGGGAAAAGACCCGGCGAGACGGTGAATCGAGGTTGTGAATACAGGTTCTAAATAAAAGGACCGCCTGACCAAATGGTCAGGCGGTCCTTTCCGTCGTTATAGGCCGGTATCATCCCCGGCGGGATCTTTTTTCGTCAGCCGCAGGCCGGTCCGGCCCTCAGCCCTCCTGCTTCACGGTGCGCAGGAAGCCGCTGGCGACCAGCGCCAGACAGCCCACCAGCAGGCACGCCCAGGCGCCCACGGACACATAGAACACGTTCCAGCCGATGGTGTTGCCGGAGTTATAGGAGAACAGTCCCGCGATCATCATGATCCGCTGGCCCACCGCGCCGCCGAAGGCGTAGCAGTAGGCGGCGATGGCGGCCCAGATGGACACCGAGCTCACCAAATCGAAGTTGCCGAAGCGGGCGGGGGCCCAGACGGCCAGCACACACAGCGCCGCCCCCGCGAAGGCCGCGGCCGCCAGCATGGGCAGGCCGCTCAGCTGGTTGTCCACGCTCATGGTGCCGCTGACGATGGTGAGCACCGCGCCCACCACGCCCAGGACAGCGGCCAGCACGTTGAGATAGCCGCCGGTGGTCAGTTTCTTCAACATATCAGTTCCCCTCCTTCTTCTTCATGGAGGACACGACGTACATCGCGCCGCAGGCCGCGGCCAGCACGCCCGAGCCGATCTGAACGCCCTTGTAGAGCGCCCTCCACCAGGGCAGGCGGGACTCGATGCGGGTGGTGGAATTGTAGCGGTTCATCAGATGGCTCACGGTCCAGGAGTAGATGTTCTTGTGGGCGGCGTCCTTCAGCTTGAGCTGGAGGGCGCGGTCGCCCTCGATGAGGCTGGAGGTCAGCTTATAGGGCTGCACCTGGTTGGCGAACAACGAGCAGTTCTCCAGGGTGGTGATCTTGTAGAAGCCGGACTGGCCCCGGGTGTCGAAGCAGGTGGTGCCGGAGTTGAGCACGGCGGTCCACAGGTCGGTGTCGTCGTAGATGTCGGTAACGGCGTAGCCGATGAAGCCCCACTCGTTGGCCAGGATCTCGGTCATCAGGCCGTAGCTGCAGGTGCACTCGATGGCGCCGATCTTGGAGAAGGAGGTCATCAGGCCCCGCATGCCCGCGTCGAAATCGTCGGTGTCGTACTTGCTGGCCTCAAAGGCGATCTGATAGGCCCGCAGCTCCACCTCCCGGGCCCGCTGCTCGGTCATCCAGGGGGACACGCCGCCCCGCTCGGACTCCTGGTCGTTGAAGGCGAAGTGCTTGGGGGCGGCCACCAGGCCGTACTCCAGCGCGCCGATGGCGAACTCCATGGCCGCCACGCCGGACAGGACGGGATCCTCGGAGTAATACTCGCCGTTGCGGCCGTTGTAGGCGTGGCGATGGGTGTTCAGGCCGGGGCCCCACAGGATGTTGATGCCGGTGAACAGCGACTCGATGCCCTCGAACTGGCCCAGCTCATACATGAGCTCGGGGTTGAAGGTGGACGCGCCCATGGGGGCGTTGGCGAACACCTCGGGGTGCCAGTTGCCGTTGGGGTCGCTGGCGGGGATGGCCCAGGGCGCGCCGGGGTCCTTGGAGGCGTTCAGGTTGACGGCGATGCCGTTGCCCGCGTTCTCGGTCATATAGGTCTCCACGGTGCCGATGGACTCCGCGCCGGGGATGGACGGACCGCCGAAGGTGAAGATATACATGGCCTCTTCCATGGTCAGCTGGTCCAGCAGCCGATCCCACATGGGATCGTCGTACTCCTTGCCGAACATCTCATAGAACTTGATGCCGTTGTCCTGGCCCCATTTGATGTCGGAGGTGTCGTCGCCGGTCTGAAGGTCGTAGAGCTTGCCGTTGAGCGCGTCGATCAGCTCCTGGCTGGTGAGGGTCATATCGGTGTAGCTCTTGGGATAGGTGCCCTCCCAGTCGGCGCGGCTGAGGTAGGTGACCTCGCCGGGCTGGTAGTAGTTCCAGTCGGCGTAGGGCAGCTGGTTGGAGATCTTGTAGCCCGTCTTGGACACGGAGAACAGGGTCTTGGAGATGAAGCTCTCGTCGATGGCCTTGACATAGGCCTGGTCGGCGCTGCCCTGGCCCACCATCTTGGTCTCGTCCATGCCCTGGGCGGCCATGATGTGGTTGAGCGCGTCGTGGGCGCCGTTGCCCACCGCGAAATAGTAGTCGCCGGGATCCATGATATAGGTGCCCTTGGTGCCGTCGCCGTTGTCGTAGTTCTCGTCATAGCTGGCGATGAACTGCAGGTCCACCTTCACCTCCACCGTCTCGGAGGCGCCGGGGGCCAGCACGCCGGACTTCTCGAAGTTCAGCAGCTGGATGGCGGGCTTCTCCACGCCGCCCTGGGTGTAGGGGGCCTGGCCGTAGATCTGCACCGGGGTCTTGCCCGCGGCGGAGCCGGTGTTGGTCACCTTCACGCTGAAGGTGGCGTAGGCGCTGGGGGCGCCGGTCTCCGGGTCGGTGGAGATCTCGAACTTGGGCTCGCCCTGGAGGTCGAAGTCGAAGGTGGTGTAGCTCAGGCCGTAGCCGAAGCCGTAGGTCACCTCGTCTCCGTAGTTCCAGCCGCCCTTGGAGGCGTAGGTCCCGGCGGAGGAATCGGCCTTGCCGGTGCCGGCCACGCAGTCATAATACCGGGTCTCGTAGTACCGGTAGCCCACGTACATGCCTTCCGCCTCGATGGTGTAGGCGCCGGGGGTGAAGGACATCACGCCGCCGGAGCGGGTGATGGTGCCCTCAGTGTTGGCGTAGTACATCTTGCCCATGTTCTGCATGGCGGGGGCGGACATGTTATAGGCGGTGAAGATGTCGAACAGGCCGCCGGAGGGGCTGACCCGGCCGCACAGCAGGTCCGCCACGCCCAGCATCCCATAGCAGCCGGGGGCGCCGATCCACATGATCGCGTCCACCTCGGGATCGTCCTTCAAGGAGCCGATCTCCACCGAGGCGGAGCTGGAGATGAGGACGATCACCTTGTCGGAGCACTCCTTGGCCAGCTCGATGGCGTCCCGCTCGTTCTTGGTCAGGGAGAAGGGCTCGCCGTGCTCGAAATCCAGGCCGTCGGCCACGCCGCCGGGCAGGTAGTCCACAGACTCGGAGCTGGGACGGGCGATCACCACGATGGCCGCGTCGCCGTACTGGGCGAAGCTGGAGCGGAAGCCGGGATCGACGCCCTCGATCTCATCGATCGAGGGCTCGCCGGGGTCGTAGACCTCGGCGGCGGGCTCGTTCTCGTAGTGGGTGTACTTCTCGCTCTGGCTCAGCGTCTCATACACGTCGATCATGGTCTGGTTCAGCTGGAACCCGGCCCCCTCGAAGCCGAACTCATCGCCTGCCCAGGCGGTGCCCACGGTGGCTCCCGGAGGGGCCCCCCGAGAACCCACGGACCAGGACATGGTGTTGGCAAAGTCGGTCTTGTCCTTGCTCAGAGCCTGCTCCAGGCTGATGAAGGGCCCCTGGGCCTTCACGCCGAAGCTGGAGCCCAGCAGGTTCTTGTGAGAGCGGATGCCCAGCAGGGTCACGCTGGACCCGGAGCCCAGGGGCAGAGCGCCGTTCTCGTTCTTCAGCAGGACGCTGCCCTCCGCCGCCTCCCGGCGGCCCAGGTCGATGGCCGCCGCGATCAGGGCGTTGGAGTTGCCCGTGCCGTCGGCGTTCAAAAACTCCGCCGGGGGGGTGAATTTGTCATACAGAGGATCGTCCGGGGTATTTTCCGAGACGAACTCCTCGCTGAGGGTCCCCAGGTAAGTGTCGATGGTGCCCGCGTTGGCCTCCAGGACATTGCCCAGGATGATGGAGATGGCGAGGATGAAGCACAAAAGGCTGGTGAGTCCTCGCCAGAGGCCGGTCTTTTTCAACTTGAACTCCTCCTTTGATCACTACTTCTGTCTGCGTCGTTTCCGGCGTGGTCTATGTCCGCCGCCACCCCCTTTCAAACTATGCGGACCGGCGCGTTCAAACGCCGGAATACGCCGCGAATCCCGCGTCGATGGGCAGCACCACGCCGGTGATGGCCCCGGCGGCCCTGTCGTCGCACAGGAAGAACACGCCGCCCAGCAGCTCCTCGCTCTCCACATAGCGGCCCATGGGGGTGCCGCCGAGGATCTTGGCGGACCGGGGGGTGGGGGTGCCGTCCTCGTGGAAGAGCAGTCTCCGGTTCTGGTTGGACACCAGGAAGCCGGGGGCGATGGCGTTGCACCGGATGCCGGACTTGGCGAAGTGGGTGGCCAGCCACTGGGTGAAGTTGCTGATGGCGGCCTTGGCCCCGGAGTAGGCGGGGATCTTGGTCAGCGGGATATAGCCGTTCATGGAGCCCACGTTCAAGATCACGCCGGACTTGCGCGCCACCATGTCCTTGGCAAAGGTCTGGGTGGGCAGGAGGGTGCCCTGGAAGTTCAGCTTGAACACGAAGTCCACGCCCCCCGCGTCCAGGTCGAAGAAGCCCTTTTTGCCCTCAGACCACTCGTGCTGGTACTCGTTGTCGGTGGTGGCCCGGGGGTTGTTGCCCCCCGCCCCGTTCACCAGGATGTCGCAGGGGCCCAAATCCTTCAGCACCTGCTGGTGGACGGCCTCCAGGGCCTCCGGCTCCAGCACGTTGGCCTTGTAGCCCTCGCAGGTGAAGCCCTCCGCTTTGCACTCATCGGCCAGGGCCTTCACCGCCTCCTCGTTCAGGTCCAGGGCGGCGACTTTGGCCCCCGCCTGGGCGAAGGCTTTGGCCATGGTGCCGCACAGCACGCCGCCCGCGCCGGTGACCACCACCACCTTGCCGGAAAAATCGATGTTCAAGGGCAGATCTATCATATTTGTGTCCTCCTCGTTTCGTTGTCACGTTCGCGTTGGGCGCATAGCCGGGTCGCTTTCGCTCCGTCTCGGACAAAACCCGCCGCACTCCGGCGGCCGGCTTTTGTCCTCGCTCTGCTCCAAGCTCCCCTATGCGCCTACGCTCACGCTTCTTGGTTGTCACGCTCGCGTTGGGCTGGCTCGACAGCCCGGCTTCCCTCCGACTCGGCCTGGTCTCCAGGCCGCTGCGCGGCCCTGCGCTCGGCCTCGCTCCGGTCCACCCGGGCCTGCCAGCCTACGCTCACGCTTCTGTTTTCACCGTATCGTCCGTAATTTCCTTCATGGCCCGTTCCAGGCTCATGCCGCCCGCCACGGCCTCCTTCCGGGCGGCGTTCACCGCCTGGATGGTCTTCATCTTCTCCCCCGTCAGGGTGTAGCCCTTCATGGCCAGCAGCGTCGCCCCCCAGGCCAGCATGGGGATCACGCAGAACATGACGATCACCGCCACCTTGATGCCGCCGGAATAGGGCGTGCTGTCGGTGGGCAGGTCGCTGAGGCCGGCGAAGATCAGGAAGATGAACGCCACCAGGGTCTGGGCCAGGGAAGATACCAGCTTATCCACCAGAGAGAACAGGGTGCCCATGATGCCGGGGATATATTTACCCGAGCGGTAGGTCTCGTAATCGGAGCAGTCGGCCACCATGGGGATGGGCATATCGGCGGTGGCGTAGTAGGCCCCGTAGCCGATGCCGAAGCACACGATGAACAGGATGGTGTACAGGTTGATGGCCCCGCCCCCCTGGAAGGGGAAGGCCAGCATCCGGGCCGGGTCGCCGTGGTCGCTCATCAGCAGCAGGGCCAGCACGCCCACATAGCAGATGAGCGCCACCGACACATAGCGGATCAGGGAGGCCCGCTGGCCCAGTTTCTGGGAGGTGCGCATGGACAGCAGGAAGAAGGGCACCGCGCACACATAGCCCAGCACCATCATGGGCAGATACAGGGAGTTATAATTGCCCATCAAGATCCCGTAGAGCGCTAACAGGACCGTGGTGTTGGTGGCGATGGCCAGGGCCAGCTTGCACCCCGCGCCGGCCACCATGAGGCGCTGCATGGGCTTGTTGTCCCGGATGATCTCCAGGTACTCGGACATCTTCACCTTCTCCTGCTGGCCGCCCACGCCGAAATATTTCGGGTTGTCCTTCTCGGCGATGCCGATGATGGCCAGGATGGTGAGCAGCACGGAGATGGCGATGCCGATGGGGGTGATGATGCGGAACACCGCGGGGTCGGAGTAGCCGGACACGATCACATTGCCCGCCTCGTCCTTCACGTCGTACATCCCCTTCACCAGCGGGATCATGAACTGCATGACGCCCATGCCCAAAAGGCTGCCCACCGTGTTGAAGATGGTGAACATGGGCCGCTGGTTGGGATCGTTGGTGAGCACGGTCTGGCCCGCCCGGGTGCAGGAGGTCTGGAAGGTGTAGCCGATGACCCACACGAAGTAGACCGCCACGAAGGCCGCGTAGCGCGCCCACATCACGGACTCGGGGATCAGCGGGGTCAGGATATACAGGCAGACCACGCTCACCGCCATGACGGCGCTGCCCAGGATCATGAAGGGCCGGAACTTGCCGATCTTGGTGCTGGTGCGGTCCATCATGGCCCCGATGATGGGGTCGGTGACCGCGTCGGCCACCCGCATGACCGTCACCATGATGGAGGCGAACATGCCCAGCTTCAAAATACTGGAGCCGAACTGGGCCACATAGGACAAGATCAGCACAAAATACACGTTGGTGGCGCCGTTGTTCAGGGGGAACAGCACCAGCTGATAGGGCTTGGCCCGGTTCAAGGTGGTGTTTGGCTCTTGGCTCATGGACTCTCCTCCTCTAAATGTTGTCGCGCTTCTTGTCACGCTGCGCCTGCTCGCGACGGCTCCGCGCTTCCTTGTCACGCTCCCGTTGGGCTGGCTTGACGGCCCGGCTTCCCTCCGACTCGGCCTGGTCGCCGGCCCGCTTGCGCGGGCCGGCGCTCGGCCTCGCTCCGGTCCATCCGGGCCTGCCAGCCTACGCTCGCGCTTCTATACCCAGTTGGCGCTATTGGAACTTTTTCCCTGAAGTTTATACGAGGGGTTGGGCGTATCCACATGCCGGAGGACACAGGCGTCCGTACAGTCCCCGGCCACCGCCTTCAGCTCCACCTTCCCCTCCAGAGGCACCTGGAAGGTGAACACCTTGTCGCCGCTCTTCTCCTCGATGAGCTTGCCGCCGGCGTACAGCGCTACCTTCTTCTGGTTGGAGTACACCTTCACCGTGGTGACGGCCTCGGGCCGGTCCGCGTACCGCCGCCCGCAGATGTGGACGAAGGGCTGGTCGCTCCACCAGGCTTTATAGAGGTAGAAGCTGTCCTTTTTGATCTTCCGGTCGAAGGTGACGATCCCCTTGTGGTTCATCCCCGGCTCGCCCCCCTGGTCCCGGGCGTCGGCGGCGAAGTCGAACATGTTCCACAGGTGGGTGGCCCACAGGTAGGGGTGTTTGTCGAAGCACTTGAGCATGTACTCGTTGTACACGCACTGATATTCCTCGGTGTGGTCCCCCCGGCGGGGCTTGGAGGAGTGGAGGTTGGGCATGGCCTCGCAGCCGTACTCGGAGTACCCCAGGGGGCGTTTCGGGTAGCGGAAATGGAAGAAGCCCATCCACAAATCGTTCAAAAACAGCCCGGGCACGTACCAGCCCAGGTACAAATTCCAGCTCACCAGGTCGGTGATGTGGGCGGACCGGTTGAAGGGCCCGCACATGGCGTAGCAGGCCAGGGTGGTCAGCCGGGTGGGGTCCAGCTCATGGTACAGGTCGTTGAGCACCCGGTGGTTGTCCAGCATGTCCTTCTTGTCCTTGGTGGAGATGGTGATCTCGTTGGACACCCCCCACACCACGATGGAAGGGTGGTTATAGTTCTGCGCCACCAGCTCCCTGGCCTGGGACAGGGTATTCTCCCGCCCATTGGGCATGTGTTCCGAGATATAGGGGATCTCCGCCCACACCACCATGCCGTACTGGTCGCACAGGTCGTAGAAATACTGGTCGTGCTGGTAGTGGGCCAGCCGGATGGTGTTGGCTCCCACCTCCCGGATCAGGGCCATGTCGGCGTCGTGGTGCTCCTTCGTGATGGCGTTGCCGATCCCCTTCCAGTCCTGGTGGCGGGACACACCGTGGAGGGGATAGGACCGCCCGTTGAGGAAGAAGCCCTGGGCGGGGTCCACGAAGAAGTCCCGGACGCCGAACCGGGCGCCGATCTGGTCCACCTTCCTGCCGTCCACGGTGAGAGTAGCTACGGCGGTGTAAAGGTAGGGAGCCTTCACGCCGTCCCACAGGTGGACGTCGGGCAGGGACAGCTTGACGCTGGCCATATCGGCGGAGGCCACCTCGTTCCCACCGGCGTCCTGGATGGCGATGCGGACCTGGCCCTCCTCGCAACTGCGCCAGGTGTCCACCACCACCTCGCCCCGGGTGTAGTTGTCCACCGGCCTGGCGGTGACCTTGATGCCCGAGGCGCCGAAATGGTCCAGGTCGAAGTGGCATTTGTGGACGAGGATCAGACTCACGTCCCGGTAGATGCCGCCGTAGAAGGTGAAGTCCGCCTTCTGGGGGTACACCCGGTCGTTGCGGCTGTTGTCCACATGGACGGTGAGGGCGTTCTCGTCCTTCAAAAAGTCCGTCACGTCCCAGCGGAAGGTGGAGTAGCCCCCGTCGTGGGTCCCCACCTCGGCGCCGTTCAGTTCCACCTTCGCCGAGGCGTTCACCCCCCGGAATTCCAGGTAGACCCGCTCATCCGCCTCCAGCTCCGGCCTGGGGAAGGTCTTTTCATACACGCAGGTCCCCCGCCAGTAGTCGTTGCCCCCGTCCTGGCCGTCTACGCTGTTCCAGGTGTGGGGCAGGTCCACCGGGCGAACCGAGCCGTCCGGCCCGGTGAACCGCCAGCCCTTGTTCATATTCACAGTTTTCCGCACTTGGGCTCCCCCCTCTTTCGTATCGATCACCACTTTAGCCCACCCGCGCTCCCCTTTCAAGACTGGTGGAATAAATTGCACGCTCCACAGCGCAATTTACATTTTGAACAAAGATCCAACAAGCTCCGCCCTTTATCTGGCAGTATTGACAAGAATCTCTGGGATGGATAAAATAGAAACGAGAGACAAGGAAGGGGGAGCCGTCCCATGAAGCAGTATTTTACCGCCATCATAGAAGACGACCCCGGCTATGCCGGATATTTGGAGCAGTGCCTGGCCCGCTATGGGGCCGAGCATGACTGCACGTTCCAGATCCGCTCCTTCAGCCGGGCCGAGGCGTTTTTGACGGACAGCCGGATCGTCGATGATATGGTGTTCATGGACGTGGACCTGGGCGAGGGCTGGATGGACGGGCTGGACGCCGCCCGGGCGCTGCGGGAGCGCGGGAGCATGGCCGTGCTGTTTTTCATCACCAATATGCCTCAGTATGCCCCGAACGGCTATGAAGTAGACGCCATCGACTACTGCGTCAAGCCCATCAATTACAACAGCCTGGCGGTGAAGCTGGACAAGGCGGTGCGGGTGCTGGCCCAGCGCCAGGGGCTCCCGGTCCGCGTCAAGACCAGGGAGGGATTCCGGGTGGTCTCCTCCTCCGACATCCTCTACATCGAGGTGAAGGGCCACGACCTGATGTTCCACACCGCCCGGGAGGTGATCGGCTCCTACGGCGGCCTGGGGGACCGGGAGCGGGAGCTGCAGGGCCGGGAATTCGCCCGGTGCAGCGCCTCCGCCCTGGTGAACCTGCGCTATGTCACCGGGCTCCACGGGGACGAGATCGCCATCGGGACGCAGCGGATCAAGATCGGCCGGTCCAGGAAAAAGGAATTCCTGACCCGGCTCAATCAGTATCTGGGGGGTTGAGAGATGCCGGAGCTCACCTTCCGCCAGCTGCTGCCCCACCTGGAGGCCCTCGCCTACCTGCTGGAGGTGGTCATCGCCCAGGCAATGTTCCTGGCCGGCTTTCGGCGGCGGGAGCCCCGCTCCCCCCTCAGGAACCTGCCGCTGGTGTTCATGTTCGTGCTGGCCGGGGCCACGGGCATCCCGGCGGGCTCCAGCCTGATCCGGTTCCTGTGGTATTTCCTGCTCATGGTCTGGCAGGTGGCGGGGGCCCTCTCCTGGTTCCAGGGCAGTCTCCGGGCGATCCTCCCCGCCTGCATGGCCGGGTTCGCCGCCCAGCACATCGCCAACAAGCTCACCATCCTGTTCCGGCTGATCCCGCCGGTGGGGGCGGCGCTGCGGCAGGCCCCCACCCTGGGCATCCCCTTGGAGATCCTGGTCTTTGCCGGGACCTACGCCCTGATCCATGTGCTGTTCGCCAAAAATATCCGTCACTACGGCGACAACATCCATTTGAGCCTGCTGTCCGGCGCCATCATCTTTTTGTGCATCGGCGTCAACCGCCTGGTGGTGGACACCGCCGAGGAGAGCGCCCTGTACGAGGCCGCCGTGTGCATCTACGCCATCATCGGCTGTGTGTTCGCCCTGATCATCCAGGTCTACATCTCCCGGTGGGAGGAGGAGCGGTCCCAGGCGCTGATCATGCGGCGGCTGCTGGCCGACTCCGAAAAGCAGTACGAGCAGTGGAAGAGCAGCGTGGAGCACCTCCGGATCGCCGTCCACGACATCAAGCACATGCTGGCCCAGGCCCAGGCGCTGGCGGACCAAAAGCAGGTGGAGCTCCCCGACCTGCGGGCCATCGGCCAGATGGTCGACCGCTATTCCCCCTCGATCCACACGGGCAACGACGTGCTGGACATCCTGCTGCGCAACATGACCGCTCTGTGCTCCCGGGACCAGATCGCCTTGAACTGCGCCGCCTACACCGACCACCTCAAATATTTCGACGGCATGAGCCTGTATTTCCTGTTCGTCAACGCCATCGACAACGCCATGAAGAGCGTGGCCCTGGTGGACGATCCGGGCAAACGGATCATCGACATCAGTATCCGCCGCTTTGGGGGCTCCCTGGTCATCCACATCTGGAACTATTTCACAGGGAAGGTGCAGTTCGCGGACGGACTGCCCGTCCCCCGCGAGGACAGCCAGATCCACGGCTTCGGCATGAAGAGCATCCGGCTGATCGTGGAGCGGCTGGACGGCGTACTGGACGTGCGCACGGAGGGCCAGGTGTTCAACCTGGACGTGATGCTCCCCCTGCCGCCCGGCTGACCCCCGCCTCCCGCCTGCGCCATCCCCGGTCCGGATCTGAAGGGAGATCGGGCGGCCATGGGCGCTTGACAGGACACGGCTTCCAGACCGCCCATCTTCTCGCTTGCATTGGCCCGCTTTTTATGCTATAAATAGATCCATAACATATGTAACACATTTCAGAAGCTGTACCGATCGCCGAAGTATTCAGATTCGCGAGCCAAAATTGCCGGTGGCAAGGCGAAAGATTGCAGGAATACTTTGTGTATTTCAAGATCTTTCAACGCGGCCAGCGGCAATTTTAGCCGCAAAGCTGGGTGCTGAGGCGATTGGTACAGCTTCTCAAGGACGAGGGGCAATCTTGTGGAGCCGAATCAGGAAAAACAAAAAAAGCTGGCCTATGTAGCCAGGCGGTATTATCTGGACGACCAGAAGCAGAGCGATATCGCCCAGGAGCTGGGGGTATCCCGGCCCCTGATCAGCCGGATGCTGTCCGAGGCCCGGGAGCTGGGCATCGTGGAGATCACGGTCCACGAGCCGGGGACCCGTTCCGGCAGAGCGATGGACCGGCTGCGGCTGTCCGGGGCCATCCGCGGCGGCGTGCTGGTGGAGGACGGCGAGGACAATGACGCCACCAACCGCTCCCTCTCCCAGGGGGCGGTGGAGCTGCTGGGGCAGCTGGGCACCCGGCGGCTGGGAGTGGGCTGGGGCTATCTCATCGGCCAGCTCGTGACCTGGCTGGAAGAAAATCCCCAGCCGGACAGCGCCGTCACCGATATCTGCCCCCTGGTGGGCAATGCCAGCATCCCCGCCCGGAATTACCAGTCCAACGAGAATGTCCGTCTGATGGCCCAGCAGCTGGGGGCCTTCCCCCACTTCCTCTACCTCCCCGCCCTGCCGGAGAGCCTGGAGGAAAAGCAGGTGCTGTGCTCCACCGAGGTGTACCGCCAGATCCACCAGCAGTGGGAGCGGCTGGACACGGCGCTGGTGAACATCGGGGACTATCCCTCCAGCCCCGACTTC
This sequence comes from uncultured Oscillospiraceae bacterium, assembly GCA_910588495.1. Lineage (GTDB taxonomy): Bacteria > Bacillota > Clostridia > Oscillospirales > Oscillospiraceae > Enterenecus. The sequence continues at coordinate 49,595 of CAJUPU010000004.1, read as the reverse complement.
GCCTCCCTGGTCCGGTACGGCAGCCTGCTCCAGCGCCAGCGGGCCTGCGGGCGGATGCTGATCTACTACTTCAACGAGGCGGGGACGGTGATCCAGTCCGACCAGGATTTCGCCATCCAGATCCCCATCGGCACCCTGCGGCGGTGCCCCAATATCATCGGGGTGTGCTCCGCCAACACCAGCGCCAAGGCGCTGGAGGGCGCTTTGAACACCGGGATCTTCACTCACCTGGTGGCCCGCTCCAAGCTGGTGGAGGCCCTGCTGGACGGCCGGTGACCTTTGCGATCCTCCAAGCCGCGCAGGCGGTTTGGAGGATCTTTTTTGTGCTCATTCCACAATTTCTCCGCGTCATTTCTGTGGAATACAGGGAAATGCGCTTTGCGATGTTGACTTATGTAACATCATGTGGTATTGTTTTTGCACAGACGTAACCATCGTCGCCATAAGGGAGGTGAATCAGAAATGACCAAGACCGAATTTGCCGCTCGCTTGAAAAACGCCTGCGCCGCGGTGCTGTCGGCGGAGGACGAGCTGACGCAGATCGACTCCCGGTTCGGCGACGCGGACCACGGCCTGACCATGGCCAAGATCGCCGGGGCCATCGCCCACGCGGTGGACCAGCCGGAGGGGGGGATCCAGTCCATGCTGGACGATGCGGCCATGGCCGTCATGACGCTGAACGGCGGCAGCGCGGTGCCCCTGTGGAACACCTGGCTGGACGGGATGCAGCAGGCCGCCCCCGAGGGGGATGAGATCGACGCGGCGGGGCTGAAGGCCGTTTTCGCCAAGGCGCTGGAGGAATTGGACGATATGTCCGGCGCCAAGGTGGGGGACAAGACCATGATGGACGCGCTGATCCCCGCCAGCCAGGCCATCGCCGCCTATGAGGGGACCGATGAGGACGGGCTGTTCCAGGCCGCCGCCCAAGCCGCCGCCCAGGGCGCGGAAAACAGCAAACAGTTCGTGTCCAAGTTTGGCCGGGCCAAGAGCTACGGAGAAAAGACCATCGGCACCCCGGACGCCGGAGCGGTGTCCATGTCCTATTTCTTCCAGGGCCTGGCACGGCCCTGAGACCATGAAGGAGAGGTTTTTCCTATGAAAATGAAAAAGTTCATCAATGCCCCCGAGACCATCACCGACGAGGAGCTCACCGGCCTGGGGCTGGCCTGGCCGGACATCCTGGACGTGGACGGCCACCTGGTGATCAGCAAGGATCTGTCAAGCGCCGACCGGGTCACCATCGTCACCTACGGCGGCTCCGGCCACGAGCCCGCCCAGGCCGGGTTCGTGGGCAAGGGGATGCTGGACATCCAGGCGGTGGGCGACATCTTCGCCGCCCCCAACGGCCAGCTGGTGTTTGACGCCATGAAGCTGGCGGACAAGGGCCACGGCGTGCTGCTGCTCACCCTGAACTACGCCGGCGACCAGCTGGCGGGCAAGCAGGCCATGAAGCTGGCCCAGAAGGCGGGGCTCAACGTGCGCCAGGTGGTCACCGGCGAGGAGATCCAGTACGACCCCAACGGCGAGGACAACAAGCGGGGGCTTGCCGGAGCGGTGGCCCTGTACCACATCGCCGCGGCCGCCGCCCGGGAGGGCAAGAGCCTGGACGAGGTGGCCGCCATCGCCCAGCGCTACGCCGACAGCATGGCCTCCGTCACCGTCAAGTCCACCGACGCCACCCATCCCCAGAACGGCATGTCCTTCGGCGATCTGGGCGAGACCGACCTGATGGAGATCGGCGCGGGCCAGCACGGCGAGGGCGGCGGCGTCCGGGTGCCCATGATGTCCGCCAAGGACACCGTGGCCACCGTGGCGGACGCTCTGTCCAAAAAGCTGGAGCTGAAAGCCGGGGACAAGGCGTTCGTCATGATCAACGGTTGCGGCGCCACCACCATGATGGAGATGCTGGTGCTGTTCAAGGACACGGTGGAGTTCCTAAAGGCCAAGGGCGTGGATGTGGTGGCCAGCATGGTGGGCGAGATCCTCACCGTCCAGGAGGCCGGGGGCTTCCAGATGAACATCGCCAAGTGGGACGAGGAGTTCCTCCGCCTGTGGAACACCCCCTGCCATACCCCCGCCTACAGCAAGGAGTGAGCCATGGCGGACAACATCGGCAACAAGGCGGCCCACGACTACCATTTGGACGTTCCCGCCGCCCAGGAGGGCTTTTATGTAAAGGGAAACGCCCACTGCTCCTGGGGCATGAAGAACCGGCTGGCCCGGATGTTCCGCCCCAGTCGGGCAACACGGTCATGCTGGCCTTCGACCACGGCTACATCATGGGCCCCACCGCCGGGCTGGAGCGCATCGACCTGGTCATCCCACCCCTGATCCCCTATGTGGACGTGCTCATGGGCACCCGGGGCACGATCCGCTCCTGCATCTCTCCCGCCGTCCCGGCGGCAAAGTGCGTCCGGGTGACCTATGACTCCACCGTTCTCTATGACGATATGTCCAACGGCGGCGGCATCGCCTGCGACATCAGCAGCGCCATCGAGCTGAACGCCGACTGCATGGCGGTGCAGACCTTCATCGGCGCCCCCGGCGAGAGCCGTTCCCTGGAGCTGCTGGCCCGGACCGCCGACGCGGGCAGCCGGTACGGCATCCCCACCCTGGGGGTGGTGGCCGTGGGCAAGGAGATGGCGCGCACGGAGAAGTTCTTCCTGCTGGCCACCCGGGTGCTGGCGGAGAACGGGGCCAACGTGGTGAAGAGCTACTACTGCGAGGGCTTCGAGCGGGTGGCCGCCGCCTGCCCCGTCCCCATCGTCATCGCCGGGGGCAAGAAGCTGCCCGAGCTGGAGGCGCTGGAGATGGCCTATAAGGCCATCCAGGAGGGGGCCCACGGAGTGGACATGGGCCGGAACATCTTCCAGTCCGACAGCCCCGCGGGCATGGCCCAGGCCATCGGCAAGGTGGTCCACGAGGGCTATTCCCCCGCCCAGGCCTATGAGGTCTATCAGGAAGTGAAGGACCGGAAGTGACAAAAAGGGAGGGCCCCGAAGGGCCCTCCGCACAGCGCGAAAGACCGAAGCCGCTCCCATCGGGCGAGGATGGGAGCGAGGTCCCCCGCGACAGCTATTATACACCACATGGACCACGATTGCAACGCGGGGGACCCATTTTATTTTGAGAAAGGGGTCCGTCCCATGAATGCGAAAAAATACCTGCCCATCGCTCTTTTCATCGGCCTTCAGGCCGCCGCCCTCCAGGCTCTCGACCAGGCCGTCTGCTCCAACATCCCGCCCCTGGCCGCCGGAGGGGGCTGGATCTCCTTCCAGGCCTGGGCCATGTATTTCCTGGGCGGCTGCACGCCCAAGGGGGGCCTGCGGGCGCTGATCGGCTATGCGATCGGCATGGCCGCGTCCATCGCCATCATGGTGGGGGGCGGCGCGCTGGGCGGTCTGGGCTTCTGGGCCATGCCCGCCATCCTGCTGGTCCTGGTGCCCATCATCCTCTATCTGGACATCGCCCCCGAGATGGTCAATTTCGTCCCCGCCGTATTTGTGGGCGCGGGGGTGTTCTTCGGCGTGATGAGCTACATCCCAGGCGCCGATTTCGTCAACGCCTTCCTCGGCGAGGGCGTCTACTGCGTCATCGGCCTGCTGTTCGGCTTTGTCACCATCACCTTCCGGGGCTGGTACGAAAAGAGATACGTCAATGTGTGATCCACAGGCAAAGCCTGTTATAAGGAGGAAAAACTATGTCCGCTGAGTACATGCACATCGGGATCCCCATCACCAACCGCAAGCCCAACATGGTCTACAACGAGGGGGCCAAGTTCTGGGTGAGCTGCGTAGACGACTACGACTACAAGATCGAGTACCTGAAATTCGAGGAGGACACCCCCTTCCCCGAGGAGATCCACCGCCACCCCCACGTGGCCTATAAGGTGGACGACCTGGAGAAGTACGTCGCGGACGCCGACAGCGTGATCTGCGACCCCATTGAGGCCAACGAAAAGGGCGACCGGCTGGCCTTTGTCTGGAAGGACGGCGCGATCCTGGAGCTGTATCAGGAGGCGTGACGGCCCCGGCCCACGTTCCCGAGACCGCAACGCCCAACATACGGACGATCTCATATCCGGCATGACCTCCGCCTCTTTTTGGCGAGAAAAAACACGATCTGACGATCGTGTTTTTTCTTGCCTCCGGATCTTGCCGCAGGGGATCTCATTCTCCATGACCGCCCGGTAAGATCGCGCGTTCCCCCGTTCTTTGCGGGGAGTGCCCCGGACGCCCTGGGGCCATGGGATCGTCAGACCCCGATCCTTTTCCGATGAGGCCCGCCGCTCATAACTCGCACTCCAGCTGGCAGTCGAAGGGCTCCAGCTCCACATGCCGCCGGTCATATTCCAGCGCCTCCACGCACCCCATTTTTAGGTAAAATGCCTGGCTCTCCACAGCGGAATGGGCGGAGATGTACAGCTTTTTCGCCCCTCTCTCCCTGGCCCACCCCTTCGCCATGAAAAACAAGACTTTCCCGATCCCCGTGCCCCTCATATCCTCCGACACATGGATGCTGGACAGGTCAAGATACTGGCCTTCCCTGCCCATAGCTCCCGGCTCCACCGAGGCAAATCCCTTCAGCGCTCCGGCAGCAAAAGCGCCGTACACCACGCCGCCTGCGGCCGCCGTGTTTTTCAGGCAGGAGACCAGCGTTTGGTAGTCCGCCTCCGTCCAGTCATCGATGAACGGATCGTCCCGGATCACCCATCCGCCCTTTTCCCATCGCCTGCATTTGGTCACGACCTGATGCCGGATGAAGCCGTGGAACAGCTCCCGGCATATCTCGTTCTCGCTCAATGTCCGATACCCAACCATGCGATCCCTTCCCCTCATATCGTTTCATTCTGACAGCATGTCCGCCAGCATACCGCAGACGCCCTTTCCTCGTTCGATCGACCCTATCGTACCATCAAACACGAGCAGGGTCAAACGGGATCCTTCACGCCTCCTCGGGGTAGGACACCCCCCACTCCCGCCGCAGGGCGGTCATCAGCTCCATCACGTCGGCGGTGCAGGACAGGCTCATGTCCCCCTCCCCCCGGACAGCCGCCTCCATGTCCTCCAGCTCGTAGACCAGGGCCCGGGCGGTCTCCCCCGCCCGCACGGTCTCCCGCGCCCCGGCGGCGGCGTCCACGATGACGGCCTCGTCCGCCCGGGGGTACTCCATGATCTCGATGTACCCCCTCTCGCAGGAGATCACCGCCCGCTTGGGCTGCTTGGAGTGGAGGGACAGGGTGGCGGATACCAGCTGCCCCTCCCGGTTCATCATGGACAGGACGGCGCTCTCATCCACCCCGGTGGGGGCCTTGCGGACGAAGGACTTCACCTGGTCCGGGCTGGAGTCCAGGAACAGCCGGGCCAGGGACAGGGCATACACCCCGATGTCCAGCATGGCGCCCCCGGCCAGATCCCGGTTGAAGAAGCGGTTGGACATGTCGTAATCCTTGAAGCTGCCGAAGTTGAGCTGGATCAGGTTCACCTTCCCCAGTTCGCCGGAGGCCAGGCGCTCCCGCAGGACCCGGTACAGCGGCATGTGGTAGATGGTCATGGCCTCGGCCAGCACCACGTGGTGCTCCTCCGCCAGCTTCATGGCCCGGTCCAGCTCGGCGCTGTTCAGGGTGATGGACTTCTCGCACAGCACGTGCTTGCCCTGGGACAGGGCCTGCTCCAGATAGGCCATGTGGGTGTTGTGGGGGGTGGTGAGGTAGATGGCGTCGATGTCCGGGTCGGTGAACATCTGGTGATAGTCGGCGTACACCTTTTTGACCCCATACGTTTCGGCAAACGCCGCCGCCTTCTCGTAGGTGCGGCTGCCCACCGCGTCCAGGGTGCGGCCCATGGCCCGGAGCGCCTGGGCCATCTCGTTGGCGATGACCCCGGCGCCCAGCACCGCCCAGCGAAGCTGCCTGTTTTCCTTCATGGCTGAAACCCGCCCTTCTTTTTTTGCTATTGTATCACGCCTTCCTCTTTTTCAGCAAGCCCACCATGCTTTGCAGCTGCGCCGCTCCACCGGCGGCTGTCAACGGGTCTGCGCCAAACCACCCCGAATCAGCGATCCGTCCAAAATCCCCATAGCTTTTTGTGGTATATTGCACAAAAACGAAGGAGCAGTAAAACACCGCCTCATCAAAAGAGCATAAAAAACCCCCGTAAAATCAAGAAATGCTCCCCTTGTTCCCCCTCCCTGCCCAGCCTATAATCTAAGCTAGACAGACCCACAGGACAGAATGCCCAGGAAAGACAGGTGAGCAAATGAACGACGTCATCGTCTCCATGAAGGAGATATGCAAGACCTTCCCCGGCGTCAAGGCCCTGGACCATGTGAGCTTCGAGCTGCGCTCGGGGGAGGTCATGGCCCTGCTGGGAGAGAACGGCGCGGGAAAAAGCACTTTGATGAAGGTGCTCAGCGGCGTGTACCAGCGGGACGAGGGGAGCTTGGAGATCTTCGGAAAACAGTACGGCGACCTCACCCCCAAGCTGGCCCAGGAGGTGGGCGTGGCCATCATCCATCAGGAGCTGAATATGTGCAAGCACCTGTCCGTAGCGGAGAACATCTTCCTGGGCCGGGAGAAGCGGCACGGCATCGCCCTGGCCAACAGCGAGATGGAGGAGGAGGCCCGCCGCATCCTGGACGGCCTGAAGATCGATCTGGATCCCCGGCAGGTGGTGGGCGAGCTGCCCGTGTCCAAGCAGCAGATGGTGGAGATCGCCAAGGCGTTGTCCACCAACGCCCGGGTGCTCATCATGGACGAACCCACCTCCGCCCTCACCGCACGGGAGATCGACGACCTGTTCCGCATCATCCGGGAGCTGAAGGAAAAGGGCTGCGGCATCGTGTACATCTCCCACCGGCTGGAGGAGCTCCAGCACATCGTGGACCGGGTGACCATCATGCGGGACGGCCAGTACATCACCCGTATGGACTTCCAAGACACCAATTTGGACGAGATCATCGCCTATATGGTGGGCCGGGAGATCAAGGAGAAATTCCCCCGGGTGTCCTGCGAGAAGGGGAAAAAGGTGTTTGAGGTGAAACACCTCAACGCCGGACGCATGGTGCGGGACGTGAGCTTTTCCCTGTACGAGGGCGAGATCGTGGGCTTCGCCGGGCTCATGGGGGCGGGGCGCACAGAGACCACCCGGGCCATCTTCGGGGTGGACGCCAAGGACGGCGGCCAGATCCTCCTGGACGGGAAAGAGGTGGTCATCCGCCGGCCGCTGGACGCCATCCGGGCCGGCATCGTGCTGGCGCCGGAGGACCGGAAAAAGGACGGACTGTGCACCAAGCTGTCCATCCGGCAGAACATCGCCCTGCCTAACCTGGACTTTTTGTGCGACCGCTTCGGGGTGGTGCGCCGGGCCAGGGAGGACGAGGTGTGCGCCCGGACGGTGGAGGACCTGAAGATCAAGACCCCCGGGGTGGAGATCGACGCCGCCAACCTGTCCGGCGGCAACCAGCAGAAGGTGGTGGTGGGCAAATGGCTGGCCCGGAACTCCCGGGTGGTCATCTTCGACGAGCCCACCCGGGGCATCGACGTGGCCGCCAAGGTGGAGATCTACCACCTGATGAACCGGCTCAAGCAGCAGGGCATCGCCGTCATGTTCGTCTCCTCGGAAATGCCCGAGGTGATCGGCATCGCCGACCGCATCGTGGTCATGTGCGACGGGCGGGTCACCGGCGAGCTGTCCGCCCGGGAGGCCACCCAGGAGAAGATCCTGTCCCTTGCTACCCAGTTTGAGAAGAAGATCGCCATCTGAGGAGGGCTGAGACAATGAATGAGAGAACGCAGAACCCCATCAAGCGCATTTTGAGCACCCGGGGCATGGGCGGGGCCCTGACGGCCTTCGCCGGGCTCATCGTCATCTACATCGCCTTCGGCATCATCAACCCCACGGTGTTCTCCGGCCAGAACATCATGAACCTGCTCCGCTCCATGTCCAAGTACCTGCTCATCGGCATCGGCCAGAGCTACATCCTCATCACCGGCAACATCGACCTGTCCATCGGCTCGGTGGCGGGCATGAGCGCCATGATCTCCGCCACGCTGATGACCATGGGGGTCCACCCCATCGCCGCCATCCTCATCACGCTGGTGTGCTGTCTGGTCATCGGCGTGCTCAACGGCCTGCTGGTGGGCAAGTGGCAGCTCCCCCCCTTCATCGCCACCCTGGGCACCATGTTCGTGGCCCGGGGCGTGGCCTACATCGTCAACGGCAACCGCAACACCGACGCCATCGCCTCCGGCATCGGCAAGGAGGCGGCGGACACCTTCGGCAATTTCTTCTACTACGGCTCCACCCTGGGCATCTACAACACCTTCTGGATCGCCATCGTCCTGTTCGCCGTGTTCTTCTTCCTGCTGTCCAAGACCCGCACGGGCCGCCACATCTACGCCATCGGCTCCAACGCCGACGCCGCCAAGCTGTCCGGCGTCAGCGTGCTGGCCACCACCACCAAGGCATATCTGGTCAGCGCCTTCTGCTCCTGCGTGGTGGGCCTTATCCTGTGCGGCCAGGCGGGCATGGGCAATATGGAGGCCGGCAACATGTATGAGATGTACGGCGTGGCGGCGGGCGTCATCGGCGGCGTGTCCCCCCTGGGCGGCACCGGCATCCTGCTGGGCACCCTGGCCGGCGCGGCGGTGTGGCAGACTCTGGAGAACGGCCTGAACATGATCGGCGCCCAGGTGGGCATACAGCGGCTGGTCATCGGCATCATCGTGGTGGTGGCCGTGTTCCTGGACGTGGTCATCCGCAACGGCGCCCACCGGAAAAAGACCGTGAAGCAGGGCGCCGCCCCCAAGGCAGATTAGTCACCAATGGGTGCTAATTTATAAAATCGAAGGAGGAACAATGAAAATGAAACTGAGAAAGCTCACAGCGGTCCTGTGCGCGCTGTGCCTGACGCTGGCCGGGCTGGCGGGCTGCGCCGGCAAGCCCAGCGAGGGCGGCGACCAGAAGGGCGGCGACACCATAATCGCCCTGATCACCATGGACTCCATCGACCAGCACTGGATCACCCTGAACGAGGGCGCCCAGAAGGCGGCCAAGGAGCTGGGCGTCAACGTCCAGTTCATGTCCCCCAACACCAAGGACGACGCCCAGCAGATCGAGTGCGTCAACAACGCCGTCAGCGCCGGGGCCAAGGCCATCATCGTGGCCGCCAACGGTCCGGACGCCATCTCCTCCGCCCTGAAGGAGGCCCAGTCCAAGGGCGTGAAGATCGTCTACGTGGACTCCCCCGCCAACGTGGAGGCCGAGGCCACCTTCTCCACCGACAATAAGGCCGCGGGCAAGACCGCCGGTGAGGAGATGAAGAAGGCCCTGGAGGCCAAGGGCGTCACCTCCGGCAAGATCGGCATCATCAACGTGAACGCCGCCACCGACTCCTGCGTCATGCGGGAGGAGGGCTTCCGCTCCGCCTTTGAGGGCTCCGGCTTCGAGCTGCTGGAGACCCAGTACGGCGAGGGCGACGCGGCCAAGTCCCAGTCCATCGCGGAGAACTACATCACCCAGGGCGTGGCGGGCATCTTCGGCTGCAACGAGGGCTCCACCACCGGCGCGGGCAACGCCATCAAGGCCACCGGCAAAGCCGACATCATCGGCGTGGGCTTCGACAAGTCCGACGCCATCCTGGGCCTGATCGGCGACGGCTTCCTGCTGGCCACCATGGCCCAGAACCCCGACGTCATGGGCTATGAGGGCGTGAAGGCCGCGGTCAAGGCCATCAACGGCGAGAGCCTGGGCGGCAAGGTCACCGACACCGGCGTGTCCGTCCTGGCCAAGGAGGGCGGCAGCGCTCCCTCCGGCGGCTCCACCGCCAGCCAGGAGTGGAAGATCGCCCTGATCACCATGGACTCCATCGACCAGCACTGGGTCACCCTGAACGAGGGCGCCCAGGCCAAGGCCAAGGAGCTGGGAGTCACCGTCACCTTCATGTCCCCCAACACCAAGGACGACGCCCAGCAGATCGAGTGCGTGAACAACGCCGTGGCGGGGGGCTATAACGCCATCATGGTGGCCGCCAACGGCCCGGACGCCATCTCCTCCGCCCTGAAGGAGGCCCAGTCCAAGGGCGTGAAGATCGTCTACGTGGACTCCCCCGCCAACGTGGAGGCCGAGGCCACCTTCTCCACCGACAATAAGGCCGCGGGCAAGACCGCCGGTGAGGAGATGAAGAAGGCCCTGGAGGCCAAGGGCGTCACCTCCGGCAAGATCGGCATCATCAACGTGAACGCCGCCACCGACTCCTGCGTCATGCGGGAGGAGGGCTTCCGCTCCGCCTTTGAGGGCTCCGGCTTCGAGCTGCTGGAGACCCAGTACGGCGAGGGCGACGCGGCCAAGTCCCAGTCCATCGCGGAGAACTACATCACCCAGGGCGTGGCGGGCATCTTCGGCTGCAACGAGGGCTCCACCACCGGCGCGGGCAACGCCATCAAGGCCACCGGCAAGGCGGACATCATCGGCGTGGGCTTCGACAAGTCCGACGCCATCCTGGGCCTGATCGACGACGGCTTCCTGCTGGCCACCATGGCCCAGAACCCCGACGTCATGGGCTCCAGCGGCGTGGAAGCCTGCGTGAAGGCGCTGGAGGGGACTTCTCTGGGCGGCGCGGTCACCGATACCGGCGTGTCCGTTCTGACCAAGTGACCATCCCTTTTTACACAAACCGCAAGAACGCCGGACAAAGCTCCGGCGTTCTTGTGGAATTTTTCCACAAAGTATTGTATACTGTTCTTGTCCACACGATTTACTTTTAGGAGGGATCCACGATGAAACGCTCTGAGATCAACAAGGCCCTGAAGGAGCTGGAGGCCATGTGCGCCCAGTACCGCTTTGCCCTGCCCCCCTTCTGCCACTTCACCCCGGAGGAGTGGAAGGACAAGGGCCGCGAGTACGACGAGGTCCGGGAGTGTATGCTGGGCTGGGACATCACCGACTACGGCAAGGGGGACTTCGACCACTTCGGCTTCTCCCTGATCACCATCCGCAACGGGAACCGGGCGATGGCGGACAAGTATCCCAAGGTCTACGCGGAGAAGCTGCTCTATCTGAAGGAGGGCCAGTACGCCCCCAACCACTTCCACTGGTACAAGACGGAGGATATCATCAACCGGGGAGGCGGGAACGTGCTGATCCGGGTGTACAACTCCCTGCCCAGCGAGGAGATCGACCCCCATTCCGATGTCACCGTCCATACCGACGGGCGGACCTATACCGTCCCCGCCGGGACCCAGATCCGCCTCACCCCCGGCGAGAGCATCCACATCCAGCAGCGGCTGTACCACGACTTCACCGTGGAGGAGGGGAGCGGCCCGGTGCTGCTGGGCGAGGTGAGCCAGTGCAACGACGACAACACCGACAACCGCTTCCAGCCGCCGGTGGGCCGCTTCCCCCAGATCGAGGAGGACGAGCCCCCCTACCGCCTGCTGTGCAACGAGTACCCCCCGGCAAAGCAGCCTTGAATCCCTGGGGGAGGGGCCGGAACATCGATCCAGAGAGGAGGCGCGGCCATGCTGAGAGTCGTGGTGGCGGATGACGAGGCCAGAGTGTGCCAGCTGATCCTGATGCTGGCCGACTGGGACAGCCTGGGCATGGAGGTGGTGGGGACGGCCGGAAACGGGCTGGAGGCCCTGGAGCTGGTGGAGCGCCTCCACCCGGATATCTTGGTCACCGACATCCGGATGCCGGGCTGTCACGGCCTGGAGCTGATCCAGCGGGCCAAGGAAAAATTCCCCCAGCTGGAGATCGTGATCATCAGCGGCTACGCCCACTTCGAGTTCGCCCAGACCGCCATCAAATACGGGGTGGGGGACTATCTGCTCAAGCCCATCAAACGGGAGGAGCTGATGTCCACCCTGGAAAAGCTGGGCCAGCGGTGCCGCCAGCGCGCCTGCTCCGCCGTGGAGATGGAGCGCCTGCGCCAAGCCAACCGGGAGACCGTGGACCAGCTCCGGATCCGCCTGCCCCTGGACCTGCTGGGCCGGCGGCTGGAGGCGGTCACCGAAGAGATGCTGTGGGATACCTACCGCTTTTGCGCCAAGCCGGGGCTGTGCCAGACGGTGCTGCTGAAGATAGACGACCCCTCCGGCCCCTTCTCCGCGGCCACTTTGGAGATCGTCCAGGATAAGGCGCTGAAGATCTTTCAGCGGGAGCTGGCCCCGTTGTGCCACGAGGTGCTGCTGGCCTTCCAAAAGGGCTGGGGCTGCTGCCTGCTCAACTATCCCGGGGAGCGCCAGGAGGCTGTGCGCAAGCACCTTCGGGGCTGTCTGGACCAGCTTCTGGCCCAGCGGACCATCTTCGGCCCGCTGGAGTTCTCCCTGGCTCTGGGCCCCACCGCGGACCGGGTGGAGGAGCTGCCCGGCTGCGCCCAGGCCGCCCGCTGGGCGGCGGCGGACCGGCTGATCCAGGGGACGGGGCGGCTGCTGGAGGGCGGTCCCTATCCCCCGGCGCTGGACCGGGACCAGCTGCTGGAGCAATACCGCAGGACCATGGAGCGGGGGATGGAGAGCGCCCGCCCGGAGCTGCTGGATCAGGCGGCGGACGATCTCGCGCGGGCTGTCCGGGACGCCCCCGGGGCCCGTGGATGGGAGGTGCTGGAGCTGGCGGCGCAGGCGGGCCGGCTGTTCCTTCTCCGGCCTGAGATCGAGGACCGGGAGCGGCTCCAGCAGCGGTTCGAGTCGGACTGCGACCGGTGCGGCCAGTGGGAGCGGCTCTTCCAATGCCTGAAACGGATCCAGCGCGAGCAGATACAGGCCATCCGGGAGCGGCGGCGCAGCGACGCCATCCGCCCCGTCCGGGAGGCGAAGCAGTACGTCCAGAAGCACTACAGCCAGCCCATCACCCTGGAGGACGTGTGCGACATGGTGGGTTTCACCCCCAGCTACTTCAGCGCCCTGTTCAAAAAAGAGACCGGGGAGGGCTTCGCCAAATACCTCACCCGGGTGCGGATGGACCGGGCCAAGGAGCTGCTCCAGCGGACCAATCTGCCGGTGGCGGAGATCTGCGTTCAGGTGGGCTACAGCGACGTGAAGCACTTCACCCAGAACTTCAAAAAGGAGACCAATTTGAACCCCGGGCAGTACAGGAAGCTGTACGGCTGAGAGCCTGTTTGATATCCCGAAGAATGGCGGGAAAGGATCCGGCAGATGGCGTTTTGAGAGATCTTAGAACCTGTATTCACAGCCGAGATCGCCGGATGGCCGAGGGATTTTCTCGTCAGGCAAGGCGAATTTTCGCAGGAATAATTGTGTTTATTGCAAGAAAATTCAACGCAGCATGATGGGAAAAGACCCGGCGAGACGGTGGATCGAGGTTGTGAATACAGGTTCTTAAACAGGCTCTGAGGCCGGGCGAGGAAGGAGGGCGGGCGCCATGGACCACAGGTCGTTCTATCTGTCCCACCGGACCAGGACGCTGGCCCGGGCGGCGTTCGCCCTGCTGGCGGCGCTGCTGGCGGCGGCGCTGGTCCGGGCGGTCCGGGGGGACCGGCCGGTGGCGCTGCTGGCGCTGTCCCTGGCCGTCCTGCTGGCGGCGGCAGCGGCGGCGTATCTTTGGATCGCGGCGCCCTTCCGGCGGCGGGAGCGGGCCCTGCGCCTCATCATGGAGGGATACGCCGCGAAAAAGGAGGAGCGCACCGTCCTGGACTGCGCCCTGTCCCCGGCGGAGGAGCAGATGCTCCAGCAGATGCGCCAGGTGCTGGACCCCGCCAAGGTGTTCAGCCTGAACAAGCGCCAGGCCCAGTACCTGGCCCTGCAAAACCAGATCAACCCACATTTTCTCTACAACACCCTGGAGAGCATCCGCAGCGAGGCCATGCTGGCCCAGCTGGACAGCGTGGCCGACATGACCGAGGCGCTGGCCGGCTTTTTCCGGTACACCATCAGCAAGGTGGAGAACCTGGTCACCGTGGAGGAGGAGCTGCAAAACTGCGAGACCTACTTCCGCATCCAGCAGTACCGCTTCGGCAGCAGGCTGCACCTGGACATACAGTGCGACCCCGAGGACCGGGAGGAGCTCTACCAGTTCCGCCTGCCCAAGCTGACCCTCCAGCCCATTTTGGAGAACTGCATCATCCACGGCACCGAGCTGAAGATCGGCGCCGGCCATCTGACCATCCGCCTGCAGCGCACCCAGAAGCGGCTGCTCATCAGCGTGGCGGATGACGGCGTGGGCATGGACGAGGAGACGCTGGACAAGCTCAACGGGCGGCTGGGGAAGGGCGGCCTGGCCAACTCCCAGCCCAAGGAGGACGAGGGCCAGGGCGGCGTGGCCCTGGTCAATGTGGACAACCGCATCCGCCTGCTGTTCGGGGAGGAGTACGGGCTGTATGTGTACTCCATGGAGGGCATGGGCACCACGGTGGAGATCGCCCTGCCCTGCATCAGCAGCGACTGGGATGTGAAAAATCAGGAGGTGCTGGGATGAGGGAAGAGGTGCTGCGCCTGTCCCACGTCACCTATCAGGAGCAGGGGAACACCCCGCTGCGGGACTTCAGCCTCAATATTTTCGCCGGGGAGATCATGGGCCTCATCCCCCTCAACTGCGGCCACAGCATGACCGCCCTCACCGAGCTGCTCCGCCGCAACCTCCCCCTCCAGACGGGCAACATCTACTACCGGGAGGAGCTGCTCAATTCCTGGCGCGCCCCCGCCCCCAGGCACAACCAGATCGGCGTCATCCAGAGCGACAGCTGCCTGGTGGAGGGGCTGACGGTGGCGGACAACATCTTCGTCCTGCGCCCCGCCTTCCGGGCCTGGCTGATCCGGCCCAGGCTCCTGCGCCAGCAGCTCCAGCCCATACTGGACCGGCTGGACGCGGGCATTTCGGCCGACGCCTATGTGGGGGACCTGACCCACTTCCAGCGCTTCCTGGTGGAGCTGGTGAAGGCGATCGTGGCGGGCTGCCGCCTGATCACCCTCCGGGACGTGAGCACCTTCATCAGCGATTCGGAGCTGTCCCGGCTCCACCAGATCCTCCGGCGCTGCGCCAAAGAGGGGATCTCCTTTTTGTACCTGGGGTTCCACTACGAGGAGCTGACCCGCATCTGCGACAGGACCGCCCTGTTTTCCAACGGGCGCATCACCAAGGTGCTGGAGCACGAGGCCATGACCCTGCCCATCATCGACTCCTACGACAGCATGGTCCGCCGCCAGCTCCACCGCCAGCAGAGCCGGGAGGAGCGGCCCCCGGTCCTGCGGGTGGAGGGGCTGTCCGGCGGCGCGGTGGAGGGGCTGTCCTTTTCCGTGGCCCCGGGGGAGTGCGTCGTCCTTCAGGACCTGCAAAACCGGGTATTCAAGGACCTTATCCAGCTGCTCCATGGGGAGATCCCCATGGAGGCGGGCCGGATCTGGCTGGACGGCACGCTTTATGTGCCGGACCGGGACCGCCGGATCGCCGTCGTCCGGGAGCGGCCGGACCGCTCCATGATCTTCCCCCAGATGAGCTGTTTGGACAATGTGGGCATCACCCTGGACCACCGCCTGCCGGAGCTGTGGCGCAGCGCCCAGGTGCAAAAGGGCCTGCGCCGGGCCTGCGCGGAGGTATTGGGGGACGAGGTGTTCCAGCATCTGCCCGAGCACCTGTCCGTCCGCCAGAAATACGACCTGGTGTACCAGCGCGTCCTGCTCCAAAACCCCAAAGTGGTGTTCTGTGTCCAGCCCTTCCAGGGGGCGGACCTGGAGATGCGCATCCACATCTGGGAGCTGCTGGAGCAGCTGCTGAAAAAGGGCGCGGCCTTGGTCATCCTGGCCATCAACCTGGCCGACTCCCTCTCCCTGGCCTCCCGGCTCATCCGCATCCGCCAGGGCGCGCCGCCGGAGGTGTACGAGCAGGCGGAGTTTGCCCGTATCCCATTCAGCGCCCCCTGGCTGGACCTGTACCGGTGAAAGCGGCCCCTGATGTCCCGCTCTCATTCTTCTTCATCCTGTTCGATCGCCGGCCGTGCGGTGGAGGATCTCCCTCCGCCGCACGGCCGGCGGTTTTGAACCGGGACCGGCGGCCCTTGCAGGCAGGGCATTGGGGCAAAATATTAAAAGAATCTTCAACCCCGCATTCTTGCGTTTCCCCCGCGTTTTCCGTATAATTGGGACAGCAAACAGAGAAATGGGGCGGACGCCATGCGCCACATCCTGGTCGTCGATGACGACATCCACATCGGAGATCTCCTCCAGGAGGCCCTGGAGGGCGAGGGCTGCCGGGTGAGCCGGGCCTACTCGGGCACCGAGGCTGTGCTGGCCCTGGAGCGGGCCCGGCCCGACCTGGTCCTGCTGGATCTGATGCTCCCCGGCCTGTCCGGGGAGCAGGTGCTGCCAAAGCTGGCGGGGATCCCCGTGATCGTGGTCAGCGCCAAGGCGGATATCGACAGCAAGACCGCGCTGCTCCTGGGCGGCGCGGCGGACTACGTCACCAAGCCCTTCGTCCTGCGGGAGCTGCTGGCCAGGGTGGCGGTGCGCCTGCGAGAGGCCCCCGCCCGGGCGGGGCGCACCCTGGCCTTCGGCCCTCTGCGGCTGGATCCGGACGCCCGCTGGGTGTCGGTGGAGGGGACGCCGGTGCGGCTCACCCGGACGGAGTACGCCATCCTGCGCCGTCTGATGGCCGACCCCGCCCAGGTGGTCACCAAGTCCCGGCTGCTGGACGAGATCGCCCAGGACACCCCGGACTGCACCGAGAGCTCCCTCAAGACCCACATGAGCAACCTGCGCAAAAAGCTGCGGGACGCCGGGGCCGGGGACTGCATCGAGTCGGTCTGGGGGATCGGGTTCAAAATGAGGACATAGGAGGAAACCATGGAGAAACTGACTTCTATGAGGAACATCGGAGCAGAGATGGCGCGAAAGCTCACCGCCGTGGGCATCGACACCCCGGAAAAGCTGAGGGAGGCCGGCTCCAAGGAAGCGTTTTTCCGCATCAAGACCGTATTTCCCCAGGTGTGTCTGGTACACCTGTACGCTCTGGAGGGCGCGCTCCAAGGCGTGGAATTCAACAGCCTCTCCAAGGACGCGAAGCAGGAGCTGAAGGAATTCAGCGACTGCCTCAAGGGATAGCCCACAAAATCTCAACCATTTCTGAACTGTTTCCTTGACCGCTTTCTGAACGTTTTTTTGCTATCCTCAAGGCAACCCAAGGAAACGGAGGCTTTTTTATGGAATATGTGCTCACCACCCAGGGATTGTCCAAGCATTACAAGGACTTCAAGGCCCTGGACGATCTCTCCATGCACGTGCCCAAGGGCGCGATCTACGGCTTCGTGGGCCGCAACGGCGCGGGCAAGACCACCCTCATCCGGCTCATCTGCGGCCTGCAGTCCCCCACCGCGGGGACCTACGCCCTATACGGGGTGGACAGCCGGGACAAGGGGCTGCCCAGGGTCCGCCGCCGGATGGGCGCGGTGGTGGAGACCCCGTCCATCTACCTGGACCTCACCGCCCGGGACAACCTGCGCGAGCAGCTTCGGGTGCTGGGGGTGCCCAGCGACGACGGCATCCCCCAGCTTTTGAAGCTGGTGGGGCTGGAGGACACGGGGAACAAGAAAGCCCGCAACTTCTCCCTGGGCATGAAGCAGCGGCTGGGCATCGCCGTGGCCCTGGCGGGGGACCCGGACTTTCTGGTGCTGGACGAGCCGGTGAACGGCCTGGACCCCCAGGGCATCATCGACATACGGGAGCTGATCTTGAAGCTGAACCGGGAGCGGAACATCACCGTGCTGATCTCCTCCCACATCCTGGACGAGCTGTCCAAGCTGGCCACCCACTACGGGTTCATCGACGGGGGCCGCATGGTCAAGGAGCTGTCCGCCCGGGAGCTGGAGGCGGCCTGCCGCAAGTGCCTGCGGGTGGAGGTCACCGACACCCGCCCCCTGGCCCGGGTGCTGGACGGCATGGAGGTGGAGTACAAGATCCTGTCCGACGGGCAGGCGGACGTATACGCCCAGGTGAACATCTCCCAGCTCAGCCGGGCGCTGGACGCAGAAGGCTGCGAGCTGCTGTCTGCCCAGGAGCGGGACGAGAGCCTGGAGAGCTACTTCGTCAACCTGGTGGGAGGTGCGGGCCATGACTAAGCTGCTCAGCGCCAATTTCCTGCGTCTGCGAAAAAGCCGCCTGTTCTGGGGAACGCTGGCCCTCAGCTTCGGTTTCGGCGCATTCATGTGCGTCATACGGTTTTGGGAACACCTGGAATACGGCTTTGCGGTGTCTCTGAACTCCGTATTTTTCGGCTTTGCCATGGTGGCGGGCATCGTCTCAGCCGCGTTCATCCCCCTGTTTTTCGGCACCGAGTACAGCGACGGGACCATTCGGAACAAGCTCACCGTGGGCTGCTCCCGCATCTGCGTCTACTTCGCCGGCCTCATCACCAGTCTCGGGGCGGCCGCGGCGTTCTTTGCCGCCTACCTGCTGGCCTGTACCGCAGTGGGCATTCCCCTCATCGGCGGACTTGACCTGCCCGCTCCGGCCACGGCGGCCGCCTTGACCGGCTCCCTGCTGATGACGGCGGCGTACTGCGCCATCTTCACCTTCGTCACCATGAACTGCTCCAGAAGGTCCACCTCGGTGGTGATCTGCCTGCTGGGGATGTTCCTGCTGCTGTTCGCCGCCGTCTATCTCAACGCCCGGCTGGAAGCGCCGGAGTTCCTCCAGGGCTATGAGATGTCCGTCAACGGGGAGATCGTGAACGCCGTGCCGGATCCCAACCCCCACTTTCTTCGCGGTACGCAGCGGACAGTCTACCAATTCCTTTACGACCTGATCCCCATGGGACAGGGCATCCAGTACAGCAACGTGAGCTTTACCGATCCCGCGCGGCTGATGGGGCTGGCGGCGGCGGTGGCCGTCCTGTTCACCGCCGCCGGGGCGGCTCTGTTCCGGCGGAAGGACTTGAAATGAGGTGGGCGGCATGAGGAATCTGCTGGCGGCAGGTCTTTTCCGGCTGTGGCGGAGCAAAAGCTTTTATGCCACCCTGGCGGTCATGGCCGCGGTGGGCGCGATCGAACCCATCTTAGGCTATACCGCCATGCTGGACCTTGCCGCCGGAGGCGCGGCGGACGCCTTCATCAGCCTGGACTCCCGGTATCTCCTCTTTCCCTTTCTGTCGGGCATCCTCCTGTCCATTTTCTGCGCCCTGTTCGTGGGGGCGGAGCACAGCGACGGGGCCATGAGAAACAAACTGGCGGCGGGGCACCGCCGGGGGACGGTCTATCTGTCCAACCTGATCTTGTGCGTCACAGCGGGGATCCTGCTGTGCCTGGGATACATCGCGGCAGTTCTGGCCGTGGGGATCCCCCTGCTGGGGCCCCTGCGCATCCCGCTCCCGCTGATCCTCTGGTACACCTTCTGTTCCGTGGTCATGACCTGCGCCCTGGCCGCTGTGTTCACGCTGGCCGCCATGCTGTGCCAGAACAAGGCGGTGACGGCGGTGACCTGCATCAGCCTGGCCTATTTTCTCCTGTTTCTAGGGATCTTCCTCAATTCCCGCCTGGTCGAGCCGGAGATACAGCCGGAACGCCAGTATGTGGAGGACGGCCAGATCGTCACGCTGCCCGCAAAGCCCAATCCCAGCTATGTCCGGGGAATGAAGCGGGCGGTGTACCAGCTGCTCTACGATCTGCCCGGCTGTCAGACCGTCCAGCTGGCCTCCACCGTGGACACAGGAGCGCCCCTCCGGCTCCCGCTGTGGTCTCTGGCCGCCGCCGCCCTATCCACCGGAGCAGGGATCCTCCTGTTCCGCAGAAAAGACCTGAAATGAGGTGGACCCATGCTCCCCTGGCCGCTGTGCGCCGCGCTGGCCGTCCTGGTCCTCTCCCTGATCCTCCGCCTGCGGCTCCTCCAAAACAGCCTGGACGAGATCGGCCGCCAGCTGGAGGAGCGGCTGGGCTCCGACACCAATAACCCCATCTTTTTGTCCACCCGGGATCCCCACGCCAGGAAATTGGCCGTCCGGCTCAATCTCCAGCTCAAAGAGCTGCGCCGCCTGCGCCGGCGGTACGAGAACGGCGACCGGGAGCTGAAGGAGGCGGTGACCAACGTGTCCCACGACCTGCGCACCCCGCTGACCGCCATCTGCGGCTATCTGGAGCTGCTGGACCGGGGGGACAAAACTCCGGATCAGGCCCGGTATCTGGCCCTGATCTCCGGCCGGACGCAGGCCATGCGGCGGCTCACCGACCAGCTTTTGCGCTACTCGGTGGCCGCCGGGATGGAGGACGAGCTGAAGCTGGAGCCAGTGGACCTGAACGGGGCGGTGGAGGAGGCGGTGGCCGCCTTTTACGGGGCCCTGGTGGAGCAGGGCGTTACCCCCGCCGTCTCCCTGCCGGAGGCCCGGGTGGTGCGGCAGCTAGACCGGGCGGCCCTGGCCCGGGTGCTGGGCAACCTGCTGGCCAACGCGCTGAAATACAGCGGCGGGGATCTGGACATCGTTCTGGACGGGGAGGGCACGATCGTCCTGTCCAACGCCGCCCCCGGACTGGACGAGGTCCAGGTGGGGCGGCTGTTCGACCGGTTCTACACCGTGGAAACGGGCCGCGCCTCCACCGGGCTGGGGCTGTCCATCGCCAAAGCCCTCACCGAGCGCCTGGGCGGCGCCATCTCCGCCCGGTATGAGGCGGGGCGGCTGGCGGTGGAGCTTTGCTTTCCAGATCCCGGGTCAAGCCCTGCGCTGTGACCCAGACGGCGGGCGGCGCGGATGGAGGCGGCGGGACCGGATCTGCCGCCCGCTGGTCCTTCACCGGGACTATGATAAATATCTCTATAAAATGCGTCATTTGGCAGAAAACTGCTTCCTGACCCTGAAATATTGGAGCGGCGCTGCCACTCGCTATGCCAAAACCTCGGATGCCTTTATCGCTGCGGTACACGTCCGTTGTATCTCTATTTGGACTGCTGTTCGCGCTTGACCCGTGTAGACGCTGTCCAGAAAATGCCAGGGCCCAAATGGGGAAGGATCTGAAATGCTTTTTCGCGCATCGTTCACAAACACGAGCCGCCGGTCTGGAAAATGGCGAAGGGCAAGGCAGTCCCAACGGAATGCCTTGCCCTTCGCTTTTTTGCGCCTGCCGGGGTCAGATCTGCACTTCAGCGTCCAGGAACCTCTCACATATGCGGACAAATCGTTCCGCATCCTCCGGCCCGATCGTGTCGATGACCGCCTGGGCCAGGGCCAGCGGCCGCTGGTGGACCGCCAGGAAATCCGGCAGCCGCTGCGTCACGATACGCAGGGACAGGGCGCGTCCGTTCCGCTCCTTCACCACATAGCCTTGGGCGCACAGGGAGTCGATGGTGCGGTTTGCCAGGCTTTTCAGCATATTGGTCCGTTTCAGGATGGACTGCACGGGCACGCGGCCCACGCCATCCGCCCGGTACTGGTCATAGACCAGCTTCATCACCACCGCTTCGTTGTAGGTCAGCTCCCGGGTCATCCGGGAGTCCTTGAAAAAGCCGTTGATGCCGATCCAGGCGGACAGCAGCCGCTCCCGCAGCTCGCCGTTCTCCATCGCGCCCACCCGCTCAGGAGGCCGGGGCCAGCTGATAGGTATAGGCCGGTTCCCCGTAATGCTCGTTGCCCACCCAAACGGCGGTGCGGTGGGTGAGGTCGTAGACCACGCTGTGGACCGTGACGGTGTCTCCGTCCTGCTTCCAGCTCCGCCGCCCCACCTGAGAGAGCAGGTCCATGGCGGCGCCGCCGTCGGCCAGGACGCCGCCGGTCTCCTCCAGGGCGCCGGTGAGGTGCTCATAGCGGTCCAGCCCCTTCATGGACTCCTCCGGCTCCCCGTCGTAGTATCCGGGGGTGAGGATGTAGTTGGTCACCGCCTGATAGGGCGCGCCGTCGGACCACAGCACGTTGAGCTCCCGCTTTGTGCCGTCGGTGTCGGTGCTGTCGGTGGCGTTCACCCACTCCAGCACCGCGCTGCGGCCGGTGGCGTCCGCGATCATATAGTGGAAGGTGCTGTTGGCGGAGTCGTGGAGATCATAGGCGGAAATGAGCTCCACCGCCTCCTCCACCGTTGTGGCGTAGTCCAGCACCATGCGGAGCATGGTGGTGGAGGTGAGGTCGGGCTTTTCCGTCTGCTGGTCGGTGGGGGGCGTATCCCCCTCCGGACCCTGAAAGCTCATGTAGATGCCGCAGGCCAGCCCCGCGTCGTTGACGCCGTCCAGGGGCACATAGGGCGCGGCCAGCATGAGCACCTTGTCCATCAGCCCCTGGGGAACGCTGTCCTGGTCGATGCCGATGAACTGGAGGTCCACGGTGGACACGGAGGCGTGGCGGCCGTGCCCGGGATCGGTGTAGACGATGCAGGTGTTGGTGCGGGAGAAGTCATAGTTCCGGGCAAACAGCCGGTCGCCCGCCGGGGTGGCGGCGGTGAAGGAGGAACAGCCGATGTCGCTCTCCCCGATGTCCATGGGGATGAGCCCCTTGGTGATGCGCTGGGTGATGAAGGCGATGAGGTCGGAGTCCTTGGAGGCTCCGCCCTGCGCCAAAAATTCGTCGAAGTAGTAGCCGCCGGACACCTTCATCTGATACACCGCGCCATCCCGGTGGGCGTCGTCCGGCCCGTTGAGCTGCCGGATGGAGAAGAGCGTGGACAATTCGTTATGCCAGAGGGCGAATACCCCGACGCACAGCGCCAGGATCAGGCCCAGCAGGACGGTCAGCGCGATCTTCAGCACCCGCAGGCCGGGCGATGTTTTTTTCGTATCCATTAAGATGTGGCTCCTTTCAGCATTCGCCGACGATCTCAGGGGCGGCAGGGCCGCCCTCATATGTTCACTTTGTGAACCTTCGAGAGTGTACCACATCTTTGGGGTTTTTGCAAGGGTTTTTTGCGGGCGCTCCCGCGGGACCGCTATGCGCGGCGGCGATCCGGCCGCTGTCTCTCCAGCACGATCGGTGATGGCGGCAGCTTTCCCAAGTAAGGAAGCCCGGGAGCCTCCAAAGAGGCTCCCGGGCTTGATTTTCCGCGCTGACCGGCTCAGAACTCCAGGTTCTTGCCGTCCTTGCCAAAGACGTGGCACACGTTGCCGCTGAAGGTGAAGCTGATCTTGGCGCCGTAGCCGAAGGTCTCCTTGTGGTTGCCGGACAGGTCCACGGTGGGGACGATGATGACCACGTCCTTGCCGTTGGCGTTGGCGTGGAGGTGGACCTCGCTGCCCATCATCTCGGACACGTCCACGGTGGCGGAGATGCCGTTGTCGGCCAGGGCCACGTGGCTGGGACGCACGCCCAGGGTGATGTCCTGAGAGGGGACGTTCTTGGCGGCCAGGGCCTTCTGCTTGGCCTCGGACAGCGCCACCTTCAGGCCGCTGACCTCCACGGTGTAGGCGCTGCCGTCCTTGACCAGCTTGGCGTCGAAGAAGTTCATCTGCGGGGTGCCGATGAAGCCGGCGACGAACAGGTTGGCGGGATGGTCGAACACCTCCTGCGGGGTGCCGATCTGCTGGATGAAGCCGTCCTTCATGATCACGATCCGGTCGCCCAGGGTCATGGCCTCGGTCTGGTCGTGGGTAACGTACATGAAGGTGGTGTTGATCTTCTGGCGCAGCTTGATGATCTCGGCGCGCATCTGGTTGCGGAGCTTGGCGTCCAGGTTGGACAGCGGCTCGTCCATCAGCAGCACCTTGGGCTCACGGACGATGGCGCGGCCGATGGCCACGCGCTGGCGCTGGCCGCCGGACAGGGCCTTGGGCTTGCGGTCCAGATACTGGGTGATGTCCAGGATCTCGGCCGCCTCCTTGACCCGGCGGTCGATCTCGTCCTTGTCCATCTTGCGCAGCTTCAGGGGGAAGGCCATGTTCTCATACACCGTCATGTGGGGATACAGAGCGTAGCTCTGGAACACCATGGCGATGTCGCGGTTCTTGGGCTCCACATCGTTGACAAGCTTGCCGTCGATGTACAGCTCGCCGCCGGAGATCTCCTCCAGGCCGGCCACCATGCGCAGGGTGGTGGACTTGCCGCAGCCGGAGGGGCCGACCAGCACGATGAACTCCTTGTCTCCGATGTCCAGGTTGAACTTCTGAACGGCGATGACGCCCTCCTCGGTGACCTGCAGGTTGGTCTTCTTCTCGGGCTCGCCCTTCTTTTTCTTGGACTTCTTCTGGTCGCCGCTGTGGGGATAGATCTTCATGATGTTCTTCAGGGACAATCCGGCCATAGTACCCGACTTTGATGGAGCGGCCTCCGCCCTCTCCACCTCGCCCGCGGGCGCTTGCGTCCCGGGGACATTGCGACAGGTCTCCACACTGCCGCACCGCAAGTCGAAGCGGTGGTTTTTCCTCCTTTTTTCAGTACCGTCCGCTATTTGTAATGGAGTAGCGGACGACCCGTCAAGTTGAGCGCCCTTACAGACGCTGGTATGGAGAGGCGGCGGGGCCGCCAATGCCATCGGAAGAGGGGCGGGCTACGGCTCCCCCGGGGCCGGGGGAGCGTCCTGGAACTTTTCCTTGAGCTGGAACGCCTCCTCCAGCCCGGGGTAGACCAAGAACAGGGCGGGCAAAAGGGGCAGCCACAGATTGGTGAGGGGCAGCAGGCTCAGGGCGAAGGAGAAGAACCGCAGCGACGCCAAAGCGTAAAGGGCCAGCCAGGCCAGCGCCGCCGCCGTCCGGGGCAGACGGCCCAGGAAGAGCAGGGCGGCGTTCTGGAGCAGACGGCCCAGGGGCAGATCCATCAGCGCCAGCTGGGGCCACAGGTACAGCGACAGCCCCGCCAACAGCAGCAGCCCCAGCACCAGCGCCATGCCGACGGTCAGATCCACCTGGAGGGCCTCGGCGTGGAGCAGCAGGAACAGCTGGGCGGCCAGCAATCCGCCGCCCAGAGCGCCGGGCAGCAAGGAAGCCCTGGCGCTGCGCCGCCAGGCGGCGCGGTAGGTGTGCCACCACACCCGGCCGGTATCGTCCCGCAATCCCCGCAGCAGGGTGTCCGCCAGGGCGCACAGCTCCGGCCCGGCGAGGGCCCCGCCGGCCAGGCCCAGCAGAGGGGCCAGGAGCATGGTGTGGGTGGAGACGGAGAAGAACATGCCCGCGAGAAAGGGGAGGCACCCGGTCAGCGCCAGCAGCCCCGCCCGAAAACAGTCCCAAAAATCCCGGCGCACCAGCTCCCACAGCCGGGGCAGGCCGGTCTTGCGGGGGGCGTTGGGGGCGGGCTCCGGCTCCTGCCGGTCGAACCTCGGGAACAGATCCACCGCCGCCGCGCCCCTTCCTTTCATGTGCTGTGATGCCGTATCCCGGGGCGGTAGGACGCCCCGGTCTCATTGTTAAAAACATAGCACAAAGGGGGTGGATCGTCAAGGGAAACTGGGGCAGGATCCACAGTTTTTTTGCCGGGATCCCCGTATTTTACCAGCAAACAGGGGCCCCGGCGTCCTTTCCAGCTCCGCCAGGAATTTTCGACGGAAATCTGCCGATCGCGCCTTGACGGATGGGGCGGGACGGGATATAATCCAAGGTGCAGTCATCGACATTTTTTTAACATATTTCAGGAACGAAGCAAAGGAGGAGCTGCCATGCGCCAATACGAGACCAAAGTCCAGCAGCTGAAAGATCAGGTACTTACCGCCGTGGCCCGCCTGGCCTGGAACGATAAGCTCCAGACCAACGAGGTCCTGGACATCCCCGAGGAGATCGTCCCCGGCCCCGAGGCCCATATGCGCTGCTGCATCTACAAGGAGCGGGCGGTGGTCACCAGCCGGGTGAAGATGGCCATGGGCGGCGACCGGGCCAACCCCAACCTGGTGGAGGTGCTGCCCATCGCCTGCGACGAGTGCCCCGTCACCGAGATCAGCGTGGGCCCGTCCTGCCGGGGCTGTATCGCCCACCGCTGTGTGGAGGCGTGCCCCAAGGGGGCCATCCGCATCGAGGACCACCGCTCGGTGATCGACCACTCCAAGTGCGTGCTGTGCGGCAAGTGCGTGGCCGCCTGCCCCTACGGCGCCATCACCAAGAACATGCGCCCCTGCGAGCGGGGCTGCCCCGTCAAGGCCATCTCCATGGGCCCCGACCGCAAGGCCAGCATCGACGCCGGCAAGTGCATCTCCTGCGGCGAGTGCGTGGTCCAGTGCCCCTTCGGCGCGATCATGGACAAGTCCTACATCGTGGACGTGATCCAGATGCTCATGGGGGCGGACAAGTGGGGGCTGCATGTCTATGCCATCCTGGCCCCCGCCTTCGTGGGCCAGTTCAACTGCACCCCCGGCCAGATGGTGTCCGCCCTGAAGGAGATGGGCTTCTACGACGTGGCGGAGGTGGCCCTGGGGGCCGACCTCACCGCCAAGGCGGAGGCCGCCGAGTTCGACGAGCGGGGCGGCGAGCCCATGACCTCCTCCTGCTGCCCGGCCTATGTGGCCTTCGTGGAGCGCCACATGCCCGACCAGGTGCCCCTGGTGTCCAAGACCCCCTCCCCCATGGTGATGCTGGGCCGCCACATCAAGGACCGGGACCCCCTGGCCCGGGTGGTGTTCATCGGCCCCTGCGTGGCCAAGAAGCGGGAGTTCCACCTGGGCCGCACCCGCTCCTCCGTAGATCTGGTGATCACCTTCGAGGAGCTGTACTCCATGCTCACCGCCAAGGACATCGACGTCACCAAGATGCCCGAGGCCAAGCTGGACCAGGCCAGCAGCTTCGGCCGCAATTTCGCCGCCAGCGGCGGCGTGGCGGCGGCGGTGGGCCAGGCCCTGAAGGAGCGGGGGAGCGCCGTGGAGGCCCGCACCCTGCCCTGCTCAGGCATCGAGGAGTGCAAGATCGCCCTGCTGAAGATGTCCAAGGGCCTGCTGCCTGAGAACTTCATCGAGGGCATGGCCTGCCAGGGCGGCTGTGTCCAGGGCCCGGCGGTGATCATGCGCAGCCCCAAGAACAAGGCCGAGGTGGTCAAGCACGCCAAGCAGGCAGGCGATCGCACCATCAACGGCGCGGTGGACGCGGCGGGGGACACCGCGGGCCCCGCCGGGAGCGAGAACAAGCCCGGCGGCGCGGTGGAGGCAAACCGAGTGTAAGCAGCCGCCCCGCAAGGCGCGCTGACCGCGGCGCGGCAGGATATCATCCTGATCCCAGATCGCATCGAGGAGGCGTCTCTATGATGAACAGCACCTGGGCCGGGCAGATGGGCCCCACATCCACGCTGCCGACCTTTGCCCAGCGCCGGCAGGCCGTTCAGGACCTTCAGCTCCGGCGGCAGGCGGCGCAAAATGAGCTGTTGCTGCTGAAAAGCACGTCGGACGCCCTTTCCTCCTCCCCCGAGACCACCCAGGCGGTGGAGGAAAAGCTGGAGGCGGTGAGCGACAAACTGGCCGAGGTCAAGTCCCAGACGGTGCGCTTGCCGCCTCAAGAGCGGTTCGACCGTTTTGAGCCGGGACAGGAGGTCCCCTCCTCCGGCCTCTACCAGGTCCGCCGAAGCGCGTCAGGCTATCAAGTCCTGTTCGATCCCTGCGCCCAATGAGTCCGATCCCCCGGCTTTTGCCGGGGGATCTTTTATGCCGTCCCGGCTTTTGCCGGGGGATCTTTTATGCCGCCCCGCCTTTTCCACACCAGGCCCTTGCAATCCCGCCGCTTTTCCTATATAATATCTTGACTTGAGAAAACCACCCAAGGGAGTGTTCACATTGAAATACGATTTCGCCGCCATCGAGCCCAAGTGGCAGCGCCGCTGGGAAGAGGCCAAGGTGTACGCCGCCGCAGACAAGAGCGACAAGCCCAAGTTCTACGGCCTGGTGGAGTTCCCCTACCCCTCCGGCCAGGGCCTCCATGTGGGCCACCCCCGGCCCTACACCGCCATGGACATCGTCACCCGCAAAAAGCGGATGGACGGGTACAACGTGCTCTTCCCCATGGGCTTCGACGCCTTCGGCCTGCCCACCGAGAACTACGCCATCAAGAACCACATCCACCCCGCCAAGGTGACCCGGGACAACATCGCCAACTTCACCAGCCAGCTGAAAATGCTGGGCTTCGGCTTCGACTGGGACCGGGTGGTGGACACCACCGACCCCAGCTACTACAAGTGGACCCAGTGGATCTTCCTCCAGCTGTACAAAAAGGGCCTGGCCTACAAGGCCACCATGCCGGTGAACTGGTGCACCTCCTGCAAGTGCGTGCTGGCGAATGAGGAAGTCGTCGAGGGCGTCTGCGAGCGGTGCGGCTCCTCCGTGATCCGCAAGGAGAAGTCCCAGTGGATGCTGAAGATCACCCAGTACGCCCAGCGGCTCATCGACGATCTGGACGATCTGGACTTCATCGAGCGGGTGAAGATTCAGCAGCGCAACTGGATCGGCCGGTCCACCGGCGCGGAGGTCACCTTCAAGTCCACCGCCGGGGACGACATCGTGGTGTTCACCACCCGGCCCGACACCCTCTTCGGCGCCACCTATATGGTGCTCTCCCCGGAGCACGAGCTGGTGAAAAGCTGGCTGGACGGGGGCAAGCTGGCCAACGCGGACGAGGTCACGGCGTACCAGAAAACCGCCGCCTCCAAGTCCGACCTGGAGCGCACCGAGCTGAACAAGGAAAAGACCGGCGTGCGGCTGGACGGCGTCCGGGGCGTCAACCCCGTCAACGGAAAGGAGATCCCCATCTTCATCTCCGACTACGTGCTGTCCACCTACGGCACCGGGGCCATCATGGCCGTCCCCGCCCACGACGACCGGGACTGGGAGTTCGCCAAAAAGTTCGGCCTGGAGATCATCGAGGTGGTGTCCGGCGGGGAGGACGTGCAGAAGGCCGCCTTCACCGCCAAGGACGAGACGGGCATCCTGGTCAACTCCGACTTCCTCAACGGCCTGACCGTCAAGGCCGCCATCCCCGCCGTCACCAAATGGCTGGAGGAAAAGGGCATCGGCGAGGCCAAGGTCAACTACAAGCTGCGGGACTGGGTGTTCTCCCGCCAGCGCTACTGGGGCGAGCCCATCCCCATGGTGAACTGCGAAAAGTGCGGCTGGGTGCCCCTGCCGGAGGACCAACTGCCCCTGCTGCTCCCCGAGGTGGAGTCCTACGAGCCCACCGACGACGGCGAAAGCCCCCTGTCCAAAATGACCGACTGGGTCAAGACCACCTGCCCCTGCTGCGGCGGAAGCGCCCGCCGGGAGACCGACACCATGCCCCAGTGGGCCGGGTCCTCCTGGTACTTCCTGCGGTATATGGACCCCCACAACGACAAGGCCCTGGCCTCCAAGGAGGCCCTGGACTACTGGTCCCCCGTGGACTGGTACAACGGCGGCATGGAACACACCACCCTCCATCTGCTGTACTCCCGGTTCTGGCACAAGTTCCTGTACGACATCGGCGTGGTGCCCACCAAAGAACCGTACCAGAAGCGCACCAGCCACGGCATGATCCTGGGCGAGGGCGGCGAAAAGATGTCAAAGTCCCGGGGGAACGTGGTCAACCCCAACGACATCGTGGCCGCCTACGGCGCGGACACCCTGCGTCTGTACACCATGTTCATCGGCGACTTCGAGCAGGCCGCGGTGTGGTCGGACAACGCCGTGAAGGGCTGCAAGCGGTTTTTGGACAAGGTGTGGAACCTGGCGGAGAGCTGCTCGGACAGCCCGGAGCACACCCGCGCCAACGAGGCCCTTCTCCACAAGACCATCAAGAAGGTGGCGGACGACATCGAGGCCATGAAGTTCAACACCGCCATCGCCGCCATGATGACCCTGGTGGGGGACTTCCAGAAGAACGGCTGCTCACGCGGCGACATGAAAACGCTGATCACCCTGCTCTCCCCCTTCGCCCCCCATGTGGCGGAGGAGCTGTGGGAGATGCTAGGCGGCGAGGGCTTCGTGTGCCGGCAGTCCTGGCCCGCCTACGACGAGAGCAAGACGGTGGCGGACACGGTGCAGATGGCGGTCCAGGTCAACGGCAAGGTCCGGGCCAACATCCTGGTCCCGGCGGACGCGGACGACGGCGCCATCATCGCCGCCGCCCAGGCCGACCCCAAGGTGCAGAAGTTCACCGAGGGCATGGCCCTGGTCAAGACTATCGTGGTGCCCAAACGGCTGGTGAACCTGATCGTGAAGCCCCAATGAAGGTCATCCCAGGGGCGCGCCGCAGGCGGCTAAGAACCTGTATTCACAGCCGAGATCGCCGGATGGCCGAGGGATCTTCCCGTCAGGCAAGGCGAATTTTCGCAGGAATAATTGTGTTTATTGCAAGAAAATTCAACGCCGCATGATGGGAAAAGACCCGGCGAGACGGTGAATCGAGGTTGTGGATTCAGGTTCTAAAGGCCGCCGGACAGCGGGTGGGGGCAGGTCTCGCAAAAGTCCCCACATTTTGCGGTTGACAAGCGGCGGATTTTCACATATAATAGACCTGTTAAAGCCATAGTCGATGGCCCTTAAAGCATCCTGGAAATAACCGGATGTTTCGGAGGGAGGGAAAATAGATGTCCGAAGTCCATGTCCGCGAAGGCGAGTCTCTGGAGAACGCGCTCAAGCGCTTCAAGCGCTCCTGCGCCAAGTCTGGCGTGCTGGCCGAGGTGCGCAAGCGCGAGTTCTACGACAGCCCCAGCGTCAAGCGCCGCAAGAAGAGCGAGGCCGCCCGGAAGAACCGGAACAAGAAGTTCTACTAAGATGTAAAAAAGCGCCGGAGCGTTGCTCCGGCGCTTTTTTCAACCCAGCGGGTTCCCTTGGGCGTCGAACAGGGGGAGCCGCTCCAAAAACAGGATGTCCTTCCGCTTGGCGGCGTCCCCCTCCGCCAGGATGGCCATGCGGCCCACCACGTGGCCCCCGGCCTGGTCCACCAGGCTCTCCACCGCCGCCAGGGAACCGCCGGTGGAGATCACGTCGTCCAGGATCAGGATGCGCCTGCCCTTCATCTTGGCCGCGTCCGCCCCGTCCATGTACAGCTTCTGCTCCCCCTGGGTGGTGATGGATCGGTCCACCGCCTCGAACACCCCGTTCATGTACAGCTTGGGGGCCTTGCGCACCAGGAAGTAGCCGTTCCGGCCGCTCTGGCGGGCCATCTCGTGGATCAGGGGAATGGCTTTGGCCTCCGGGGCCACCATGTAGTCGAACTCCGGGGCGATCTTCAGCAGCTCCCGGGCACAGGCGCAGGTCAGCTCCACGTCGCCGAAGATGACGAAGGCACCGATCGTCAGGGTGTCGCTGATGGGGCACAGGGGGAGGGCGCGGGTGAGGCCCGCCACACGCATTTCATAGGTCATGACAGCTCATCTCCATCGTTGTGATTTATACGGACTTTATTATACGATCTCCGCCCCCCGTTGTCAAAATTGAATGAAACTTTTTGGAAAAAAGAAAAACATGTAGAATTTTGGAAGCCGATGTGGTATCATATCCTCGTCAACTTGATATCCTTCGGTATAGTCGGGGCGAGACGGGCCTCGAGTTTCTACGGCCTGACCTATTCAGGCGGCTACCGAAAATCGAACAGGTCTGGGAATCGCCATGTTTCCGGGCCGGTTTTATTTTCCCGCTCCGATCCCGCCGAAGGAAATTCTGGAGAGGGAGTTTTTTATGGAAAAGATCTTCAAGCTCAGGGAGAACGGCACCACGGTGCGCACCGAGGTGGTGGCCGGGCTCACCACCTTCATGACCATGGCCTACATCATCGCCCTGAACCCCAACCTGCTCACCAACTTCGACGTGGGTTCCGCGCTGTGGAACGGCGTGTTCATGGCCACCTGCATCGCCTCCGCCATCGCCATGTTCTGCATGGCCTTCCTGGCCAACAAGCCCTTCGCCCTGGCCCCCGGCATGGGGCTGAACAGCTTCTTCGCCGTGGTGGTGGCCAACATCGCCGCCCTCACCGGCATGACCTACACGGCCAGCTTCCAGACCGCCCTCATCATCATCCTCATCGAGGGCATCGTGTTCATCGTGCTGTCCATCCTCAACATCCGGGAGAAGATCGTGGACGCCATCCCCCTGGGGGTGCGGCTGGGCATCGCCCCCGCCATCAGCCTGATGCTGATGAACATCGGCCTGGGCTCCAACGCGGGCATCTATTCCGATGCCGGCGGCCCCTTCTACGTCATGCGGGACTTTTTCGGCGCCCTCACCCCCAACGTGGCCGAGCAGGCCATGGGCTCCGGCTACGCCCCCATGGTGCTCACAGTAGTCACCATGTTCCTGGGCCTGTTCGTCATGGTGATCCTGGCCAAAAACGGGGTAAAGGCCGCGGTGCTTCTGGGTATGCTGGCCGCCTCCATCGTCTATTGGGTGGGCTCCTTCGCCTTCCTCCAGACCAATCCCTTTGAGTCCCTGTCCACCGCCTCCTTCCTGCCCCCCGTCCAGGACATGGTGGACACCACCCTGTTCAAGTTCAACTTCGCCGGGCTGGCCCAGATCAGCTGGTTCACCGTGGTCACCCTGGTGATCACCTTCTGCATGATCGACATGTTCGACACCATCGGCACCCTGGTGGGCACCGCCTCTCAGGTGGGCATGGTGGATGAGAACGGCAATATGCCCAAGATGCGGGAGGCCCTGCTGGCCGACGCGGTGGGCACCGTGACGGGCGCCTGCACCGGCACCTCCACCGTCACCACCTTCATCGAGTCCACCGCCGGGGTGGAGGCGGGGGGCCGCACCGGCCTGACCGCCCTGACCACCGGGATCTTGTTCCTGGCCTGCATGTTCATCGCCCCGGTGGCCGCCGTGATCCCCGCCGCCGCCACCTCCTCCGCCCTGATCTATGTGGGCGTGCTCATGTTCAAGGGCCTGAGCAAGATCGACTTCGACGACATCGACCAGACCCTGCCCGCCGCCCTGATGGTGATCGCCATGCCCATCTCCGGGTCCATCGGCCACGCCATCGGCATCGGCATGATCGCCTACACCGTCCTGAAGGTGTTCACCGGCAGGGCCAAGGACGTGTCCCTCCTCACCTACGCGATCTCCGCCCTGTTCCTGGTGAAGTTCTTCCTCATCGTGTGATAAGGGGAGCTGCAGCGCTTCCCCCGCCGGCGGGAGCATAGATGCACATTGCCTATTTAGAGGCGGCGCAGCCGAAGCTGCGCCGCCTTTTAAGTTGCTTGGCCCAGCGCTCAGGCCGGACCGGGATGGCCTTCACAAAGTCGATCCTGCGGATCTGGCGGGTCGGCGGAACGCCGCCCGACCGGGATGCCGCGCAGCGCCTCCTTCACCGCCTCCAGATCCGGACTGCACAGCAGCGGCACCAGCTCCGCCAGCTCCTCGCCGGGGAGATCCCACCAGCGCAGACGGAGCAGGAGGTGGATCAGCTCGTCATCCTCGAACCGCTTTTTGATGACCCGGGCGGGGTTCCCGCCCGCCACGGCGTAGGGCGGGACATCCTTCGCCACCACGGAATAGGCCGCGATGATGGCCCCGTCGCCTATGCGCACCCCCGGCATGACGACGCTCTCCCGGCCGATCCACACGTCGCTGCCCACCACCGTGTCCCCCTTGAAGGGGAGCTGGGACAGGTGGGGCGGGGCCTTCTCCGCCCACACGCCGCCGAACACCTGAAAGGGGTAGGTGGTGACGCTGCTGATGCGGTGGTTGGCGGGGCCCATGATGAACTTCACCCCGGAGGCGATGGAGCAGAATTTGCCGATGATGAGCCTGTCCCCGAACTCGGGGTAGTTGAAGAGCACGTTGTTCCGCTCAAAGCCGGTGGGATCGACGGGATCGTCGTAGTAGGTGTAGTCGCCCACGGTGATATTGGGGGCGGCGATCACGTTTTTCAGAAAGCACGAGGTCTTGAACTCGTTGGGGAAGATCGCATGGGGATCTGGGATATTTGACATGGTATTACCTCCAATTTTTTGTCTGCATCACATCCTTTCCCCCGAATATCCAGTGGCTGCCGCCTTCAGCTTTCTCAATTCGACCATAGCTGCCATCCTTTCTATCCCTGTTCCTGCTCGCTGGAGGTTTCCTTCACCGCCGACACCAGCAGCATCATGGGACGGCGCAGCTCGTCCCGCATCCCCGGTTGGGATCGAGCCATTTGGCCGTACTTCTCAAAAAAACGGGGGTCGTCGTATTTGTTTTCCTTCACGGGCTCACTCCTCCCCCACGGAGGAATGGCTCATGATATAGAACTCCTCCTGGCTGGGCAGGTGCTTGCGCTCCATGGGCTCCAGGGTGTCGTCGTAGCGCCGTGCCTCCGCCTCGTCGATGGCCATGACGGGGCTGTCACGGTATATCCATCTTCTGCCGTCCAGCGCCCCCTCCCTCAGCTCCTTCACCATCATGGCCGACGGGAATCTTCCGCCCTCCAGGCACACGTTGAACTTTTTGCAGCTCTTGAAGCCCCGGCCCACGTAGTTGGCGGGACTGCCGAAGATGACGATCGCGTCCCAGCCCAATTCAGCCGCCCGCCGGAAGGAGTGTTCCAGCAGCTGCTTGCCATATCCCTTGCGCTGGTGCTCCGGCGCGATGGACACCGGGCCGAAGGTGAGGATGTCCTTGACCGCCCCGGCCTCGTCGGTGAGGGTGGCCCTGGTGTACATCACGTTCCCGATCACCTGGCCGTCCAGCTCGGCCACGAAGTCCAGCTCCGGAATGAAGTCCGGGTGGTCCCGCATGATGTGGACCAGGTAGTGCTCCCCGCAGCTGGGGACGTAGAGGTTATAGAAGGCCCGGCGGGTGATGTCCTCCACGATCTGGCGGTCCGCCTGGGTCTCGTTTCTGATAGTCAGCATGAACATGCCCCTTCCCATCGATCTTTCACCATTCTACCATAGAGTTTATCCAAAGTCGAGGCGTCTCAGTTGGAGTACGCGGACTTTGTTTTGTGCCTCCAGTCACACCTTCGCCGCCGATACGGCGCGTTTGACCTGCACCAGCAGCAGCACCATGCTGACGCCCAGCAGGATATGCCCGATACCGGCAACGCCGGAGATCGCCGCGCTCATGCCGGAGGAGAGCGTGGGGATCGACACCTGGGTCACGCCCCGCACCATAAGCATCGCGGCGGCCAGGTTCAACCCCGCATGGTAGACCGCCAGCACCCGCCCGGTTTTCGCCCCGGTGAAGGAAAAACTTTTTTCCAGCAGGAGCAGCACCAGGAAAAACACCATGCCCAGCAGGAAATAGTGGGTATGGACGACAGAGAGGGTGGTCTTGCCGGTAAAATCATTGAATTTTGTGAACTCCCGGTAAAACACGCCGCCGGCCATGGCAAGGACGGCGTACAGCAGGGCCGAATCGATGTAACGCTTCATATTGGTTCCTCCTTATCTGCATTCCCGCCTCATGGCGAAATATCCGATGAGCACCGTCCACACATAGGCGCAGGTCTTGGGGATCATCAGCATCCCGATCATGGGGATGGCGTCCGCCCACAGCACCACCGGGATATAGAAGCCAAAGCTCAGCACGATGGTCAGCCACATCCAACGGAAGGCCCGGTCCCCATGCTCCCTCGCGCTGTGGTAGAACAGCACGATGATCAGCAGGCCCAGCAGGGCGAAGGGGATGTTGCGGCAGATCCCCCAGAAGAGGGGCGCCTCGGCACTGAGCCACTGGTTCTGGGGCATCATGCACAGCCCGATCCGCACACCGGCCAGACCGTACACAACGGCGGTGAGGCCGCCCTGTCCGCTGATGTGATACCGCTGCCGCCAGACATAGTAGAGCAGCACATAGAAAACTGTCATCGTCACCGAGGTGATCCACTTCCCTAGGCCCAGAGGGACCGTATAGCTCTCCAGGCCGGTGGTACACAGGGCGAGGGCCCGGGGCACCAGGTGGAACGAGTCGCCCGCCCCCAGCACCACCGCCATCCAGCCAAACAGGCGGAACTGGCGCTCTCCCTTGCTGCCCCGTATCATCAAGATCCCGATGGTGATGACGGAGGTCAGATAGACCGCGTCAAACAGGGTCTCTACCATTGCCTGCATCATTGATTCTCCTCTCCGATCTGTTTCATGTTACCGCCTGTTCTCCTTAGTGAACGGCGTTCAATTTCCGGGCAAAAAAAGCGCGGCCACTTCAATAAAGGGTCCTGCAAACGATCTCCAGCACAGCAGCGGGGTCGTAGTCCTCCCGCAGCAAGGCGGACAGCATGAGGGAGAACAGGACATCCGCAAAACGCTCCCGCGTAAACTGCTCCGTAAAGGCGCCGGTACGGATCCTGGCGTCCCGCTTTAGGACTGCGCACAGTTCCTCCAAAATATGCTGCCAGGTCTGCCGCATCCGCTGGGCTCCACCGGCTTTTTCCTCCCCCATAAAGCCCAGGGAGTGCAGTGTAAAAAATCCGGGATACTGTTTGCGGCCGTATTCCATCTGACCATACATCCAGGCAATGCAGGCCTGGGTGTCCTGAAATGCCGCTCTTCCCTCCGGGCAGTGGAAGATCTCGTGCCAGACGCTTTCTACCGTGGCGCTCACCAGCGCGGCTTTGGAATCAAAGTAATTGTAGATGGACCCAACCGACACCCCGCAGGCCGCCGCGACAGAGCGGATATTGATGGCGGACCACCCCTGACTCTGGATCAGTTCACGGCTGGTCTTCAAAATATCCTCTTTTGATGTCACAACTGTATTCACTTCATCACCCCCCAATGTGAACATCGTTCATTATAGCGGAGATCCATCATCTTGTCAAGGATCTCGTCGTTCTGAAACAGCACCTGTCAACAGCAGTAAAAAATGCCAGGCGGATATGCTCCACCTGGCATCGTATGGTTTCCCAGTGCTGCGAGCGCGCCTTTCCCATTTTGTTCGCTGCTGTCAGTTCACCACATTCACCGGCGTCCCATTCAGAAACGCCCGGATATTTTCCGCCGTGACATCCATGATCCGCTGCCGCGCCGCCTGGGCGGCCCAGGAGATGTGCGGGGTAATGATCACGTTATCCGCCTGGAGCAGCGGATTTCCGCTCTGGATCGGCTCGGTGGAGACCACGTCCACCCCGGCGGCGTATACTTTCCCGCTGTTCAACGCGTCCGCCAGGTCCTGTTCCACGATCAGCTGGCCCCGGCTGTTGTTGATGATGATCACGCCGTCTCTCATTTTTTCAATGTTCTCCCTGCAAATGATGCCCTCTGTCTCGGGAAAGAGCGGGCAATGCAGGAAGATCACGTCTGATGACGCGAAAAGTTCCTCCAACTCCACATAGCGCGCCAGTTTCCGGCCGGATTCTGTGGGGTGCGCGTCATAGGCGACGACGTTCATGTCCAGCGCGTTCAGGATCTTAGCGGTCGCCTGTCCAATACGCCCCAGTCCAATGATGCCGGCGGTCTTGCCGCAGAGCTCGATCATGGGGTGATCCCAGTAGCACCAGTCGGCATTCCGCTCCCACCTACCGGCCTTGACCGTGTCGGAATGGTGTCCATAGTGCGCACAGATCTCCAGCAGCAGGCCGACCGCATACTGCCCCACGATCTGGGTCCCGTAAGTGGGAACGTTCAGCACCGCGATCCCCTTTTCCCTGGCATAGCCGCAGTCCACCACATTATAGCCGGTGGCCAACACCGCGATGGCCTTCAGGCTTGGGCATTGGTCCATGACCGCCGCGCTGATGGGCGTTTTATTGACGACCGCGATCTCGGCGTCCCCGATCCGCTGGGCGATCAGGGGCGAATCCACATAGCTCGTCCGGTCATAGACCGTCAGCTCTCCCAGCGCCTCTAAAGGCCCCCAGCTCAGATCCCCTGGGTTTTCCGTAAATCCATCCAAAACAATGATCTTCATGATCGCCTCCTGTATTTTATCCCTGACCCGGCGTGCCGCAGCTCAGTCCTCCAGCAGCGCCCACGCCCGGTTCAGGCAGCGTTTGGTGTTCGCCAACACGATCTCCTCGTCCTCATCCGCCGTGGGCAGGACCTCCATGGACAGTACCATCGGATCCTCCGCGCGGAAAAAGCCCTCCTCTTTCAGCACCCGCAGATAATCCAGCAGCTCCGGAACGTCATTGGCGCTGTTGGGATAGCCCAGCCTCTGATGCAGGTCGCCATGACCCTGTGCGCCTGGGTCGGCCACCGCGTTGCCAAAATGCAGGTGGGTGATATAGGGCCGGCAGGTGCGCACCACATCCCTGGCGCTCTCATGGCAGATGGGGAAATGGGACAGATCCACCAGCAGGCCAAAGTTCGGATGCCGCAGCCGGATGTCCGCGGCAAAGCGGGCGGCCAGCGGGGCGGGGCCGATCAGCGCCGCTTTGTCCACGTCGTAGTCGAATACCTCCAGTTCCACATCCATCCGCTTCTTCGCGGCATAGGCGCACAGGTGCTCCGTGGTTTTGCGCAGCTGGGCATAGCTCTCCTCCCGGGTCTCTTCGCTCCACCTGCCCGCCAGAAAGGCGATCCCCCGGGCACCCAGGTATTCCGCCTCATCCACCGCCTCCATGAGCGTGGCCTCCGCCGCACGGCGGCCCTCTTCGTCCAGGTCGTTGGGGTTGAGCTTCGGCCCCAGCAGCCGGGGCTGGGCGCCGTAACAGACCTTCAGGTGGGACTGGGCCAGCAGCTTTCTCACCGCCTCCCGCTCCTGCGCGTCTTTGCATTGGGTGATCTCAATGGCGTCAAAATAGTCATCGGAGGCGATCCGTTCAATGGACTCCAGCACATCCAGCCGGGGAAACGACATCCAGCGGATGGTGCCCACCTGAAAATATTTATGAATGGACTCTCTCATAGCTGTCTCCTTATATTCATTTTTTGCGTTCACCAGGCTTTTTGAAGGGCCTCGCGCATGGCCTCCAGCGTGGCGCCGGCGGAGGGCATATTGGGCCGGTATGGCAGGCCCACGTCCCGCCCCGCCAAGTTGGCCAAGTCTTTGGTGCCCACGGGGAAGCTGCCCCTGTCCATGGCCAGCCGAAGTGGATTCAGCTTGAATTGGGCCTCCCGCGCCTCCTCCATCCGGCCCCGCTGATACAGCTCTACGATGGAACACACCAGCCCCGGCACGAAATTAGCGGTGGCAGCCACGCAGCCCGCCGCACCCACGCACATAGAGGCATAGATCAGCGTATCTTTCCCGCCGAACACCTGGAAGCCGCAGTCCCGGTTGCGGCGGATAAATTCCTCCGTCTGGGTCATATCTCCGGAAGAATCCTTCATCCCCACGATATTTTCCACCGTATGAGCCAGCCGCTCCACCAGCGGCTGGGTGAGGGTGTAGCCGGTCCGCCCCGGGTTATTGTACAGCAGGACGGGCAGACCCGGCACCGCTCGGGCCACAGCCCGAAAATGCTGGTACAGCTCCTCCTCCAACGGCGCGATGAACATGGGCTGGAGCACACTGACGGCGTTTGCTCCGGCGGCGGCCGCCATTTTGGCCAGACGGATATTCTTCTGCGTGGACACCGCCCCCAGCCCGCAGTACACCGGCACCCGTCCCCCGGCGGCATCCAGGATGATCGAGAGGCCTCGAGCGTATTCGTCCTCTTCCACCATGTAAAATTCCCCGTTGCTGCCGAAGGCCAAAATGCCCTTCACGCCGCCCGCTATCACGAAGTCCACCTGTTCCCGCAGCTTGGCCTCGTCGATCCGTTCCGCCGCGTCGATGGGCGTCAGGATGGGCACGATGACGCCCTTATCCATAAAGTCCAGATCTGCCATGGCCTTTCGCCTCCTCCTTCCACTCTCTGTTCCGCCCCCGGGGCACTTCCTCAGACCGTGCTTCGAACAGGCACAGCTCCCCGGCGGCGTCAAAAGGCACGTCCATAAATTCAGAGCAGACCTGGATCTTGTCCCTTTCCTGGATCGAATCCAGCGCAGCCCTGGAGACATAGATCTCACCCAGCGCGTTGGTATTCCGGATGATCGCCAGACGCAGCCGGTCTTGGTCCAGCTGTCCGCTGGCCTTCACGCAGCCTTGGAACACCAGCCGGTCGTTTGCCAGGGTGATGGGGAGCCGGGCGATCTCCGGATGCATCCCCGTGAGAGCGTTGACCCAGGTGGCCTCTTCGTCAACAGCGATCCGCAGCCGGTTGGATATGAAATCCGCCATACCGCCTTTGGCCTTCACCAATTCCACCGCCGTTTTCATCACCCGCACATACCCGGCAATACCCCTGCTGCCGCCGGTGATGGCGATGCGCATTCCTGGGCGGATGGGAATATCCCGCTCCGCCCAGAGCCGCGCCAGCTTTTCCTCCGGATCGTCCAGACGGGTGCGGTCGAAGATCTGACGGATCTTACAGACCTTCGGGATGGGATAGCCCTGGATCATCTCTTCCAGTTTTGTCATACGCCCTCCTTTCTCCCCCAGTACCGGCGCCGCCGCTCAGTATGCGGCCCGGACCGCGAAGCTTCTTCGCTGCGTAGAAGCGTAAAAATATTGGATGCCCTCCAGGATTTGGTCATGCTCCAGCCGTTCCAGATCCAACCGGATGGGACTGCCCTCCACGTCGGGCAGGTACAGCCGCCCATCCCGCTCCTCCGGCTTGACGGACAGGTATTTGCCGATGGGCGCGGTCATGGGCTCGTGGTTTTCCAACAGCTCCTCCTCGCTGTATAGGGCCCCAAAGGCAGCGTTGAGCCACACCGTCCCCCCGGAAGAGAAGCGCAGCCCCCGCTCCCGCGCCAGCTCCTTGATATCCAGCAGGTCGGCCATTCGGCTCATGCGGCCCACCAGCGGCATCAGGTGGTCCACCCCTTTTTCCGCATAGGTCTCAAAAGCGTATCGGTTGCGCATGGACTCCCCATAGCCGATCACCATGCCTGTGCGCTCCTTCACCTGCCGGATAGCGTTCATATCGTGGGAGTGCACCGGCTCCTCATACCACGCCGGATGGTATGGCCGAATCATTTCGGCAAAGCACACCGCGTGCTCCACGTCCCAGACCTGGTTGGCGTCTACCGCGATCTCAATGCCGGGGCCGACCGCCTGGCGCACCAGTTCCATCCGCCGCGCATCCCGCTCCATATCACGGCCCCAATCGCTGCCCACCTTGAATTTGACCGTCTTATAACCCTGCTCCACATACCGGACCATGTCGGACACCAGCTCCTCATCGCTAGCCAGTAAAGAACCGCCGCCTTTGTAGGCCGCCGCCCAATCCTTCTGGGCACCCAAAAAGCGGTGGAGGGGCTGCCCTCTCCGGCAGGCCATGATCTCCAGCATCAGCAGGTCGAGCTGTCCCAAGTCCACGATCTGTCCGCTTTGAAAGCCGAAATTACGCAGCTTCCAGTAGATGGTGCCGTACCACTCCTCATAGGTCTTAGTCTCGCCGGTGAGGATCAAGGGCAGAATATTGTCCACCATTCCCCGGGAACAAAAGGTCCCGCCGCAGAAACCGTCCGCGTCGAACAGAGTCACCCAGCCCTGGAGCGGCACAAAGCCGCCGAATCCTCCCGTGGCGTCCCGCCATGGCTTTTCCACCGGTATGGGGTCAAAATTGTAGTAGACCGCCTTGGAGAAAGAGATCTTTTCCGTCACATCAATGGGGAACAGCGCTCTGCCGCCCCTCATGCCTGCCTGCATCACGCCGCCTCCTTTTGCGGGAACCGTCCGCGTATCTCCTTATAGGCCGTCCACAGCACCACCAGGATGGATATCCCCATAAAGACCGCCGCGATTGGGGAGCGGAAGAAGGCCAGGAAGCTCCCATCGGTATACATCAGGCCCCGGACCAGGTTCTCCTCCACGATATGTCCCAGCACAAAGCCCAGGATCATGGGGGCCTTGGGGAAATTGTGGGTGGACATGAAATAGCCAATCGCCCCGAACAGCAGCGCGGACCACACATCGAACATCTGGTGGTTCGTGCCGTAGGTGCCCACGATGCACAGCACCATCACCACGGGCAGCAGGATATATTTCGGAACCGCCAGCACCTTGGTGAACACGCGGATCCCGCCGTATTCCACCACCAGCATGATGATGGTGGCCAGAATGAACGCCCCGAAAATGCCGTAGACCAGCTGTCCGTTGTTTTTGAACAGCAGCGGCCCCGGGGTGATGCCGTGCAGCGTCAGCGCGCCCAGCAGGATGGCCGTCACCGTATCCCCCGGGATGCCCAGGGTGAGCATGGGGATCAGCGCCCCGCCAATAGAGGCGTTGTTGGAGGTCTCCGACGCCACTAGGCCGTCAACGATGCCGGTGCCGAATTTCTCCGGATATTTGCTCTGCTGCCGGGCTATGCTGTAGGCGATGATGTTGGAGGTGGCCCCGCCGATGCCGGGCAAGATCCCGATGCCAATGCCGATCAGGGCCGAGCGGATGAAATTCACAAACTGGTCCTTGAACTCCTGCCAGCTCAGGCCGAAGCCGTGGAGCTTGGCCTCCTTGATCTGGGCCTTTGCCGGGTCGATCCCCTCCGCGCCCACCTGGATGATCTCAGCTACCGCGAACAGGCCGATCATCACCGGGAGCTGCTGAAATCCG
Source organism: uncultured Oscillospiraceae bacterium (assembly GCA_910588495.1). Lineage (GTDB taxonomy): Bacteria > Bacillota > Clostridia > Oscillospirales > Oscillospiraceae > Enterenecus. The sequence continues at coordinate 7,352 of CAJUPU010000004.1, read as the reverse complement.
TTTTCCAGCTCCACCAGGCCAAAGGTGAACCGCTCCGCGCTGCCCACCGAGGCGATGCCGAACAGGGAGACGACGATGCCGAACACCCCGGACATCAGCCCCTTGAGCAGGTTCCCGCCGGACATGGAGCCGATCATGGTCAGGGCGAACAGGCAGATGGCGAAATACTCCTGGGGACCGAACCTCAGCGCCACTTGCGCCAGGGAGGGCGCGATGAAGATAAGGGCCAGGATGGACAGCACCGTGCCCCAGAAGGAATAAAAGATGCCCACGCCCAATGCCTTGCCCGCCTCACCGCGCTCCGCCATAGGCGCACCGTCAAAGGTGGTGGCCACGGAGGAGGGAGTCCCGGGGATCTTCAGCAGGATGGCGGAGATCAGGCCGCCGGAGGTCCCGCCCACATACAGCCCGATCAGCATCCCGATACCGTTTACCGGCGACATGCCGTAGGTGAGCGGAAGGCACAGGGCCACCGCCATGGTGGAAGTCAGTCCTGGGATGGAGCCGAAGACGATCCCGATCACCACTCCGGCCAGGATCAGACAGATGGTAAGTGGATCGACGACGGACAACAAACCCTCTAAGATCATATCCTCACCCTCCTAAAACAGTCTTCCCGCCGGAAGCAGCAGGTAGAACACGTTGACAAACAGGTAGTACACCGCGACGGGCACCACAATGGACAGGGCCGCAAACAGGATGATATTGCGCTTTGTCCGGTAGACCGCCGGGACGAACAGCATCATCTGGGCAAACATGTAGAGGATGGATGAGAGTGTGAAGCCCAGCAGCGGTATGAGAACGACATAGAGCACCAGGAACAGGATGGTCAGCGCAAAGCCGCCCAGGCTGACGCTCAGCTTCTTCTCCCCAGCGTCCTTCATGCTCACCGACTCCAGCAACAGACCGGCCGCGATCACGATCCACAGCGTGGTGCAGAGCTTCGGCATAAAATCGCTGCCTTTGCCCATGGTGTTGCCAATCTGGATGGTCTGGGCGCTGATACGCAGCGCAATGCCGGCGATCAGCAATATGATGCTGACCAAATTTTCCGAGAGTTTTTTGATACCCATAGGGGCTCCTCCATTTTATCCGAGGGGCGCCCCCGAACAGCCTGTTCGTGGGCGCCCATTGATCAAAACCTCGGGTTTTCCGATCAGGACGCGGCCTCCACCTTACCGGTCAGGTCAACGGTCTCCAGCAGCTGCTCGATCTCCGCAAACGTAGCCGTCCCGTCCTCGGTGTTCTTATAGAACGGCTCCTGTAGATAGGCGTCATAGATCTTCTGCTGATAATCGGCGTCATTCTCCACGATGTCCTTCACCGCGTCGCTGAACGCCCGGACCAGCGCCTCGTCCGTCCCCTTGGGGAAGGCCAGGAAGTAGTAGAACGGCAGCTTGATACTGTCATGACCCAGGTTGTGGATGGCTTTCACATCGATGTTCTGGTCCGCCACCGTCAGATCCGCCTCGCCGTCCATAGCCAGGGCCACCAGCGTGCCCTCGGCCACATAGTCCTTGATGGAGCCATAGGCCGCCAGGATCACGTCCACATGTCCGCCCGCGATGGCGGCCAGACGGTCCGCTGCGCCTCCGGCGTCCACCACGTTCATGTCAAAGCCGGCCGCCTTCATCTGCATGGAGATGGCGTAGGAGGTGGCGCCGGTCTGGGCCGCCATCTTCAGCTCGCCGGGATGGGCCTGGGTGTAGTCGTACAGCTCCTGGAGGGTGTTGATGCCCAGCTCCGCGCGGACGGTGACCACATTGCCTCGGCTCATGGCGGCGATGCAGGCCAGGGAGAATTCGTCAAATCCGTAATCCGTGGTCCCGCTGGCCTTGTTCACCAAAAAAGCCGTGTGATAAAACAGCACGGAGGAGCCGTCCGGTTCGGCGTTCTTCACCTGGCGGGAACCGGTGGAACCGCCGCCGCCGTTGACATTGGACACCACCACGTTGGCCGGCAGCTTTTCGTTGAGCTTCTCGGCCAGCGCACGGGCGTTGAAGTCCGTGTCGCCGCCCGCGCCCGCAGGCACCACGATCTCGATGTTTTTCGGCCACTGGACCTCCGGGGCCGCAGACTTCTCCGGCGCGCCAGACTCCGCAGGGGGTGCCGAAGGGGCCTGTGAGTTCTTGGCGGCGCCGGAATCGCACGCCGCCAGAGACAGCAGTATGAACGCGGCGAGAATAGCGGTGACGATCCTTTTCTGTCCTTTCATTGATGGTTCCTCCTTCGTTTTTGTATAAACTGACCTGCGGATCACAGCCCACGGGCCTGGTTTAACGAATCAACCGCGCCGCAGCCCCCGGATCCCAGACGGATTCCCGCACGATGGCGTCCGGCCGCAGTTTCGTCTCCGGTTTGAGGGAAACGCCGAGCCCCGGCCTAGTGGGAAGCTGCGCCATGCCGTCCCGGATGGCGGGCAGCTCGTCCACAAGCTCCGCATACCAGGTGGCGAGATTGGCTCTGACCACCTCCATGAACAGGGTGTTGGAGCAGTGGAACGCCAAGTGCATCCCAGACCAGAGCAGGACCGGACCGGTGCAGTCGTGGGGGGCGATAGGAATGTTGTAGCTCCCGGCCAGGTAGGCGATCTTTCGCCCCTCGGACAGACCGCCGCACCAGCCCAGATCCAGCATGGCGTAATCCACCCCGCCGTGTTCCAGCATCTGCCGGAACATCACCGCGCCGGAAAGGGTCTCGCTTCCGCAGACCGGCGTCCTGGTCCCGGCCCGCAGCTTGGCCAGCGCGTGAGGGTCGTCCATCTTGCACAGCGGATCTTCAGCCCAGAATACGTTATACTGTTCCATGGCCCGGCAGATCCGCAGGGCCGCGGGCAGGCTCCACATGCTGTGCATCTCGCACATCACCTCGATCCGATCGCCCACCGCTTCCCGAATCTTCCGGAAGGGCTCCAGCCCACGGCGCAGGTCCTCCTCGGAGATGAACGACCCATCGGTCCGCGCGGCGTAGGGGTCAAACGGCCAGATCTTCATGGCCTTATAGCCCTCGTTGAGCAGGCTGCGGGCCAGCGCTCCCGCGTCCTGGATGAACGCGACCTGATCGTCATAGGGCCCGGCCATCTTCACGGCGTCCTCCGCCATTCTCCGCCCGGTATAGTGATTGAAGCAACCGCCCGCTTTGTTGTACTGGTAGCCGGAACAGGTGTTGTACACCTGCACCTGGAGGCGGCTGGCACCGCCCAGCGCCTCATAAACGGGGATCCCCTGACGCTTGCCCGCCAGATCCCACAGGGCGATGTCGATGCAGCTGGCCGCCCTGGTCTCCGCTCCGGCGCTGTGGAAGCCCACATAGGATGTCAGCAGCCTGCGGGAAATGTACTCGATCCGCCTGGGGTCCTGGCCCAGAAGGAAGGCTGCCACATCTCCGTGGATCGCCGCCTCGGTGGCCTGCGCCCCACGCCAGCACTCGCCCAGCCCGGTATAGCCATCGTCGGTCTCCAGCTCCACCCAGAGGATATTGGGGATCTCATCCAGGCGTATGGTGCGAATCGTTTTGATTGCAGGCACATGCCTCACTCCTTTCAAGAGCATGATAGCATGTCCTTTCCGAGAGCACAAATCAAAAAAATTACTGTGGCTTTTAGTAAAAGTTATGCTATAATGAAAATCGTTCCGATTGCAAACTGTGCAAAATGCCATCCGAGGAGGGCGGCTCTATGGATTTGAAGAAGCTGGAATACATTCTTGAGATCGAGCGGACAGGGAGCGTGTCCGACGCCGCCCGCAGACTGGATGTCACCCCTTCCGCCCTTGTTCAGCATCTTCAGAAGCTGGAACGTGAACTGGGTACGCCGCTGTTCCACCGCACCAAGGGAAAATGGCTGCCCACACAGGCAGGCAAGATCTACATGGAATATGCCCGGCAGATGCTCAGCGTCCGCCGGGACGCCTACCGGATCATCAACGACATCACCACTAGTCAAAACGGCCCCATCTCCATCGCCTTTTCCTCCGGGCGGGGCGTTCACCAGTTTGCCCAGATCTATCCCCGGTTCCACAGCCTCTACCCCGGCGTCCGCCTGCAGCCCATGGAGCTCTGCGTCCGGGACCAGCTGGAGCTGCTGCGACAGCGGGAGCTGGACGTAGGCTTGGTCTGCCTGGAGAAAGCCCTGCACACCCACGAGCTGCAATACTTCGATGTGGCCCACGAGAACCTCTCGCTGATCGTGCCCGCCGGGCACCCGTTACGCAGCCGTCTGCGGGACCCGGTAGACATACGGGACGTGGCGGAGGAGCCCTTTGTGGTGCTCTCCCAGCAGTTCACCCTCCGGCCCATCGTAGACCGCATCTTCCAAAGCGCCGGCGTCACCCCCAGAATCCTCTTTGAGTCTGAACACAACCTCACTATCATCACCATGGTCCAGCACGGCCTGTGCTGCGGCATCGTCCCAGAGTATTATTTGTATGGCGGTGTACCCGGTATTCAGGCATTTCATCTAGCCGGCCTGCCGAACTGGCACTTTTATGCCGTATGTCCCCAGGGTATCTATCTCAGCGGACCCATACGCAAGCTGATCCAGCTGTATGGGGAAACATACCACAGCCGCGTTGAATACCGCACTCAGCTGGATAAACAGCAAAAGGAGCTTTGGTGAATCATGGATCTACAGCATCTAGAAAATATCCTGGCCATCGCGGAAGAGGCAAGCGTCTCAAAAGCGGCGGAGAAGCTTTTCATCTCCCAGCCCGCCATCACCCACCAGCTGCTGAAGCTGGAGCAGGAACTGGGCACCCCGCTGTTTATCCGCTCCGGGCGCAAGCTGGAGCGGACGGAGGCGGGATCAGTCTACATGGACCATGCCCGCAGGATCCTAGCGCTGAAGCAGGAGGCCTATGAGCGGATCGCGGAAGTCCGCACCCGGCAGCAGCACACCCTGTCCATTGGCTTCACGCCTGCCCGGGGAACAGAAATGTTCAGCCAAATCTACCCGCAGTTTCATATGCGGTGTCCGGATACCCGTGTCATCCCACGGGAGGTCATGACCCTTGAGATGCAGCGCATGATCGCTGAGGGGTATCTGGACCTGGGGTTTGTCTCCATCACACAGGAGCAGCGAGATCACCGCAACAGCTACATCACCCTGTGGGAGGAGGAGCTGTCCCTGGTGATCGCCCAAGATCACCCACTGCGGCACCGGCTTTCCCAGCCGGTCGATCTCCACCTGCTTCGGGAGACTCCCTTTGTTCTCCTCCAGCGCAATTCCACAGTGCGCATCGTCACCGACGAGTTCTTCCGCCGCATGGATTTTGCTCCCAACATTCTGTTTGAGACGCACCACACCCCAACGATCCTCACCCTGATCCAGCAGGGCATCTGCTGCGGCATCATTCCTAAATACTACACCCAGCACGCCGACCCGCGCCTGGCGGTCTACTCCCTGGCCGGCAGACCCTCCATCTCCACCTGCGCGTGCTACCGAAAAAACCGGCCCCTTAGCGCCCAAGACCGCTGCTTTATCGAACTGTCCGGAGAATTCTGGAGCCGTTTCAGCGGATCGCACCCAGCGTAACAGAGACACCAGCCAGCACCCAAGGCCGCCCCAGGTCAGGGAAAGATCTCCATCTCGCTGCAATGCAATTTTACGCCTTGATCCTTGCATTTCCAGCGGCGATATGTTATATTCGACATGCTCACACCGAAAATTTCCGCTCCACAGGCGTGTTTCCGGCATCAAAAAGGGAAGGGAGCTGTGGCTTATGCAGCAGCTGCGAGGCGTACTTGCGATCCCCCCTGCGGTCTATCGGGAGGACCTCAGCGTCGATCATGAAGGCGTTTCAAGGACGGTGGATTTCTGCCTTCGCTGCGGGGTGCACGGGATCGTGATCCCTGTCTACGCAACGGAATATTTTCTGCTGACCACGCAGGAGCGCAAGGCCATTCTGGAAACCGCGATCCGGACGGTGGACGGAAGAGTCCCCGTCATTGCAGGGGTGTCCGCCGCCTATGTCAAAGAGGCGGAAGAACTGACGGCGCACGCCTGCGCGGCGGGGGCAGATGCCGTCATCGCCGCGCCGCCCCATGTGGTGAAGGTCAGCCCGCGGGAACTGGCAGACTATTATGGGCGGATCGAACAGGTCACCAGCGTTCCGGTCATCATTCAGAACTTATTCCCGCCATTGGGAATGCCGATGGACTTTGACTATCTCCTCCAGCGCCTAACGGAGTTGGAACATTTTTCTTATGTGAAGGAGGAGACGGCGGATTCCCGGCAGCTGATCTCACGGCTCCATCGATATGAGCTGGAGCATCCAGACGGGGTGTTGAAGGGCGTGATGGGGGGAAACGGCTCCCGGAACCTGGTGGAGGAGTACGACCGCGGCATTTGCGCTACTATGCCGTCCTGCCAATTCTCCGATCTGGTTGCCGCAGTCTGGAACTTGATGGAGGCGGGGAATATGGAAAGAGCATATGAAGTATACAGCAGATGTCTCCCAGCCTTTTTGTTCAGCGGCGCGTATGGAGTTGGGTGTTACAAGGCGGTGCTGAAGCGCCGGGGCGTGATTGGTTTCGACGGCTGCCGCCCGGCGGGCTGGCCCGTAATGGATGAGAAAGCACACCGCGAATTGGACCGGGTATTGCATTTGGTCAGCCCTTTGTTCAGCAAAGACGCCCCCATGCCATAAATATGACCGGCACCCGGTCCCGGCCCGTGAAATTTTGGGTCCGGCGCCCAGCGATGGTTTCCCTGGGCATCAGAAGCACCTCAGTCAAAATGACAGGGCCATGTACGTCTCAGGCGTACATGGCCCTTTATTCAGCGATAGTATTCGATGGTCCTCAAATGCCCTGACCCCACTCAGATGAAGGGTCCTGTTTGTTCGCTGCATACCGTCCCGCCTGAGCACAGAGCAGTTTTCATAAAAGTCCACCACTCCGGGCAGACAGTCCTCCCCCACGGTCTCGTTGGGGCGTGCATCCCTTTCATCTGCTCCGGCCCGGCCACTACCGGGGCAAAACGGATATCACTTCTACAGATAACCTGATAAACGCTGGCGTCGGTGGTGCCAGTCATTACATTGGGGCACACCGGCAGATCGAGGGCGGTGTCTCTGATGACCCGCTCCACCTGGCGGAAGGCGGGACCCTGGATGTCCGCCGGCTGGGTATAGCCACTAGAACGCATGATTTCCCTCTCCAGGCCGTATTTGTCCGCTAGCAACCCAAATCAGATCCAGGCGCTCCCGCTTTTCCTCGGCGTTTTCTTACATTTTATCACTGGCGCTAACACCCATTTTTTAGTTGGCATGATATTTGCTTTATTTTATAGCATGAAGAGAGACCTGCTAAACCTGCCAAGAGCTGTCAAGACCTAAAAGCATAAAAACCTGAAA
>CAJUPU010000003.1 GCA_910588495.1 uncultured Oscillospiraceae bacterium | reverse complement strand
GGTTGATCTTGTAGCCGGAGGAGAGCTTCTCCAGGTTGGCCTTCATCGCGGACACGTTGTTGGTGTAGTTGCGGTAGGCGTTCATCGCCATGATATTGTGCTGGATACGCATGAGTTTTGACTCCTTTCGTCTATTAATGTGCCCCTTGGATTCCCTTCCTGGGGGCACAGGTCTGTGGTGCGCCGCCTCCCGGTATCCGGCCGGACTGCCGGTGCGCGGCGCGCTTGCAATATTTCAGACCGGCTCGTCAGCCGGTTGAAACCGGAAAGATGAGGTCCAGTTTTTCCCGCAGGACCCGGGCCTCCGGGCTGGGGCCCATGGCGTCCAGGGTCTGGCGCAGCTCGGCCAGGGCCTGTTTTTTCTGGTGGTCCCAGGGGAGCTGGTGGACGTAGCGGGGGGACACGTCTTTGACGCAGGCGGGGCGGCGGCCGCCCTGACGCTCCAGCACCTCGCCCCGGAGGATGGGGACCTCCCGGGGGGCGTTGACGATCAGGTGGACGCGCTCGCCGCTGAGGCGGTCGAACTGGACAACGGTGTCGCGGCCTACGGTGAAGTAGCCGCCGGGGGTCATGGTGATGCAGAGCATAGCGGTATCTCCTTAAATTGTCTCGCCCGCGTCCTGCGGGCGGCGGTCAAACGGCGCGGCTGTCCTCCTGCTGTTCCCGGCGCAGGGCCACGTTGTAGAAGGTGCCCCGGGTCATGCCGCAGGACTCCGCCGCTTTCTTGAGGGAGATCCGGCCCTCCCGCCAGGCCCGGTGGAGCTGGTCGAAGCCGTCGGGCACCGGCTTTGCCGTCCGGCCGAAGCGGACGCCCCGGGCCTTGGCGGCGGCGATGCCCTGGGCCTGCTTTTGGCGGCGGTCCTCCCGGCGCTGCTGCTCGGCCAGCTGGAAGAACAGCTCGGACACGAAGTCGCTGACCAGGGCGCGGCCGCTGGCGGCGTCCAGGTCGGAAAGGCTGGCGGCGATCTCCTGGGCCAGCTGGCGCAGCTCGGTCTGGAGCTGCCCCCCATCGTCCGTTCGGACGGTGTGTTCCTGCTGTTGGGACATGGCTGTTCTCCTTATAAAATAGGGTCCGTGGTGGGGCCTGGGCGCAGGGGGTGTCCAAAAAGTATAGGTTTTGTGCACTCAACACCAGGTTAAAAATTTTTGCGTTTGGGGCTAAACTTTTCCATGATCGTGCCGAATAAGTATTTGAACGCAGGGACAGCACAAAAAAAGACCGGGTGCACAAAACCTATAGATCTTGTGCGTCCGATCTTCGCGAAAAGTGTATGGAAAAAGCCTTCCGGACCGGGTCCGGAAGGCTTTTTTTGTGTGTTTGGGTGCTACACCCTGAATTTGACCACGGCGCGGCTCACCGCCATGGGCCGGTCCAGCTGGACCTTGACCATGTGGGCGTCCTCGGGGAACACGATGAGCGCGTCGCCCTCCTCCATGGGGCACCACACCTGCACCGGGCCCTCGAAGCCCAGGAAATCGTCGGCCTGGCGCTCCACGGTCCGGGCCAGCTGGGAGACGTGGGACACGCCGATCTGCTCCCGGCCCGAGATCATGATGTGGATATCGCCGTAGCGGGCGTGGCCCTCCCAAGCGGCCTGTTCCTGGGGGATGGTCTGGTAGTCCAGGCGGTTGATGAACACATCGTTGCCGTCCACCTCGTTGCGGCCTGGGGCCAGCCCGGACAGGTCCGCCCGGGCCAGATAGCGGATGGCGGTGTCCAGCGCGGGGCACAGGCCCAGATAGCGCTCCAGCTGGGAACGTTTTCCATAGATCATGGCGAAAGACCTCCTCTTGACGGCGCGGGCGCGGCCTGGGGATCGGCGCACTTTTGACCGGCATATCCGCCGTTGTTTGTTGAAATGATACCATAGCTCCCGCCGGTTTTCAAGCCTTGCCCCCTTGACAATGCCCGGGGCGCGCGGAGCGGGGTTGGAGACGATCTTCAGCACGGTCGGAAACTGTAAAAAAAGTGAAAAAATCATTTGACATAATGGGGTGGGATAGTATATTATACATTAAAAGACCCCGCTGTACCGGCGGCTTTTTGGTGATGTTGCCGACCGCGGGCGTCTGACCTGTCCCAACGGCTCCGGCCGTAGAGACCAAACATGATGAGGAGGAAGAAACGACATGAAAAGAGTTTTATCCCTGGCCCTCGCGCTGTGCATGGTGCTGGCCCTGTGCGCCTGCGGCGGCCCCAGCGGCGATGAGCCGAAGGGCTCCGCTGCGCCTCCCGCCGCCTCGACCTCCGGCGAGCAAGGTTCCAGCGGGCAGGGCGCGGGCGGCACCGCCTACCCCAACCCCCTCCAGGACGTGCGCGTCCGCCAGGCCCTGTGGTACGCCATCGATATGGACGCCATCGTGGACGGCCTGTGGAACAACACCGTGATCGCCGCCGACAAGTCCCTGGTCCCCGAGGGAGGCTGGCAGGCCGACGGCCTCACCGAGTACAAGTACGATCCCGATAAGGCCAAGGAGCTGCTGGCCGAGGCGGGCTGGGACGGCAGCTACACCCTCAAGGCCGTCTACTACACCGCCAACCTGCTGGACACCATCACCGCCATCCAGGGCTACTGGGCCGAGGTGGGCGTGAAGATGGACTTCGACCTGCTCACCGACAACCTCACCGTGCTGCTGTGGACCCCCTCCGCCGACGGCGTCAAGTCCGCGGTGGCCTGGGATCTGTGCTTCGCGGGCACCAACGCGCTGACCCTGGGCGAGCTGTACAACCGCCACCACTCCACCGCCAACAACAACTCCACCGTGCTGTGGGACAAGGATCTGGACGCCCTGATCGACAAGGCCAAGGTGGCCGTGACCACCGAGGACCAGAAGGCCGCCTACGACGCCATCCAGAAGTATGAGAACGAGAACGTGGAGACCATCCCCCTGTTCTACATCCCCTCCTGGATCATCACCTCCAGCCATCTGGACATGAAGGGCAACGCCCCCGGCAACGACCAGTTCTGCTATCAGAAGAACATCCTGGACTGGACCATCGACCGGGCGGATAAGACCATGTACACCAACACCGGCGCCGTCAACGCCCTGGAGCACACCGCCACCAACCCCGGCCTGTTCTGGCACCAGGAGATCGTGTTCGACCGCCTGCTCAACGCCGACGCCAGCCTGACCCCCACCGACGGGATGCTGGCCGAGAGCTATGAGGTGTCCGACGACGGCAAGACCATCACCTTCCAGATCCGGGAGGGCGTGAAGTGGCACGACGGCGAGGCGTTCACCGCCGACGACGTGAAGTGGACCTTCGAGTACTACTGCACCGTGCCCGGCGCCAACTCCGTGCTCACCGACGTGATCGGCGACGCCGCCTCCATCGAGGTGGACGGCAGCACCGTCACCTTCAACTTCAACAACCCGCAGCCCAACGCCCTGACCGTGTTCTCCCAGTGGTCCGTGCTGCCCAAGCACTGCCTGGAGAACGTGGCCCCCGAGAACTTCGCCGCCGACACCTTCTGGCAGGCCCCCATCGGCACCGGCCCGTTCAAGGTGGAGAACGTGAAGCTGGGCGAATTCACCACCCTGGTGCGCAACGACGACTACTTCAAGCCCGGCACCGGCAACATCGAGAAGATCTACATGTACCCCTCCAGCGACGCGGGCGATGAGAACCTCATCACCAACGCCATGGCCGACAAGATCGACTACGCCTTCTGCAAGGACTCCGCCCAGGTGCAGCAGGTGCAGGAGATGAGCGGCTTCCAGGTGGACACCGTCAACGTGACCTTCCCCCGGTACATCTTCATCAATATGTTCGAAAGGACTGCTGATTGATCCTGACGTGAGGCGCGCGGGGGCCGGCATTCTGCCGACCCCCGCGCGGCCGTTCCAGGGGACCCCTGAATAGATCCGCACAGCGCCGCAGACGCATTTGTTCAGAGGTCCCCTAGAAGAAGAACACTGGCAGAAAGGAGCGATCCCATGCTGAATTTTACCCTGCGCAAGGTGATCGGCATGATACCGATGCTGATCATCATCACCTTTCTGATCTACTGGGGGATCGAGTTGATGCCCGGCGACGTCATCGACTTCCTCATCCCCATGGACCAGCTGGCGGAGATGTCGGCGGAGGAGGTGGCCGCCTTCAAGGCGGCCAAGGGGCTGGACGGTCCCATGATCGTCCGCTATCTGAGCTGGCTCAAAGGCGTGTGCACCGGCGATCTGGGCTACTCCCTGCAAAACAACATGCCCGTGGGCGAGCTGATGATGCAGAAGTTGCCCGCCACCATCGAGCTGTCCCTGGCGGCGCTGATCATCTCCACGGTGCTGGGGATCCTGCTGGGCGTGGTCTCCGCCCTGAAAAAGGGGAAGCTGGCCGACAACGCGCTCACCGTGGCCGGCATGGTGGGCGTGGCCATCCCCCAGTTCCTGTTCGGCATCTTCTGCATCATCCTGTTCTGCCTGAAGCTGAAGTGGTTCCCGGTGGGCCAGCGGGGGGACGCGGGGCTGCTCGATGAGCTGCACCACCTGTTCCTGCCCGCCTTCGTGCTGGGCATCTCTCAGACGGCGGGCGTCATGCGCTACTCCCGGTCCAGTATGCTGGACTCCATGAACCGCGACTATGTCAAGACCGCCCGGGCCAAGGGCCTTCCCGAGTGGAAGGTGAACATGTTCCACGGCTTCCGGGTGGCCTGCACTCCGGTGATGGTGCTGATCGGCTTCCGCCTGCCCACCCTGATCAGCGGGGCCATCGTCATCGAGAACATCTTCCAGTGGCCCGGGGTGGGCCGGTGGTTCACCGACGCGATCAAGACCCAGAACACCCCCATCATCATGTCGGTGGGGCTATTCATGGTGCTGATGGTGCTGCTGTCCTCGCTGCTCGTGGACGTGCTCACCGCGGTGCTGGACCCGAGGGTGAAGCTATCATGAACAAAGTGAAAAGAACTGCCCTCGACCGCAAGCTGGACAAGATCCGGCAGGCCGAGGAGAGCGGAAAGCTGGGCACCAAGCTCACCAACCGCACCCTGCGCAAGCTCACCGCCAACAAGCTGGCGGTGTTCGGCTTGATCCTCTTCGTGACGATCTGCGTGCTGTGCTTCGGCGCGCCGCTGTTCACCCAGTACTCCCCCACGGCCTTCTTCCTGCGGGACAAGATGGCGCCCCCCTCCCCGGAGCACATCTTCGGCACCGACCAGATGGGCCGGGACATCTGGTCGCGTATGCTCTACGGCGGGCGGATCAGCATCCTGGTGGGCCTGGGCAGCGCCCTGGGCGCCGCTTTGCTGGGGGTCACCCTGGGCATGTACGTGGGCTATCTGGGCGGATGGCTGGACAAGATCCTGATGAAGATCGCAGATATTTTCATGTCCATCCCCCAGATGGTGATGATCATCATCATCGTGGCCCTGGTGGGCAAGAGCCTGCAGAACCTGATCGTCATCTTCATCCTGACGGGCTGGCCGTCCATGTACCGCATGGCCCGGAGCAAGGTGCTCTCCCTCCGGGAGGAGGAATTCGTCCAGTCCCTGCGGGCCTTCGGCATCTCCCGGACCAAGATCGCCTTCAAGCACATGCTGCCCAACGCCATGGGGCCCATCGTGGTCAACATCACCCTGTCCACCGCCATGTTCATCCTCCAGGAGGCGGCCCTCTCCGTGCTGAACTACGGCGTGCCCATGGAGCTGGCCACCTGGGGCAATATCATCAGCCTCATCACCCAGGCGGGCACCATCCGCTTCGACTGGCTGGATAAGTGGTGGATCTGGCTGCCCTGCTCCATCATGCTGATCTTGTTCGTGCTGTCCATCAATTTCATTGGGGACGGTATGCGGGACGCGTCCGATCCCACCCAGATCGGCTGAGAGGTGAGCGATATGAGAAGCGATAATAATGTGGTATTGAGCGTCAAGGACCTCCACGTCTATTTCTACACCAACCAGCGGTGCAATAAGGTGCTGCGGGGGATCAGCTTCGACGTGAAGCGGGGCAGGACGCTGTGCGTCGTGGGCGAGTCCGGCTGCGGGAAGTCGGTGACCGCCAACTCCATCCTGCGCCTGCTCCCCGAGCTGAGCCGGATCGAGGAGGGCTCCATCACCTATTATAAGGAGGACGGCTCCGAGGTGCGCCTGGACCAGCTGGCGAAGAACGGCAAGGAGATGCGCGCCATCCGGGGCCAGGACATCGCCATCATCTTCCAGGATCCCATGACCGCCCTGAACCCGGTGTACACCGTGGGCTATCAGATCGAGGAGATGCTGCGCCAGCACAAGGGGGGGCTCAGCAAGGAGCAGTACAAGAAGGAGGCCATCGAGGACCTGGCCGACATGGGCATACCCGCCCCGGACATCCGCTATGGGGAGTACCCCCACCAGTTCTCCGGCGGGATGCGCCAGCGCTCCATGATCGCCATGGGCATGTCCTGCGAACCCAAGCTCCTGCTGGCCGACGAGCCCACCACCGCCCTGGACGTGACCATCAGCGCCCAGATCTTCGATCTGATGAACGAGCTGAAGCGGGAGCACGACACCGCCATCATGATGATCACCCACAATATGGGCGTGGTGGCCGAGATGGCCGACGAGGTGGCGGTGATGTACATGGGCAACATCGTGGAGTACGGCCCGGTGGAGGAGATCTTCACCGCCCCCGCCCACCCCTACACCAAGGCGCTGCTGCGCTCCATCCCCGTGCTGGGCAAGGGCAAGGACCAGGATCTGGAGCCCATCCGGGGCTCCACGCCGGACCCCTTCGATCGGCCCCGCGGCTGCCAGTTCTGCCCCCGCTGCGACTACGCCGGCGAGCGCTGCCAGCGGGAGATGCCCGGCGAGGAGTGGGTGGGGGTGGGGCATTACACCCGCTGCTTCAACTATGGGGAGGTGACGGCAGATGGCAAATAAGGAAAAGGAGGTCCTGCTGAAGGTACGGGGGGCCAAGACCTATTTTCCCATCAAAAAGGGCCTGATGAAGCGCACCGTGGGCCATGTGAAGGCGGTGGACGACATCAGCCTGGACGTCTACCGGGGCGAGACCCTGGGCCTGGTGGGCGAGTCGGGCTGCGGCAAGACAACCCTGGGCAAGTCCATCCTCCAGCTGGTGCCCGTCACCGAGGGCAGCATGGAGTACAAGTTCGAGGACGGCTTCAAGGACCTGCGCAAGCTGCCCCGGAAGGAGCTGGACAACGCCCGGCAGAAGATCCAGATCGTGTTCCAGGACCCCTACTCCTCCCTCAACCCGGCCTTCACCATCTTCGGCTCCCTGGAGGACCCGCTGATCAAATTCGGCATGAAGAACAAGCAGGACCGGATCCGAAAGATCGGCGATCTGCTGGAGTCGGTGAACCTGCCCCGGGACTACATGACCCGCTACCCCAACGAGTTCTCCGGCGGACAGCGCCAGCGCATCGGCATCGCCCGGGCGCTGTCCGTGGGCCCGGAGCTGATCATCTGCGACGAGGCCGTGTCCGCCCTGGACGTGTCCATCCAGGCCCAGGTGCTGCGGCTGCTCAACCAGCTCAAAGAGGAGTACCGGCTGACCTATATCTTCATCACCCACGATCTGTCGGTGGTGGAGTACCTGGCCGACCGGATCGCGGTGATGTACCTGGGGCGCATCGTGGAGCTGACCACCTCCGAGGAGCTGTTCGCCAACACCCTGCACCCCTACACCAAGGCCCTGCTCAGCGCCATCCCGGTGGCGGACGTGAGCAAAAAGAAGAAACGCATCCCCCTCCAGGGGGACGTGCCCTCGCCCGCCAACCCGCCGCCGGGCTGCACTTTCCACCCCAGGTGCCCGGAGTGCCGGGAGCGGTGCAAGTCGGAACGGCCCGTGCTGGAGGAATATGCGATCGACGGCGTGAGCCACTTCGTCTCCTGCCATAAAGTGAAAGAGATGATGGAGGCCAAGGGCGCGGTCAAAAAGGAGGCGGCGAAATGAGCCGGGATATTCGTGATTTCAAAGGTGTGATCCCCGCGGTGCTGTCCGTGTTCGGGCGGGACGAGAGCCTGGACGAGGCGGGCACCCGGGAGTTCATCCGTTACCTGTTGTCCTTCGATATCGGGGGGCTGTACCTCACCGGCTCCACCGGCGAGGCGTTCCTGATGGACGCCCAGGAGCGGATGCGCCAGGTGGAGATCGTGATGGAGGAGGTGGGGGACAAGGTCCCGGTGGTGGTCCATGTGGGGGCCATGTCCACCAGGGCGTCGGTGGAGCTGGCCAAGCACGCCGAGCGGGCCGGCGCGGCGGGCATTTCCAGCGTGCCCCCCTTCTACTTCAAATTCAACGAGGACCAGATCTTCCACTACTATGAGGATCTGGCCGGGTCCACCAGTCTGCCCATGGTGGTGTATAACATCCCCCTGGCCGGACTGATGACGGTGGAGCAGGTGATCCGCCTGTCCCAGATCGAAAACGTCAAGGGCGTGAAGTACACCGCCACCGCCCTCTACGAGGTGGCCCAGATCCGGGAGAGCTGCAAGAGCGGCTTCCAGATCTACGGGGGCTGCGACGAGCTGGGCAGCTCCAACATCGCCCTGGGGGTGGATGGGATCATCGGGTCGTTCTACAACGTGATCCCGGACCTCTACCTGAAGATCTGGGCGGCGGTGAAGGCGTCCGACATCCCCGCCGCCGCCCAGCTCCAGAGCAAGGCGGTCCACGTCATCATGGCGGGGCTGCGCAGCGGCAGCATGATGGCCTGCATCAAGGCGTGGCTGCGGGGGGGCGGCATCCCCGCGGGCTATGCCCGGCGGCCCTTCACCAACTTCTCCCCGGAGCAGGAGCGGGAGCTGCTGGACCAGCTGGCCGCCATCGACCGGGCGGACGGGCTGGGGCTGGACATCGTCAAGCGGATCCAGGCCCGCTGAAAAACGGCAGAGAGGCGCCTTTGGGGGCGCCTCTTTGCCCTGTCAGGGGTTCTGCCCGCCCGGGGGAGAGGGGGTCCCGAGCCAGGATGCGAGAAAAATTTGGAAAGGGTGTGACTGGCGGCGTCCAAATGCGTCTTTATCAGTAGACCGACCGGTTTTTCGGTGTGGGACATTGGCGGCTGGATGCCGCCGTGGATCTTGTGAAAGGGGAAGAGAACATGAAAAAGCGCATCATATCGATCATGCTGGCGTCAGCCCTGGCGTTTGCCCTGGCGGCGCCCGCCAGCGCGGCCGAGAGCGGCGACGGGGCGGACCGGCTGGCCGCCGTCACCCAGAAGGTGAAGGACGCCCTGGCGCTGGACACCGAGGGATATACGCAGTTCAGCGGCCAGCTGACCGAGGGGGAGCTGGCCCCCGCGTGGCGGCTGAGCTGGAGCGGCCCGGACGGCTCGCTGGAGATCACGGCCTCCGAGTCCGGCAAGGTGCTCAGCTATTACCGCTACCGGGCGGACGGAGACCAGGCGGATGTCCCGCTGTCCCTGCCCAAGGGGGACCCGGCCAGGGCGAAGGAGGCCGCGGCCGCGTTTTTGAAGCGGGTGCTGGGCTCCGGGGAGAAGGTGGACCTGGACAAAGCCGCCGATGAGTCCACCTCCCTGCGGCAGACCCGGTATCACTTCCGCGGGAGCATCGCGCTCAACGGCTGTCCCTCGCCGCTGCAGTTCACCCTGGGGGTGGACCTGGCGGACTACGCGGTGGCCCAGTTCCACCGGGACAGCCTGGAGACGGACTATATCGGCTCCCTCCCCGCCGCCCGGTTCCGCATGGGCCAGAGCGCGGTGGAGCCCCTGCTCCAGAGCACCCTGTCCCTGCGGCTGGAGTACGTGCTGGAGGAGGGGGAGCGGACGGCGGTGCTGCGCTACGTGCCCGACTCCATCGACAGCTTCTATGTGGACGACGCCAGCGGGAAGCTGGTGGACCTGACCGAGCTGTACGGCGATCTGGACCGGAAATTCAACGGCGACTTGGGCGAAGCGGACAGCGCTCCGGAAGAGGGGGCCACCGGCGGGCTGACCCAGGCGGAGCAGCTGGGGGCGGACAAGCTGAAGGACACCCTGACCAAGCAGGCGCTGGATGAGAAGGCCAGGGCCGTGGAGGCGCTGGGCTTGGACAGCTACACGCTGGCCTCGGCCTCCTACCAGGAGGAGGAGATCGGCGGCAAGGACGTGGTGGTGGCCCGGTTGACCTACGGCAAGCGGGCGGAGGAAAAGACCCTGCGCCGGTGGGTGACTCTGGACGCCAAGACCGGGGCGCTGCTGGCGGTGTCCAGCTCCGGACGGTGGGAGAACAACGCCGTCAATAAGGTGGACGAGGCCGCCGCCCGCAAGACGGCGGAGGCGTTCCTGACCGCCCAGCAGGGGGAGCGGATGGCCCGGTGCGGGGCCTACACGGGCGGAGGCCTGCGGCGGGAGAACGGCCGCTACGGCGTCTGGGGGTTCCAGTACGCCCGGCAGGAGAACGGATATTTCTTCCCCAACGACCAGCTCACCGTGGGGATCGACGGGGCGGACGGCTCGGTGTGCTCCTATTCCCAGTCCTGGACCGAGGACGTGAGCTTCGACAGCCCGGATGGGATCGTCTCCAAGGAGCAGGCGGTGAGCGCCTACTTCAAGACCTTCCAGATCTATAAGGGCTATGTGGCGGTGCCCCAGAAGCTGGACCTGTCCGACCCGGACCACGTCCCCCTGGCCGAGATGGGCTACCAGACGCTGAACAGCCTGAAGCTGGGCTGGCAGCTGGCGGCGCCGGAGGAGAACGTGATGGGCATCGATGCCAAGACCGGCCGGCCGGTGGTCATGAGCGCCGGGGCGGCGGGGGGCTTGAAGTACAGCGACCTGGCGGACTCCCCGGCCAAGCGCGCCGCCGAGACGCTGGCGGGCTATGGCATCGGCTACGCCGGAGGAAAGTTCCAGCCGGACAAGAAGCTGACCCAGCTGGACCTGGTGGCGCTGCTGGCCAGCAGCCAGGGCCTGGCGATCGACCCCGAGGATCCGGCCGACGGCAGCATCGACCAGGCCTACCGGACGGCCTACCGGATGGGGGCCCTGCGGCGGGAGGACCGGGAGGACGGGCGGCAGCTGACCCGGCTGGACGCGATCCAGATGGTGCTGGACGCGGGCGGCTATAGGCCCGCCGCCCAGCTCCAGGGGATCTACCGGACGGACTTCGCCGACGAGGCGGAGATCGGCAAGGATATGCTGGGCTACGCCGCGCTGGCCCAGGCCCTGGGGATGGTGAAAGGCGACAGCCAGGGCCGTTTGGATCCCGGCGGCGCCGCCACCCGGGGAGATGCCGCCATGATGCTGCTGGCCTTCATGGAGCGGGCCTGACCCGGGCGCCGTCCGGCGGGACGGCCGCTGCAGGCGATGGATAACGCCTAAAGACGATCGCGGCCGCGCGGAAAGAGGGGGGAGCCCCCTCGGCCCGCGCGGCCGCAGGCTGTCCCGGCGGCTGGGGCGGGATCAGGATGGACGGCCCGAAAAGGGCGGAAAAAGGATCTCCCGATCGGGAGATCCTTTTTTCTGTCCCCTCCGGCCGGGCGGAGGTCACTCCCCCCGCTCCAGCGCCCGGATCAGCTCCACCATCTCGATGGCCCCCACGGCGCAGTCGAAGCCCTTGTTCCCGGCCTTGGTGCCCGCCCGCTCGATGGCCTGCTCGATGTTCTCGAACGATCCCGGTAAACAGGATAGATCGCCTCGCTCTCCAACAAAAAGTCCTCCCCCAGCCGGACGGCCGTGGTGTTGGCCAGCCGGGAACGCACCCTCCGGATGGGGGACGCCCATCCCCTCCACCGGGGTCTTGGCCTCCTGCCCGCCCAGCAGCTTGGGGGCGATGTACGCCTGCACCTTCTGGACCACGCCCTGCTCCAGGGCCGCCCAGTTCAGGGTGCCGCCCCCCTCCGGCAGCACGCTGTCGATCTCTGCCCGGCCCAGCCGGGCCATCAGCTCGTCCAGGTCCACATGGCCGTCCCGTTCTCCCACCCGCAGCACCCGGCACCCGGCCCGCTCGTAGGCCAGGCGCTTTTTTTCATCGGTGCAGCAGGTGGCCACGGCCTGCGCCGTCAAGGGGGGCGCAGGCGGGTGTCGCACACCACCCGGAGGGGATCCTTGCCGCCGGGCGGCGGCAGGTCGGCGATGGGTCGTCGGCCAGCACCGTCCCCACCCCCGCCATGATGGCGGACAGCCGGTGGCGCTGGGCCTGGACGTGGGCCCTGGCCTGCTCCCCGGTGATCCACCGGGACGCCCCGGTATGGGCGGCGATCTTGCCGTCCATGGTCATGGCGTATTTCATCACCACGAAGGGCCGCCCGGTGCGGATGTAGTGGAAAAACACCTGGTTGAGCTGGACCACTCCTCCTCCAGCACGTGCTCCACCACCTCCACCCCCGCGCCCACCATAGCAAAGCCGCCGGCGCGGGGAAAGAGAGTCCCAGCGTCGTACGATCTTCCTTTTATCCAGACTATACTGTCGGCCTCGGAGTTTCACCGAGTCTGCCTTTCGGCCCGCGGGCTGTACCGCCGGTGGGGGATCACACCCCGCCCTGAAGATCTTGTTCGATTGTGATTTGAAGTATGCAAGCCTGGGGCGGGGTTGTCAAAAGGGGCGTGTTTTTTTTGCCTGGGCGGACAGCCCATGAGAGCAAATTTTACATATAATATGAAAAAAATAGAGGACAAAAACACCGCACTTTTTGTTAAAATCATGATATAAGCCTGGCCGGAAGCGGGAAAGGCAGTGAAAATCACCAAAAGAAGAGAGGAGTGAGAGGGTTTGATCGCTTGGAAGCGAAGCGTTCTGACCGATCTGGAAGGGGTCTACTGCATCGAGCTGTTCCACACGCCCCAGGGTCTGAAGCTGGCCGCCGCGTCGGAGACCCACGGCGGCTGGTGTAAGCTGGTGGACCTGGCCACCCGGGAGGAAGAGGTGGTCTGGACCGGGCCGGGGGGGTGCATGAACATCTCTCAGCTGGACGAGTCCGGGGCGCTGGTGGGCATACAGGATTTCTACAAGGGGTTCCAGTCGGAGCGGGCCCGGTTGGTCCGCGCCTGCCCCGGGGCGGAGGGCTGGCAGACCCAGGTGCTGAAGGTGCTGCCCTATCTCCACCGGTCCGGGGTGGTCCACACCGCCCAGGGGCCCTATGTGGTGGCCTCCACCCTGTGCACCCATCGTTCCGGTCCTGAGGACTGGTCCCACCCCGGCAAGATCCAGGTGGCGCCGCTGCCCCAGGGGGAGGAGGAGATCCAGTTCCGGGTCATCCAGGAGGGGATCGCCAAGAACCACGGCTTCTGGCAGGGGACTCTGGACGGCTGCCCGGTGACGCTGATCGGCGGGAGCCAGGGGCTTTTCCGGGTCGCGCCCCCCCGGGACGGCGGAGACTGGCAGGTGGACAAGCTGCTGGACCGGGAGATCAGCGACTGCGCCGTGGCCGACCTGGACGGGGACGGCGAGGACGAGCTGGTGACCTTCGAGGGGTTCCACGGCGACACCGCCGCGGTGAACAAGCGGGTGGACGGTGTGTGGCAGATCGTCTATACCCTGCCCATGCACTTCGCTCACGCAATCTGGGCCGGGGAGCTGTTGGGCCGGAACATGTTCGCCGTGGGCTACCGCAAGGGGGATGGCAGACTGTACCTGGTGGAGCACGACGGGAGCGGATACCGCTCCACCCTGCTGGAGGAGGGGGTGGCTCCCAGCAACGTCAGGGGCTTTGTTCTCCACGGCCGTTCCTATCTGGCCGCGGCGGCTCGGGACATGGACCAGGTCGTGCTATACGAACTGGAACGCAGCTGATATCAGTATAAAAAGGAGGGATCGTTACTTTGTCATATATCAGTGAGATCACGAAAGACAGCTGGCGCAGCGCGATCTTCCCCGAGTGGGGCACCTGGCTCAACGAGGAGATCGACCAGACTGCGGTGGCGCCGGGTACGTTTTCCATCTGGTGGCTGGGGTGTACGGGCATCTGGCTCAAGACCGAAAACGACACCAACATCGCCATGGACTTCTGGGTGGGCCGGGGCAAGTACACCCAGGATTGGTCCCAATATCCACCCCACCTGGCCGGCCCGGACTTCCAGCTCAACCGGATGGTGGGCGGCCGCCAGCGCTTCCCCAACACGCGGATGATCCCGGTGGTGATGGACCCCTTCGAGGTGACGAAGGTGGACGCGGTGCTGGTGACCCACAACCACCGGGATCACATCGATCCCTATACGGCCGCCGCTATCCATAACAAGTTTCCCCAGGTCCCCTTCTACGGGCCCAAATTCGTCACCGACCAGTGGCTGGAGTGGGGCCTGCCCCAGGAGGTGGTCCACACGGTGAAGCCGGGGGACACGGTGAAAGTGAAAGACTGCGAGATCGTGGTGCTGGATTCCTTTGACCGGACCGTGTTCCTCACCGCCCCTCGCTCCGGCCCGCTGGCGGGCTACTGCCCGGACGACATGGACGTGCGGTCGGTCAACTACCTGGTCAAGACCCCGGGGGGCAGCTTCTACCACAGCGGAGACTCCCACTTCTCCAACTACTATCTGCGCCACGGCAAGCAGCACCAGATCGACGTGGCCATTGCCTCTTTTGGGGAGAATCCCCCGGGGCTGACGGACAAGATGACCTCGGTGGACGTGCTGCGCATGGCGGAGAACCTGGGGGTCAAGACCATCATCCCCGT
Organism: uncultured Oscillospiraceae bacterium; assembly: GCA_910588495.1. Lineage (GTDB taxonomy): Bacteria > Bacillota > Clostridia > Oscillospirales > Oscillospiraceae > Enterenecus. Next base: position 117,517 of record CAJUPU010000003.1, on the reverse strand, counting down.
CCACTATGAGACATGGAGCTGCTTCCTGGCCAACACCCGGGAGATCGACGTGCTCTACGACATGCGCAAGGAGCTGCTGGATTACCACTTCACCCCCTTCATCTGGCAGGTGGGCGGAAAGTTCACCTACCCCGACGACGTGGGCAAGCGCCACTTCATGTTCGAGCGGGGCTTTGCCAACGCCATGGAGGAGGAGCCCAACCTCTACTACAGGTCTTTCCTGTGACCCTTCCGTGTTGCAGCGGGCCCCGCGCCCGCATGAACAATTCATAAAAAGAGGAGAATATGGACATGAAAAAGCTGATCAGTCTCGCACTCGCCCTGTCTATGCTGCTGGCCCTGGCCGCCTGCACCAGCAGCGCCCCTCCGGCCGCCTCCGCGCCCCCCAGCGCCCCCGCCGAGAGCGCCGCCCCCAGCGAAAGCAAGGCCCCCGAGGTCTCTGAGCCAGACGCCTTCGTCCCCGAGCGGGACATCACCCTGGTCAACCCCTATGAAGCCGGCGGCACCAGCGACATCCCCAGCCGCATCTACGCCGACTTCATCAGCAAGAACATGGGCGGGCGGCTGATGAACGTCAACTGCATCGGCGGCGCCGGCGGCGCCGTGGGCGCCCAGGAGGTCATGAACGCCAACGCGGACGGCTACACCATCCTGGTGGCCCCCGCCGGCTATGCCATGAACTACGCCAAGGGCGGTCTGGACTGGACCTACGAGGCTTTTGAGCCCGTCTGCCTGTACGTCACCTCCGTGCTGGCCGTGGCGGTGCGCGCCGACTCCCCCTATGAGACCTATCAGGACCTGGTGGACGCGGTCAAGGCCGCCCCCGGCAAGGTGAACATGGGCATCGCCACCGGCGGCCTGCCCCAGTTCTCTGTCTATGCCATGGAGGCCCACGATGAGATGAAATTCAACACCGTGGACATCGGCGGCACCTCCGTCAAGGCCACCGAGCTGCTGGCCGGCCGGGTGGACGTGATGATCGACTCCCTGGGCGGGATGCAGTCTTACGTGGAGTCCGGCGACTTCCGCCTGCTGGCCGTCTTTGCCGACAGCCGCCACCCCGCCTATCCCGACGTGCCCACCATGCTGGAGCTGGGCTTCGCCGAGGATGAGACTTCTGTGATGAGCCAGGTGTTCGGCATCTGGGCCCCCAAGGGCACCCCGGCCGAGGCCATCGACTACATCGCCGGCCAGTTCGAGGCCGCCGCCAACGATCCGGACACCGTGGAGAAGCTCAACGCACAGTGCTATACCGCCAGTTTCATGGACACCGAGGACTATGTGGGCTATCTTGAGGCCATGTACGCCTCCTTCGGCGACTTCGCCAAGACCTACTTGGGCTGACCCCGCGGCCCTTCCCCCTGGCAAGTGGCCCGGCTCCCCCGCCGGGGGGGGGCCGGGCCGGAATACCATCATAGGAGGAACTATGGGAGAGATCATATTTTTAGGATTTTTCATCCTGCTGTGCGCCCTGGGGTTCGGGGAGTCCTTTACCTGGAAGGTGGTGGAAAGCGACACCTCCGGGGGCGCGGCTTTCTGGCCCCGGCTGGTGATGGCCGCGCTGGTCATCTGCTGTGTCGTCCGGATCGTGGTCATCCTGCGGGACAACGAACAGGTTCGGAAAAAGTTCGTGTTCCTGGACCTGTTCTACGGGCACCGGGGGGTGTTCCTGCTGGCCCTGGTGCTGTACGCGGCGGCCATCAAGCCGCTGGGCTATCTCATCGCCACCGTCATCTTTTTGAACGTGATCGTGAACCTGATGTACTGGTTCGCCCGGGGCACCCTGGGCAAGCCGGCGTTCCTGGCCCTGCGGACGGTATGCCTGTGCGCGGCGGCCTACGGCGTATACTACTTTTTTGGATCGATCCTGCGCATCATGGTGCCCGTCGGGATATTTGGAATCTGAGGAGGGAAGACAATGGATAATTTTCTGAACGCATTGGGCTCGGTGCTCACGCCGGAGGTGCTGGTGCTGATTTTCATCGGCACCTTCGTGGGCATCATCTTCGGCGCCATCCCCGGCCTGAACACGCCGATCGCGGTGGCCCTGCTGCTTCCCTTCTCCTATAAGCTGGGCATGGTCCCCGCCATGGCCCTGCTGCTGGGGGTGTATATGGGCGGCATCTCCGGCGGCCTGGTGTCCGCGATCCTGCTGCGCATCCCCGGCACCGCCGCCGCCATCGCCACCACCTTCGACGGCTACCCCATGTGCAAAAAAGGACTGGCCGCCGAGGCGCTGGCCATCGGCACGTTCGGCTCCTTCATCGGCGGCTCCTTCAGCGCCATCGTGCTGGCCTTTCTGGCCTCGCCTTTGACCAAGATCGCCATTCGGTTCGGTCCCTGGGACTACTTCGGCCTGATGATCTTTGCCCTCAGCCTGGTCAGCGCTCTGGTGGGCAAAAACGTGCTCAAGGGCTATATCAGCATGTTCATCGGGCTGTTCATCTCCTGCATCGGCCTGTCCTCCCTGGACGGCCTGACCAAGCGCTTCACCCTGGGCATGTACCAGCTGGAGGGGGGAGTGTCCATGGTCATCCTGATCATCGGCATCTACGCCGTGCCCGAAATACTCAGCGCCGCGGGCAAACTGAAAGAGGACGTGACCACCGCCCACTTCGAGAAAAAGCGGTTCTATATCCCCGGCAAAGAGAACCGGGGCAAGAAATTCTGGCCTCTCATGCTCCAGTCCAGCGTCATCGGCACTTTCATCGGCATCATGCCCGGCCTGGGCAGCTCCACCGGCGCCATGCTGTCCTATACCGCCGCCCAAAAGACCTCAGCCAAGAAGGACGAGTTCGGCACCGGCTGCGCCGAGGGCATCTACGCCTCCGAGGTGGCCAACAACGCCGTCACCGGCGGCGCGCTGATCCCCATGCTCTCCCTGGGCATCCCCGGCGACTCGGTCACCGCCATCATCATGGCGGCGCTGATCCTCCAGGGCGTGTCGGTGGGGCCCATGCTGTTCACCCAGCAGCCCAGCCTGGTGTATGTGATCGTGCTGGTCACCTTCCTGGCCAACCTGGCCATGTTCGTCATCCAGAGCTTTGGCATCCCCCTGTTTGCCCGGATCGTACAGGTCCCCCGGTACTACCTGCTGCCGCTGATCGTGATGTGCTGCTCTATCGGCTGCATCAGCGTGAACAACCGGCTGTTCGACTTCTATGTGATCATCATCCTGGGCATCCTGGGCTACGCCCTGGAGAACAACAAGTATCCCCTGCCGCCCTTGCTGCTGGGGTATATCCTGGGCTCCGACATCGAGCTGTACCTGCGCCGCTCCCTCATGTACTACGGCTCCTTCGGCGAGTGCATGAAGATGGTCTCCCCCGGCACCTTCCTGGTGGCGGCGGCGGTGGCGATCACCGTAGTGGCGCTGGCGGTGAAGAACGACGCGCTGATGAGCCGTCTGCGGAGAAAGAAGGCCCAGGGATGAGGGCGAGATTCGCCCCCTCGCTTTTGTGCATGGATCTGCTCCGGGTGGGGGAGCAGCTGAAGGTGCTGGACCGGCGGGCGGACTGTCTCCACGTGGATCTGATGGACCTGCGCTTCGTGGACAACCTGGGACTCAGCCCCGCCTTTGTCCGGGCCATCCGCCCGTCAGTGAAAAAGCCCATCGACTGTCACGTCATGGGCCTTGGCCTGGACTGGTGGGTGGGAGAGCTGGCGGACGCGGGGGCGGATGGGATCTCGGTCCATCTGGAGGCGGCGGGGGCCGCCGCCCCCGCCGTTTTGGAGGACATCCGGGCGCGGGGGTGCCGCGCCGGCCTGGTCCTCAGCCCGGAGACCGGGGCAGACCAGGCTGAAAGGCTGCTCCCCCTGGTGGACAAGGTCACGGTGATGACGGTGGAGCCCGGCTTCCCCGGCGCCCCCTTCTTGTGGGACATGCTGCCCAAGATCGCCGGGCTGGCCCAGCTGCGGGAAAGGCTGGGGCTGTCCTTTGAGATCGAGATGGACGGCTCCTGCGCCGATGGAAACTTCCAGGCCCTGCGCCGGGCGGGGACCGATGTGTTCGTGGTGGGCGCCGCCGCGCTGTTCGGCCGGGACCCGGAGTTGGAGCGGGCCTACGACCAGATGGAGCGCGCCTTCCTGGGCCCGCCGGAGCTGTGACGGGGCCGGGAGGCCTGTTTGGAGGCCGCGGAGGGAACACGGCCGCGGCATAGGACCACGTGGAGGTAGTGATGTCGGAAAAGATCATGACAGAATGCCACTATTCCGAGGTAGAGAGCAGGAGCTCTCACTTTCATAACGCCTATGAGATGCTCTTCATCCGCCGGGGGAGCGGTGTCATCGAGGTGGGCGGGCAGGAGCACCATGTGGGGGCCGACACCTTGATGTTCTTCAGCAACCTGGAGGAGCATGTGACCCGGATCCAGACCCGGCCCTTCCACCGCTATTTCGTCAAGCTGGACCCAGACCGGCTCAACCGGGGGCTGTCCACCCCGTGGCAGCTGTCCATCTTCAAAAACCGCCCCCAGGGCTTCATCCCCTATGTGAACGTGGGGGAGTACGCGCAGGAGATCGACGGCCTGTTCCGCCTGCTGCTCCGAGAGAGCCGGCAGGGGGGCGAGTACTCCGACGAGCTGGTGCTGTCCGTCGTGCGCCAGATCCTGATCCTGACCTACCGCTGCGAGCCCAGCCGTTTTGCGCTGTGCGACCAAGAGGAGCAGCGCAGCTGCGCCCAGATGCAGCACTGGATCGAGACCCATTTCACGGAGAACGTTCAGATCAAAGACATCACGGAGAATTTTTTCATCAGCTCTTCCCATTTCTGCCGGACCTTCAAGCGCGCCACCGGATACACGCCCAAGCAGTATTTGATGCTCAACCGCGTCGCTCACGCCAAGGAGCTGCTGGTGCACAGCGATCTGCGCATCAGCGAGATCTCCCGCCGGTCCGGGTTCATGGATGAGAGCAATTTTACCCGGTATTTCAAACGCGAGACCGGGAACACGCCCAGCGAATACCGAAAACTTATGGAGGGGAGATAATGTTATGAGCAAACTGCTGGAAATGCGGGAGAGATTCCCGCAGACCCAGATCTGGGTGGACTCCTGCGCCCAGGCCGATCTGGAATACGGCCTCAGCCTGGGCGCCGTGGGCGCCACCACCAATCCCGTCATCGTGTCCCAGGTGCTCCAGAAGGAGCTGACGGAGTGGGAGCCGGCCATGCGGACGCTCTTCGATCCGTCCCGCGCCCTGGCCGAGGACGAGGCCGCCTGGAAGCTGATCGAGCAGATGGGCGTGCGGGGCAGCCGGGCGCTGCTCCCCGTCTACGAGCGGTCCGGCGGGACGTGCGGCAAGCTGTCCATGCAGACCAACATCAAATACTACCACGACTGGGAGAAGATGGCGGATCAGGCGGCCTATTTCCACTCCCTGGCCCCCAACATCCAGGTGAAGATGCCCATCTCCGCCGCCGGGCTGAAAGCGTTCGAGGAGGCTACATACCGGGGAGTCAGCGTCAACGCCACCGTGTCCTTCAGCGTGGCCCAGGCGGTGGCGCTGGCCGAGGCGGTGGAGCGCGGGCTGGAGCGCCGGCGGGACGAGGGCTTGGACGATACGGGGATCACCCCGGTGTGCACCATCATGCTGGGCCGGATCGACGACTGGCTGAAAAAGGTGGTGGCTCAGGATCGGCTGACGGTCATGCCCGAGGCGCTGGAGTGGGCCGGAATCGCGGTGTTCAAGCGGGCCTATGAGATCTTCCGCCGGCGGGGCTACCGTACCCGGCTGCTCACCGCCGCCTACCGCAACGCCAACCACTGGTATCAGCTGGTGGGCGGGGACGTTTCCATGACCCTCACCGCCAACTACCTGCGTATATTCGACAGCTGCGGCTGGGAGCTGAAAAACAATATGGACCAGCCCGTTCCCCAGCGCTGGCTGGACGAGCTGATGGGGCTGAAGGAGTTCCGCCGGGCCTATGAGGAGGACGGGATGACCCCGGAAGAGTTTGAGTACTACGGGGCGTTCATCACCTGCCTGGAGGGCTTTTTCAAAGGCTATGAAACGCTGCTGCAGCTGATGCGGCCCTATCAGTTTGGCAGGCCGCTGGACAGATGACGTTCCAGAAGCGGGTGCTGGCGGAGGCGGAGAAGTGCTACGCGGTGAGCGCCTTTCCCGTGGGCGGGGAGGACCGGTTCCTCTTCGCGTCGGAGGCCGGGCGGCCCGCCCTGGCCTTTGACGGGCGGACACTGGCGGCGGAGGAGATTCCGGTGATGAAGGGCGGGACCATGTCCATGGTCCCCCTGCCGGACGGGGAGGGATTTCTGGCCGTCGAGGGCTTTTATCCACCCTTTGACGCCGCCGGGAGCAGGCTGGTACTGGTGGAAAGAGGGGCGGAGGGCTGGCGGTCGCGGGAGGTGCTGGCGCTGCCCTACCTCCACCGGTTCGGGACCGTTCCGGTCCCCGGCGGCCGCGCCCTGGTGCTGTCCACCCTGTGTGGGCGCAAGGCTCATAAGGATGACTGGTCCAGCCCCGGTTGCGTCTATGCGGCGCCGCTGGACCTGAGGCCGGGCGGCCCCCTGCGTCTGGTTCCTCTGCTGGAGGGCCAGTTCCGCAACCATGGCTTTTTCACCGGGACCTATCAGGGCCGTCCCGCCGCTGCGGCGGCCAGCGACCAGGGGATCCACCTGCTCCTGCCCCCACTGCGCCCGGGAGAGGCGTGGGAGGTGAGCCGCCTCACCGACGGCCCCGCCGGTGAGGTGTGGCTGGCCGACCTGGATGGGGACGGCCAGGAGGAGCTGATCGCCATCGAGCCCTTCCACGGGAGCCGGCTGGTGGTCTATCACCGGGAGCCGGAGGGGAGCTTCGCGCCCGTCTGGGAGCTTCCGGAGCGGCTGGAGTTCGCCCACGCGCTGTGGTGCGGCACGCTGTGGGGCAGGCCCTGCGGCGTGTGCGGGAGCCGGAGAGGGAGCGCTCCCCTGCTGCGCTTCTTCTGCGAGGATGGGCGCTATCACACACAGACGATCGAGGCGGGGGCCTCGTCAGCCAATGTCGCCGCCGCCCGGTTCCAGGGCAGGGACTGCCTGCTGTCGGCCAACCATGGCCGGGGCCAGTGCGCCATGTACCTGGAGGGGCGGGAAGGGGATACCCAACACATTTGAACGAGGAGGACAAAATGGAACGCTATACTTTACCTGAATATCAGACCGCGGTGGTGCTGACGGGCACCAACGACCGCTATGAGATCCGGCACGATGTGCCCGTGCCCACCGACCCCGGCTTCCAGGAGGTCGTCGTCAAGGTGATGGCCATCGCCATCTGCGGCACAGACCCCAAGCTGCTCAAGGGCAAGCCCTATCACTACTGCCCGGAGGAGTACCCCTTCATCATCGGTCACGAGTGGGCGGGCGAGGTGGTCAAGGTGGGCAGCGGCGTGTTCGACCTCCAGGTGGGGGACCGGGTGGCCGGAGAGGCCCACCGGGGCTGCGGCGTGTGCGAGAACTGCAAGGCGGGGCGCTATTCCCTGTGCCTGAACTACGGCAGGGACGAGACAGGCCACCGGCACTACGGCTTCACCACCACCGGCGCATACCAGCAGTATGTCCGCTACAGCTGTGCCAGCCTGACCAAGCTGCCCGATAATGTCTCCTTCGCCGAGGCCGCCATGTGCGACACCGCCGGGGTGGCGTTCCACGGCCTGGAGCGGGCGGGGGTCAAGCCCGGCGGCACCTACTGCGTCATCGGCCCGGGTCCCATCGGGTTCATGGCCATGAAGCTGGCCCGGGCCATGGGCGCCGCTCATGTGATCTGTGTGGGCAGGGGGGCGCGGCTCCAGGCCGCGGTGGACCTGGGCGCCTGCGACAGGGACATGGCGATCGATTTCGAGAAGCAAGACCCGGTGGAGGAGGTGCTGCGGCTGACCCACGGCGTGGGGGCGGACAACGTGTGCGAGGCCTCCGGTGCCCATGATTCCATGACCCAGGCCATCGAGATGGTCCGAAAGGGGGGCAGCATCGCCATGCTGGGCACGCCGCCGGAGGGCACCATGGAGCCCATCCCCATCAAGAAAGTCACCTTCAAGGAGCTGACCTTGTGCGGCAGCCGGGGCAATCCCAACGCCACCACGGCGGTGGTCAACCTGATGGCTACCGGCCAGCTGCGGGTGAAGGAGATGATCACCCACACCTATCCCCTGGCCGAGTTCGCCACCGGCATCGACACCTTCGTCAACCGCCGGGAGGGCTGCGTCAAGGTGGTGTTCTTCCCCAACGAGATCCCCGAGGAGTACCGGCAGTCCGGGCGGGTAAAGAGATGATCGGACGGGATAGGAACGGGAACGGGCGGACTGGGTCCGGCGCGTCATGAGAGCGAGGCTCGTTCCATTGCTGGCCCTGCCGGCGATCTGGGGGGGCTACTATGTGGCGTCCCACGAGGCGCTGGCGGTGATGTCCGTTTTTTCTGTGGGGATCGTGATACGGGCGCTGACGTTGGTGCTGCTTACGGCGCTGATGGCGGCGCGGGGGGAGCTGAAGAGCCTGCTCCAGGCGCGGTACGTCTGGAAATGGCTGGTCATGATCGGGCTGATGGGCTTTTTGCTGGATACCACCGCGTTCATCGGCCTGCAGCTCTCCCCCGCGGGGATCGGCACGGCGCTGCTGAAATGCGATGTCCTGTTCGTCAACCTGATCTCGGTGCTGGTCTATAAAGAGCGCTTCACCGCCCTGGACTGGGGCCTGAGCCTGGTGATGCTGCTGGGGGTGTTTTTGGTGCTGGAGATCGACTTTTCCCACCTGGACCTGTTCAACGTGGGCAATGTGTTCTTCATCCTCAGCGCCCTGTTCGTGTCCATCAACGCGTTCCTCATCAAAGAGGTCCAGCACCATCCCACCCACCCGGCCGGAGACGGTACGATCGCCTATTACAACAACCTGATCACGCTGGTCCTCTTCTCCCTGGCGGCGCTGGTCACCCGCCAGGTGGGAGAGCTGGGCCGCATCGCCGGGAACGGTGGGCTGGCCCTGGCCCTGCTGCTGTCCGGCGTGGGGCAGACGCTGATCTATATCGTCTACTACTACGATCTGCGGCACGAGCCTGTCTGGCTGGTGAAGGTCATCCTGCTGCTCATGCCGCTGGTGGCGGCGGTGCTGGGCCTGCTGCTGTTCGGGGACGGCATGTCCGCCGTCCAGATGGCGGGCTTCGCGATCGTGCTGACGGGGGCGCTGTTCATCCTGCTGACCCACAGCAGGCGGCAGGCTCAGCCGTCCAAACGCTGATAATGAAAGGACGTATCGGGATATGAAGGCATTTTCTTACCATATGCCCACCCGGGTGGTGCTGGGGAAGGGCAGCGCCGCCAAGCTGGGGCAGTATATCCAAGGGGAGCGGGTGCTGATCGTCTGCGACCCCTTCCTCTACCAGAGCGGCGCGGCCCAGAAGTTGGGGGCCGGGCTGGAGGGCCGCGTGGTGGAGTATTTCCACGAGATCGAACCCAATCCCTCCTGTCAGAGCGTGGACGCGGCGGCGGCCGCCGCCCGGGCCCTGGGAGCCCAGACCGTGGTGGGACTGGGCGGCGGGAGCTCTATGGATGTGAGCAAGATCGTAGCCTGCCTGGCGGGGAGCCAGGGGAGCATCTACGACTACTACAGCGGCGGCGCCCGGACCCTGGAGCCCCGCACAGTGGACCTCATCTGCATCCCCACCACCGCCGGGACGGGGAGCGAGGTGACCAACGTAGGCGTCTTTACCGACCAAATGAAGGGGATCAAGCTGCCTTTTGTCAGCGACCGGTTCTGGCCGGACACCGCCCTGCTGGACCCGGAGCTGACGGATTCCCTGCCTCCCGCCATCACCGCCTCCACCGGCATGGACGCCTTCTGCCACGCCATCGAGGCCTATTGGAACAAGGAGTCCCAGCCCATCTGCGACGCGCTGGCGGTGGAGGCCATGGGACTGATCCTTGCCAACATCAAACGGGCCTATGATGACGGGGCCGACCAGGAGGCCCGTGGGAACATGCAGCTGGCCAGTCTGCTGGCCGGGATGGCCTTCAGCCAGACCAGGACCACCGGGATACACGCCGTCAGCTTCCCCCTCACCACAGAATACGGGGCCAGCCACGGCACCGCCTGCTCCGTTACCCTGCCCGCGTTCATCCGGATCAGCGGCGAGGGCGCCCGGGAGAAGATGGAACGGCTGTGCGCCGCTCTGGGCTATGCCGGGATCGAGGAACTGGCCGCCGGGGTGGAGTCGCTGATGGTGTCCATGGACATGCCCGTCCGGCTCAGCCAGCTGGGCGTTCGGGAGGACGCCCTGGAGCACATCGCCCAGGTGGGCCTCGGCGCGGCGATCATCCAGCTGACCCCCGCCGTGATGGACCAGGGGACGGTGACCGCGCTGCTGCGCTCCATCCTGTAAGAGCCGGTAAAACGCAGAAAACAGGGCCGTTTTTCAGTGTGTGCTGAAAAACGGCCCTGTTCTTATGGTTTCTTTTGCAGCCTGCGCTTGGTGCCGTCCGGCTCCAGGAGATAGGTGTTGTCCAGGTGGGCGGTGAGGCTGGCCTTCACGCTGGCGATATACTCCTTTCGCAGGGCGTCCCGCTCCGCCAGCTCGGCGGAGGAGAGGACCTCTCCCGCCTTCACCCGGCGGGCAAATTCGTTGATGCGGTCGATCTTTTTCTGGTCCATTACAGATACCTCTCGATCTCGATGATGATCCGGCCCTTCCGGGACTGGCCCCCCACGCGCTTGAGCACGCACTTGCCCAGCCCCCGGCAGGTGATGGTGTCCCCCTGGGCCACCGCCCGGTCGGGCTTGAGGCACTCCCGGTGGTTGAGAGACACTCTTCCCCCGGCGATGGCGTCCGCCGCCTTGCCCCGGGCCAGGGAGAAACCGGAGGCGAGCACCGCGTCCAGCCGGAGGGTGGACACCGTGTCATGGATGAGCTTCACCTCGGCGGGGGCGGGGGACAGGTCCGCCAGGGAGATCTCTTTCAAGTTCAGCCTGTACCGCCCCGCCTGGCCGAACTGGGACAGGATGAGGGGGGCGGTCCCCTTGAGGCAGACGATCTGGGCCGCCTTCTCTCCCGCCAGGATATCCCCCACCCGCTCCCGGGTGAGGCCGATGCCCATCAGGCCCCCTAAGAGGTCCCGGTGGGTGAGCTCCGCCCCGGTGGGCGGGTAGGCCGCCTCCACGGCGGCCAGCTCCTCCGACGGCTCCCAGTCCTCGGGCTCCTGCCAGTGGGGGAGGAACACGCACACGGTGCGCTCCGCGCCCTCGAACCCGCCGTGGAACAAGTGCTTGGGATGGCCCGACGCGGCCAGCAGCGGCTCCAGCGCCGAGCGCTGGGCGGGGGAAAGGAATTGGGTGGCGCAGGGGATGGAGCGGTTTGCCGCCCGGTCCATCTGGTCCAGGGCCCGGGCCAGCACCACCCGCTCCTCGGGGTCTTTGGAAAATTTGTTGAGCAGTTCGGTCTTGTTCATAGTATCCCTCTAAACCGGCAGTTTAATGTGGTGTGGGCGGGGGGCCGGAATTGCTGCCAAAGCCGATGATCAGCCACACCAGGAACAGCAGATACAAAACAGACAGGACAAGCAGAACGATCAGGACAGCTTTCCAGCCGCCGGACAGGGCATTCCGCCGGAACGCCAAAAGGCCGCCGCTCACCAAAAAGCATACAAGCCCGATGACTGCGGCCGCAGGCGTTACCAAAATACCAGCCAGGGATGAAAACATACGCAGGACTCCTTTCTTCCGGACGCCCCGATCCTCAGCGGGACACCCAAGGTAAGGCCAACATGCAGGCCATATCGCACACAGCGTTGAGCCGCTCCCCCAGGGCAAAGGGCTTTTCCGCTCCCACGTCGAAAGACACGCTGACCGTGTTCCTGCAGGTTAAGGTGATTACATAATCCCGCATCATAAATCCTCCTTCATGGTTATGCAGAGGAGGGGCCTGCCCTCCCCTGCGGCTCTACACCACCCGCTTCTGGGCGTTGTAGAGCTGGGCGTACTCCCCACCCTTTTCCAGCAGCTCCTGATGGGTGCCCTCCTCCAAAATGTGATTCTCGTCCACCACGATGATGCGGTTGGCGCTGCGGATGGTGGACAGCCGGTGGGCGATGATCAATGTGGTGCGGCCCCTGGCCAGCTCGTCGAAAGCGGACTGGATGCGGGCCTCGGTGACGGAATCCAGGGCGGAGGTGGCCTCGTCCAGGATCAGGATGGGGGGGTCCTTCAGGAAGATCCGGGCGATGGACACCCGCTGCTTCTGCCCGCCGGACAGCATGACCCCCCGCTCCCCCACATAGGTCTGGAAGCCGCCCGGCATGGCCATGATATCGTCATAGATCTCCGCCCGCCGGGCGGCGTCCACCACCTCCGCCTCGGTGGCGTCGGGCCGCCCGTAGCGGATGTTCTCCAAAATGGTGCCGGCGAAGAGGAACACGTCCTGCTGGACGATGCCGATGCTCCGGCGCAGGGAGCGCTGGGTCACCTCCCGCACGTCCTGGCCGTCCACCAGGATGCGGCCCCCCGTCACGTCGTAGAACCGGGGGATGAGCTGGCACAGGGTGGATTTGCCGCCGCCGGAGGGGCCCACCACCGCCACCGTCTCCCCCTGGGGGATGTGGATGGACACATGGTCCAGCACCGCCGGGCCGTCCTCATAGTGGAAGGACACGTCTTCCACCAGGATGTCGCCTCGGGCTGCCTCCATCTCCCGGGCGTCCGGGGCGTCCTTCACGGCGGGCTCCACCCGCATCAGCTCCACGAAGCGCTTGAACCCCGCCATGCCGTTGAGGAACTGCTCCACGAAGGCGGCCAGCTTGCGCACGGGGGTGAGGAAGGTGGAGATATACAGGGTGAAGGTGACCAGGTCCACAAAGTCCAGCTCCCCCCTCATGATGAAGAAGCCTCCCGCCGCCACGGTGAGCACGTTCATCACGGGCAGCACGAACTCCAGCCCGGCGTGGTAGGTGGCCATGGCCTGGTAATAGCCCCGCTTGGCCCCCTTGAACTGCTCGTTGGAGGCCCGGAACTTCTCGTCCTCCTGGTCCTCGCTGGCAAAGGCCTTGGCGGTGCGCATACCGGAGATGGACGACTCCAGCTGGCCGTTGATGCCCGCCATGGTCTGCTTCACCTCCACCGACGCCTTCATCATCCGGCGGCGCTGGACGATGGTGAACACGATGAAGATGGGCACCACGGCGAACACGATGAGGGCCAGCTTCCACTGGATGCGGACCATCAGGCAGAAGGCCCCGATCAGGGTGACGGCGGAGATGAACAGGTCCTCCGGGCCGTGGTGGGCCAGCTCGGTGATCTCGAACAGGTCGCTGGTGGCCCGGCTCATCAGCTGGCCGGTGCGGTTCTTGTCGTAGAAGGAGAAGGACAGGTCCTGCATGTGGCCGAACAGGTCACGGCGGATGTCCGCCTCGATGCGCACCCCCATCATGTGGCCCCAGTAGGACACGATGAACTGCATGGCCGCCCGCAGCACATAGGCCCCCAGCAGGACGGCCATGACGGTGAAGAAGGCGGCGTACAGGCTCTGGGGCAGGAGGGTGTTCAGCGCCTCCCGGGAGACGGCGGGGAAAGCCAGGTCCACCAGGGCGATGCCCAGGGCGCACACCATATCCAGAATAAAGAGCTTCAGGTGGGGCCTATAATAGGACAGGAAGATGGGGACGTAGCCCCGCTGAAAACGGTTGGAAGCCATATGAGGACACTCTCCTTTGCCAAAATCTTTACACTTGGCTCGAACTTTATTAAATGATTAGTTTAGCCCAAAGGTTTGGGGTTGTCAAGACCAAAGAGTTGGCCTATAATACTCTTTGCTCTGTGCAGGATGTACGGCGCGGAAAGGAAGGGAACGGTATGGAACACACACAGCTCTCCTGGCGCCAGCGGGGCCAGCTCTGGCTCCGGCTGGGCCTGCGGGGGGCGCTGGCCCTGGGCGGGGCGGCGCTGGTGGTCTGGGTGGGGCTGCCCCTGGCCTCGCTGCTCAGTCCCTTCCTCTTCGCCCTGGTGCTGGCCTGGGTGCTCAACCCGGCGGTGCGCTGGCTCCAGCGCAGGACCAACGCCTCCCGAAAGGCGGTGTCCATGGTGCTGGTGGTGCTGGTGTTCGCCGTGATCGGCGGCGTCCTCTTCGGCCTGGGCTGGATCGCGGTGGACCAGGTGCGCTCCCTGTTCGACAACCGCCAGTCCCTGCTGGACGAGCTGCTGGGCGGCCTGGTCAGCGTGGTCAACAGCGTGAGCGGCTGGCTGGGCGGGCTGGTGCCCCAGGGGGTGCTCACCACCAGCGAGGACCTGGTGGACGCCTTTGTGGGCTGGGTCCAGGGGCTGGACTTTTCCGGCTGGCTCACCGAGATGGCGGGGCAGGCTCCCTCCATGGTCACCAGCGTGTCCAACTTCGCCGTGGCCCTGGTGGTGTTCATGATGGGCAGCTACTTCATCACCGGGGACTACCCCCGGCTGCGCTTCGAACTGGCCGACCGGGTGCCCATGGTGGCCCGGGACTTCTGCCGCTCGGTGAAGGACATCTTCATGAGCGCCTTCGGCGGCTATGTGAAGAGCCAGCTCATCCTGTCCGCCGGGGTGTTCATGATCTTGACCATCGGCTTTCTGCTGATGCGCCAGCCCTATGGGCTGCTGCTGGCCTTCGGCCTGGCGGTGCTGGACTTCATCCCCATCATCGGCTCGGGCACGATGATGGTGCCCTGGGCGGTGGTGGACATGGTGCTGGGCAATTACGGCGAGGCCGCGGCCCTGATGTCGATCTGGGGGGTGATCGCCCTGTTCCGCCGCTTTGCCGAGCCCAAGATCCTGGGCGACCAGACGGGGCTGTCCCCCATCCTGTCCCTGGTGGGCATCTACGTGGGCATGAAGCTGGGGGGCGTGCTGGGCATGGTGGTGGGGCCGCTGCTGCTGCTGGTGTGCATCAACCTGGCCAAGCTGGGCATCTTCCGCCCCGTGCTGGACGATCTGGCCCTGGCGGCCCGGGACATCGACGCCATTTTGCGTTCCGGAAGAAGGGCGGACCAGGGGCGGGACGCCGAACAGCCGTGAAACTGAAGCCGTTTTCAGCAAATTTTCAGCGTAAGTTCAAAATCATTTTGGCCCCATGACATACTCTGGTCATAATTGCGTAGTATCTTATCCTCAGCGGCAGGGGAGAGGCCCGGACGGCCCCCCGGCCAGAAGATAGATATCCCCAGCAGACCTGGAAAGGAGAATTTCCATGAACGATCAGAACGGTTTCGACAGCAACGGCGTGTACCACTTCAACTACGCTTCCCAGCCCTCCGACCCCTGGGAGCGGCCCGGGCAGCCCTCCCCCACCCCGCCCCAGCCCCCAAAAAAGAAGAAAAAGGGGGGCGCGGCCAAGGCGGTGGCCCTGGTGCTGTGCTGCGCCCTGGCGGGCGGCGGCGCGGGGGTGGGGGGCGCGGCCCTCTACAGCTCCCTCAGCGATCCCGGCCGGCAGGACAGCCTGTCCGCCCCCGGGGACGAGGGCAGCGTGATCCACCGCAACGACACCGACCCCGCCCCGGTCCAGGTGAAGAAGGCGGACGGCCTCACCCCCATGACCCTGGCGGAGATCAACGCGGCCTACGCCGACTCCTCGGTGTGCATCTCCGTCCAGGCCATGGTCCAGCAGGGCTACTACCAGTATGAGGCCGCCGGGGCGGGCTCTGGCTTCATCATCAGCCAGGACGGCTACATCGTCACCAACTACCACGTGATCGACGGGGCCACCGCCATCAAGGTGACGCTGAACAGCGGCGAGAGCTACGACGCCAAGTTCGTGGGCGGCGAGGAGCTCAACGACGTGGCGGTGCTGAAGATCGACGGCGTGTCCGGCCTGAAGCCGGTGGTGCTGGGCGACTCCGACGACCTGGTGGTGGGCGAGCAGGTGTGCACCATCGGCAACGCCTTGGGCACCCTGTCCTTCTCCCTCACCTCGGGCTACGTGTCCGCCACCGGCCGGTCCGTCACCATGAGCGACGGCACCGTGATGAACATGATCCAGACCAACTGCACCATCAACTCCGGCAACTCCGGCGGGCCGCTCTTCGACAGCTACGGCCGGGTGGTGGGCATCACCTCCGCCAAGCTGTCCAACAACGGCGACAGCCGGGAAGCGGCCATCGAGGGCATCGGCTTCGCCATCCCCATCAACGACGTGCTGGGCATCGTCACCGACTTCATGAAGTACGGTTACGTCACCGGGCGGCCCTACATGGGCATCCTGAACCCCTCCGATACCGCCGACTACGCCCAGCGCTTCGGCTGGCCCGTGGGGGTGTATGTCAACGACGTGGAGGAGGGCTCCTGCGCCGAGGCGGCGGGCATCCGCCGGGGGGACATCATCACCAAGATCGATGATACCGAGATCACCGGCGTCAGCCAGCTCACCTCGGTGAAGAACAGCTACCGGGCGGGGGACACGGTGAAGGTGGAGGTGTACCGCTCCGGCGAGAGCATCACCCTCACCCTCACCTTCGACGAGCAGCAGAACAGCGCCCAGACCTCCGGCGGCCAGGGAGACCAGAACGTCTATCGGGACCCCGCCCCCCGGCAGACCTCCAGCGGCGGCTACTACGATCCCTACGGCGGGAACGGCGGCTACTACGACCCGTTCAGCGAGTTCCCCTGGAGCTATTTCTTCCGGTAAGGGCGAAAAGGACCGTGAAAATGTCCCCTGCGGGATCTCCGCAGGGGACATTCGTTTACGCGCTCAGCTCCGCGATCTCTTTTTCCGCCTCGCCCCGGGTGTCGGCGGAAAAGCAGAACGCGCCGTCCAGGTAGACCTCCACGTGGCCCCGCACAAACTCCATCTCGTACATATGGGACGCTCCTTTCATGGGGGATGTCCTCCCCGTTGTCCTGAGGAAAGGATACCCCAAATAGAGTCCCATAAACCGGCATATTTAAGGCCCTCTCCGGCGGGAGAGGGCCTCACGTTCAAGGTCCAATGACCGGCACGCCGCGGGCTCTGGCCCGCGCGGAATGGGGCGGTTTCATAGGTCCACCCGCTCCACGCCCACGCACCGCTTGGCGGCGGCGTCGATCTGGAACAGCACCGCGTTGAGCTTGCAGGGGCCGGGGGCGGGCTCGAACCGCTGGGGCATCCCGCCCAGGAAGAGGTTGATGGCCTGCTCCGGCCTGCTGCCGATCACCGACTGGGCGGGGCCGGTCATGCCCAGGTCGGTGACGAAGCCCAGCCCCTGGGGGAGCACCTGGCAGTCGGCGGTGGGCACGTGGGTGTGGGTGCCCCACAGGGCCTGGACCCGGCCGTCCAGATACCAGGCCATGGCCCCCTTCTCGCTGGTGGCCTCGGCGTGGAAGTCCACCAGGGTCAGATCCGCCCCGCCCTCCTTCAAGATCTGGTCCATCTTGGTGAAGGGGCTGTCGAAGTTGGGGTCCATCCCCACCCGGCCGATCAGGTCCACCACCCGCAGGCGCAGGCCCCGGGGGCCGTCGAACACCCCCCAGCCCCGGCCGGGGGCCTGGTCGGGGTAGTTGGCGGGCCGGAGGAGGTAGGGACAGCCCTCCATATATTTTACGATCTGTCGTTTTCCCCAGGTGTGATTCCCCATCGTTATCACATCCGCCCCGGCGGCGAAGATGGCGTCCGCCTGGGCGGGGAGCAGGCCGTGGAAGGCGGCGTTCTCCCCGCACACCACGGTGAAGTGGATGTCGTGCTCCCTGCGCAGGGCGGGCAGGCGGCGGCACAAAAAGTCCACCCCCGCCTCCCCCGCCACGTCGCCCACGGCCAAAACGCGAATATCCATGAAAAAGCCTCCTTTGGCAAAAGGACCGAGGGGCGGCCTGCGGCGTTCCCTCGGTCGTTTGCGTCATACCTCCTGCTCCACCAGCATGAGGCAGCCGTCCTTGTCGTACTTCAAAAGCTGGATGTCCGCCTTGGTGTTCCGGGCGATGTCCCGCATTTTCACCGACTCGGTCACCGACGCCATCAGGGTGTAGGACACGCCGTGCTTGCGGGCCCGGCCGGTGCGGCCGATCCGGTGGATATAATACTCCTGCTCATCGGGCACGTCGTAGTTGAACACCGCGTCCACATCGTCGATGTCCAGCCCCCGGGCGGCCACGTCGGTGGCCACCAGCACCCGCAGCTTCCCCTCCTTGAACCGTTGCAGGGTGCGCTCCCGCTCCCGCTGGGGGATGTCGCCGTGGATCGCCTCGCAGGAGATGTCCCGCATCTTCAGCAGCCCTGCCAGCCGGTCGGTCATGTTCTTCGTGTTGCAGAAGGCGATGGCCCGGTCGTAGCCGCCGTTCCGGATCAGGGCGGTCATGGTGTCCAGCTTCTGCTCCCGGCCCATCAGCTCGATGGCGTACTGCTGGATATCCGGGCGGTTCTCCTCCACCGGGCGGACGGTGATCTCCGCCGGGTCCCGCTGGTACACCCAGGAGATATCCATAACTTCCCGTGATATGGTGGCGGAAAATAACCCTAAGTTGCGGCGGTGGGGCATCTTGTCCAGGATCCGGGTCACGTCCTGGATAAAGCCCATGTCCAGCATCCGGTCCGCCTCGTCCAGCACCACGGTCTGCACCTTGTCCAGCTTGACGGTGCGCCGCTTCATGTGGTCCATCAGCCGCCCGGGGGTGGCCACCACGATCTGGGGCTTGTTCTTCAGCTGGGTGAGCTGCTTCTCGATGGGCTGGCCGCCGTAGAGGCACACGGTGCGCACCCCCTCCCGGAAGGCGCACAGGTCCCGCAGCTCGTCCCGGATCTGGATGGCCAGCTCCCGGGTGGGGGCCAGGATCAGGGCCTGGACGTCGCTGGACGCCGGGTCCACGTGCTCCACCATGGGGATGCCGAAGGCGAAGGTCTTGCCGGTGCCGGTGGGGGCCTTGGCCACCACGTCCTTCCAGTCCATGAAATAGGGGATGGCCCCGCCCTGGATGGGGGTGGCCTGGGTGAAGCCCTTTTTGTCCAGGGCCTTCATGGTGGCCTCGGACAGGCCCATATCCTTATAGTAGTAGGTCTCTTGTACAGTTTGGCCGTTGATCTCCATACGGTAGTTCCTCTCAGTATAATGATTCGCCGTTTTCTGTTGTCACGCCGCGCCTGTTCGCAACGCGCGGCTTCCCTCCGACTCGGCCTGGTCTCCGGGGCCGTTGGCCCCATCGCTCGGCCTCGCTCCGCTCCATCCGCGCTGCTCACGACTCACGACGGCTCCGCGCTTCCCTAGGGACAAGGGGTGGGTTCGCCCTTGCTCTGGTGGCGCCGCTGCCGCTCCACCAGGTCGGCCAGGGTGGTGCGGTCCACCACCGCCGACACCGCCTTGTGGATGTCCTGCCACAGCTCCACCGTGACGCAGTCGCAGCTGTGCTCGCAGTAGCCGCCGTCGGTGGCGCACTCCACCGGGGCCAGGTCGCCCTCCAGAGGGCGCAGGATGTCGCCCACGGAGTACTCCTCCGGCCGCCGGGTGAGCAGGTAGCCGCCCCCGGCCCCCCGCACGGAGCGCACCAGCCCCGCCCGGGCCAGGGGGGTGACGATCTGCTCCAGGTATTTGTCGCTGAGCTGCTGGCGGCGGGCGGCGTCCCGCAGGGACACCGGGCCGCTGTCCACATGCTGGGCGATGTCCACCATCAGCCGGAGGGCATAGCGCCCTTTCGTGGAAATTTTCATACATGGTCCCCCCATTTGCTCCATAATAAATTACCACGATCTTGGTCGGATTTCAAGGCCGAATGGAGCTTGTTAAGTTTTTGGCAAATTTTGTGGAGATCTCAGCACATTTTCCCTTGCGTTTGGACCGGAACGTGGTATAATGTCTCTACATGATTTGGCGGCCCTCCAGCCATTCCCGCCCTTTGGCGGGGCCGCCGTCTGTGGCTCCCCGCCGGGCGGGGAGGGGATCGTAGAAACAAATCAGAAGGAGGAGACATTGTGAAACTGCATGGTATCCATGCGCCCCATCGCAAAAACACGGTGGACCGGGTCCCCGTGCGCCTGCCGGTGCCTCCGGTGATCACGGTGCCCATGTCTATGAACATCGGCGCCCCGGCCAAGCCCGTGGTCAAGCCGGGGGACGAGGTGAAGGTGGGCCAGCTGATCGCGGAGGCGGGGGGCTTCATGTCCGCGCCCATCTACTCCGGCGTGTCCGGCAAGGTGAAGCGGCTGGACGAGATCGTCAGCTCCAATGGCCGGTTCGATACCGTCATCGTGATCGAGACCGACGGGCAGCAGACCGTGTGGGAGGGCGTCAAGCCCCCGGTGGTCACCGACAAGGACAGCTTCGTGGAGGCGGTGCGCCAGTGCGGCTGCGTGGGCCTGGGCGGCGCGGGCTTCCCCACGTCGGTCAAGCTCAACGTGGACCCCGACCGGGTCCGCGCCATCATCATCAACGGCGCGGAGTGCGAGCCCTACATCACCTCCGACACCCGCACCATGATCGACAGCGCCGACGACGTGATCTACGGGGCCCAGCTGCTCCAGAAGTATTACACCGCCGACCGGATCGTGATCGGCATCGAGGACAACAAGCCCCAGTGCGTGAAGATCATGCAGCAGGCGGGCAAGGACGTGCCCGGCTTCGAGGTGGCCTCCCTGCCGGCCCTGTACCCCCAGGGCGGCGAGAAGGTGCTGATCTACAACACCACCGGCCAGATCGTCCCCGAGGGCAAGCTGCCCATCGACGTGGGGGCCATCGTGATCAACTGCACCACCCTGGCCGTCATCGCCAAGTACATCAAGACCGGCATGCCCCTGGTGGAGAAGGTGGTCACCGTGGACGGCTCCGCTGTCAAGGACCCCCAGAACGTGATCGTCCCCGTGGGCACCCCCATCCAGAACGTGCTGGACTTCGCGGGCCTCAAGTGCGAGCCCAAGAAGGTGCTCTACGGCGGCCCCATGATGGGCACCTCCGTCCCCTCCCTGGAGGCGCCGGTGATGAAGAACACCAACGCCGTGCTGGCCTTCGACGCCAAGGACGCCGAGGACCCCGTGCCCTCCTCCTGCATCCGCTGCGGGCGCTGCGTGGCCCACTGCCCCTTCAACCTCATGCCCGCCGCCATCGAGAGCGCCTACAGTAACAAGGAGCCTGAGACCCTCAAGGCCCTGAAGGTGAATCTGTGCATGGAGTGCGGCTGCTGCTCCTTCAGCTGCCCCGCCCGCCGCCCCCTGGTCCAGGTGAACAAGCTGGCCAAGGCCATGCTGAACCAGTACAATGCCGAGCAGAAGGCCGCGGCCGAGAAGAAAGCCGCCAAGGAAAAAGAAAAGGAGGCGGTCTAAGTGGATAACATGATCGTTTCCGTCAACCCCCACGTCTACGCGAAAGACACCACCCAGACCATCATGCGGGACGTGCTCATCGCCCTGTTCCCCGCCGTCATCGCGTCCATCGTGTTCTTCGGCGTGCAGGCGCTGCTGGTGGAGGTGGTGTGCGTGGCGACGGCCATGGCTTGCGAGTGGGCCTTTGAGAAGATCTGCCGCAAGCCCATCACCGTCATGGACCTGTCCGCCGCCGTCACCGGCCTGATCCTGGCCCTGAACCTGCCGGTGGAGATCCCCCTCTGGCAGGCCATGTTCGGCTCCTTCGTGGCCATCATCGTGATCAAGCAGTTCTTCGGCGGCATCGGCCAGAACTTCGCCAACCCCGCCATCACCGCCCGCGTCATCATGCTGGTGGCCTTTGCCGGCACCATGACCACCTGGGCGCCCGCCGCCTTCTCCAACGCCCCGGCGGACGCCGTCACCGCCGCCACCCCCCTGGCCATCATCGCCAGCGGCGAGGGCGAGCTGCCCACCCTGGCCCAGATGTTCCTGGGCGCCCGGGGCGGCTCCATGGGCGAGACCAGCTGCCTGGCTTTGCTCCTTGGCGGCATTTACCTCATCTACCGCAGGGTGATCTCCTGGCACACCCCTGTGGCCTTCATCGGCACCGTGCTGGTGTGCACCGCCCTGCTGGGCCAGCAGCCCCTGTATCAGGTGATGGCGGGCGGGCTGTTCCTGGGCGCCATCTTCATGGCCACCGACTACACCACCTCTCCCCCCACCCCCGCCGGCAAGCTCATCTTCGGTCTGGGCTGCGGCCTGATCACCGTGCTCATCCGGGTGTGGGGCAATTTCCCGGAGGGCGTGTCCTTCTCCATCCTGCTGATGAACATCCTCAACCCCTACATCTGTGACTGGACCAAGACCAAGCCGTTTGGAGGTGTGCAGGCATGACGAAAGCAAGATCCAATGTGATGGCCGACTTCGGGGCCCCCATCCTGGTGCTGGTGCTGATCTGCGCCATCATGAGCGGCCTGCTGGCCTTTACCAACGGCGTCACCGAACCCATCATCGAGGAGGCCGAGCGCCGTGCCAACGAGGAGGCCCGGCTGGAGGTCCTGCCCAACGCGGACAGCTTCCTCCGGGTGGAGATCGCGGACCTGCCTAGCTCCGTCACCGAGGTCTACCAGGCCGAGAACGGCGTGGGCTACACCTTCTCCATCGTGGCCGAGGGCTACGGCGGCAAGAACACCCTGAAAATGACCGTGGGCATCGACGGGGAGGGCAAGATCACCGGCACCAAGGTGCTCTCCCAGAGCGAGACCCCGGGCCTGGGCGCCAAGATCGTGTCGGACGCCAATTTCTACGGCCAGTTCCCCGGCAAGGACGCCGCCTATGTGTCCGATATCAAAAACATCGACACCATCAGCGGCGCCACCCGCTCCTCCAACTTCTACCGCCTGGCCTTGACCTACGCCTTCGAGGCCTACGACATGGTAAAGGGGGCCGCCTGACATGAACAACAATAAATTGAAGATCCTGACCAACGGCATCATCAAGGAAAACCCCATCCTGGTGCTGATCCTGGGCACCTGCCCCTTCCTGGCGGTCACCACCCAGGCGTCCAACGCCATCGGCATGGGGGCGGCGGTCACCTTCGTGCTGCTGTGCTCCAACATCATGATCTCCCTGCTGCGCAAGGTGATCTCCGACAAGGTGCGCATCCCCTGCTACATCGTGGTCATCGCCTCCTTCGTCACCCTGGTGCAGATGATCGTCAAGGCCTTCCTGCCCGCCCTGGACGTGGCCCTGGGCCTGTACCTGCCCCTGATCGTGGTGAACTGCATCATCCTGGGCCGGGCGGAGATGTTCGCCAACAAGAACACCGCCTTCGACTCCGCCCTGGACGCCATCGGCATGGGGGTGGGCTACACCCTGGCTATGCTGGCCATGGCCTCCATCCGGGAGATCTTCGGAGCGGGCACCTGGTTCGGCATCCCCATCCCCGTGCTGGCGGACAACAACATCTCCATCATGACCATGGCCCCCGGGGGATTCGCCATCTTCGGCATCCTGATCGCCATCATCAACAAGGCCAGCAACGGCAAGGCCATCAAGAAAAAAGACTTCAGCTGTGAGGGCTGCCCCAGCGCCGCGGCGTGCAACGGGCAGAACTGCGCTGAGAAGAGGGAGGCTGCCGCGAAATGAAAGAATTGATCGCCATCGTCATGGCGGCCGTCCTGGTGAACAACTACGTTCTGGCCCAATTTTTGGGCATCTGCCCCTTCCTGGGGGTGTCCAAGAAGCTGGACCAGGCCGCCGGGATGAGCGTGGCCGTCATCTTCGTGATGCTGCTGGCCACCGCCGTCACCTATCCCATCCAGTACTTCGTGCTCAACAGTTTGAAGCTGAAATACCTTCAGACCATCGTGTTCATCCTGGTGATCGCCGCGCTGGTGCAGCTGGTGGAGATCGTGCTGAAGAAGTACATCCCCGCCCTGCACGCCTCCCTGGGCGTGTACCTGCCCCTGATCACCACCAACTGCGCCGTGCTGGGCGTGTGCATCAGCAACATCGACAACTACCTGGTGGAACAGGCCGGCTTCGGCGGCGGCTTCGTCCAGGCCATGTTCAACTCTCTGGGCTCCGGCCTGGGCTTCCTGCTGGCCATGGTGCTGTTCTCTGGGGTGCGCAGCCGGGTGGACAAGTGCAAGTGTCCCGAGTGCTTCAAGGGCATGCCCATCACCCTGATCTCCGCGGCCATCGTGTCCGTGTCCTTCATGGGCTTCGCGGGCATCGTGGAAAACCTGCTGGGTTAAGGAGGGGAAGCGTATGGATAATCCAATTGTGATCGCCGTGCTGGTGGTGGCCGTCATCGGCCTGCTGTGCGCCGTGATGCTGACCGTGGCCTCCAAGTTCATGGCCGTGGAGGTGGACGAGCGCATCCCCATGGTCCGTGAGTGCCTGCCCGGCGCCAACTGCGGCGCCTGCGGCTTCGCCGGGTGCGACGGCTACGCCGCCGCTTTGGTGGAGGACCCCGACCTGGCCGTCAGCCTGTGCGTCCCCGGCGGCGCCACCGCCGCGGAGAACATCGGCAAGGTGCTGGGCCGGGAGGCGGGAGACGTTGCCAAGCAGGTGGCCGAGGTGCGCTGCTCCGGCACCTGTGAGGCCACCTCCGTGAAGATGGACTACAAGGGCCTTTCGAGCTGCGCCGCCGCCAAGCTGCTGTTCGGCGGCACGGGCAAGTGCGTGTACGGCTGCATCGGCCTGGGCGACTGCGCCCAGGTGTGCCCCGTGGGCGCCATCCACATCAACGGCGGGCTGGCCCGGGTGGACACTTCTGTGTGCATCGGCTGCGGCTTGTGCGCCAAGACCTGCCCCAACCACGTCATCGACATCCGCCCCGCCGACGCCCACATGGTGGTGGACTGCAACAGCCGCCAGAAGGGCGCGGGCACCCGCAAGAGCTGCTCCGCGGGCTGCATCGGCTGCAAGCTGTGCGAGAAGAACTGCCACACCGGGGCCATCACCGTCACCGACAACCTGGCGAGCATCGACTACGCCAAGTGCGACGGCTGCGGAAAGTGCATCGAGGTGTGTAAGGCCGGGTGCCTGGTGGCGCTGAACATCACCAAGGCCGAGGTCGTCAACAACTGACAAGAGAAGCGGGGTCCCCGGCGGGCGCAAGCCCGCCGGGACTCCGCCAGGTTTCGTGAGGGGGAGGCCGCATGGCCCTCCCTCCGTTGCGGTTTGGAGGAAAACATCAAATTGAACTGGCTGAAGACCCGTAAAAACGATGTTTTGCTGGTGGCCGCCCTGCTGCTCCTGGGAGGCGCGCTGGCCCTGTTCCTGCATGTCACAAAACAGGACGGCGGCACGCTCCGGGTCCAGGTGGACGGGTGTACGGAGCTGGAGCTGCCCCTGGGTGAGGACGCCCGGATCCTGCTGGGGGAGGGGGGGGAGTTCACCAACCTCCTAGTCATCGAAAACGGCGCGGCCCGGATCGCGGAGGCGAGCTGCCCCGACCAGATCTGCGTGAACCACGGGGCTATCCGCTACGCCGGAGAGTCCATCGTCTGCCTGCCCCATAAGCTGGTGGTGTCGGTGGAGGGCGGCGCGCCCGGCGGCGTGGACGCCGCGGCAAGGTGAGGAAATCGGCATGAAAGCATCGAAAGTCGCCCAGTACGGGCTGATCGCCGCCCTGGCCCTGGTGCTGTCCTATCTGGAATCGCTGGTGCCCTCCCTGGGTGTGCCGGGGGTGAAGCTGGGCCTGCCCAATATCGCCATTGTGTTTGCCCTGTACCGGCTAGGCTGGCGGGATGCCTGTATCATCTCCCTGGTGCGGGTGTTCCTCGTGTTCCTGCTGTTCGGCAACGGGGCGGGGCTGGCCTACAGCCTCGCCGGGGCGGCGCTGAGCCTGTCCCTCATGGGCCTGCTGAAAAAGACGGGGAGATTCTCCTCGGTGGGTGTCAGCGTGGCCGGGGGCGTGGCCCACAACGCGGGGCAGATCCTGGTGGCCATGGCCCTGCTGGAGACGGCAAGGCTGGCCTGGTATCTGCCGGTATTATGGATCTCCGGGACGGTGGCCGGGGTGCTCATCGGCATCGTGTCCGGGGTGCTGGTCGAGAGGGTCCCAGACCAAAGATGAGGTGGTCGAGATGGTCAGGAACTGGAAGAGGAGCACCACGGAGCTGGTCAAAGCCGTGCTGTTTGCGCTGTGCGCGCTGACTTGGCTGCCCGACTGGCCGGTGGAACACGTGGGCTGGCTGCGAATCGTCCTGCCCATCCTCTGCGCCGCCGTCAGCGTTTTCTTCCTGGCGCGGTATTTCAAGACCCGCAAAAAAGAGCGCGAAGAATAAGGAGGTCTTATCCATGGATCTGAACACGACCGGGCTGCTCGACCTGAGCCGCACCCTGGCCGGGGACTATCTGACCCGTTTTACATACCCCTGGGAGGCCCTGGACGGCATCAAGGAGCTGATCCTGGCCCTGGGCCCCACGCTGGGGGAGGAGTACGAGGAGCTGGGGGCGGGGGTGTGGGTCCACCAGACCGCGCAGATCGCCCACTCCGCCTTTTTGGGCGCGCCCTGCATCATCGGTCCCCACACCGAGGTGCGCCACTGCGCTTTCATCCGGGGCTCTGCCCTGGTGGGGGCCAACTGCGTCGTCGGCAACTCCGTGGAGCTGAAAAACGCGATCCTGTTCGACAACGTGCAGACCCCCCACTACAACTACGTGGGAGACTCCATCCTGGGCTACAGGAGCCACATGGGGGCGGGGTCCATCACCTCCAACGTGAAGTCGGATAAAACGCTGGTCACCGTGAAGAACGAAGGCGAGAAGATCGAGACGGGCCGGAAGAAGTTCGGCGCGATTTTGGGCGACTGCGTGGAGGTGGGCTGCAACAGCGTGCTCAACCCGGGCACGGTGATCGGCCCCCGCAGCAATGTGTACCCCCTGTCCTGCGTCCGGGGCGCGGTCCCGGCGGACAGCATCTACAAGACGGGCGGCGTCATCGTCAAAAAGGAGAAGTGAGGTTTATGGGCAAATATTTCGGCACCGACGGCTTCCGGGGGGAGGCCAATGTGGAACTCACCGGCGACCACGCCTATGAGGTGGGCCGGTTCCTAGGCTGGTACTACGGCCGGGGGGACCACAGGGCCCGGATCGTGGTGGGCAAGGACACCCGCCGGTCCAGCTACATGCTGGAGTACGCCATCAGCGCGGGCATGGCCGCCTCGGGGGCAGACGTGTACCTGCTCCACGTCACCACCACCCCCTCGGTGTCCTACGTCACCCGCACCGACGGCTTCGACTGCGGCGTGATGATCTCTGCCTCCCACAACCCCTACCAGGACAACGGCATCAAGCTGCTCAACCGGGAGGGGGAGAAGATGGACGAGGGTACGATCCGGCTGGTGGAGGACTACCTGGACGGCACGCTGTCGGTGGACGGCCAGGACTTCCCGAAGCTCCCCTTCGCCACCGGCGAGGGGGTGGGCAGC
The DNA here is from genome assembly GCA_910588495.1 of uncultured Oscillospiraceae bacterium. Classification (GTDB taxonomy): domain Bacteria; phylum Bacillota; class Clostridia; order Oscillospirales; family Oscillospiraceae; genus Enterenecus. The sequence continues at coordinate 90,326 of CAJUPU010000003.1, read as the reverse complement.
ATCGTGGACCACACCGCCGGGCGCAACCGGTATATGGGCTATCTCATCTCCCTGGCGGTGTATTCCTTCCGGGGGAAGAAGATCGCCCTGGACTGCGCCAACGGCTCCGCCTGGTCCATCGCTCCCAACGTGTTCCGGTCCCTGGGGGCGGACGTGCGAGTGATCCACGACCGGCCCGACGGGCTGAACATCAACCTGGACGCGGGCTCCACCCACATCGAGGGGCTGAAGCGGTATGTGAAGGAGCACGGCTGCGACGCGGGCTTCGCCTTCGACGGCGATGCCGACCGCTGCCTGGCGGTGGACGAGAACGGGGAGCTGGTGGACGGCGACCAGATCATATACCTGTACGGGGCGTATATGAAGGAGCGGGGCAAGCTGCTCACCAACACGGTGGTCACCACCGTCATGTCCAACTTCGGGCTCTATAAGGCCCTGGACAAGGCGGGGATCGGCTACGCCAAGACCGCCGTGGGGGACAAATACGTCTATGAGGAGATGGTCCGGGGGGGCCACCGCCTGGGGGGCGAGCAGTCGGGCCACATCATCTTCTCCAAGTACGCCCGGACGGGGGACGGCATCCTCACGTCCCTGAAGATCATGGAGGTGATGATGGCCAAGAAGGAGGCCCTGAGCCGCCTGGCCGCCCCGGTGACCATCTATCCCCAGGTGCTGATCAACGTCCGGGTGAAGGACAAAAAGACCGCCCAGGACGACCCCGCCGTCCAGGCGGCGGTGAAGGCCGTGGCGGAGGAGCTGGGGGACACGGGCCGCATCCTGGTGCGGGAGTCGGGCACCGAGCCTCTGGTCCGGGTGATGGTGGAGGCGCCGGAGAAGGCGCAGTGCCGGGCCCTGGCCCAGAAAGTAGTGGATGTGATCGCCGCCCAAGGCCACAAAGCGGAGTAAACAAAACGGCTGGACGCTTCCGCGTCCAGCCGTTTTCCGTTCATGCGCCACGGGCCAGACGGTCCGCCCAGACGCGGCCCGTGGGTCCCGCCCGCTCAGGCGCAGCCCATGGGCCCCGCCCACGTTCCGTGTTGGGACACGGGCGGCAGCACAAACAGGAGCACCTGTGTCGAAAGCCCCGCGCGCCGGGAGGGCTGTGCCTGCGTCTCGTATCGGGCTCTCCCGTAAAATGGGGGATTCTTAAGGGGGCGGGAGCCCCCTTGAGTGTGTCTTTGGTTACTTTCTGCACAAGCAGAAAGTAACAGACGCCCCCTGGGGGTGACGGGGGAACTACCTGTCCCACTTGCTGATGAGCGCCCGCAGCTGGTCGGCGAATTTGCCCAGATCCTTGTTGGACCCGCCCTTGTTGTGGGCGATGACCTCCATGAGCTTCCTGCCCACGTCCTCCAGCCTGCGGTAGGCGGGGGAGCCGGGGTCCACCGGCGCGGGCTTGGGCTCGATGGCGATGCCCGGGGCGATCATGCGGTCCTCCAGCAGGTCGTAGACCTCCTCATAGTTGGGGGCGTGGGCGGAGAAGCCCAGCTCGGTGAGGGTCTGGGCGTAGTTCTCCGCCGCCCGGGCCTCGCCGTGGACCACGAACACCTGCCGGGGCTTGGGGGCGTACATGTTGATCCACCGCACCAGCCCGTCCCGGTCGGCGTGGGAGCTCAGGCCGTGGAAGCGGACGATCCGGGCCCGGACGGCGATCTCCTCGCCGAAGAGCTTCACGTGGTCCGCCCCGTCCAGGATGCGACGCCCCAGGGAGCCCTCCGCCTGATAGCCCACGAAGAGCACCGTGGACTCCGGCCGCCACAGGTTGTGCTTCAGGTGGTGGCGGATCCGGCCCGCGTCGCACATGCCGGAGGCGGAGATGATCACCTTGGGCCGCTTGTCCAGGTTCAGCTCCCTGGATTCCTCGGTGCTCTCGGTGATGTTCAGCCCCGGGAAGCGGAACAGCGCCCCGCCCCGCAGGTGCTCCACCGCCTCCTCGTCCAGATAGCCGGTGAGGTCGCCGGAAAAGATCTCGGTGGCCGCCCCCGCCAGGGGAGAGTCCACATAGACCTGGAAGTCCGGGTCGGCGTCCACCAGCCCCTGCTCCTTGATCTCCCGGATGAAGTACAAAAGCTCCTGGGTGCGGCCCACCGCGAAGGAGGGGATCACCAGGTTGCCCCCCTTGGCCAGGGTCTCGTCGATCACCCGGGCCAGGTCGTCGGCGTAGTTGGGCTTCTCCTTCACGTTGTGCAGGCGGTCGCCGTAGGTGCTCTCGGTGACCACGTAGTCCGCCTCGGTGATGGGCTGGGGGGAGCGGATGATGGGCTGCTTGCGGTTGCCGATGTCGCCGGAGAACACGATCTTCCTGGTGGTGTCGTGCTCGGTGAGCCACATCTCCACACAGGCGGAGCCCAGCAGGTGGCCCGCGTCCACGAAGCGGACCCTGATGCCGTCGGAGACGGTCAGCTCCTGGCCGTATTCGCAGGTGACGATGTGCCGCAGGGTCTTTTCCACGTCGATCAGGGTGTACAGCGGCTCCACCGGGGGGCGGCCCGCCCGCTTGCCCTTCTGGTTCTCATAGGCCGCGTCGTTCTCCTGGATCTGGGCGGAGTCCCGCAGCATGATGGACAGCAGCTGGGCCGTCAGCCGGGTACAGTAGATATTGCCCGCGAACCCCTCCTTCACCAGCAGGGGGAGGCGGCCGGAGTGGTCGATGTGGGCGTGGGTGACCACCACGTCGTCGATATAATGGGGGGAGAAATCCAGCTCCCGGTTGTCCCGCTCGTCCCGGCCCTGCTGGAGCCCACAATCTACCAATACCTTGTGTCCGTTGACCTCCACGCAGTGACAGCTGCCCGTCACCGCCTTGGCCGCGCCGAAGAATGTGAGTTTCACCGAAAAAACACCTCGACTCTCTTTGATCTGTTGTGCAGTTCCTATGATCGCATTGTATACCATCCGGAAGCAAAAGTAAAGAAAAACCCAAGAAATTTCCAAAGATCCGGCTTGTGTTTCTCCATGGAGCTGTGCTATAATGCAGGTATCATGACGGCTTGCGCCCTTTCGCGGGCGCGCCCCCCGGGGGCGGAACCGCTTTCGGGGCCCCGGGCGGGCTCCCATAGGCTGTCAGGCTGTAGAGTAAGGGGATGTATGCCTTGGATGGAATGACCGACCGACAGACCATACTGATCGTAGACGACTCCGAGATGAACCGGGCCATCCTGGCGGATATGCTGGGCAACGAGTTCGACATCATCGAGGCGGAGAACGGCGTAGAGGGAGTGGCCATGCTGCAAAAGCACGGCCCCGAGATCTCGCTGGTGCTGCTTGACATCGTCATGCCGGAGATGGACGGCTTCGGCGTGCTCAGACGCATGAACAAATACCACTGGATCGAGGACATCCCCGTGATCATGATCTCGGCGGAGCGGGGGTCCAGCCACATCGAGCGGGCCTTCGAGCTGGGCATCACCGACTTCATCTCCCGGCCCTTCGACGCGCTCATCGTCCACCGCCGGGTGGTGAACACCATCCTGCTGTACGCCAAGCAGAAGAAGCTGACGGCCATGGTGGCCGAGCAGATCTTCGAGAAAGAGCACCGCAGCAGCTTGATGATCGACATACTCAGCCACATCGTGGAGTTCCGCAACGGCGAGAGCGGTATGCACGTGCGGCACGTACATACCCTCACCGAGACGCTGCTGAAGGTGGTGCTGCAAAAGACGGACAAGTACCGCCTGTCCCAGACGGACATCTCCGTGATCAGCACCGCCTCCGCCCTCCACGACGTGGGGAAGATCGCCATCCCCGAGGAGATCCTGAACAAGCCCGGCCGGTTCACCCCCGAGGAGTTCGCGATCATGAAGACCCACTCCATGGTGGGCGCCGAGATGCTGGAGGCTCTGCCCTACTATCAGGACGAGCCGCTGGTGAAGGCCGCCTATCAGATCTGCCGCTGGCACCACGAGCGGTGGGACGGCCGGGGCTACCCCGACGGGCTGAAGGAGGACGAGATCCCCATCTCCGCCCAGATCGTGGCGCTGGCCGACGTGTACGACGCGCTCACCTCCGAGCGGGTCTACAAGCCCGCCTTCACCCACGAGCAGGCGGTGGGCATGATCCTGGGCGGGGAGTGCGGCACCTTCAACCCGCTGCTGATGGAGTGCCTGCGGGACTGCGCCGACGACATCCCCCGGGCGCTGGACGGGGACAGCTTCGAGCAGCGCAGCCGCCGGGAGCTGCAGAACGTGGCCCGGGAGCTGCACAAGCACGAGGAGCTCACCGCCTCCGAGCGCACCCTGGAGCTGCTGGAGCACGAGCGGATGAAGTACAGCTTCTTCGCCTCCCTCACCGAGGAGATCCAGTTCGAGTACACCGTCACCCCGCCCTCCCTGATCCTCAGCACCTGGGGGGCGGAGAAGCTGGGCCTGCCCGAGGTGCTCATGGAGCCCTATCAGAACATGGAGGCGCAGGCCATCATCGACCCCTCCGACCGGGACAGCCTGGCCGACACCCTCCACTCCACCACCCCGGGCAGCCCGGTGGTCACCTATGACTGCAAGCTCCACCTCCACGGCGAGGACCGCTGGCACCGCATCATCGCCCGGGCCTCCTGGTCCTCCGAGGAGCCCCCCCGCTACACCGGCTGCATCGGCAAGGCGCTGGACACCCACTCCTCCCGCCTCCAGCTGGAGCATCTGGAGCAGCAGGCCTCCCACGACGCCCTCACCGGCCTCATCAACCGGGCCTACGCCAAAAAGCGGATCTGCGAGCGGCTGGCCGACCGGCCCGGCGGCCGCTATGCCCTGGCCATCCTGGACCTGGACTACTTCAAGTCCGCCAACGACACCTACGGCCACATGTTCGGCGACCAGGTGCTGAAGTTCCTGGCCGAGCGGATGCGCCGGAGCATCCGGGGGGGCGACATCGCCGCCCGGGTGGGCGGGGACGAGTTCCTCATCTTCCTGGAGTACAAGGACGATCTGGAGTCCACCATCGACGGCATCTACAAGCGGGTGAACGGCGGGGTGTACGAGGACTTCACCATCTCCGTCAGCATGGGCGTGGCCAGCACCGAGATCGTGGAGCCGGACTATGAGACCCTGTTCCGCTGCGCGGACGAGGCGCTGTATGTGGTGAAGAACAGCGGCAAGGGCCACTACAGCTATTATCACGAGGAGCACGCCCCGGTGGGCGAGGATATCTCGGCGGTCTCCCCCATCGACGGGGCGGAGGCGGCCGCACAAGGGTAAGGAGGAGAGCGCATGACGCTGAAGGAGTGCTATGCCGCCCTGGGCGGCGACTATGACGAGGCGATGGGCCGGCTGCGCAGCGAGAAGCTGGTGCAGAAATTTGTGCTGAAATTCCTGAACGACGGCAGCTACCGGCTGCTGTGCGATTCCCTGGCCTCCGGGGACCGGGACGAGGCGTTCCGGGCCTCCCACACCATCAAGGGCGTGTGCGCCAACCTGGCCTTCAACGCCCTGCTGGAGTCCAGCGAGGCCCTCACCGAGGCCCTGCGGGACGGAAAGCCCCCCCAGCCAGGCGAAGATGAGCTGGTGGCCCGGGTGAAGGCGGACTATGAGCGCACCGCCCAGGCCATCCGGGCATATCAAGAAGGTGGAGCCGGATGAAGAACAAGACCACCCGGTTCCTCATCACCAGCCTGATCGGAGTAGCCCTGCTGTGCGTGTGCGTCTTTTCCTCCTTCGCGTTCCACATGAGCAATCAGAGCGCCCTCACCATCAATGAGGTGGGCACGCTGTACATGTCCAGCATGAGCCAGCAGATCTCCATCCATTTCGAGAGCATCATCGCCCTTCAGATGGGCCAGCTGCGCACACTGAGCGGCACCATCTCCTCCGACGCGGTCCACTCCGACCGGGAGCTCCAGGAGGAGCTCATCGACCAGGCCAAGGCCCGGGATTTCAGCTACCTGGGCTTTTGCGGCCGGGAGGGGACCATCGAGATGCTCTTCGGCTCCCAGGTCACGCTCACCGATCCCGAGCCGTTCCTGGAATCCCTGGGCCAGGGCCAGCAGAAGGTGGCCATCGGCACCAACGCCCGGGGGGAGAAGGTGATCCTGCTGGGGGTGCCGTCCCCCCACGAGCCCACCCCGGATCATGACTGCGCCGCCCTGGTGGCCGGTCTGCCCGTCTCCTATATCAGCGAGAACCTCTCCCTGGAGGAGAACAGCGAGCGGGCCTACTCCTTCATCATCCGGCGGGACGGCTCCTTCGTCATCCGCACCGCCGACGCCTACCGCAACAATTATTTCGAGCGGGTCAAGGTCATGTACGAGGACGTGAACGGCATCACCCCGGAGGAGTACATCCAGGCGCTCACCGCCGCCATGGCCCAAGGGCTGGACTATTCCAACGAGTTCACCATGGACGGGGAGCGCTATCACCTGTACTGCACCCGCCTGCCCTACTCCGAGTGGTATCTCATCACCTTCATGCCCTACGGCGCCATGGACACCATCGTCAACGGCTTCAGCCGGGAATGGGGGACCCTGACCGTGCTCAGCGGGGCGATCATCCTGGCCGCCCTGCTGCTGGTGTTCTATAAGTATTTCGGCCTCACCCGGCAGCAGCTGCGGGAGGTGGACGAGGCCCGCCGGGCCGCCGAGGCCGCCCAGAAGAACGCCGAGACCGCCCAGAAGGACGCAGAGCACGCCAACCGGGCCAAGAGCGAGTTCTTGTCCAACATGTCCCACGATATCCGCACCCCCATGAACGCCATCGTGGGCATGACCGCCATCGCCACCGCCAACATCGAGGACAAACAGCAGGTGCAGAACTGCCTGAAGAAGATCACCCTGTCCAGCAAGCACCTGCTGGGGCTGATCAACGACGTGCTGGACATGTCCAAGATCGAGAGCGGCAAGATGACGCTGAACATGGACCAGGTGTCCCTGCGGGAAGTGATCAACAGCATCGTGTCCATCTGCCAGCCCCAGGTGAAGGCCAAGCACCTCCAATTCGACGTGTTTATCCACGACATCTCCACCGAGAACGTGATCTGCGACAGCGTGCGGCTCAACCAGGTGCTGCTCAACCTGCTGTCCAACGCCATCAAGTTCACCCCCGACGGAGGGGAGATCCACCTGGCCCTGTATGAGGAGGAGTCTCCCAAGGGCGAGGGCTATGTGCGCATCCACATCCAGGTGCGGGACACCGGCATCGGCATGTCCCCCGAGTTCCAAAAGCACATCTTCGACTCCTTCGCCCGGGAGGACAGCCAGCGGGTCCACCGCACCGAGGGCACCGGCCTGGGCATGGCGATCACCAAATACATCGTGGTGGACGCCATGGGCGGCGCGATCGACATGGAGAGCCGCCAGGGTCAGGGCACCCAGTTCTCCGTCACCCTGGATCTGGAGAAGGCCCTGGTGATGGAGGAGGACATGATCCTGCCCAACTGGAACATGCTGGTGGTGGACGACGACCGCCAGCTGTGCGAGTCCACCGTGTCCGCGCTGGGCTCCATCGGCATCACCGCCGAATGGACGCTGGACGGCGAGTCCGCCATAGAGATGGTGGTCAAGCGCCACCAACGGGGGGACGATTACCAGATCATCCTGCTGGACTGGAAGCTGCCCGGCATGGACGGCATCAACACCGCCAAGAGCATCCGGCGGGAGCTGGGGGACCAGGTGCCCATCCTGCTCATCTCCGCCTACGACTGGACGGAGATCGAGGGCGACGCCCGGGAGGCGGGCATCAACGGCTTCATCTCCAAGCCCCTGTTCAAATCCACCCTGTTCAACTCCCTGCGGCAGTTCACCGATGAGCCCCTGGCGTCCCAGGCGGCGGAGGGGCCGGAGGAGAAGGAGTGGGACCTCAACGGCCGTCACATCCTGCTGGCGGAGGACAACGAGCTCAACTGGGAGATCGCCAACGAGCTGCTCGGCGAGGAGGGGCTGGTGCTGGACTGGGCGGAGAACGGCCAGATCTGCGTGGAGATGTTCCAAGCGTCCGCCGTGGGGCACTACGACGCGATCCTCATGGATGTGCGTATGCCCGTCATGGGGGGCTACGAGGCCACCCAGGTGATCCGCACCCTGGAGCGGCCCGACCGGGACCTGCCCATCATCGCCATGACGGCGGACGCCTTCGCCGAGGACGTGAAGCGCTCCCTGGACTGCGGCATGAACGCCCATGTGGCCAAGCCCATCGATGTGGACGAGGTCATGCGGCTTCTGGCGAAGCACATCAAATAGAGCGCGGATCTGGGCGAAAAACTGTCATAAAAGCTGGAAAAGGGACGGACCAGGTGGTCCGTCCCTTCCCGGTCTGCGGCGCGTTCGGGCGCGGTGGAAGAAAGTTCCAGTCCGGATCCCAGGAAAAATAGCCAGATCCCGGTATCTTTTACCACCTGTTTTGCAGGGGCAACAGGTAAAAAGGGGTTGAACTTTTGACCCTGCCATGCTATAATGAAATGCCGATATGCCATTGAGTATCAACGCTTTTGGGCCTCGCGGCCAGGACCGCGCCCCGGTCCGCCCGCCCGGGCGGCCGCTCCGGCGGGGGTGCGCACCGGCTCAGGGCGCTTTTGCCGCGGGCGGCGGGCCGCCCGCATGTTTCCGATCGTCCACACATAGTATGTTGAATATGCGCTCCGCGCCGCGGAGCCGGGAGGGTCAAGATATGGACTTTTTATCCAGCAACTCCATGCTCCTGATGGAGAAATCGGTGGGCTACCTCTGGGCCAAGCAGGCCGCCATCCTGGACAATATCGCCAACGCGGAGACGCCCAACTACAAGGCAAAAGTGGTCACCTTCGAGCAGCGGGTGCGCGCTCAGCTGGAGGAGGCGGCCTCCCGCCCCCAGGGCGCGGGCAAGGCGGTGCGGGACGTTTTGGAGGACTCCGAGTTCTCCGTGTTCGAGGCCCAGGAGCAGACCCGCATGGACGACAACGGCATCAACACCACCAGCGAGATGACCGAGCTGATCCGCAACGCCTATCAGCAGCAGTACGTCTACCAGGCCATCAACAAACACTATTCCCTGCTGCGCATGGCTGTGCGCGGGCAGTGATGAAGGAGGCACATCGTCATGGCTTTCATGAATACCATCAACATCATCGGCTCCGGCCTCACCGCCCAGCAGCTTCGGCTGGACATCGTGTCGGAGAACGTGACCAATTCCCAGACCACCCGGGTGGAGAACGGCGAGGGCGCCTACCGCCGCAAGATGGTGGTGTTCGAGGCGGTCAGCGGCCGGAACTCCTTCCGGGAGGCGCTGGCCCGGGCGGCCTCCGGCATGTCCCCCGAGCCCAACACCGTGGTCAACCCCACCGCCGGCGGCGTGCGGGTGACGGAGATCGTGGAGGACGACTCCCCCATGCGCATGGTGTACGACCCCACCCACCCCGACGCCGACGAGCAGGGCTACCTGGAGATGCCCAACGTGGACATGGTGCTGGAGATCGCCGACGCCATGGCCGCCTCCCGGGCCTTCGCCTCCAACGTCACCGCGTTCAACACCCTGAAATCCGTCATCTCCAGCGGGCTGGAGATCGGCCGGTAAGGGCTACTTCGATATATAAAAGGAGAGAACGGCCATGAGCACCCTCATCGACCCCATCGGGATCACACCTGCCGCCGCCGGGATCACCGGCGTCACCGATACCATCCAGAAGATCGCCCCCCCTGTCCGCCCCGGCCAGGAGGAGGAGGCCCCCACCGCCCTGGACCAGGTCAAGGACAGCGCCTTCGGCTCCCTGTTCTCCGGGCTGATCCAGAGCGTGAAGGACACCGACGCCGAGTTCACCCAGGCCCAATACCTGCTGTCTACCGGCCAGCTGGACAACCCGGTCCAGGTGGGCATCTCCGCCTATAAGGCCGAGATCTCCCTGGATCTGCTCATCCAGCTGCGCAACCGGGCGCTGGACGCGTATAACGAGCTGAAGAACATGAACGTGTGATACGCGGATAACGGAACATACGCGGAGAGCGGGGTCGATGGCAGTTGAACAAGGAAAAGCTGAAGGGCTACTGGGAGAAAGTCAGGGAGACCTTCGCAAAGATCTCTAAAAAAGTAAAGATCCTCATCGCGGCGGCCTTGGTGGTCCTGCTGGTGCTGATCGTGGCCCTGGTGGTCTTCTTCAACACCCGGCCCTATGCCACCTTGGTCACAGGGGCCACCGACGAAGAGCTGAGCAGCGTGATCACGTGGCTGGGCGAGCAGGGGATCGCCGATTATAAGATGGAGGGGTCGGGGACCATCCTGGTGCCCGCCGACCGGGCCGCGAACATCAAGGCCCGGCTGATCCAGGAGCAGTACTCCGACGCCAACTCCCCCTGGACCGGCTATTTTGAGCGGGTCAGCGCCCTGTCCACCATGAAGGACCGGGAGGTGGCCTGGGATGTCGCCGTCAGCGAGTACATGCGGCAGATCCTCCGGGGCTTCGACGGCGTGCGGGACGCGGACATCGTCATCAACGCCGGCGAGGACCACGGCTATGTGCTGGACACCAACAACATCGTCAGCGCCTCCGCCAGCGTGTCCCTCACCATGGAGCAGAACAAGCTGCTCACCCCCGAGCAGGCCCAGGCCATGCGCTACTTCGTGGCCCACGCCATCACCGGGCTGAGCGTGGATGACGTACATATCAGCGACACCCGGGGCAATATCTATGACGGCCTCACCACTGATGGCAGCGGCAAGGCCAGCGCGGAGGATTCCACCGCCCTGGCCCTCCAGACCGAGCAGTGGTGGGAAAACAGCATCCGCTCCTCCATCGAGCAGATGCTGTACAAGGTCTACCAGGAGGACAACGTGTCCGTCAGCGTCCGCTGTCAGGTGGAGCTGGGGGAAAAGACCATCAACGACTATGAGGTCCGCCTGCCCGAGTTCGCCGAGGACGGCTCCACCAACGGCGAGGGCATCCGGGGCGCCAAGTTCTGGAGCTGGCAGATGCTGGTGGACGACGACACGGTGGCCGGCGGCCTGGTGGGCACGCCGTCCAATTCCGAGCTGCCCAACTATGTGGAGAACGGCGAGACGGTGGAGGGCCTTGCAGGCCGCCTGGGCGCCGAGGGCAACATCGAGTTCGACAACCCCAAGACCCAGACCACCATGATCATCACCGCCGCCACGCTGAAGGATGTCAGCGTGTCCGTGTTCATCAACACCGAGCCCAAGGCCGGTCCGGTGGAGGTGGACGAGGAGCGGATGATCCGCCTGGTGGCCAACGCCGCCGGGATCAAGGCCCCCCTGGAGCTGCCCGATGATGTCACCGAGCTGGACTACCTGGGCCGGAGCGTGTCCGTCATGGGCACCCCGTTCATCCGCGATCCCGAGCCCGTGCCCGAGCCCACTTTGCTGGAGACCATCAACGCCATGGGCATCCCGACCTGGGCGCTGTTCGCGGCCATCGGCGGCCTGGTGCTGTTCATCATCATCCTGGTGAGCGTGATCATGCTGGTCCGCCGGGGCAAGAAGAAGAAGCAGGAGGCGGAGCAGAAGGCCGTGGAGGAGCTGCTGGCCACCGCCATGCCCGGCCAGTCCACCGTGATCCTCAACGAGGAGGGCCAGCCCGTCACCGTCACCATCGGGGCGGACGGCCAGCCCGTGGAGGTCCCCGTGGAGCTGGACGAGGACGGCAACCCGGTGTCCGGCGCCGACGTGATGGACCTGCACACCGAGCGCAGCATGGAGCTGCGCCAGAACATCCGGGACTATGTGGACGAGAACATGGAGGTCGCAGCCCTGCTGCTCAAGAGCTGGCTAAAGGAGGATGGAGACAATGGCTGACGCTGCCGTGGCCGAACAGAAGGCGGCTGCCCCCGCCGAGGCTAAGGCTCCTGCGGGGCGCAAGAAGCTGGAAAACGAAGTCCCCCTCACCGGCGCCCAGCGGGCGGCCACCGTCATCATCGCCCTGGGCGTGGAGCGGGCCTCCGCCTTGTACAAGCATATGGAGCCGGAGGACGTGGAGCAGCTCACCCTGGAGGTCGCCAAGATGGGCTTCCTGGGCTCCGAGCAGACCGAGGCGATCCTGTACGAGTTCTACCAGCTGTGCCGCACCAACCGGGCGGTCACCGAGGGCGGGCTGGAATACGCCCGGACGGTGCTGGAAAAGGCATACGGCCCCCAGGCGGCGGAGGAGCTGCTGGGCAAGGTGACCAAGTCCCTGCAGAACCGCTCCTTCTCCTTCATGGAAAAGGCGGACGAGGCGTCTTTGTTCTCCGCCTTGCAGAACGAGCGGCCCCAGACCATCTCCCTGGTGCTGTCCTATGTGGAGCCGGACAAGGCCGCGTCGGTCATCTCCCGGCTGGAGCAGCAAAAGCAGATCCATGTGGTGGAGAGCATGGCCAAGATCGAGAGCGTGTCCCCCATCGCCGTCAAGATCATCGAGGCGGAGATGCGGAAGAAGTTCTCCAACATCGTCACCAGCGCCAACGTGAAGGTGGGCGGCATCGACTATGTGGCCGATGTGATGAACAATCTGGACCGCACCAGCGAGAAGAACATCTTCGACGGCCTGTCCGCCTACGACCAGGAGCTGGCCGACGAGATCCGCAAGCGCATGTTCGTGTTCGAGGACATCATCACCATGGACGACCGCTCTGTGCAGCGCTTCGTCCGGGACTGCGACCCCAGAGACCTGGTGCTGGCCCTCAAGGCCGCCAACGAGGAGGTCGCCAAAAAGCTGCTGTCCAACATGTCCACCCGCATGGCCCAGAACATCCGGGACGACCTGGAGATCACCACCAATGTCCGCATGAAGGACGTGGAGGACGCCCAGCAGCGCATCGTGGATATCATCCGCGACCTGGAGGAGAAGAACGAGATCGTGATCGCCAAGGGTGGAAAGGACGATATCATTGCCTAACATATTCAAAGCGTTCTCCCGGGCCAAGGCGGAGCCCTACCAGTTCCCCAAAGCGGAGGAACTGGTGGTGGAGCCGGAGCCGGCGCCCGAGGAGGAGGCCCCCGCCCTTGACCCAGACCTGTTCCCCGAGTTCGACGAGGAGCCGGAGGGGGATGGGGAGGAAGGGGCCGGCGGCTTCGATGTGCTGGTGACCGATGAGCCTGAGCCCCAGCCGGAACCGGAGCCCGAACCGGAGCCGGAGCCTGAGCCCGAGGAGAACCCGGTCAGCTTCGCCCAGATCCAGGCGGAGGCCATCCTGGCCGACGCCCGGCGGGACGCGGAGCGGCTGATCCAGGAGGCCCGGGCCGACGCGGACCGGGAGGCCCAGAGCGTCTTTGCCAAGGCCCGGGAGGAGGGCTACCAGGAGGGCTATGTGGCCGGGATGGCCCAGGCCGCCCAGGAGTCCAAGGCCCTCCGGGAGGAGCAGGCCCAGCGCCAGGAGGAGGAGGTCCACCGCTTCATGGAGCAGGCGGGGGTGGCCCTGGACCGGCGGATGGACCAGAGCGTGGACGAGCTGCGGGACCTGGCCCTGGCGGTGGCGGAGAAAGTGGTGTGCGTCAGCCTGAAGAGCAGCGCCGACGTGATCAGCCGGATGATCCAGACCGCCATCGACAAGCGGAAGAAAAAGGAATGGGTCCACATATATATATCCGAGTGCGACGCCAAGCGGCTCACCCAGATCCCCGCGTCGCTGTCCGCCGCCCTGTCGGCCCTGTCCGACCGGGTGCGCATCATCCCCATGTCCGACGATGAGTCGGGCACCTGCATCATCGAGATGCCCGACGAGATCGTGGACGCCAGCGCGTCCACCCAGCTGGACAACCTGCGGACCATCCTGATGGACACCGCCAACAGCGCGTCGGGCATGAACCTGTTCCATTGAGATCCAGCGGTCCCTCTTCTCCCAGGCCGGGAACGGGGCCGTCACACACAAGGCCGGTGGAGTGAAGCAGACTATGCCTTCCGTATTTCAACAGATGACCCGCCAGGTCTATAACGCGGAGCCCTACAGCCTGACGGGCAAGATCGAGAACATCGTGGGCATGTCCATCGAGGCCAGCGGCGGCCGGGCCGCCGTGGGCGACATCTGCCGGATCTACAACGGCGACTCCGGCGGGCAGGTCACCGCCGAGGTGGTGGGCTTCAAGAACGACCGCATCCTGCTCATGCCCTACTCGGACATGAGCGGCATCTCGGCGGGCAATTTCGTGCGCAACACCGGGCGGCAGCTCACCCTCCAGGTGGGGGAGTTCCTCCGGGGGCGCATCATCAACGCCCTGGGCCAGCCCATCGACGGCAAGGGCCCCTTCGAGGGAGGGACCTCCTACTGCGTGGGCGGCGGATACATAAACCCCCTCCAGCGCCCCCCCATCCGGGAGCGGATCCAGTTCGGGGTGAAGGCCATCGACGGCATGATCACCATCGGCAAGGGCCAGCGTATCGGCATATTCGCCGGGTCCGGCGTGGGCAAGTCCACGCTGATGGGCATGATCGCCAAGAACGTCACCGCCGACATCAACGTGATCGCCCTGGTGGGCGAGCGCGGACGAGAGGTGCTGGAGTTCGTGGAGAAGGACCTGGGCCCCGAGGGCATGAAGCGGTCCATCCTGGTGGTGGCCACCTCCGACCAGCCAGCCATGCTGCGTATGCGCTGCCCCAGCGTGGCCACCGGGATCGCGGAATATTTCCGGGACCAGGGCTACGACGTGCTGCTGATGATGGATTCCCTCACCCGCTTCGCCATGGCCCAGCGGGAGATCGGCCTGGCCATCGGCGAGCCGCCGGTGAGCCGGGGCTACACCCCCTCCATGTACGCGGAGATGCCCAAGCTGCTGGAGCGCAGCGGCAATTTTCCCCGGGGCTCCATCACCGGGGTGTACACCGTGCTGGTGGAGGGCGACGACACCAACGAGCCCATCGCGGACACGGTGCGGGGAATTTTGGACGGACACATCGTCCTCTCCCGCCAGCTGGCCAATTCCAACCACTATCCCGCCATCGACGTGAGCGCCAGCATCTCCCGTCTGATGGTGGAGATCGTCCCCCCGGAGCACAGACAGCTGGCCTCCCGCATACGAGATATCATGAGCGTCTATGAGAAGAACGCGGACCTGGTGGCCATCGGGGCCTACAAGCCGGGCACCAACCGGAAGCTGGACTTCGCCATGTCCAAGATCGACGCGGTGAACGACTTCCTCACCCAGGACGTGAACGAGGCGTTCTCCTACGATCAGTGCGTGGCCGAGATGGCCAAGATACTCCAATAAAAACGCCAAGGAGCGTAGAGATAGATGAAGAAGTTCAAATTCTCCCTGGATTCGGTGCTCTCTTACAAGCAGCAGGTGCTGGAGTCCCTTCAGGGCGAGCACGCCGCGATCCTGGCTCAGGTCCGGGAGCAGGAGGCGGTGCTGGAGCGGGCCTGGCAGGACTACCGGGACTGCGACGGGGAATACCGCCAGAAAAAGGAGCAGGGCATCACCATCACCGACGCCATGGTCTACCAAAACGGCCTTCGGGTGCTGGAGCGGGACATCCAGCGGGAGACCGACCGGCTGGAGGAGCTACGCAGGAAAGAGGAGAAGAAGCGCCAGGAGGTGGTGGACGCCAAGATCGACACCTCCTCCATCGAGAAGCTGAGGGAGAAGAAGCTGGACCTCTACAACAAGGAAGTGGCCAAGGGCGAGGAGGTGCTGATCGACGAGTTCGTCAGCTCCGCCCGGGCCCGGGCGAGCATCGGAGCGTAACGTCCAATCCGGCGTGTTCCCGCCGTTTGGAAATAGATATCTCATCGAAGGAGGTGTAAGAAAAATGGAACAGACAAACATGGTCATGGCGATGTTCCAGACCATGGCCGCCCAGGGCATGGCGCTCAAGGCGGGCAAGGGCGGAGACAAGGCCGCCAGCGACTTCCAGAAGCTGCTGGACCAGAAGTCCCAGCCCGCCAAGAGCGACGCCCCTGTGGAGCAGAAGCCCAAGACCGACGCCGCCGCCGGCAAGGAGGAGGCCCCCGTTGAGGAGGATCCCCTGGAGCAGGTGAAGAAGCTGGCGGAACAGGGCTACGTGATCACCCAGCCCAGCATCGCCGCAATGACCCTGGACGGACAGACCTACGAGCCCGGGGAGTACGTGATCGCCTGGAAGGGCGCCGACGTGCAGTTCATCCCCGTCGCCGGTCTGGACGAGGATCAGGCCCAGGAGCTCCAGGGACTGCTGGAGGGCATGGGCCAGACGATCGACGTGTCCGACCCCGAGGCCGACGCCCTGCTGGAGGCCACCGACCCCACCGTGGAGCACAGCCCCGCCCAGCTCTTGGAGAAGGCCGTGGGCCGTCAGGCCGGCAAGGCGATGGAGCAGGCGGTGGAAGAGGCCAAGCCCCAGGACACCGACGACGACACCCAGGTGGAGCTGATCGATGTGGACCAGGGCCCCCGGCAGATCTTCCACGACGTGAAGGCGGCCCCCATCAAGGTGGGCGAGGCCCCCGAGATGGAGCAGGCCGATCCCATCCAGCAGATCGACGCCCAGCTGGCCCAGGCCCTGCAAAAGGGCGAGTCGGTGGTGCGCATCCAGCTCACCCCGGAGAACCTGGGCGAGGTGACGGTGGAGATCAGCCGCAGCGCCGAAGGCGTTTTGCGCGTGGCCCTCAGCGCCAGCAGCGCCGACACCCGCAGCCTTCTGGAGCGCCACGCGGGCGACCTTCAGGGGATGCTCAACGGCCGCACCGAGCAGAGCGTGGAGGTCAGCGTCCAGCGCCAGCAGGAGAGCCAGCAGGATCAGAACCAGCAGCACAGCTACGACGGCCACAACGGCAGCGCCCAGGACGGGCAGGACCGCCGCCGCCAGCAGCGCGAGCACACCACCCCCGAGGACTTCATGCAGCAGCTGCGGCTGGGCCTCATCCCCGACGAGGGCGGGATCTGAACGGAAAGGAGCGACATAGTATGGCAAATGAGTTCGCCATGGACGTATCCAGTTTGAACAGAGCGACGGGCGCGGGCAACTGGGCCCAGAACAGCACCAGCCGGCCGGGCAACACCGAGCTGGACATGACCGACTTCCTCAAGCTGATGATCGTGCAGCTCCAGAGCCAGACCCTGGACGACAGCATGGACACCAGCGAGATGATGAACCAGATGGTCCAGATGCAGATGGTCACCGCCATCACCAACATGACCGAGACCAACATCATGACCTACGCCAGCTCCCTGGTGGGCAAAGAAGTCACCATCGGCATCGTCAACGACAACGAGCTGGAGGAGCGGGTGATCACTGTCATCGGCACCGGCTTGTACAACGGCCAGCAGGTCATCTTCGGCAGCGACGGCAAGACCTATGCCCTGAACCAGATCATGGCCGTGGGACGCCTGCCCGAGCCGGAGGAGCCCGACAAGAAGCCCGACGAGGGCGGCGATACCCCTCCGGTGGACGGCTCCGGCGAGGGCGATAACAAGCCCGGCCCCGTGGATCCCGGCGAGGGGGAGAACAAGCCCACCGATCCCGTGGAACCCGGCGAGGGCGACAATAACCCCACCGATCCCGGCGAGGACGGCAACAAGCCCGCCGAGGGGTGACGAAGAGCAGAGGTGACATGAAATGATCCAGCGCGTATCAGGAGTCCAGCGCAGGGAAGCGCCGCAGGCCCGGATACCACAGCGTTCGCAGGCGGGAGGCGGCTTCGGCGCCATGCTCCAGCAGGAGCTGGCCAAGAACGAACAGCCCGCCCAGGGCGTGGCGTTCTCCAAGCACGCCATCAGCCGGGCGCAGGAGCGGGGGATCGAGGTCACGCCGGACTTGATGGACCAGCTGGCGGGCAGCGTCATCCGGGCACAGGCCAAAGGGGCCACCAACATCCTGGCCATGGACACCGAGAAAGCCTTCATCATCAACGTGCCCAGCGCCAAGGTCATCACAGCCATCACCCAAGAGGAAATGAAGGAAAATATCTTCACCAATATTGACGGCGCCGTGTTCCTGTAATACAATATCAAATTAGGGCAAAGGCAGGACCGATCTTCGGATGCCTTCGGCCCGCGTCCGATCGACGCGGGCCGGACGGCGCCAAACCGAAAGGAGCTATCATCTAACCATGACTGGTGCAATGTATGCGGCCATCGCTGGCCTGCGCACTCACATGCAGAACCTGAACGTCATCGGCAACAACGTGGCGAACGTGAACACCTACGGCTATAAAGCCGCCCGCTCCGTGTTCAAGACCTCCCTGTACACCACCCTGAGCGGCGGCTCCGACGGCACCACCGTGCTGGGCGGCGCCAACCCCTCCCAGATCGGCTACGGCGCCACCATGGGCAGCGTAGGCATCGACATGAGCACGGGCAACTACGCCGTCACCGGCATGGCCACCGACCTGATGCTGGACGGCGCGGGCTTCTTCGTGCTGGGCGACAAGACCACCGCCCAGCAGTTCGACGGCACCGGCGGCGACCAGAGCGTGCTCAACGGCATGACCCTGACCCGGGTGGGCGACTTCACCTTCGGTGCCGACGGCTACCTGGCCAAAGAGGACGACGGCATGTGCGTCTACGGCTTCCAGTGCACCGGCTACGACGAGGATACCGGCGAACCCATCTTCAGCGACCAGCTGGTGCCCATCCGCTACCCCGGCGTCAACCGGACCACTAAGGACGGCGAGACCACCGTGGAGCTGGTCTGGCCCAGCACGAAAAAGGACGAGACCGGCCTTCCCGACGGCTACCTGGGCGACGCGGGGCATGAGGTGGAGGTCACCGGCGGCAACGCCACCCAGAAGGTGATCGAGCCCTATCCCAAGGCCAGCTTCAAGGGCATCACCATCGACAAGAACACCGGCGTGATCACCGGCACCTGCGAGGACACCGGCGAGCTGGTGACCATCGGCATCATCGCCGTGGGCCAGGTGCGCAACCCCAACGGCGTCACCAACCTGGGCGACAACTACTACCAGGCGGGCGAGGGCTCCGGCGGCCTGTCCATCTCCCTGCTGGGCGGCGCGGGCGAGAGCATCTGGGGCACGAAGGTGAGCTATATGAACCAGTCCCTGCGCCAGGACGCGAACACCCCGGGCGGCGGCAACGGCAACGATCCCGCCGCCGACATCGCCGACGTGTGCCGCCTGCGCACCGGCGGCAAGACCCGGGTGCTCCAGAACGGCCTGGAGATGTCCAAGACCGACCTGGCCCAGGAGATCTCCCAGATGATCCTCACCCAGCGCGGCTATCAGGCCAACACCCGAATCATCACCGTGACCGACTCCATGCTGGAGGAACTGGTCAACATGAAGCGCTAAACAGACGCTGAACCGGCCCGGGGAGAGCCGATCTCTCCCCGGGCTATCCCCCTGTAGTCCTATGGATAGGCAAAAGGAGGTTTACACCATGATCGTTTTGACAAAGCGCAACCACGAGAAATTCCTGGTCAACCACCTGCAGATCGAGTATATCGAGAGCATCCCCGAGTCCAAGATCGTCATGATGAACCACGACTTCTACCTCGTCCGTGAGAGCACGGAGGAGATCATCGATAAGATAGCCAAATACAACGCCAAGGTGATGGACATCCACCGGGAGATCTCCATCGTCGATAAGCGGTAAAAAGAAACAGGCGTCCGGGCCCACCGCCCCGCCCGGTTTTGGAGGTAGTGCTGTAAATGAATATCACATACATCATCGGCCTGGTGGCCGCGATCGTGGTCTTTTTCCTGGGCTGTATCATGGGCATCAATATCGGCCCCAACGCCCCGGAGGGCGCCGACCTCATCACCATTGAAATCGGCAACCTGTGGAACTTCTTCGACGCGGCCAGTATCTTCATCGTCATCGGCTGTACCTTTGCCATCGTGGTGGCCAGCTTCCCGCCGTCTACCCTGGGGTCCATCCCCAAGCACTTCGGGGTGATCCTGAACACCGGGAAGTTCGACCCCATGAACTACATCGAGCAGCTGGTGGACCTGGCCCAGACCGCCCGTAAGAACGGCCTGCTGGCCCTGGAGGGCAAGGCCAACGAGCAGTCCGACCCCTTCTTCAAGCAGGCGATCATGCTGATCGTGGACGCCAACGACCCGGACAAGGTCCGCGCCATCCTGGAGAACGACATCGAGTGCATGTCCGGCCGCCACGAGGACGCGGCGGGGCTGTACGACAAGGCGTCCGCCGTGGCCCCGGCCTTCGGCATGGTGGGCACGCTGGTGGGCCTGATCAACATGCTGCGCTCCATGGACGTGACCAGCGGAGGCGGCGATCTGGGCGGCAGCATGGCCACCGCCCTGGTGACCACGCTGTACGGCTGTATCCTGGCCCACATGATCTTCGGCCCCATCGCCGGCAACCTGCGCATCCGGGACGGGGAGGAAGTGCTGTGCAAGCAGATCATCGTGGAGGGCATCATGTCCATCCAGTCCGGCGAGAACCCCAAGGCACTGCGGGAAAAGCTGCTGACCTACATCCCCCAGGGACAGCGGGAGGCCAGCGCCAAGTCCGGCGGCGGCGAGTAAGGATCGGGAACGAGCGTTTCGACACAGTATGTGAGGAGTTGAGAACGTCGTGAAAAAGAAAAAAGGCGGTGGCGGCGGCGCCAACTGGATGGATACCTACGGCGATATGGTCACGCTGCTGCTGTGCTTTTTCGTGCTGCTGTATTCCATGTCCACCATCAGCGAGGAAAAATTCAAGGCCATTGTCCAGAGCTTCAACCCCAAGGCCATCCCCACCGCCACCGACCCCAGCGGCGTGGGCGGTCCTTACGCGGACCCGGAGATTGGCGATCAATATCCTGGCATGGACCAGCCCGACCCCAACGAGCTGACTCAGGAGGACATCGACACCATGATGGAGGAGCTGGCCGAGGCCATCAGCCAGATGGTGGCCGAGGAGGGGATGGCCAGCACCATCCAGGTGGACTACGCCGGAGGCAAGGTGTACATCCACTTCAGCGACTCGGTGTTCTTCCTGCCGGACAGCTCGGTGCTCCAGCCCGGCGGGCAGGAGGTGCTGGGCAAGATCTGCGGCCTGCTGGACGGCGCCAAGGACGTGATCGAGGAGATCCGGGTCCAGGGCCACACCGCCCAGGCCCGGGCCAACCAGGCCAACGAGCCCCAGGGGGACTACCGCCTGGCGGCCAACCGGGCCATCGAGGTGGTGCTGTTCCTGCAGAACAACAGCTCGATCCACCCCGCCCGGATGATCCCCGAGAGCTATGGCCAGTGGCGGCCCATCTCCAGCAACAAGACAGCGGAGAGCCGCGGCCCCAACCGCCGGGTGGAGATGATCATCTCCGGCGTGGATCTGGACGCCGAGGAGATGACCAATCTGATCCAGAAGTATATCACCCAGTCCGACGAGGACCTGGGCGTGAGTCAGACCCCGGCCCCGTGAGAACGACGATGATGCAGATAAGGTGAGGTGATTCGATGGCTGAGGTATTGTCACAAAGTCAGATCGACGCGCTGCTCAACTCCATGCGCAGCGGCGGCGACGAGGCGAAGACGGAGGAAAAACAGCCGGAGAAGAAATACCGCAAGTACGACTTCACCACCCCCCGTAAGTTCACCAAAGACCGCATCAAGATGCTCAACGGCATCTTTGAGAACTATACCCGGGTCATCAGCTCCCGGCTCAATGCTCAGCTGCGTACCAACTGCGAGATCACGGTGGAGAGCATCGAGGAACAGAAGTTCTATGAGTTCAACAATGCGCTCACGGAGGGCGATGTGCTGGCCATGGTGGATGTGACCATCCACCCCCGGGAGGAGGGCGGCGAGGACATGCTGGCGGAGGACCCGGTGATGGTCTATCTGTCCACCTCCACGGCGCTGGGGATGATGGACCGGATGATGGGCAGCGAGGAGGAGGGCCAGCACGAGGTCCCCATGGGCTACGCCTATACCGACCTGGAGCTGCAGCTGTACGAGCTGCTCATCAAGGATATCATCACCCTCATGGGCAGCAGCTGGGAGAACTACCTGCCCATCTCCTTCGAGTATAACCGCACCCAGGTCAACCCCACCCTGGTCCAGCTGCTCAATCTGGACGAGACGGTGGTGCTGGTGGACATGCGGCTCAACTTCGGAGGCAGCGAGGGCCGGATGAGCGTGGTGCTCCCGGGCAACGTGCTCATGAGCGTGTTCGGCGAGGTCAACCGGGAGACCATGGGCCGGAAGGTCACCAGCGAGGACAACTCGGAGGAGATCTTCGACAAGCTGCGGGACTCCACTTTGGAGATCATCGCCGAGCTTGGCGACACCCAGCTCTCCCTCAGCGATATCTACCATCTCAGCGTGGGCGACGTGGTGGACCTGGGCCGGTCGAAGGACGCTCCGGTGTTCCTGGAGATCGGCGGCTACCAGTGGTTCACCGGGCGTATGGGCACCCACAAGAAAAACATGGCCATCAAGATAGACGAAGTCTGCTATTCGGCCGAGCAAAGGAGCGAGTAAGCGATGGAGAAGGAAATGTTCAGCCCAATGGCGATCGACGCCTTGGGCGAGATGATGAATATCAGCCTGGGCTCCTCGGCCACCGCAGTGTCGAACATGCTGGACCACCGGGTGGATATCACCACGCCCACGGTGTCCGTGGTGGATGTGAAGGATTTCTCCCTGGGCAACCTGGAGCCGGCCATCGGCGTGGAGATCAAGTATGTCGAGGGGCTGGAGGGCAGCAATATCATGCTGCTCAAGCGCAGCGACATCAAGATCATCGTGGATATCCTCATGGGGATGGAGACCCCTGATGAGGAATTCGAGCTCAACGAGCTGACCATCAGCTGCGTGTGCGAGGTCATGAACCAGATGATGGGGTCCGCGGCCACCGCCATGTCCGACTTTTTGGGCTTCCGGGTGGATATCTCCACCCCCCAGTCCTTTGAGCTGGACAATCTGGAACAGTTCAAACGGGACCACCTGCCCCAAGGGGCGGACCAGATCGTGGTGGTCCGTTTCTTCCTGCGCATCGAGAACGCGCTGGAGAGCGAGTTCATGAATGTGATGTCGGTCTCGCTGGCCAAGGAGCTGCTCAAGAGCCTGGGTCTGGAGGGCGAGGTGACCGGAGGCGCCGCCGCCCCTGCCGCAGAGCCCGCCCCGGCTCCGGCCCCCGCCCCCGCGGCCCAGCCGTCCGGCGGCGAGCACAAGATGTCTCAGGAGGAGATCGAGGCCATGCTGGCGGGCGGAGCCCCGGCCGCCGCGCCGGAGCCCGAGCCCGCAGGGGACAACCATAAGATGAGCCAGGCGGAGATCGAGGCCATGCTGGCAGGGATGAGCGGCGAGCCCGCCCCGGCTCCCGCCCCCGAGCCCGAGCCCTCGGGAGACAACCACAAGATGAGCCAGGCGGAGATCGAGGCCATGCTGGCCGGGATGAACAGCGAGCCCGCCCCGCCCCCCGCGCCTCAGCCTGCCCCTGCCCCGGCCCCCGCGCCTGCCCCGGCCCCCGCGCCTGCCCCGGCCCCCGCGCCTGCCCCGGCCCCCGCGCCTGCCCCCGCTCCCGCGGCACAGGCGCCCCAGCAGCCCGCGCCCCCCGCCGTCCCGGCGGGCCAGCCCGGGCAGATGCCGCCCTATCCCCCCTATCCCATGCCCGGGGCGGACGGCCAGATGCAGGGCGGCTACATGGGCTATCCCCCCATGTATTATCCGCCCTACCCGTATCCCTATCTCCCCCAGCAGCCGGAGGCTGCCGTCCAGAAGGCGGCCGAGCCCAAGGTCATCGCCACCAAGCCGGTGCGCATGGAGGAGATGGACCCCATGGAGCGGCTGGGCAAGGAACAGGCCCAGAACCTGGACCTGATCATGGAGGTGCCCCTCCAGGTGACGGTGGAGATCGGGCGGGCCCGGCGGAAGGTGCAGGACATCCTGGAGTTCGCCAAGGGCTCCCTGGTGGTGCTCGACAAGCTGGCGGGCGATCAGGTGGACCTGTTCGTCAACGGCAAGTGCATCGCCCGGGGCGAGGTGGTGGTGATCGAGGACAATTTCGGCGTGCGTATCACCGAGATCGTCCAGACCCCCGGCATCGAGATGCTGGCCACCAACCACAAGTAAGGACTGCCTCAGGGCTGACCTCATAGATCCCGCCCCGGCGATGCCTGGGGCCACACAACATAAATGGAAAAGGATGGATCGATCATGTCTAAGAAGATTCTGCTAGTGGACGACGCCGCTTTCATGCGCAAGATGATCATGGATACCCTGAGCAAGAACGGCTATACCGAACTGTTCGAGGCTGTGGACGGCGCCGACGCCGTGGAGAAGTTCAGCGAGATCGGGCCGGACCTGGTCATCATGGACATCACCATGCCCAATATGGACGGTCTGGAGGCCCTGAAGGCCATCCGTGCCAAGGACGGCAGCGCTAACGTGGTCATGTGCTCCGCCATGGGCCAGGAGTCCATGGTCATGGACGCCGTGCGCTCCGGCGCCAAGGACTTCATCGTCAAGCCCTTCAAGCCCGACCGGGTGCTCAAGACCGTCACCTCCATCCTGGGCGCGCCCTGATGAGATCGACCGCCGGCGCTCCCACCCTGGCCCTGGCCGCCACGCTGCTGGATGATATCCTGGCGCTGATCTGGCTGTTGGTGTGTGTGCTGGCCATCGCGGCGCTGGCCTACCTGTTCACCAAGTATGTGGCGGGCCGGGGGGGCGCCCTCCCCGGTCTGGGCAGCGGGAACGCCCGGCTCAAGGCGCTGGCCCGGCTGCCCCTGGGGCGGGACCAGGCCCTGGTGCTGGTCCAGGCGGGGGAGCGCTATCTCCTGCTGGGCACGGCCCCGTCGGGGGTATCCCTGGTGGCGGAGCTGACGGCGGAGGAGGCCCAGGCCCTGTGCGCGCCGCCTCCCGGCCAGGCGCAGCCCCCCAGCTTTGGGGAGGCGCTGCGCAGCGCACTCAAGCAAAGGAAGCCGAGGTGAGGACGTATGCCCACTGACAGCCTGATCAATATCAACGGCGGCAGCGTCCAGACCCTGGAGATCCTGTTCCTCACCACGCTGATCGCCCTGCTGCCTTCCATGCTGGTGATGATGACCTGCTTCGCGCGGTACATCATCTCCATGTCCTTCCTGCGCACCGCCATGGGCACCCAGCAGACCCCGCCCAACGTGGTGCTGGTGGGCATCGCGCTGTTCCTCACCCTGATCACCATGGACCCGGTGATCGGAAAGATCCAGACGGAGGCATGGGAGCCCTATCGGGATCAGGAGATCGGTGGAGAGGAGTTCATCGAGCGTTCGGCGGACGCCTTGAAGGAGTACATGCTGCACGACACCCAGCTCAACACCCTGCGGATGTACTGTGATCTGGCCCATGTGGAGGTGCCTGAGGACGATGCGGGGCTGCGCGAGGAGGCCATGGATCTGTCTCTGCGGGTGATCGTCCCCGCTTTCATGACCCAGGAGCTGCAAAGGGCGTTCTACACCGGGCTGCTGCTGTATATCCCCTTCCTGCTCATCGACATCGTGGTGTCCTCCACCCTGATGAGCATGGGCATGATCATGCTGCCCCCGGCCATGATCTCCACCCCCTTCAAGCTGCTGCTGTTCGTGTCCATCAACGGCTGGGACCTGCTGTTCTCCTCCCTGGTGCAGGGAGTCAACTGATACCATCACAGGAGGAAGGAGCGCGCTATGGATACCGCACAGGTGACGGATCTTCTCCGGGACGCGGTGGGCGTGGCCCTGAAGCTGGCCAGCCCCATGCTGGTGCTGTCCATGCTGGTGGGCGTGGTGGTGGCCATCTTCCAGGCCGTCACCCAGATCCACGAGCAGACCATCTCCTTCGTGCTCAAGCTGATCGTGGTGGTGGGGGTGCTGCTCATCGGCGGAGGCTGGATGATGGACACCCTCCAGGACTATACCCGGGAAATATTTTCCCTGATCGCCAGCTGACGCCATGTTGGACTGGCCGGAGCTGACCCTGTTCCTCTTCGTCACCGCCCGGGTGGGCGGGTTCGTGCTGTTCAACCCCATCCTGGGGCGCACCAACATCCCCGCCGCCTTCCGCACCGGCATGGCCCTGGTGCTGTCCGTGTTCGTCACTTCGGTGTCGGACCAGCAGCCCGCCCAGCCCTCGGGGCTGGCGGAGTTCATGGTGCTGATGCTGCTGGAGATCTTCATCGGCTTCTTGCTGGGGATGGCGGTGAACTTTTTCTTCTATATCCCCCAGCTGGCGGGCTCCATGATCGACACCCAGATGGGCATGACCATGAACCAGATGTACGACGCCGGGTCCGCCGCCAACATGTCGGTGACCGGGCAGATCCTCAACGTGCTGATGCTCCTGCTGTTCTTCGCGGGAGGGGGGCATCTCACCCTGCTGCGGATGTTCATCACCTCGGAGCAGATCGTGCCCTTCGGCCAGGTGGCGGTGGGCCTGCCCGCCTATCAGCTGCTGCTGGAGCTGTTCGTGGAGTGCACGGTGCTGTCCGTCAAGCTGTGTATGCCGGTGCTGGCGGCGGAGCTGATCGCCCAGGTGGGCATGGGGGTGCTGATGAAGGTGATCCCCCAGATCAACGTGTTCGCCATCAACATCGAATTGAAGGTGATCGTGGGGCTGGCGCTGGTGCTGGTGCTCACCGTCCCCTTCAGCGAGTTCCTGCTCCAGGCGGAGCTGGCCATGCTCAACGCCCTCCACGACGTGCTGGTCCTCACCGGGTGACCCCGGCGGGCCCCGCCTTGGTGAGGCCCGGGACCGATCCGACCATCCCCGCTCCTCCACCCTTCCGGGGGGCGGGCCGCACGGGACCTCAAGGGGGGAACTGCGTTGCCCGAGGGAAACAAAACAGAAAAAGCCACACCAAAAAAACGGCGTGACGAACGAAAAAAGGGCAACGTCTTCATGAGCAAGGACGCGGTGGCGGTGGCCAGCCTGCTGGGCACCTTCGCCACCCTGTGGCTGGTCACCGGCATGTTCGCCGAGCAGCTGGGGGGATTCATGACCCTGTGCATCGTCTCCGCCGGAGGGACGCCCCAGGAGACGGTGAGCAAGTCCGGGGAGCTGGGCATCCAGGGCCTCATGGTCATCCTCAAGACCGTGGGGCCGGTGGTGGCGGTGGCGATCTTGTGCGCCGTGGCGGCCACCTTCGCCCAGACCCGCTTTTTGGTGAGCACCGAGTCCATCAAGCCGAAATTCAGCCGGCTCAGTCCCCTGCAGGGCTTCAAGCGGCTGTTTTCCCTGAAAAGTTTGGTGGAGACCGGCAAGAACATGATCAAGATCGTCATCCTGCTGGTCATCATCTTTCTGAGCATCCGGGACATGTTCCTGGAGAGCTCCAACTACCTGTACACCGATCTGACCGCCGCCGTCGCCCACCTGGTGGAGGTGGCGGGAGGCATGGTGGTGCGCATCTGCATCGCCTTCGTGGCTGTGGCCGCCCTGGATTTCTTCTACCAGTGGTGGGACTACGAGAAGCAGATGATGATGACCAAGCAGGAGGTCAAGGAAGAGTACAAACAGATGGAAGGCGACCCCCAGGTGAAGGGGAAGATCAAGGAGATCCAGCGCCGCCGGGCCCAGCAGCGCATGATGCAGCAGGTGCCCGGGGCGGACGTGGTCATCCGTAACCCCACCCACTTCGCCGTGGCCCTGCGCTACAAGCCGGGGCGGGACGACGCCCCCATCGTGCTGGCCAAGGGCCAGGACGCCGTGGCCCTGCGCATCGTCCAGATCGCCGAGGAGAACAAAGTGGCGGTGGTGGAGAACGTGCCGCTGGCCCGGGCGCTGTACGCCCAGGCGGAGCTGAACCAGTTCATCCCCGAGGAGCTCTACGATCCGGTGGCCAAGGTGCTGGTGTATATCTTCAAGCTGAACGACAAACAGCAGATCGTCAAGTAAGGACAAGAAACCTTTTGAGGCCCGGCGGGCCTCCGCGAGCGCCCACCTAGGGAGGTGTATGACCGGCCATGCTCAAACGCATCTTGGACAATGCCATAGCGCTGTTTGTGGTGGTCGTGGTCATGTTCCTGTTCATCCCGCTCAAGCCGTGGATCCTGGACATCCTGCTGATCGTCAACCTGGGGCTGTCCGTCATGATCCTCATGATCACCATGAACATCTCGGAGGCCCTGGATTTCTCCATCTTTCCCTCGCTGCTGCTCATCACCACGCTATTCCGGCTGGGCATGAACGTGTCCTCCACCCGGATGATCCTCACCACCGGCGACCCCGGCGTGGTCATCAACAACTTCGGCGCGCTCATCACCCAGGGCGATATCGTGGTGGGCTTCGTGATCTTCTTCATCATCGTGCTGGTCCAGCTGATCGTCATCACCAAGGGCGCGGAGCGCGTGTCCGAGGTGGCCGCCCGCTTCACCCTGGACGCCATGCCTGGAAAGCAGATGGCCATCGACGCCGACCTCAGCTCCGGCCTGATCGACGAGCAGCAGGCCCGGACGCGCCGGGAGAAGATCCAGAAGGAGGCCGACTTCTACGGCGCCATGGACGGCGCCACCAAGATCGTCAAGGGCGACTCCACCATGTCCATCATCATCACCCTGATCAACCTGGTGGGCGGTCTGCTCATCGGCATGTTCAGCCGGGGGATGGAACCCATGGAGGCCCTCAGCTCCATCTGCATCCTCACCATCGGCGACGGCCTGGTGTCCCAGATCCCCTCGCTGATGATCTCCACCGCCACCGGTATGATCGTCACCCGGTCGGTGTCCGACGGCAGCCTGAACATGGACGTGGCGGGCCAGTTCACCGCCCAGCCCAAGGCGTTCACCGCCACCGGCGTGATTTTGCTGTTGCTGTCCGTCATCCCCGGCACCCCTACCATCCCTCTGATGGGAGGCGGCGCGGTGCTGGTGGGCGGCGGGTACTTCCTCACCCGGAGGATGACCACGCAGCAGCAGGCGGCCGCCGCCGCGGCCCAGGCCCCCGAGGAGCCCTCGGAGCTGTCCGCCCCCAGCGAGAGCGATTACTACAAGGATATCAACAACGTGTACACCCTGCTGTCGGTAGAGCCGGTGGAGATGGAGTTCGGCTACAGCCTCATCCCCCTGGTGGACGAGAGCCACGGCGGCAAGCTGATCAGCCGCATCGTCATCTTCCGACGGCAGTACGCCCAGGATATGGGCTTCGTGATCCCCTCCATCCGCCTCCACGACTCCTCCGCGCTGGGCACCAACCAGTACGCCATCCGCATCAAGGGCGAGGTGGTGGCCCAGGGCGAGATCCTGGTGGACTACTACCTGGCGCTGGAGCCCCCCAACCCCCTGGGGGAGATCGACGGCATCGAGACCATCGAGCCCGCCTACGGCATCCCCTCCAGGTGGATCCTGCCGGAGAACAAGGAGATGGCGGAGATCTACGGCTACAACGTGATCGACCCTCTGTCCGTCATGCTCACCCACCTGGCGGAGACGGTGAAGAAGCACGCCTACGAGCTGCTCAACCGGGCGGAGACCATCCGGCTGGTGGACAATCTGAAGCAGGCGTCCCCCGAGCTGGTGGAGGAGGCCATCCCCGCCATCATCCCCTATTCCAAGCTGGAAAAGCTGCTGCGCAACCTCCTCCAGGAGGGCGTGCCCATCAAGGACCTGGCCACCATCGTGGAGACCGCCGCCGACGCCTTCGCCCAAGGGCGGGACCTGGACATGGTCACCGAGCAGGTCCGGGGCGCCTTGGCCCGCACCATCACCAGGCGCTTCTGCGAGGACGGCCAGCTGCGGGTCATCACCCTGGACGCCGAGGTGGAGAAGAAGATCATCTCCTCCCTCACCCGCAACGAGCAGGGCGTGTATCTGGCCATGGGCCCGGAGCTGATGCAGTCCATCATCTCCCAGCTGGCCGAGCACCTGAAGAAGTTCGGCGACCTGTCCCAGACCCCCGTGATCCTGGTCAGCCAGGTGATCCGGGGCTACTTCAGCAAGATGATCACCCAGTTCTATCCCCACGTCTATGTGCTCTCCTTCAATGAGATCACCAACACCGTGCAGATCCAGGCGCTGGGCAACATCGCCGACCAGACCGCCGCCCAGGCCCAGCGAAGGGCGGTGGGCGTATGAGCACCGGCCTGGCCCAGCGGCGCTATACCGAGGCCGAGATCGAGGCCATGGAGACGGCGGATCTGCTGGCCCTCTACAAGCAGACGGGGGACGAGGAGCTGAAATGGCCCCTGGTGCTGCGGTATGAGGGGCTGATCAAGAGCGCGGCCCTCCAGATCCGGGGAGTGTACAGCAGCTTCGCCCAGGTGGACGACATCGTCAGCGAGGGCATCCTCACCCTGCTGTCCTCCATCGACAAGTTCGATTTGGAGAAGGGCATCAAATTCGAGACCTATGTGGCCAAGCGCATCCGGGGCATGGTGATCGACCTGGCCCGGAAGCAGGACTGGCTGCCCCGGAACATCCGCCAGCGGGCCAAGGAGATCGACGCGGCGGTGTCCTCCCTGGCCAACGAGCTGGGGCGGTTCCCCACCGATCAGGAGGTGGCCGGGCACCTGGGCATCCCCACCGACAAGTACCAGAAGGAGGCCGCCCGGGTGGCGCTGTCCAACACCCTGTCGCTGGACGCGCTGATGGACGCCCGGGATCTGGAGGGCTACCGCTTCGAGGTGTCCAGCGAGGACCCCGCCGTCCAGCCCGAGGCCGTGCTGGAGGACCAGGAGCTCCAGGAGACCCTGGCCGCAGGCATCGCGGCGCTGCAAAAGAACGAGCAGATCGTGCTCTCCCTCTACTACGAGAAGAACCTCCATATGAAGGAGATCGCCCAAGTGATGGGGGTGAGCGAGCCCCGCATCTCCCAGATCCATTCCCGGGCCATCCAGAAGCTGCGGGAGCACATGGGCACATATATGAACAGTGAGGCCCCTAAAAAATCATCCAAAAAGCGGAAGAAGGCGTAATGAAAGATGTTCAAGGGCTTTTATAACCTGACCTCGGGCATGTACACCCAGCAGCAGAACCTGAACGTGGTGGGCAACAACCTGGTCAACGTGTCCACCGCCGGCTTCAAGCAGAGCCGCTACACCGCCAGCACCTTTGACGATGTGATGTACAGCCGGGTGGGCAACGTGGAGAAGATCTACACCGATATCGGGCGGCAGAGCTACATCCGGGCCAACAGCGACATCTATGTGGACTGGTCCCAGGGCGTCCCGGAGCCCACCAATATCCCGCTGGACTTCGCCATCATGGGGGATGGCTTCTTCGCCATCCAGGACCTGGAGGGCGATGGGATCAGCTACACCCGGTCGGGCAGCTTCTCCCTGGATGACGACGGCTACCTGTGCTTCCCGGGGATGGGCTATGTGCTGGACCCAGAGGGGCAGCGCATCCAGCTGCGCACCGACAAGCTGAACGTGGACAAGAACGGCAACATGTTCCACAAGGACACCGGGGCCTATCTGGGCACCGTGGGGGTCTACGAGTTCGAGAACGTGGAGGAGCAGCTGGAGCACAACGGCGCGGGCTTCTTCACCGGCGAGGGCGCCCAGGCCGTGGAAGCCCCCTATGTGCTGTGGAAGTACCTGGAGCGGTCCAACTCCGACATGATCCAGCAGATGACCGAGATGCTCACCTGTCAGCGGGCGCTGCAGAGCTGCGCCACGGTGACCAAGATGTACGACGAGGTCATGGGCCACTCCTCCAGCGACGTGGGCCGGATGGGATGAGGTGAAGTGAGATGAATCAATCCTTCTATATCGGCGCTGTGGGCGCCTCCCAGCAGCTCAAACGGCTGAACATCCACGGCGACAACATCGCCAACCTGAACACCATGGGCTTCAAGGCCAACCGCTCCGACTTCACGGCCCTGCTCTACCAGGACCACCGGGGGGTGGAGGACGACCTGCCCATGGGGGTGGGCGCCCGGCTGCTCATGACCTCCAAGAACAACGCCCAGGGCCCGGTGGAGGACTTTGGCCGCATTTTGGACTACATGATCGAGGGGGACGGCTTCTTCGCCCTGGTGGATCTGGCCACCGGCCAGGTGACCTACACCCGCAACGGCGCCTTCGTCAGATCGGGCCGCGAGGTGCCCAACGGCGAGGTGGACGAGAACGGCGAGCCCATCACCGAGCTGACCTATTTCCTGGGCGACGACGAGGGGCGCTTCGTGCTCAGCGACGTGGGCGGGCTGATCGAGGTGCCCGACGGCGATTCCATCGACCCCCTGCCCGTGGGCATCTTCGACTATATCAACTATGACGGCATGACCCAGATCGACGACACCCGCTACCTGCCCGTGGACAAGAACGGCAACCTGATCTACGGCACCGGCAAGCTGCTCCAGGGCGTGGTGGAAGGCTCCAACGCCGACCTTGCCGAGGAATACACCAAAGTCATCGAATCCCAGCGGGCCTACGGCCTGGCCCTGAAGATGGTGCAGACCTCCGATGAGATAGAGACCACCATCAACGGCCTGCGCACATGATGAGGAGGGAATGGAATGGCGATCAAAAACTATGACGAGCTGAACTCCATGGAGCTGGACACCCTCCGGGAGATCGGTTCCATGGGCACCGGCAACGCCGCCACCGCCCTGTCCCAGATGCTGGGGCGGGAGGTGCGCATCACGCTGCCCGAGGTGCGCATCATGGGCTACAACGAGGCCATCGAGTGGATCGGCGGCCCGGAGGAGATCACCGCCGGGGTGCTGGTGAAGCTCAGCGGTCAGATGACCGGCATCATGCTGTCGGTGCAGCCCCTGGAATTTGTCAACACGGTGCTGAGCAGTATGCTCTCTCATACCATCACCGACTACTCCGAGCTCACCGAGATGGAGAACTCCGCCCTGGTGGAGGTGGGAAACATCATGATCTCCACCTTCATCACCGCACTGAGCGGGCTGTCCGGTATGGAGGTGAGCCTCACCGTTCCCGCCTACACGGTGGATATGCAAGGGGCTATCCTGGCCGTGCCCATGGCGGAGTACGGCGGACAGTCCGACTACATCATGACGATCGGAGGCAATTTTGTGAGCGAGTCCAAGCAGGTTCCCTGCCGCCTGCTGATGTCTCCCGACCTCCGGTCTCTCAATGCTTTATTACGGAAGCTGGGCGTGAGCGATGGCTGACAAGATCACGATCGGTATTGCGGACATGAAGATGGCCAAAGGGGAGGGAATGTTGGTCACCTACGCGCTGGGGTCCTGCATCGGCATCTGCCTGCACGACCCGGCCCTCAAGCTGGGGGCCCTGGTGCATATCATGCTGCCGCTGAATATGGAGGCGGGACGAAAGACCCCGATGAAATATGCCGATACCGGGATCAGAGAGACGTTGAAGCAGATGGAGGCCAAGGGGGCCAGCCGGTCCAGGATCACCGCCAAGATCGCGGGCGGGGCCATGATGTTCAAGGACGGGAGCGGTTCGCTGGGCAACATCGGACAGAGAAATATCGAGAGCGTCAAGCTCAACCTGAAAAAAGAGGGCGTCCGCCTGCTCAAAGAGGATGTGGGCGGCACCGTGGCCCGCACCCTGCTCTTCGATGTGAACAGCGGCCTGGCCTGTATCCGCAGCTACGGCCGGAAAGAACTTATCATTTGACACCGCGCAAGCGGAAAGGGAGTGTTGGAAATGATGGAAGACAACAAACAGGGGATCCTGCTGGAGTCCGGTACCAATGAGATCGAGATCATGAAATTCACCATCGGCGGAAACCTGTACGGCATCAACGTGGCCAAGGTGCGGGAGATCATGATCTCCGCTCCGGTGAAGCCCATGCCCATGGCCCACCAGGCGGTGGAGGGCATCTTCAAGCCCCGGGACACCGTGCTCACCGTGGTGGACCTGCCCAGCTACCTGGGTGTGGCCAGCCCCAAGGACCCCAAGGACATCTTCATCATCACCAACTTCAACAAGATGTTCATCGCCTTCCGGGTGCACACCGTGGACCGCATCAGCCGTATCTCCTGGACCGACATCCAGAAGCCGGACAAGACCGTGTCCGGCGGCGCGGAGGGGGTGGCCACCGGCATCGCCCAGTGCGACGGCGAGCTGGTCACCATCCTGGACTTCGAGCGCATCGTGGCCGAGATCGCCCCGGAGACCTCCATCCAGGTGTCCGAGGTGGAGCAGCTGGGCCCCCGTGAGCGCAACGACAAGCCCATCTGGGTGGCGGAGGACTCCATCCTGCTCAGCAAGATGATCGAGGACTCCCTGCGCCGGGCCAACTACGTCAACCTGCACATGTTCTCCAACGGCCTGGAGCTGTGGGAGTCCCTGAGCGCCCTGCCCCAGAACGGCGATCTGGCCCGGGACGTGGCCCTCATCATCACCGACATCGAGATGCCCCAGATGGACGGCCACCGCCTGACCAAGCTGGTGAAGGACAACAGCCGCTTCAAGCAGATCCCGCTGATCATCTTCTCGTCCCTGATCAGCGAGGAGATGCGCCGGAAGGGCCGGGACCTGGGGGCGGACGAACAGCTCACCAAGCCGGAGATCGGACATCTGGTGGATGTGATGGACCATCTTCTCATGCAGCATGAGCGGCAGAGCGACCGATAAGGCTAGACCAGTAATAGGAGGCAGTTTCATATGAGCGGCAAATATATCGTGCGGCAGCCCATCCGGGACGCTGCTGGCAACACTTTCGGGCATGAGATCCTATACCATGGGGCCAACCAGGCCTTCAGCAGCGACAGCTCCACATCCAGCGCGGAATTTGCCGCCGCCAACACCATCTATAACTTCCTCACCGACAACAGCCCCAAGGTGCTGAAGGGCACGCTGAACTTCATGACCTTCACCACCATGCTGCTGATGAAAAAGACCCCCCGGCTGTTCGACAAGAGCGATCTGGTCATCCAGATCGACGACGCGGTGATCATCCACCCCCTGTCCATGCACCTGGTGCAGCAGTACGCCAAGGAGGGCTACCGCATCGCGGTGAACGACTTCCAGTTCAC
The DNA here is from genome assembly GCA_910588495.1 of uncultured Oscillospiraceae bacterium. GTDB lineage: Bacteria > Bacillota > Clostridia > Oscillospirales > Oscillospiraceae > Enterenecus. Next base: position 55,690 of record CAJUPU010000003.1, on the reverse strand, counting down.
CCCCCGGTATCTCTCCCTGCTGGACGACATCCACTTCATCAAGATCAACGCCCAGACCGCCACGGAGATCACCATCCGCAACACGGTGGAGATCGCCCACAGCATGAACATCAAGTGCATCGTCACCCACATCCATGAGGAAAAGCAGTACCAGCGGGCGCTGGCCCTGGGAGCGGACGGGCTGGAGGGCCCCTATGTGGCCGCCAAGCTCACCACCAAGGCCCACAGCAGCGCCTACATCCAGAGCAATTTCTTCCAGCTCATGGTGGCCGTCACCCGCGACGAGCCCAACGTGGAGGAGATCGAGCAGCTCATCGCCGCCGACGCCAGCCTGACCTACGGGCTGCTGAAGATGGTCAACTCCGCCTACTTCGCCCTGCGCTACCGGGCCACCACCATCACCCAGGCCATCATGACCCTGGGCCTGGGGCAGCTCAAGCAGTGGATCTATCTGCTCAGTGCCAGCAACGCGGAGAATGAGGTGGACGCGGGGTCCGAGGAGTTCCTGAAGCGCTCCTTCCTGCGGGCCAACTTCTGCAGCGAGCTGATGAACCACGCCAAAAACATGCCCATCTCGAAGTCGGAGGCCTATCTGCTGGGCATGTTCTCCACCCTGAACTACCTGATCGACGCCCCCCTGGAGGACATCCTGGCGGAGGTGCCGGTGGCCGATGAGATCAAGAACGCCCTGCTCCACCACGAAGGCCGGTGCGGGATGCTCTACGACCTGGTGCTCAGTTATGAGTCCGCCGACTGGGAGAAGATCAACGCCCTGGCGGAGGAGCTGGGCATCCCCGACAACATGATGACCAGCGTGTATTTCATCTGCATGGAGAACGTGAACACCCTCTGGGAGCAGCTCACCAACCCCTATCCCCAGCAGCAGGAACCGGAAGAGGCCGAGCCCCAGCCCCAGGCGTGAGCCCGGCCTGGACAGCAAAAAAGATCTCTGGCGGATCTCAGATCCGCCAGAGATCTTCTGGTTTTTCCTCAGGTCCGGCTGTGGTGGGGAGTCCCCATGACCACCTTGCACGCCTGGAGCAGCTGGGCGGTGATGTCGCTGCTGAACTTGCCCTCATACACCGTCAGCCGGGGCACCCGGTCGTTGGGCTCCAGCACCACGTACTTGGGGGGCAGATGGTTCAGGGTATAGGCCTTCACGTCCTCCATGCACCGTTTGCAGGTGCAAAGGCCGAACATCTCCACATATTTGGGGGCCTTCTCCTCCACCAGCACCTGCATCACGTTGATGTAGCCGGGGTTCTCCGGCTCCAGGAACTCATGGACGGGCTCGGGAGCGGGCGCCTCCGCCTCGGGCTCGGGGGCGGCCTGGACGGGCTCCGGCTGGACCGGGATGGGCTCCGGCTCAGGCCCGGGCGCCGGTTCCGGCGCGGCCTGGACCGGGGCGGGGTCGGGGTCCGGCTGGACCGGGGCGGGGGCGGCGGGCTGCTGCGCGCCCAGCTCGCCCTCCAGGGCGTCCTCCAGGGCGTTTTTGATCTGCACCGACACTGCGGCGTCCGGCGCCATGGAGGTGACGATGGGGGGCACCGGCGCGGCCGGGGCGGCCGGGATGTTCGCCGCCTCCTCCGCCTCCGCCAGGGCGGGGTCGGGCTTCTTGCTCAGCAGGTTCATCACCCGCGCGGTCTTGCTGGTCTTGTCCTTAGATGCCATGATGGTGTCTCCTTACTCAGTTGAAAAATTTAGAGATATACTTCTGCTTGAAGGTGGGCTTGGGGCGGGGGAAGCGCTTGCCCGCCACCGCGTCCACGATCTCCTGGAAGTCCTGGGCGGGGCGGGAGTCGGGCTGGTAGGTGAGCACGCTCTGCCCGTGGGCGGGGGCCATGGCCACGCCCACCCCCCGGTGGATCTTTGCCTGGAACACCTGGCTGTCCAGCTGGCCGGCCACCTCCTGGGCCAGCTCCAGGATGTCTTTGGACAGGGTGAGCCGCCCGTTGAACTTGTTGATGAGGATGCCCAGCACCTTCAGATCGGGGTTGAAGGCGTCGCGCACGGTCTCGATGGTCTCCTGGAGCTGGGTGACCCCCACCAGGCTGAGCACCTCCGCCTCCATGGGCACGATGAGCCCGGTGGAGGTCACGTAGGCGTTGACGGTGAGGATGTTCAGGGCCGGCGGCGTGTCGATGATGACGAAGTCGTACCGGTCCCGGACCCCGGTGAGCAGATCGCTGAGCATGAACTCCCGGCGGGGGGCGGTGAACTCCACCTCGGCGGCGGACAGCATGATGTCCGAGGGCAGCACGTCGCCGTATTCGGTGGAGGCGATGGCCTCCTCCATGGTGCAGGTGCCCTTGAACACGTCGTAGGCGGTGCTGCCCGAGCCGATCTCCAGGCCCAGGGTGAAGCCCAGATTGCCCTGGGGGTCCAGGTCGATGCCCAGGACCCTCGCCCCGCGCTGATGGAGCCCGCACACCAGGGCGGAGGCGGTGGTGGTCTTGCCCACGCCGCCCTTTTGGTTGGTGACGGTGATGATCTGAGTCAAGAAAGATTCCCTCCCTTTCACATTCACAAAAACTTGGGGAAAAGTCTTAAGTTCAATATACTACAGGTCGATAAAAAAGAACAGAGGTACAGCGAAAAAACTCTAAAATTTTTTTTGAGATCTTCCCCCGCGGATGTGCTTGGGGCGGGGCGGCCCGCCCATGAGCTGGAAGGAAAGGAGCGGTCAAATATGGCGTCTATCACCAGTTTGAGCAACAGCAATTATAACACCAGCAGCATCTATGGCAACCGGAACGTGCTCAGCGGCCTGGCCAGCGGCATGGATACCGAGCAGATGATCGAGAACGCGGTGTCCGGCATCAAGATCAAGATCCAGAACCTGATCAAGAAGCGCACCAAGGTGGAGTGGCAGCAGGAGGCCTACCGCAGCATCATCGACAAGGCGGTGAACCTGAACACCAAGTACACCTCCTTCTCCTCCAAGACCAACCTGCTCAGCAGCGCGTTCTTCGACAACGCGGTGAGCACCAAAGCCCTGGGGACCTATAAGGACAAGATCAGCGCCAGCGGCAAGACCACCAGCGACATCAAGATCAACGCCGTGAAGCAGATGGCCAGCGCCGCCAGCTACACCGTGACCGGCCTGGCGGGCCAGATGAGCGGCGAGATCCCGGGCATCACCGGCCAGGACGAGTTCGGCATCCACAAGAGCCTGACGGTGAGCACCGTGTCCGGCTCGCTGAACTTCCAGTACGGCGGCACCAACGGCGCCAACTTCACCATCAACTTCGACGAGCTGGAGGATATCAGCAAGTACGAGGGGGCGGACAACGCCGAGAAGCTGGCCAACGCCATCAACGACAAGCTCAGTGACGTGACCTACACCTACACCAAGAACGGCTTCAAGGAGACCACCACCGCCGACAAGGCGGTGAAGGCGGTGGCCAAGGACGGCAAGATCACCTTCACCGACGGGCTGGGCAACGGGAACAAGGTGGTCATCAGCGCCGCCTCCGGCAACATCAGGAGCGCGTTCGGCCTGTACAGCGGCGAGAATCAGGAGCTCAAGGTGGACGATATGGCCCTGACCAAGCAGATGCCCACCACCGGCTACCTGGCCGACAAGACGCTGGGCGTCACCTACAACGGCACCACCAAGATCTTCGATATGGGCGACATCATCGACAAGGCCGGGATGAGCCCCACCGAGCCCATCGGCAGCATGAACGAGAAGTTCATGAACGCGCTGCAAAGCGAGCTGGACGACGCCTTCGGCAAGGGAAAGGTGACGGTCGAGCGCAAGGACGACAAGCTGTCCTTCACCCCCACCAGCAAGGGCGACACCCTGAGCCTGGGCGGAACCGCCATCGAGGCCCTGGGCTTCGAGAGCGGGGACTCCAACTTCATCAACACCGGCAAGAAGCTGTCCAGCCTGCTGGGGGAGGACAGCCCCCTCTTCTCCGAGGCCAACCGGATGAAGGGCACCTTCCTCACCTACGACTCCAAGCCCATCGAAAAGACCAACAGCAACGGCACCAAGTACTATGTGGACGACAAGGGCAACCGGGTGGATAAGGACGGTTACCGGGTCACCGACGGCGACAAGCCCATCTACGATTTCCAGGTCAACGGTGCCCATATCGAGGTCACCAAGGACACCACGCTGGAGAGCGTGATGAACTCCATCAACGCCAACCCAGACGCGGGGGTGAAGGCGAGCTACTCCAAACTGACCAACGAGTTCAAGTTCACTGCCACCGCCACCGGCGCCAACGGCAAGATCGAATTCGGCGGCCTGGCCAAGGATATGTTCGCCTCCCATGACCGCACCGCCGAGGACAACTTCTCCGAGATCTTCGGCCTCGGCTTGGCGGAGGGCAGCACCGAGCGCTTCGCGTTCAAATTGGGAGACAAGGACATCACGGCCAGCTTCGCGATCGACGCCGACGACTCGATCGAGGACGTCATCGAAAAGCTGAACACATCGACCGCCTTCAAGAACGAGGGGGTGACCGCTTCCTTCGACGAGCTGACGGGCAAGCTGGTGATGAACGACAGCAAGACCGGCAAGTCGCTGGACTACAGGCTGTTCAGCGGCGACGGCGACCCGGACGACTTCAGCACCATCGAATACGATGTGCCCGAGTTCGGGTCCTCCTATACCCGAGGCCAGGACGCCATCATGGACGTGACCATCAACGGCAAACGGTTCGAGGACCTGACCCGCACCAGCAACAGCTTCGACATCGACGGGCTCACCGTCAACGTCAAGGGCGAGTTCGAGACCAAGGAGGGGGAGGACCCCGTCACCTTCGAGTCCACCACCGACGCGGACACCATCGTGGAGGCCATCAAGAGCTTCGTGGACGATTACAACGAGATGATCACCGAGCTCAAGGGCGCCTACACCACCCAGCCCGCGGAGAAGAACAAGCAGCGCTACGAGCCCCTCACCGCCGAGCAGGAGGAGGGCATGACGGAGAGCGAGATCAAGGCGTACAATGAGAAGGCCAAGCAGGGCATCCTCTTCGCCGACTCCACCCTGTCCAGCATGTACAGCAAGCTGCTCAGCACCATCACGCCGGGCGGCTCCGACGGCCAGATCCTCCGGGAGATCGGCATCGGCACCGCCTACGAGAACGGACTGACCACCATCAGCCTGGACGAGGATAAGCTGCGCAACGCCCTGGAGAGCGATCCGGACAAGGTCAAGACCGCCTTCGCCAAGACCAAGGAGGGAGGCGCCGCCACCGACGGGCTGATGCAGAACATGCAGAACACCCTGAACGCCTACGTCAGGACCACCGGCGAGCCCAAGGGCGTGCTGATCACCCGGGCGGGTTCCGTCAAGGCCCCCACCTCGCTGAACAACAACAGCCTCAAGACCCAGATCGACAACATCGAAAATCAGATCAGCCGCTGGGAGAACAAGATGTCCGACCAGATCGACCGCTACACCAAGCAGTTCACCCGGCTGGAACAGCTCATCGCCGAGATGAACTCCCAGGCCTCCGCCATGGGCGGCCTGATGGGCGGACAGGGCGGCTACTAAAGCCAAAATACCGGGTGAGAAGGAGTCAAGAATGGATTTCAAAGGCTACCAGGGCTATCAGGGCTATAAGGAGCAGGGCATCAACGAGATGACCCCCGGCGAGCTGCTCCTGCTTCTGTATGACGAGCTGGTGAAGCGCATGGTCCGGGCGGGGCTGGCCCTGGACAAGGGGGACCACGCCCTGTTCGAGGCCAGCGTGGACCGCTGCCTGGACATCGTCCGCTACCTGGACGACACCCTGGATATGCAGTACCCCATCAGCCGGAACCTGAACCGCCTGTACGACTATTTCAGCTTCGAGCTGAACCGGGTGAAGGCGGGCCGGAACAAGACCGAGCTGGAGCGGGTGAAGGGCATGGTGGGCGAGCTGCGGGACACCTTTCGGGAGGCCAACAAGACCGCCCTGCAGGAGCTGGCGGCCGCCGCCCAGCAGCAGGCCGCGGGCCAGGGCGGCGAGGGCTGATCATGGAGGAAAAGACCGTGATGGACGCCCTGGTGCAGATGAAGCGCACCGGGAACCTGCTCAACGAGCTGTGGGACCTGACCCGGCAGTTGGGCGAATCCATCGACCGAAACGACCAGGTGAGCACCCAGATGCTCATCGCCATGCGGGAGGAGCCCCTGGGCAAGCTCCAGGACGCCGACCAGGCCTTGCGGGACCAGCTGGAGCTGCTTCCAGACCACGAGGCCGCGGCGGCGCTGGCCGCCATGCTCAACGGAGGCCCTCCGGCCGACCCGGCACAGCGCCCCCAGGTGATGCTGTGCGAGCAGGTGGGCTCCAACAACCGCCGGCTCAAGCAGATCGTAGAGCTGGACCGGATGCTGAACCGCCGGCTGGCCCGGGAAGATTCGGCTTATCGATAAGCGTTGGAACAAAAAAATATCGGCCCGGTGATCCACCGGGCCGATATTCCACGGAGAAGAGCCGCTATGTATTGGGCTGGTAGATGGCCCACAAAGGCGCGCCGTTGTCCCGGGCGGAGGACAGCTCATCCAGGATCAGCTGGGGATCCCAGCTCTCCAGGCTCCGCTCCAGGCTGTTGGGGTCGGCCACCAGGATCTCCCCGGTGAGGGTGGTCCCCCGCAGGAGGATGAAGTGGCCGCCGTCGGTGAAGTGGCCCCGCCCCATGAGGGCCACCACCATCCCACCGGAGCTGAGGATGTGGCGCAGCTCCTCCGGCGTGCGCTGGACGATCGGCTGGGCCTCCAGGCCAAAGCTCCGGGCGGTGCCCATGACGATGGAGTGGTAGGAGCCGCTCCGGCGGGCCCAGTAGCCGTGCTCCGCCGCCCAGGCGGCCATCTTGGCCGGGTCGGTGTCGGCGCCGGTCATGCTGGCCACCGCCATGGCCATGGCGGTGGGGCCGCAGCCATAGGGCCCGATGGGGTCGGTGCCGTAGAGCTGGCTGGCCCACTCCTCGTCGGACTGGCAGTAGTAGACCACGTCCCGCAGCCCGCCGGTGAGCAGCTGCTTGCCGTCCGCCTCCATCACCTGGGTGACGGGGGGATCGGTGGCAGGGGGCTGGGAGGCGGGCGGCTCGTCCAGCTCCAGGACGATCTCCGGCGGGCCGCTGGTGAGGTCCTCCCAGACCGCGGCGGCCTGGCGGCCCAGGGCGGCGATCTGGCGGCCGCTCCAGTCAAGCGCGGCCGCGGTGGTATCCATGGCGGCGTCGGCCACCTCTACGCAGAAGCGCCCGGCGGCATCCAGCGCGGCCATGCCCGCGTCCGCCGCCACCCCGGCGGCATACCGGACCGGGGCCACGATGCGCTCGTAGGTGTCCGGGGCGAAGTAGCGGCAGGCGGCCAGTTCCACCCCGCCGATGCACAGCACCGCCAGCAGTGCGGCCAATATGATGTTGCGCGCCAGACGGCCGCGGCCTTTGCTCGGCTTCACCTGCTCACCTCCTTGTGTCCAGACTCGACCTCTATTATAACAGAAAAAACGCCGTTTTCAATGGAAAGAAATTTGGACCTGTCCGATCCGTCCGCAGAGCCAGGAGATGTCTATGCCCACCATACATTTGGACCATGTTTCAAAATTCTATAAGCCGAAACGGCGGCGCAAGGGCCCCGTCCACCAGATCATGGGGGTGCAGGACGTGGAGCTGACCATCCGCCAGGGGGAGTTCGTCTTTCTGGTGGGAGGGAGCGGCGCGGGCAAGAGCACCCTGCTGCGCCTGATCACCGGCGAGGTCAAGCCCAGCCAGGGCAAGGTGATGCTGGGGGATCGGGACCTGAACCGGGCGCTGCTGCTCAGCCGGAACCGGGCCTCGGTGATGTTCGGCAAGATCTGGCAGGATCCCACCCTCATCCGGAAAAAGACCATCGAGGAGAACCTGGCCCTGGCCACCCGGATCGCCAACGGCCGGGAGAGCCAGCGGGTGATGGACATCCGGATCAAGAAGGTGCTGGGCCTGGTGGGGATGAAGGGCGTGGAGAAGAAGTACCCCGTGGAGCTGTCCATCGGCGAGTGCCGCCGGGTGGAGCTGGCCCGGGCGCTGATCGGGAGCCCGCCCATCCTGATCCTGGACGAGATCACCGCCAACCTGGACGACGACTGCATCTGGGACACCCTGCACCTGCTCAACGACGTGAACCGCAGGGGCACCACCGTCGTCATGGCCACCCATGACAGCCAGTATGTGAACATCCTCCGCCGCCGGGTGATCACCATGACGGGAGGCAAAGTCACTCAGGACGAGGAAAAGGGAAAATACGGCGATGTGCTGGAGAGGGACAGGAAGCCCCTGGCCTTCACCAAGCTCAGGACCGATTTCATATAAAGGGACCTCTGAATAGATCGGCAAGAGCGATTTGCGAGAGATCTTTCGCCGCAACGAGGCGGGATCTCGCAGAAATAATTGTGTTTATTTCAAGAGATCACAACGAAGTTGTGGTGAAAAAGATCCGCAAAGCGCCGCAGACGCATTTGTTCAGAGGTTCCTAAAGTCCACAGTCAAGAAAATTAGGAGGAAAAAGTCCATGATCAAAAACATGAAGATCAAGAAGAGCCTGATCCTGGGATTCGGGGTCACGATCATCGTATCCCTGGCTATCATCATCGCCTCTATCGTCTTGATGACCATCCAGAAGAACCAGTATATGGATATCATCGACAAATACGTGGGCGCCAACGACATCGTCTCCGAGTGCCGCATCGACTACAACATCGCCGCGCGGGGCCTGCGGGACGCGGTGCTGGGCGGCGATCTGTCCAACCTGGACACCGCGACCCAGAAGGTGAACGAGCTGTCCCAGCGCCTTAACGATCTGGACGCCACCTACCCCTTGAGCGATAAGACCGAGCTGAACGCCTTTGTCAACACGGTCAAGGATTGGGAGTCGGAAGCCCAGAATATCGTCAGCGTGGCCCGGAAGAATACCGCCGAGAGCCGCACGGAGGCCGCCGGGATGATCGCCGCCTCCTGCTCTCCCAAGCTGAAGGACGCCGCCGAGGCCGGTGATAATCTGGCCAGCAAGCTCCAGATCGAGCAGGACAAGATCATCGCCAGCCAGGAGCTCACCTCCAATATCGCCATAGGCGTCATTCTGGCCGCCATGGTCATCGCCACCATCGCCGTGCTTCGCATCGCCCTGATCATCATTAGGAGCATCGTGGTGCCCGCCGAGCAGGTCCATGTGGCCCTCTCCGGCTTCAGCGAGGGCAAGCTGGACATTCCCGTGGACTACCACAGCACCAGTGAGCTGGGCGATATGTGCGATGCCCTGCGCACCAGCCAGAACGTGCTCAGCGAGTGTATCGGCGATACCTGCCACCTGCTGGAGGAGATGGGCAACGGCAACTTCGACGTGCGCACCAAGGACGAGAAGATGTATGTGGGCGCGCTGAGCAGCATCCTCACCTCCGTCCGGGCCATCAACGGCAGTCTGACCGACGCCCTGTCTCAGATCAACCAGAGCGCCGAGCAGGTGTCCGCCGGCGCCGAGCAGGTGTCCACCGGCGCCCAGTCCCTGGCCCAGGGCGCCACCGAGCAGGCCAGCGCCGTGGAGGAGCTGTCCGCCACCATCGCCGAGATCGCCAACAACTCCCGCCAGAACGCCCAGAGCAGCGAGCAGGCCATGTCTCACGCCACCGACGCCAGCGGCTGCTTGAACGAGAGCTCCGACTACATGCAGCAGATGGTGGAGGCCATGGCCAAGATCTCCGATTCCTCCTCCGAGATCGGCAAGATCATCGCCACCATCGAGAACATCGCCTTCCAGACCAACATCCTGGCCCTGAACGCCGCCGTGGAGGCCGCCCGGGCCGGATCCGCCGGCAAGGGTTTCGCCGTGGTGGCCGACGAGGTGCGCAACCTGTCCGCCAAGTCCGATGAGGCAGCCAAGGCCACCAAGGAGCTCATCGACCGCTCCATCGTGTCCGTCAAGGAGGGCAGCGAGATCGTGCAGAAGGTGTCCGCCGCCCTCCAGGCCACCAACGAGCGTGCCGGTCTGGTGATGACCTCCGTCCAGCAGATCGCCAAGGCCGCCGAGGAGGAGTCCGAGGCCATCGCCCAGGTGACCGAGGGCATCGACCAGATCTCCAGCGTGGTGCAGACCAACTCCGCCACCAGCGAGGAGTCCGCCGCCGCCAGCGAGGAGCTGTCCAGCCAGGCCGCGCTGATGAAGGAGCTGCTGGCCCGGTTCAAGCTGCGCCAGGACGGCTTCATGAGCAAGCCCCAGCCCGCATACAGCGCCGCTCCCGCCGCCGTGTCATCCTATGACGACGGCTACGATGCCGCGCCGTCCGGCGGCTCTGCCTCCAGCGTGTTCAGCAAGTACTAAGCAGTCAACAGGCTGCCAGGGGGCGGCAGTCATGCCGCCCCCTGGCACTTTTTGCGGGGCGCTGTCCCCTGAGATTCCCAAGAGAGGAGCACAGCTATGGCAGAGTTGAAGGCCCAGGACAAGGATCTGGTCTTTGCCCTGGATATCGGCACCCGCAGCGTGGTAGGCGTGGTGGGTCGGCCGGTGGGCGACCGGCTGAAGGTGCTGGACGTGGAGATGGCCGAGCACGGCAAGCGGGCCATGATGGACGGCCAGATCGACGATATCAAGCAGGTGGCCACCTTGGCCAAGACGGTGACGGACCGGCTGGCAGGCCGCCTGGGCGTGGCCCTGGAGCGGGTGTGCGTGGCCGCCGCCGGGCGGGCCCTGCGCACCCAGAAGGGCTCCTTCACCCTGGAGCTGCCCGAGGAGCAGTCCATCGACGCCGAGCAGATCAGCCGCCTGGAGGCCGGGGCGGTGTCCGCCGCCGAGGAGGGGCTCCAGAGCGACGGCGGCGACCGCCGCCAGATGTTCCTGGTGGGCTACACCGTGGCCCAGTACCGGCTGGACAACTACCCCATGGCCAACCTCCAGTACCACACTGGGCGCAAGGCGGAGGCCGACGTGGTGGCCACCTTCCTCCCCGGAGAGGTGGTGGAGAGCCTTTACGCCGCTATGCGGGCCGCCGGGCTCCAGGTGGCCAGCATGACCCTGGAGCCCATCGCCGCCATGAACGCCGCCATCCCCGCCGAGCTGCGGCTGCTGAATCTGGCCATGGTGGACATCGGCGCGGGTACCACCGACATCGCCCTGTGCCGGGACGGCAGCGTGGTGGGCTACACCATGGCCACCGTGGCCGGGGACGAGGTCACCGAAGCCATCATGCGCTCCTTCCTGGTGGACTTCAAGACCGCGGAGGAGATCAAGCGCACCATCGGCGAGAGCGAGGATCTGATTCGGTGCCGGAACATCCTGGGCCAGGAGGAGCGGATCGCCGTGAGCGAGGTGGTCCAGGTCATCCAGGACCCCATGGATAAGCTGGCCGACGCCATCGCCAAGCAGATCCTGAACGTCAATGGGAACGCCCCCTCCGCCGTGTTTTTGGCGGGGGGCGGCAGTAAGCTGTCCGGGCTGCGGGAGAAGGTGGCCCTCCAGCTGGAGATGGACGAGAAGCGGGTGGCCATCGCGGGCAACAACTTCGCCCTCAGCGTATTCTCCGACAGTTTGGAGCTGGAGAAGCCGGAGTACGCCACCCCCCTGGGCATCGCCATCTCGGCGGGCCTGGGGCTGCTCAACGACAGCTATGTGGTCAAGCTCAACGGCCAGACCGCCAAGCTGTTCCGCAACGGGGTGCTCACCCTGCGGGACATCCTGCTGATGAACGGCTACAGCTACGCCGACATGGTGGGCAAGACGGGCAAGAGCCTCACCGTCTCCCTGGACGGCAAACGGCTGGTGTTCCGGGGAGAGCCCGCCATCCCCGCGGTGCTGGAGGTGAACGGCGAGGAGGCGGCCCTGTCCGCCACCGTCCACGCCGGGGACGAGATCCACTTCGTCCCCGCCACCCGGGGGGAGGACGCCCGCCGCACCCTGGGCGAGCTGCTGGGGGAGAGCTTCTACGGCAAGGCCATGGTGAACAACGCCATTGCCCCCCTGGACCGGCCCCTGGCCCAGGGCGACGTGGTTCTCACCCTGCGCCAGACCCCGCCCCCGCCCCAGCCGGAGGCCCCCGCCGCCCCGGCCCAGCCCGCCTATGCGCCCAGGGAGGCCGTCGTCCAGCCCGCCCCCCGGCCCCGGGAGGTGCACCTGTTCCTCAACGGCGACCCCCTGGTGCTCCCCCGGAAGGAGGACGGGGCGCCCTACTATCTGATGGACCTGCTGGAGTACTCCGGCATCGACTTTGAGCACCTGGACCGGGCGGTCCGGCTGGAGGTCAACGGCGTGGAGCGGGGGTTCCAGCACGCGCTGAAGGAGCAGGATTCCGTCACCATCACCCTGAGCTGATCGGGACACGAGAAGGTGTTGTGCCATGCCATTTGGAAAACCGAAAGCGCCTAAGGAGCCCAAGCCTCCCAAGGCGCCCAAAGAGAAGAAGCCGAAAAAACCAAAAAAGGAAAAGCCCCCCAAGGCCAAGAAGGGCAAAAAGGGCCAGCCCGTCCCCGAGGAGGTGGAGGGCCAGGAGCCGGGTCAGGAGCAGGAGCAGGGCAAGAAGAAGAAACTGCCCCTCCCGTTCCTGCTGATCTCGCTGGCGGTGATCGTTGCCGCGGCGGTCATCGTGTTTCTCTTCGTCCTGCCCAAGCTGCGGGGGGGAGAGGACCCCGACGTGATCGAGTCGGTGGAGCCCTCGCCGCCGGTGCTGCCCACCGAGCTTCCCGTGGGCGACAATACGGTCCCCGGCATGGTGCTGGGGTCCGACGAGTACCTGGCCCAGGCGGTGCTGGCCAAGACCATCACCTACACCTACACCGATCTGAGCGACGCGGGCAAGGTGGCCGAGACCTATGTGGGCCAGCTCAAGACCGCCGAGACCAAGTTCGCCCTGGTGGATGAGGAGTTCGTGCGCCTAAAGGATGAGCCGGACTTCACCGCCGCCGAGGGCATGGTGCTGATGGCCCGGAACCTGCCCAAGCCGGAGCCGGAGTCCACGCCGGAACCGGAACCCACCCCGGAGGAGGACGAGGAGGGCAAGGAGGGCAAAGAGAGCGGCGCGCCGGAGGAGTCCGCCGCCCCCTCTGAGGAGCCGTCCCCGGAGCCCACGGCGTCCGCCGAGCCGGTGGAGGAGCCGCCGGATATGGTGCTGACGGTGCGCATCACTTGGTCGCCGGGCAAGTGCGTGGTCACCGCCGACGAGGAGGAGGGACGGGTCACCTCGCCGCCGTCCTCCCGGCCCGCCCAGCACCCCGTCACCCAGCGTGGCGCCGCGCAGATCTTGAAGCGCCTGGATCCGGCGATGCTGGGCCTGCCCGGCCAGTCCATGGAGGGCTATGAGGTCATCCCCATGGACGGTACGGAGATGGTGGATGGTCTGACCGCCATCCGGATGCACGTCTACAGCAATGACAACGCCTCCGGCACCAACGATTTCATGGGCAGCTATCTGATGACCCTCGACGGCGACCACCTGTACCGGGTGGATCCCAACACCGATGAGGTCATGGAAGTGGAAGGCTACGAGTATACCCCCTGACGGCATAGAGGACCGCTGAGAGCAGACGCTCTCAGCGGTCCTTTTCGTCCAGGGGGCGGAGATAGGGCCGGTCGGGGGTCCCCTCCAGCCCCAGGGCCCGCCCCGCCAAGGCGGCGTGGGCCAGGAACACCGGGGTGAGGGCGCCCTCCAGCACCGGGACGGCGGACCGGGGGGAGATGGCCCGGCCCGGGGTGAGGGAGCGGGCGATGGCGGGGTCCACCTGGGCCACGTCCAGGCCGTACTCCCGGCCCAGGGCGGCGATCTGTTTGGCGGTGATCCGCTCCCGGGCCTCCCGGTCCAGGGGGCGGAAGCCGATGAGGCCGCTGAACCGCCCGGCGATCTCCCGCAGGACGCCGGACCGGGCCAAGGCCAGCCGGGCGGTCTCGTCCGACCGGTAGAGCCGGTGGGCCAGCCCGGCGGGGGAGGGCGGAGGAGGGGCGGACGGGGCGGGATCGCTCCCCTGGGCGGGGGGCGCGAACCCCAGCCGCCGCTCCCGGCCGGACAGGTCCGTGTTGGTGGTGAACAAAAACACGCACCGGCGGAAATCCAGCTCCCGCTCTCCCTGGGGATCCTCCCGGCGGGCAGTGCAGCGGCCCTCGTCCAAGATGGACATGAACACCTTGAGCACCTCCGGGTGGGCCTTGTCCAGCTCGTCGAACATGAACACGGTGTGGGGACAGCGGCGCACCGCCTCCAGCACCGGCGCGTCGTCATAGCCCACGTAGCCCGGCGGCGCGCCGGTGAGCCGGTACACCGAGTGGGGCTGAGTGAAGGTGTTCAGCTCCGTCCACACCAGCCGGTAGCGCTCCTCCCCCAGGCAGCGGTTCAGGGCGGGGGCGGCCGCCTTGCCCAGCTCCGACTTGCCCACCCCAGTGGGGCCATAGAGGATCAGGGACAGGGGCCGCAGGGGCTCCCGCTTGCAGGCGTGGCACCACAGCTTGAAGGACGCCGCCTCCACCGCCTCCTCCTGGCCCATCACCTGGCGCTGGAGCGCCTCCTTCAGGGCCTGGAACAGACTGGACTGGGGCTGGGTGAAGGCGGCGTCCAGGGCGCGCAGGCTGTCCGCCATCTCCCGAAAGCCGGGGTAGCGCTGCACCGCCCCCCGGCAGAAGAACTCCCGCAGGCGGGGGTCCAGCCCGGCGTAAGCCACGCTGGGGCGGAAATAGAGCAGGTAGTCCCGGCCCGTGCGCCAAAAGCCCACCTGGGCCTGGGCGGGGGCGCACCCGGGGGGGAGGGCGCAGGCCGCGAACTCATAGCTGCGCCCCAGCCGGGCGCAGGCGTCCACCTTCTGCTTCAGCGCGGCGTACCCGGAGGGGCCGCAGGCGCAGAACTGGGAAAACTCCATGGACGGCCTCCTTGTCCTTTGTCAAATGCCTGTATCATAGCCATCCCCGCCCCGGATCAATCCGCCGGTCCCCGCCTTTCGCAAAAAAAAGCGCCGGTCCCCTGAGGGACCGGCGCGCGCGGACTCACGCGTAGACGTCGATATAGTCGCCCTTGGCCGGGGTGGGCACGGCTTCCAACATCTTCAGCAGCTCCTGCCCGGCCAGCTCCTGGCTGTCCATCATCTTTTTGGTGACGGACAGCGAGTAGTTGGTGGCAAAAGACGCGGCGCTCATCCCCATGGCCATACTGGCAATGGATTCCATCATAGGTCAGTCCTCCTTTCCCTCCGGCGCCGCCGGAGTCTGGCTCTCGGGAGCGCCCCTGGGGGGACCCTCCCGTCTATCCAGCACGCCGCCCAGCAAATCCAGAAGCTCCACAGGGGCGGCTTCTTCCATGGCGGAGTCCCGGTTGGCGGCGGTGGCGGTGACCAGCTCGCTGCGCAGGATGGGAACATCCTCCGGCGCGGAGATGGCCAGACGCACCCGGGCGCCGTCCAGCGACACCACCCGGACCGTGATATCCTCGCCGATCAGCAGGGATTCACCGGCCTTGCGCTGCAGGATCAACATGGGGCGCCCTCCTCCCTGCCGAACTGGGCCAGGGGGTGGCGCATCTCGTAGGCGTCCGTCTCCAGGATGACCTGCCGGGCGGCCCGGGTCTCCGGGTGGACGGCGATCGGGCATTTCAGGTTGACGGTGCTCTCGGACACGGGCTTCTTCACCACGCACAGCACGTAGAAGCCCAGCTCCTGGCTGTCCGCCGCCCCCAGTTCCTTCAGCTCCTGGGGCTGGAGCGCCGGGGCGTAGCCGGGCAGGAGGGAGAAGGGGTCCATGGCCACGAAGGCCAGGGCGGGGGTGCGGGTGCTCTGGAAGCACAGCAGGGACCCGGCGCTGCCGTCGAAGGGCAGGATCAGAAACTCGTGCTCGTCCTCAAAGCCGAAGGGACCCACCGAAAAGGTGACCGCATCCCCCGCCTCGTACTCGATCTCACCGAAATATTTGGTCTGGAGCTTCAAACAAACGCCTCC
This sequence comes from uncultured Oscillospiraceae bacterium, assembly GCA_910588495.1. GTDB lineage: Bacteria > Bacillota > Clostridia > Oscillospirales > Oscillospiraceae > Enterenecus. Next base: position 39,817 of record CAJUPU010000003.1, on the reverse strand, counting down.
TGTCAGGGGGGTGGGCGGGTCAGGCCTCCACGTCCACCGGGGTGTAGTCGGGGTCGGCGGAGGGGGGCACATACAGCGGCCCGCCCACATACTTGATGACCACGTCGGGCTGCTGGGTGACGGTCAGCTCGATGTCGCCGGGGGTAAATTCGAACTTGGGCTCGTTCATCCGCCAGTCGAAGTTCAGCTTATCCATCTCATAGCGGATGTGCATCTCCCCTGGATCCCAGCTGATCTCCGGGGGGACGGAGGGCAGGAACGTCAAGCCCTCGTTGAGCTTCAGGTCCTTGGTGGCGGCCTCCGCCGCAAACTGCCCCAGCACATCCTCTCCCAGCTTGGCGTTGAGCAGCATCTGGCCGTGCTGGGCATAGGTGGCGGTGGCGGTATAGGACGCCTGCTGGCCTTTTTGGGCGTACTGCTCGATGGAGCGCATGGCGGTGGGGCACACAGAGTTGCGGGCCTCGAAGGTGTCGATGTTCAGCTTGATGGGCCGGCTCTTGATGCTCAGGCCGCCCTCCCCCCTGGATATTTCCAGGTCTGCGGTGCCACGGCTGTACTCCAGTTTGGCGTGGTTCACCTTCATCTCAATTTCGATGGGGACTGTTTTGATCTCGATCAGGGGGTACATACTCTCATTTTCGCTCCTCTCACACTCAGATTCCCAAAACGTCTCCGGCGTCTGGTCAGTTCAGATAGTCCATCAGGGTCTGGGACAGGATGCTGTTGCCCACCTTCAGCGCGGCGTTGTAGCAGTACTCCGCCCAGAGGAAGGAGCTGATGGCGTCCGCCATGTTCACGTCCTCAATGGCGCTGTACTGCTCCTGGAGGCCGTAGAAATTATCCTCCAGCAGGGCCAGGTTGTTCTTCAGCTTCAGCGTGCCCGCGTCCATGTTGGTGTACTCCGTCCTGAAGTCGTCGGCGGAGCCCTCCAGCTTCTTCACCAGGGCCTTGAACTTGTCATAGGTCTCGGTGGACCAGTCCTCGCCCTCGGGCACGCTGTCCGCGATCTGCCGCAGCTCCTGGACGATGGAGTAGATGTTCCTGGGGTCGCCGTCCTCGTCCAGGCCGTAGCCCAGGAAGGTCAGGCCGTTGAGGGCATCGTTGAAGCCGCTGGACTCGATGAGCTGGCCGCTCTCGTTCTCCTGGAAGCCCAGGCCGATGTCCACGAACCGCTTCTCATTCATCAGGTACTCCAGCTTTTCCGCGTCGCACTTGGCGTCCTCGTACTCCTTTTCGGTCATCACCTGCTCCGACGGCTTGCCGTCCACGATCATGAAAAAGGAGGTCTCCTTGTCCGCGTCGGTGGTGGGGGGACCCGGCAGCACCTTGCCGTCCTTGTCCACATACACCACGTTGTTGGTGGGGACGCTGTTGTCCTCGATCCGGTTGGGGGCGGAGTTCACCCGCTCCACCGCCGCGTAGTAGTCGTCCTTCTTGATGAGGCTGCCCTCCACCTTGGGATCCATCGGATTTCCCGTGGCGGGGTCCATCTTCAGGTAAAAGCCGCCCTTTTGTCCCTCCTTGCCCTCGAACAAGGTGCCGTCCTCATTGTACTCCTCAAAGCCTTGGGCGTTAGGATCGGAGTTGGCCTTGGGCTGAAGGTCGGGCAGGGTATACAGCTCCTCGTACTCCTTGACGGACATCATCTTGATGTTGTCCATTTTGAGGTAGCAGCCCTCGTTGGTTCCGGCGGCATCCAGCTTGCCGTCCTTGGTCACGGCAAAGGGGGTGTCCCCGTCCTTCCAGACGTTGGGCACCGCCGCGTCCACCGGCACGCCCCGGTAGTACAGCGTATCCTTGCCGTCCACGGTCTTGACCTCGAAGGGGACGTTGTGTCCGTCCGCCCCGGCGAAGATGAAATCGTCGCCGTACTTCTGGTTCAGGTTCTGGACGATGCTCTGGGACATCTGGTCCAGCACCTTGGACAGCTGGGTGCGGGCGTCCCCCTTGGGGTCGTTGAGCATCCCCAAAGTGGTGTCCTTCAGGCAGCCCGCGCCGTCGCCGTTCTTGGTGTCGATGAGCTTGGAGATGGTGTCCAGGCAGGTGAACGCGCTCTGGAATTTAGAGTAGGCGCTCTGGCAGACGTCGTGCTGGCTGTTCACCATCATCCGGGACTTGCGCAGCCGGAACGCCTTGGCGGCGGCGGCGGGGTCCTCGGCGTATGAGTTGAAGGTGCGCTGGGTGAGCACCGTGTTCCGGGCCTTGTTGTCCCGGATGAAGGAATCCATCAGATTTTTGCGGTAGCCCCTCAGCACACCGCCCGTGGTCGCTCTGATCATGTGAGATCGCCCTCCTTAGCGTCAGCGTCCGGCGATGCCGGTGTTGTTGATCAGCCGGTCCAGCGCCTCGTCCACCGCCGTCATCAGACGCATGGCGGCGTTCATCGCCTTCTGGAACTGCATCATGTTCATGGCCTCGTCGTTCAGGTCCACCCCGGACACGCCGTCCCGGCTCATGTCGATCTCCACCAGGGTGGTGGCGCTGTTGGTCAGCGCGATGTTCTCCTTCCGCTGGGACTCGCCCAGGGTGGAGGACATATCGTCGAACATGGCGTTGAAGTTGCCCTTGAAGAGCTGCTCGCTCACCGCATCGGGCACCAGATCCCTGGGGTTATAGATCAGGGCCTGCTCCATCATGGTCACCATGTGGCCGGCGTTGATGTTCTGGGTGCTGTCCGTGATCTCATCGCCGAAGAGCACCTCGAACCTGGGCACCAGCTGCACGCTCTTGTTGCTCCAGCTCTGGGAGATGGAGATGTTGGAGGCGTCGATGAAAGGATCCTCGGGGGAGCCGTCGCCCTCCGAGTCCCGGTCGTTTCGGTTGGAGAAGAGCAGCCCGCCCATCTTCACCGCGCCGTTTTTCTCCTCGGCCAGCCAGGCGTCCAGATCGGCCACCGGCTTTCCGTCCTTGTCCAGAACGTCGTTTCCATCCTTATCCTTCAGCACATAGCCCTCAGCCACCAGCTGGTCGTTCTGGGCCTGTGTCAAGCCGTCATACTTGTTCACCGGAGCGCCGCCGATGGTCAGCTCCTCGTGGTCGGCGTTGGTGTAGTTCCCCTTCTGGTTGAGCTGATAGCCCTGGTTGAGCTTGTTGTACTGCAGGGCGAACTGCCGGGCCAGCAGGTCCAGGGACTTCTGGTAGAAGGGGATGCCCCGGCGGTCGGAGGCGTTCTCGTCGATGGTGTCCACCACGCTCTGCTTGGTGAACTCGCCCTCCTCGGTGAGCAGCTCCCGGGTGGCCTGGAGGGCGCCGTACAGGTCGTTGTCATCCAGGGCGGTCTCGAAGGTGTGCTTCTTGGTGATCACCACCTTGCGCCAGTCGCCGTTGATCTGCTCATAGGTGGTGGTGACGTCCCAGCCCTTCACCGGGTCATTGATCGTCACGTCGGCAGGGGGCGTATAGGTGGCGTCGGCGCCCGCCTGCACCATCACCCGGGCGGCGAAGGTGAGCTTACCGTCGGGATCGTCGATGGAGGTCAGCTTGGGGATGTCGCCGGGCTGGAGCTTGCCCGCTTTCTGGGCGGTGAATTTGAGCTGGGTGGCATCGGCCGGATCGACTTCGACCTTGAACGCGGGGTCTTGGGCCATATATTTTGTGTTCATCTTATCGGCGATGAAGGCGACCATTTTTGCCGGATCGTTGGCGTCAGCCGCCGGGATGTCTGTGCCAATGGTGTATGGGTTGCCGCCGATCACGAATTGGTCGCCGTCGGCCCAGGTGGTGCCCGCCGCCGGGGTGAATTTGAAGGTGTAGATGGCCGGAACTGCCGGGGTCTTTTCCGCCCAGCCCGGGTTGGTGGGGGGGCCAGCGGTAATCAGGCCCTGGATCGTCTGGTTGCTGATGGCCTCCAGGGTGGTAGTGATGTCCTCCCACTCCTTGCCCTTCTCGTCCAGCAGCTTGGTGAGATTGAGGAAGTAGTGGTCGTTGCCCTCCACCTGCACCGCCTCGGTGGGGTCGTTGGTGCCCTGCATGATGGCTTCCGCGCCAGTGGGGATCGTGTCAGTGGGACCGAAGGACTGGACCACCTTGTTGCCGTTCCCATCGTCCACCAGGTACAAAAAGTTACCTGCCTTGTTTGGATCTTCAAGGGGCTGATCGGTCTGGTAGAGAAAATCCTTGATGGAGGCAAGGGCGGTGTCCTTGCTCCCGTAGTACGGGTTCATGGACGGCCGGGACTCGGGGACCTCGAACTGGGTGCCGAAGATGCCGTCCACCAGCAGGGCCTCGTCGGTGTGCACGGTGCCGTCCGGGTTCTTGTCGGCCAGATAGATGGACAGCTTCTCCACCATCTTCCCGGCGCCCACGTCCTCCTCGCTGTACACCACCTTGATGCCGATGTACTCGCTCAGCTTGTCGATCTGGCGGTTGCGCTCGTCCCGCAGCTCCAGGGCGTTGTCGCCGAAGATCTCGTAGTCCCGGATCTCCTTGTTCAGATTCCGGATGTTGGTGAGGCACTCGTTGATCTCGGTCACCTGGCTGTTGAACTTGATCTCGGTCTCCTGGCGCAGCTTCTCCAGGTCCCGGGCGTAGGTGTTGAACAGGGTGCACAGGGTGGACGCGGCGTTGCGCACGATCGTCTCGTTTTCGGGGGTGGGCTTGTCGGCGAAGGCACGCAGGGCGGTGGACACGGTCTGGAGCTGGGCCACCAGCAGGCCGTCGCCCTTCTCGTTGGTGTTGCTGTCCTCGCCCTTGCCCACCTCGTCCAGGATGTCGGCCAGCTCCGTATAGCGGTTGAGCAGGGCCTCGTGGTAGCCGGTGGCGGCGTTGGTGTTGCGGTAGCGCACGTCCAGGTAGGGGTCCCGGATCTGGTTGATGCCGGTGACCAGCGCGCCGCTGCCCACGTGGTTGTCCAGCTGAGAGCGGTAGACGTCGTAGGCCCCGGCTTTGAAGCTGTTTTGCTCCAGCCGCTGGCGGGTGTAGCCCAGGGTGTTGATGTTGGAGATGTTGTTGCCCGTCACGCGAAGGCCGTGCTGGGCGGCGTAGATGCCCAGGCGGGCGGAGGTGAAGGCGTCGAAGGTTCCCATCGTAGACATAGCGGCAACTCCTTATAAAATGTGGGCTCAGGCCCGAAAATCTGTTTTCATGTTGCGGGGGGGCTCCACAGTGGGCTGGATGTAGCCCACGCTGGTGTCCAGATCCTTGGGATCGCCGCCCGCGGCGATCACCAGCTTCTCGATCTGGTGCAGGTTCAGCTCCAGGAGGCTCTTGGCCATATCGGCGCAGCTGCGGTAGATCTTGTAGCTGCCGCGCACGCTGTCCACGGTCTGTTTGGCCTCCTGTCGCAGCTCGGGGGGGCACTTGGCGGGCAGGTCGTCCAGCCGGGACGCGCCGCTCAGGCCCAGCTGGGGGGCCAGCTTGGCCCTGCGCAGCTCCAGCCCCCGCAGGTTCAGGCCCAGGGCCTGCTCCTGCTTGAGCACTTCGTCCAATGCCAGCAGATCGTCCTTGCGCACCGCGTCGCCCTTCTGCTGGGCCAGCGCGGCCAGCTGCTCCAGCAGGGAGCCCACCTCCCGGAGCAGGTCGAGATAAGCTTGATAAGGTGTGCTCATCATCCGCCCTCCCCGAGAAACAAGATCCGGGCCGCGATGGCCATGGGGTCGGGGACATAGGAGCCGGAGGCCACCTGATGGCGCAGGGCGGTGATGTCGCCGGTGGTGGTGGCGGTGCGCACCTCCTGGCTCAGCCGGCTCACCAGTCCCATGTGGAAACGGCTGTCCTGGCTGGGCGCGGAGATGGTCACACTGTCGAATTGATTGCCGCCGGGGCCTACCTTTGCCCGTTCCTTTTGCCCTGTCTTGGTCCGATAGACCTTTGCGGGACCAATGGAAGAGATCGCGCCGTAGCCAGACGAGGTCAACACAGTCACTCACATCCTTTTCGTATCCGAAGGGTTTCATGCTCTACATTCATTTTATATATCGGCACACTTCACTCGAACATAAGAAAAAGGAGGAAATTTCTTTGGATATGAAACGCGCCCAGGCCCCTTTCCCCAGGGCCTGGGCGCGTTTCATCACTTTTTTACAACTTTTGGGCTTCCATTTCCTGGAATTTCCAATTCAGCCCAAGCTCTTCAGGTGCCGCAGGAGCACGTTGGCCACGTTGTCGCAGGACGCCTGGACGCACACCGCGCCGATGTTCTGGGCTACGCCGGGCATACCGTACACCACGGAGGATTCCTTGTCCTGGCCGATGGTGTAGGCGCCCTTTTTGCGCATTTCCAGCAGGCCCACGGCGCCGTCCTGGCCCATGCCGGTCATGATGATGCCCACCATCTTGCAGCTCACCGTCTCGGCCATGGAGTGGAACATGGCGTCCACCGAGGGGCGGTGGCCGCTGACCTTCTCGCCCACGGTGCAGTTGACGGTGTAGCGGGCGCCGATGCGCACCACCCGGCACTGGAGGTCGGCGGGGGCTACCAGGGCCAGGCCCCGGCGCAGCTCGTCGCCGCTCTGGGCCTCCTTCACGTCCATGGCGCACAGCCGGTCCAGGCGCTCGGCGTACATCTTGGTGAACCCGGGGGGCATGTGCTGGACGATGACCATGGGGGGGATGTCGGCGGGGAGCCGCTTCATCACCGCCAGGGTGGCCTCGGTGCCGCCGGTGGACGCCCCCAGGCCGATGATCACGTTGCTCAGGATGGGGCTGGGGCCCAGGTTGGGGGCCGCCGCCGCGGCAGCGCCCGCCGGGACCGCCGCAGGGGCGGTGCGGGGCCGGGCGGTGGCGGCCATGACCACCTTCTGGGCCAGGGTAGCCAGGAAGGTGTTCTCGCTGACGGAGCCGTCGGGCTTGCGGACGAAATCCACCGCACCCACCGCCAGGGCGTCGAACACCTTCAAGTTCAAGGAGGACACCACGATCACCGGGATGGGGTGGGTGGGCAGGTACTGCTTCAAAAATTCGATGCCGTTCTGCCCGGGCATCTCCACGTCCATGGTGATCACGTCGGGCTGGTACTGGGGGATCTTGTTTTTCGCGTCCAGGGTGTTGATGGCATAGCCCACCACCTCCAGCCGGGGGTGGGCGTTGAGGCCCCGGATCAGCATGCTCCGGGCCACCATGGAATCGTCCACCACCATGACGCGGATGGGCTTTGTCGTGCTCACAGGTAATGGCATGATAAAGGAGTTCCTCCCTATTTGAGAACTACCGGGCGGGGCCGGCGCTGTTCGGTCACTTTTGGAACGTGGACGGGGCCAGCCGCCGGTAGGGCATGTTGGCGCTGAGGTTCTCCGACTTGCTGATCAGCAGGTAGCCGCCGGGGACGGTGGCGTCGTAGAACCGGCGGACCAGGGCGTCCTTGGTGGGCTGGTCGAAGTAGATCATCACGTTCCGGCAGAAGATCACGTCGAACTTCCGGCGGAACTTGATGGGGTCCATCAGGTTGAAGGGCTGGAAGATCACGTTGTCCCGCACCCGGGGGGCCACCTGGTACTGCCCGCCCGCCTGGGGGACGAAGTACTTCTTCTTCCAATCCGGGGGGATGGTGTCGGGCAGCTCGTACACCCCTTTTTTGGCGGCGGTCATGGCCCGGTTGGAGATGTCGGTGGCCAGCAGCCGGCAGTCCCACTGGGCGGCCTGGGCCCCCAGGTAGTCGAAGAGGAACATGGTGATATTATAAGGTTCCTCGCCGGTGGAGCACCCCGCGCTCCAGATGGCCAGAGTCTTGTCCTTCTGGTGGCGCTGGACGATGTCGGGGATGATCTTCTGGCAGAACAGGTCCAGGTGCTCCTTCTCCCGCATGAAGAAGGTGTAGTTGGTGGTCAGCTTATCCAGCAGCAGGGTGATCAGGTCGTTGTCCTTGGTCTGGATGACCTGGTTGACGAAGTCGGTGAAGCTGGCGTAGCCCCGCTGTTTGAGGGGGGTGGACAGCCGCCCGGTGATCAGCTGCTTCTTCTGGCTCAGGTCGATGCCGTAGTTGCCCTGCACGAACTTCACCAGCCGGTTGAAGTCGTTGTCGGTGATGGTCAGGGCGGAGAAAGAGCTGGAGCCGGCCGCTCCCATCCCGGTCTTATTCATTGGGCATCAGCTGCTCGCAGTCCAGCACCATCATGGTGCCGGAGCCGTCGGGCAAAGAGCACATGCCGGACACCAGCAGCTGGGTGCTGTTGGCGGGCAGGGGATGGATGTTGTTCTTGGGGATGTCCAGCATCTGGTCCACGCCGTCCACCAGGATGCCCAGCTGCACGTCGCCCAGGTTGATGACCACCACCAGATCGTCGCCCTCCTGGGGCTCCATGCCCAGCCGGGCGCGGATGTCCAGGATGGGGATCATCTGGCCGCGCATGTTGATGATGCCCCGGATGAAGTCGGGCACCATGGGCAGGTAGGTGATGACCTGGTTGTTCAGGATCTCCACCACGTCCTCGGCCACCACGCCCAGCTTCAGGTGGCCCGCCATGAAGATCAGGTATTTCTGGGAGTCCACCGCGTCGTCCAGGTTCAGGGCCTCCATCTCGTCCTCGCGGGCGAACAGGATCTCGTCGTTCATATTCTTCTCTCCTTCTCACATGCCGCGGGCAGCGGTGTACAGGCTGGCCACATCCAGGATGATGCTGATGCTGCCGTCGCTGCGCAGGGTGCAGCCGTTGATGCCGTAGCGCTTCACGTTGAAGCTGTTCACATAGGCGGGCAGCTGCTTGACCACTACCTGCTGCTGGCCCAGCAGCTCATCCACGAACAGGCAGTAGGAGTGGTCGCCGGCCTCCAGCCAGATGAGCACGCCGTCCTCGATGTTGGAGCAGCCGTCCTGGAGCTGGTAGAGGTCCCGGGCCCGGACGATGGGCACGAAATTGCCTTGGCACTTGATGATCTCGCCGCTGTTGGAGTCGTGGATCACGTCCCCGGCGGACACCTTCATGGTGGCCTGGATGTTGTTGATGGGGATGGTGAAGATGGAGTCGCCCACCGCCACCTCCATGCCGTCCATGATGGCCATGGTCAGCGGGATGCGGATGGTGGTGGTCATGCCCCGGCCCAGCTCGCTGGAGATGGACACGGTGCCGCCCAGCTCTTCCACGCCCCGCTTCACCACGTCCATGCCCACGCCCCGGCCGGAGAACTCGGTGACCTCGGTGTTGGTGGAGAAGCCGGGGGCCAGCAGGAAGCTGAGGATCTCCCGGTGGCTGTAGTCGGCGTCGGGGGAGGCGATGCCCTGGCGGATGGCCTTGGACAGCACCGCCTCGTCGTTGACGCCCCGGCCGTCGTCGATGATCTCGATGATGACCTCGCTGCCGGTGTCCCGGGCGGACAGTACGATCTCGCCCACGGGGTCCTTGCCGGCGGCGATGCGCTCCTCCTGGGTCTCCTCGATGCCGTGGTCCATGGAGTTGCGGATCATGTGCATGATGGGGTCGCCGATGGAGTCCACGATGGTCTTGTCGACCTCGGTGTTCTCGCCGATCAGGGTGAGCTTGGCCGGGCGGTTCAGCTTTTTGGTCATGTCGCGCACGATGCGGGTCATCTTCTGGAACACGCTGGACACGGGGACCATGCGCAGGGACATGGACACGTCCTGGAGCTCGTCGGTGAGCTTGCGCAGCTGGCGGGCGGACTTGGAGAAGGCGTCCAGCGCCAGCCCCTTCAGGTCGGGGGAGGAGGTGACCATGGACTCGGTGATCACGATCTCGCCCACCACGGCGGACAGCTGGTCCAGCTTGGACAGGTTGACGCTGATCAGCGTCTCCTTGGGGTGCTGCTGGGTCTGCTGGACCTGCTGGGCGGCGGGGGCGGCGGGGGCCGCGCTGGGGGCCGCGGCGGGCGCGGCGGCGGGGGCCGCGGCGGCGGGGGAGGCCGCGCTGGGGGCGGCGGGCTTCTCCTCCACCGGCGCGATCTCATAGGGCTGATAGCCCTGGACGGAGCCCACCGTCTTGATGGTGGCGATGGCACCGGCCCGGTCGGCCTCGTTGCGGAACATCAGATGGAAGCCGTTGTCGATGATGGACTCCGTGGTGGAGGGGTCGTTCTCCACGTTGGGGGGGTCGAAGGTGAAGTCGCCCTCGCCGCACACGTCCTTCACCGCGGTGACCAGCATGAAGGCCCGCAGGCTCTCCATGCCGCAGCCCTCCTCGAAGTTCACCCGCAGGGCGTGGGGGAAGCCCCCGCCGGCGGCGGGCGCAGGGGCGGGAGCGGGCGCGGCAGGGGCGGCGGGGGCCGCCGCCGCGGGCACCGGCTCCGGCGGCCCCTCGCCCTTGATTTTTGCGATCAAGGTATTAATATTTGCCATGAAGCTGTCGATATTGCTATCAAGAGGCTCGCCTGACTCCACCTTCTCGACCTCGCCCCGGAAGAAGTCGATGGACTGGAACACCACGTCGAACAGCGCCGGGCGGTCGTCCTCCGACACCACCGACATGGTGCCCTCCCGGATGATGAAGAACATGTCCTCGATCCGGTGGGCCACCGTGGCCAGGGTGTCGAACTCCATCATGGCGGAGGAGCCCTTGATGGTGTGCATGATGCGGAAGATCTCGTTCACGTTCTCCTGAGAGAAGGTGTCCACCTTTTCCGCCTCAAGGACGATCGTCTCCAGCTGTTCCAGCAGAGTGCCGGTCTCATAGATGTACATATCCAGGATCTCATTTCCGCTGCCCATAAAAAGCACCACCTCAGTAAATATCTTTTATCCTTTCTATTATCGGCAGGGAGCGGCGGGAAATTAAGTAGCTTTTCTAAGTTTTATCGCAGGGGTGTGAAAAAATGCCTGATCTTTTGGGAGCGACCAACCCGGTGCCGGGTCATGACAATATCAACATCAACCGCAATATCCCGATCTCCCCGGGCAGCAGCCAGGTCCAGAACGTCCCGGACCTGAGCAAGGTCACCGGGGCGGACCACCGCACCGAGCAGCAGGACGCCAGCCAGTCCGGCGGCCAGGTGCGCTACGACTCCAACTTCCAGACCTTCGTGCAGCAGCTGCGCCAGACCCAGGACCTCAGCTCCATCATGGCCAAGCTGATGATGCGCGAGGGCACGTCGGTGGCCTCCGGCATGAGCGAGGGCATCGCCGAGGAGATGGCCCAGGCCCTGCAGATGCTGAAGATGGACCAGGCGGAGCTGCTGAAGTTCCTCTCCGCCCAGATGAAGGCGGGCACCCGGTTCGGCGGGGCGCTGTTCGCCCTGCTGCGCAACGCCTACGCCCGGGCGGACGCCGAGGGGGTGCAGCTGGACATCCTCAACTTCCTGAAGAGCTACAGCGATTTCTCGTCCACCGCCCACATCGAGGGCAACCTGGTGCGCAACCTGGCCAACATGGCCAACGCCATGCCCGCCAGCTGGGGGGACCAGCTGCGCGCCCTGCTGGCCCAGCTGGAGAACGGCATCGCCGCCGGGGACCGGCAGGGGAACATCGCCCTGCTGGAGCAGCAGGTGTTCCCCCTCATGTCCTCCTATGTGAGCCAGACCCACGACCTGGGCACCCCCCGGGAGCTGCTGAGCCTGCTGGCGCTGGACCTGGCCCGGTATGAGAACGGGGCGGAAGATAAATTGACGGAGGCCTTCCATCAGCTGTCCGGATATGGTACACTGAAGGGGATGCTGGGGGGCATCGACGGCGAGGCGCTGCTGCGGCTGCTGCAGAACAGCCAGTTCGCCAAGAACACCGCCGCCGCCCAGTTCGCCGACCACCTGGCCGCCGCCGCCGCCCGGGCCCTCCGGGGGGAGGGCAGCGCCGAGGTGCAGGAGGTGTTCCGCAACCTGGTCAGCGCCATGCTGATCAACGAGAGCGTGTACATGCCCCTCAACCACTTCCTGATCCCCATGGAGCTGGACGGGCGCATGCTGTTCTCCGAGCTGTGGGTGGACCCGGACGCCGAGGAGAAGAAGGGCGGCGGCCAGGGGGAGAAGTGCATGAAGTTCCTGTTCAAGATCGACGTGCAGGGGCTGGGCTTCTTCGACGTGATCCTCACCAACCGCGAGCGGGACGTGGGCATCGTGGTGTCCTGCCCCGAGGGGGTGGTCCCCTTCTCCAAGGAGATCGAGCGGACCATCGGCCAGATCCTGGCCCGGAACGACCTGAACTCCGCCGGGGTCAGCGTGCGGAAGATGGAGCGCCCGGTGACCCTCACCGAGGTGTTCCCCAAGATTTTTGAAGGGAAGAACAGTGTCAATGTCAAAGTATGACGGCAGGCGCAACCCCTCCAAGAAGGCGGTGGCCCTTCAATACGAGACGGGGAACAACGCGCCGGTGATCGTGGCCTCCGGCATGGGCTACATGGCGGAGAAGATCGTGGAGGTGGCCTCCGACAGCGGGGTGCCCGTCTACGAGGACAACTCCCTGGCCACCATCCTCACCCAGCTCAAGCTGGGCCAGGAGGTGCCCGAGGAGCTGTATAAGGCCATCGTGGAGATCTATGTGTACTTCCTGCACTTCGACCCCAACCGGGTCAAGGAGGGCTCCGCCCCCAAGGCGGCCCCAAAGCAGAGGCAGGAGCAGCCCGGACCCACAGAACAGGAGGAGTGAGGATGGAGCAGAGCATCTATCTGCTGCTGGACAGCAAGGGATCGCCCATCGCCCGGGGGCGGATCCAGGGCAGGACCGACGGGCCTTATTGGCAGATCCAGGTGGAGGACGGCAAGATCGACGAGATCCTGGAGCACAAAAAGCTGAAGCTGCTGTCGATCATGGATTCCGGGCCCTCTTACGAGGGGACCATCGTGCGCAGCCGCAACGACATGATCCAGCTGGAGGTGTCCAAGCTGGACCGGGACGGCGGGGACATGCGCAAGAACCTGCGGGTGCTGGTGTCGTTCAAGAGCCTGATCTACCCCGTCACCGGGCGGTGGAAGGGCAGGCGGGAGATCGAGTCCCACGACCTGAGCTGCGGCGGCATCGCCTTTTGCACCGAGCACTCCCTCCAGGTGGGGGAGCAGCTGGAGGCGGTCATCCCCGTCACCAGCGAGCCGCTGGTGGTGACGTGCCAAGTGCTGCGCATGCGCCCCACCGAGCGGGCGGCGGTCCCCCTGATGTACGCCGCCAAATTCGTGGATCTCTGCAACGACGAGGAGACGCTGCTGCGGGAGTCGGTGTTCAACCTCCAGCTCCGGGGCAGGCCGAAAACAAGCTGAGCGCGGCGCTCAGTTCAACATAGAAGCTGTACCTATAGCCGAAGGATCCAGATCCGTGAGCCAAAATTGCCGGAGGCAAGACGAAAGATCGCGGGAATACTTTGTGTATTTCAAGGCCTTTTAACGCAGCCAGCGGCAATTTCAGCCGCAAAGCTGGGTGCTGAGGCAATCGGTACAGCTTCATAAGACCCATACTCAGCACAATGGACAGACGCGGCAGGGGCGCCGCCCCTGCCGCGCCGGAAAGGAACGGTCACATCCATGAGCAACCATCCATCTGACAACACCAAAGGGCGCCTGCTGCGCCGGGCGCTGGCGGGCCTTCTCACCCTGGCGCTGATGCTGGGGCTGCTGCCCGCCTCCGTGTTCACCGCCCATGCCGCCAGCTGGGCGGACCCCTATGTCCAGACCCTGGTGGACTGGGGCGTGATGCGGGGCGACATCGGGGGGAACATGGCTCCCGACCGCAGCATCACCCGGGCCGAGTTCGTCACCATGATGAACCGCGCCTACGGCTATACCAAGCTGGGCGGCCATCCCTTCACCGACGTGCGCGTCCGGGATTGGTACAGCGAGGATATCGACATCGCCTATAACATCGGCTACTTCAAGGGCACCTCCGACACCACGGCCTCCCCCAACGCCTCCCTCACCCGGGAGCAGGCGGCGGTGCTGCTGGCCCGGAACATGATGCTCCAGGAGACCGTGGGCGAGACCCTTGGCTTCTCCGACACCCGCAGGCTCAGCGACTGGAGCCGGGGCCTGGTGGGGGCCGCCGCCGCCAACGGCATCATCAGCGGCTATGAGGACGGCTCCTTCCAGCCCATGCGCAACATCACCCGGGGCGAGGTGGCCGCCATGCTGGTGCGGGCCATCGGCACCCCCATCCAGAGCGCGGGCGACCACGCCCTGGGCAACGTGTACGGCAACGTCACGGTGAACGCCTCCGGCGTGAAGCTGCGGGACGGCGTGATCGTGGGCAACCTCTATCTCACCGGCGGCATCGACCTGGGCGACGTGCTGCTGGAGAACGTCACCGTGCTGGGCGAGATCGTCGTCAGCGGCGGCGGCGAGAGCAACTCCAGCCAGAGCAGCATCATCCTGCGCAACGTGGTGGCGGACAAGATGATCGTGGACAGCATCGGCGATCAGTTCGTCACCATCCGCGCCGAGGGCAACACCGACATCCCCACCACCACCGTGCGCACCAACGCCTACGTGGACGACTCCTCCCTGCCCGGCTACGGCTTGAGCTTCATCGAGCTGGACGGCGAGGAGGGCGCGTTGTACCAGCTGGCGGGCAACATCAAAGAGGTGGTCAACAAGACCCCCGGCTCCGACCTCCAGATCGTCCAGGGCATCGCCGATAAGGTGACGGTGGACGAAAAGGCCACCGACTCCTCCGTGCTGGTGGACGGCGACGCCCAGGTGGGCGAGTTGAACCTGGACACCGGCACCGATGTCACCGGCACCGGCGACATCAAGGACCTGAACGTGGGCTCCGCCGGCTCCACCGTGGAGCAGCTGCCCGACAACATCGTCATCCGCCCCGGCATCGATGCCGACATCGCCGGCAGCAACATGGACAGCACCCAGGGCGCCGAGTCCTCCGCCGACCCCAAGCTGCTGGCGGGCTATCCCGCGGTGCGCAAGATCGCACCCCAGTCCGCCGAGCTGGTGTTCCGTGTCAACAAGCCGGGCACCATCTACTGGGCGGTGTCCGCAGTGGCCGACGGCTCGGTGAGCGAGGCCGACCTGCTGGAGCCCCCCGTGTACGGCAATAAGGTGCTGGCCTCCGGCAAGATCTCCGCCACCGCCGCCAACACCGATTACACCGCCGCCGTCAGCCGCCTGACCAGCGGGGGGTCCTACTACGTCACCGCCATGCTGGTGGACGGCCGGGACCAGCACAGCCCCATCAAGGTCACCTCCTTCAGCACGCCCGACAACTCGGTGCCCGCCTTTGCTCCGGGCTACCCCGTCATGACCCTGAGGACCACCGAGATCGCCCAGGCCACCGTCATGACCACCAAGAGCTGCCTGCTCTACTACGCCCTGCTGCCCGCGGGAGCCAAGGCCCCCACCGAGCAGGAGTTCAAGTCCGCCGCCATCCCCGGCAACCTGGGCTACGGCTCCCAGAGCGTCACCAAGAACGTCACCATCCCCATCAACATCAACAACCAGCCCCTGGAGGAAAAGACCAACTATGTGGTCTACTTCTGGCTGGTGGACCATGACGGCGCCCAGAAGTCCAGGGTGGTGGCCCTGCCCTTCACCACGCTGGATGAGACCCCGCCCATCGTCACCGACGCCAAGCAGCTCTTCTCCAACACCACCCCGGGCGTCGATTCCATCCAGGTGGAGTACACCATCGATGAGCCCGCCGACTTCGTCTGGGCCATCGTCACCGAGGGCCAGCACATGAACCATCAGTTCCTTGACTGGAAAGATGACCCCTTGGAGGCTGGCAGCTCCGACCGCTTTACCCTGATATTCGACTCTCCCACCGACCTGCAGGCCGCCAAGGTCCAGCTGGCCAGCGGCCAGGGCGCTCTGGTCAGCGGCACCTATACTGGCAATTCCCCGCTGACCATCCGGGACGCCAAGCTGCTCTTTGAAAACGCCAAGACCTCCTCCTTCGTGCTATATTACATCGCGGACGACAACGCCACCAACACCGGCAACCTCTCTGAGGAGATCAAGGGCCTGCGGGTCCGCACCCTGGACACCACGCCCCCTGACGCGTCCCTGCGCTTCAACAGCGACGGCGCCATGGTGGATAAGGACCCCCAGTCCGACGCCGATGTGCACATCGTGTTCACCGAGCAGGTGAAGGGCACGCAGACCAAGGACAAGGATATCTTCCTGAACCTGTATCAGGACGTGCTGAACGCTGAGAAGGAGCTCGAGAACGCTGAGAACACCGAGGACGCGAATGAGGCGACGGCCAAGATCAATTCCGCCAGGAACGCCATGGCCAAGGTGCTGGACACCTACATCGAGCTCCACCAGGCCGCCGCGCCTCCCACGACGAATAAGGTGACGGTCCTGGGTGAGAACGACCCGCCCCCCGCTGAGGGCAGCTGGATCGATTGGCGCAAGGCCGAGATCGCCATGGTGGACGATGGCAGCGGCAGCCTGGAGATCATCCTGCCCGGCGTCAAGACCAATGAGGACGGCACCGTGGACCGGTCCGGCGCGGGCATCCAGCTGGAGGGCGGCGTGGCCTACTACTTCCGCTTCCGGGACATCTACGATCTGGCCTACCCCGCCGGGAACTCGCTGGTACGGACCGGCAAGGACCCCTATTACCTGCCGTTCACCACCAGCTTCGCCAAGATCAATGTGGAGGAAAGCGATAGCTGGGAGATCGAGATACCGGGTCTAGATGCAGACCGAAAGCGCATCATCAGCTTCCTGGCCGAGCCTGTTGGACAGGAGCAGGTGGGACAGGATGTCTATTGGGATATGCTGATCTGGACCAATACCACCATGGAATTTTCTCTGTATTCCAGGCCGAAGGGCGGCGATAACACAGTATGGACTAAAGTTGGCGGAGATACCAGGATCACGGTGATGCCCGGCGATGGGTTCGTTTTCGCCGGTATGTGCCAAAAGATCATGGAAGTCCAGCCCGGCAAGAGACCGGATTATAAGAAGCTTCGGGACTTTACGGACCGGGAATATGTGGTCTACATCAACAGCTTGGAGGGCAATACCAACGCCGGGAGCTGGAATTATCCCGATCTGCAGGTGCGCGTCAGCTTTGTTGCAGGTACGCAGGGCAAGCTGTCCACGCCACACCTGGCCAGCGGCAAGCAGAACAACTATGACACTGCGCTGAGCGGCGGTGTGGCCCGGGTCGAGGAGCCCAGCCCCTGCTATATCAAACACCCCATTGAGATGACGGCCCCGCCGGAAATTCTAAGCGGCTATCCTAAGATCGATGTCACAGATACCAGTGCCACCATCACGCTGTCCCTGGATAGAGAGGGGAGCGTCCGCTATCTGGTGACCCCGATGCAAGAGCCCATTTACCAGGGCAACACGATCCTAGACCCGCTCAATACTATCTTGACGAATGAGGAGGTCATAAAGATCACGGATTTTGGCATGGAATATCCGCCGAAATCTAAGAATGCTCCGAACGATCTGCTTGTACCTAAGGATGTGCCTCAAATGCTGGGCGGCGGGGCCACAACGTATCAGCCGGGCATAGAGGTCAGTTTTCCGGATGAGATGAAGGTCACCGATGGCAAAGTGGCAGACAGGCATCCCCAGGGTGTTGCGCCGGAAAAGGGGTCCGCAGGTTCCCAGTCGGAGTTCAAGATCGACCTTACCGACCGGCTGAGTGCTAACACGGTCTATTATCTCTTCCTGATCACCCAAAGCACCACCTCTGAGACATCCGTGGACCCGGTGTGCTACCGCTTCACCACTTCAGAGCCCCAGCGCCCCACCATCCAAGTTCGCGGCGGCAATAAGGCCGTAGACGTCTATGTGGATAAGACCACCCAGCTGGACTACTTTGTGGCAAAGAACGGCGAAGAGGGCTCGGTTTTCCACGAGAAATTTGGGCCGCTCGTTGACAAAACTCAAACGTGGTATAGCGATGGTGACCAAAACTGGTCAAAAAGCGACAAGACGACCGGCTATTATAGTTACAAGGAGTATCACTTCAATTACCAGGGCGATCTGGCAGCTATGCCTGTCATTGATGCCATGGCCACGGCCGTCTACCAAGGGTCATTGGATATTGACGCCAACTATAGGGGCAGTGTGTTTGACCTGTTTGCCAGTGGCGATGCGAAGCAGTATTATGTCGGCATAATCCAAAATTCCAATGTCGGCGATGGAAAACCGCAATTTCCAGGCACCAAAACCTGCACGGGACCAATGAGCCATGCAAACAACATTCCTTTCAATGGGCTGACCCCAGGTTCCTATACCTTTGTATCTACGGGCAAGAGCGACCAGGGCTCAGGCTATGCGTTCCGGGCCTACTACTCCATTAGGGTGACGGAGACGCCCACCCACCCAACGGTCACTGCGTCAGTCAATCGAGGCACCGATTGGGGCTGGGACAATCTGTCCGGGACGATAATGCTTGTCTTCAGCGACCCGCTGTTTTTCCAGGTAAACGATGGGACAAAAACCGAGAAGTGGAAGCTGGATACCGGTAAGGGCGGCAACCATCCCAGTGCCGATAAACAGAAGTGCCTTGGTGACATTGTTTCTACTACTTCTAAAGACCTTGTGGTGCAAACAGATAGCATTCATACTAAAACAGGGCCCCAGGCAGTCACTCTGAACTTCACAAACTTCAGAGCTAATGAGAAGTACTACTGTATCTTTAGTAAGGGCTTGTGTGATACCAATGAACAGGGCGCCAACCATCAGCTTAAGCTTACGTTTGAGGTCAAGACCAGATTAGTCGATCCGGACGGCGGCACCCCTGATGATATGTATGAGTATTACATCGAAACGACCATCGAGACTGAAGATTGGGACGGCACAAAGTGACGCACCTGACCATCATCCCACCCCGGGAGCGGGCGGACCCCCGCCCGCTCCCCCTTTTTTGAAACCACTTCCTTATCTAAAGGAGCGATGTGACATGAAACACGTTTTTTCCCGCGTGGCCGCGCTGATCCTGGCCCTGGCGATGACGTTCTCCCTGTGCGTCAGCCCCGCCTGGGCGGCCGATCCCTCCGATCCCGACCCCTCGCTGGACAACCAGCTCATCATCCTGAAGGACACGACTGGCTCCTATCTGCTGACGGTCGAGAACGTAAAGGAGGGCGATGTGATTCAGTGGACGTCCGTTGGTAATGCCACGGTGTCCGCTAACACCACCACAGTGAAAGTGGAGCAAACGACTGGAGAGCTGACCGGGAATACCATCACCGTGGGGGCCAGCAGGCTCACCAGCACCAACGAGAAAGCCGATCCCGGGCGCGTGGAAGTGACGGTGAAGCGGGACGGCAATCAGCACGGCGACAAGCTCAAGTGCCTTGTCTATTGCGGCGTGGCCCCGTTCACGGCGCCCCAAAGCCTTGAGCCGCTGAATGTGGACCAGACCCGTCCCTTGGAGATCACGATCGACTATTTCGGGGAGCTTTTCCAGGCGGATGATTTTACGTTCACCAGCAGCTCGGGCTCGGCGACAGTCACCCGGACCCCGACGATCACGGACTATCACGATGGCAAAAAGAAGCTCACCGTGAGCTTGACCGGCGTAAAGGAGGGGACGCCCAAGATCACGATGACCACGAAATGGGGCTACACCCAGTCGTGGGACCTGACGGTCAAAAAGTCCACCGACACCCTCATCACGTTCATGACGGTGGCCCCCGACAATCTGTCCATGACCGTGGGGGACACCTATGACCGCCTGAAGATCGGCCAGGTGCTCCCCAGCAACGCCACCAACAAGGAGGTCGAGTGGAGCTCGGCCAATCCGAACATCGCCACCGTGGACGAGAACGGCAAGGTCACCGCCACGGGCGCGGGCACCACCACCATTACGGCCACGGCGAAAGACGGAAACGGCGCGACCGCCGCCTGCCGGGTGACGGTGAAGGAGGCTGACTCCAGCCTCACAGTGGACCCCACCTCCAAAACTTTGTACACCGATGGAAACACCCCGGAGACCCCGAAGTCGGTCACGATCACAGCCACCCCCGCCGGGGCGAACAGCGGCAACGTGACCTACAAGTGGACCACCAGCAATAAAACTGTAGCCGCTCTTTCGGCCGAGACGGACCAGACCGTCACCGTTACTGCCGGGGACAAGGCGGGCACCGCCACCATCACCGTCACCGCCACCTTCAGAAACAGCGAGGGCAAGGTGACGGCCACCAAGACCCAGCGCTGCACCATCACCGTGCTGGACGATAAGTCCGTGGCCGTCACCGGGATCACGCTGAACAAGACCGAGCACACCATGCCCGCCGACGGCACGGTCACCCTGTCTGTCACCTCCGTCACCCCCGCCAACGCCCCGGTCAAGACGGTGACCTGGACCAGCAGTGACGAGAGCATCGCCAAGGTGGACCCCAAGACCGGCAAGGTCACCGGCGTGGCGGCGGGCGAGGCTGCCATCATCGCCAGGCCGGAATTCGGCGTGACCCAGGCCGTCTGCGTCGTCACCATCACCCCCAAGGCGGAGGCCATCCGCCTGACCGGCTCGTTCGACTCCAACATACAGGGCACAAACCACTATGAATACACCTTTGGGAATCTGAAGGAGGATCTGAAGGTCAAGGCCGTGTTCACCCCCTCCCAGGCCGCCGACCCTGTCCGCTGGGCCACCAAGGACGCTTCTGTGGCCACGGTGTCCACCGGCGTCACCAATCAGGCCACCATCACGTCGGTGGGCCCGGGGGAGACCACCATCACCGCCATCCCCAAGGACCCCGCCGGGAAGGACCGGGTGCTGTCCGCCGGGCCCGCTGAGGTGAAGGTGATCGTCTCCGGCCTTACCATCCAGCGGACCGTGGACGGCACCACCAGCACCATCACCTCCCTGAATCTGGCCGAGGGGCGCAGGCAGCAGGTCACCTTCAAGGCCTTTGGCAAGGCCAACACCGGCGGCACCTCCTGCGACTGGTCCATCAGCGACCCGTCCATCGCCAGCATCGGCTCCAAGACCGGCGCCAGCACCACCATCACCGCCCGGCGGCCGGGCACCACCACCCTCACCGCCCGCCGGGGGACCTACTCCGCCACCTGCACCGTCACCGTGGGGGAGGACGCCGCGGTGACCATCACCGCCACCACCCCGCCGGGCAGCCCCCTCCAGTTCAGCAAGCTGGCCAGCCAGCTCCAGAGCGCCTGCCAGAGCAAGACGGGCAGCCCCCTGTCCTATGTGACCAATCTGTCGGTGGCCTCCACCGACCAGGGCATCCTCCACGACCAGCACCACTCCTCCGCCGACACCGGCGGCGGCGTGGGCGTCCAGGACCGGTACTATCCCGGCACCGCGCCCCAGGGCCAGCGGTCCATGAACGATCTGTCCTTCGTGCCCAAGAACACCTTCAGCGGCACGGCGGAGATCACCTATACCGCCTGGTCCACCAAGAACCAGAGCTTCAACGGCACCATCCGGGTGACGGTGAACGGCACCGGCGACGTGATGTACAGCTCCAACGAGGACTCGCCCGTCACCTTCCTGTCGGACGACTTCAACCTCTACCACCCCAATGTGAGCGCCGTCACCTTCACCCTGCCCCTGGACAGCGTGGGCACCCTGTACCACAACTACACCAGCCCCAGCCAGCCCGGCACCAAGGTGACCGCCAGCACCAAGTACTACCGCACCGGCACCCCCAGCCTGGACCGGGTGACCTTCGTTCCGGCGGCGGGCTATAAGGGCACCGTGCGCATCTCCTATCAGGGGACGGACACCGGCGGGCGGTCCTTCACCGGGGTGGTGACCATCACCGTCAACGGCGGTGGGTCTGTCAGCGCCCCCGGCGACATCTATTACCCCCTCAAGGAGGACAGCTGGACCACCTTCCAGAACGTGGACTTCCAGCGGGCCAGCCAGGCGGTGCTGGGCGAGTCGCTGTCCTATGTGCGCTTCTCCCTGCCCCCCTCCAGCGAGGGCACCCTGTTCTACAACTACCGGGGCTTCGGCAATTACGACTCCGCCGTGGCCAGCACCACCAGCTACTACTACAGCGGCACCCCCGCCCTGAACGGCGTCTCCTTCGTGCCCACCACCACCAGCCCCAGCCAGGTGGACATCTCCTACACCGGCTACACCGTCCGGGGGAACACCTTCACCGGCACCATCCACATCGGCCAGCAGGACACCACCCAGCCCGGCGGGCTGCGGTACACGGCGTACACCGGCAAGTCGGTGAACTTCAGCGCCAATGACTTCAACGCCGCCTGCGTGGCCGCCACCGGGGCCAGCCTGAACTATGTGCAGTTCACCCAGCTGCCCGCCGTGGGGCAGGGCACCCTGCGCTACACCCGGGGGAACAGCGGAGGCTACAACAACATCAGCACCACCACCCGGTGCTACCGCTCCTCCGCCAACAGCTGGGACGTGCAGCTGTCCAACGTGTCCTTCCTGGCCAGCGGCACCTATACCGGCACGGTGACCATCCCCTTCGTGGGCTATGACACCAACAACACCTCGTTCACCGGCCAGGTGGTGGTGACGGTGACGCCCCCCACCACCGGGGACTCGGTGTTCAGCGGCACCACCGCCAGCCCGATCCGGATCACCTCATCCCGGATGCGCTCGCTCTGCTCCGGCACGCTGGACAAGGACCTGTCCTACATCACCTTCACCAGCCTGCCCAGCGCCGCCGCCGGGCGGCTGTACCAGGACTACAACGGCTTCCGCACCGGCACCCAGGTGAACACCGGCACCCGGTACTATGTCTCGGGCTCCCCCAGCATCGACCAGCTCAGTTTCGTGCCCCGGGGGCGGTACAGCGGCCGGGTGACCGTGGGCTATACCGCCACCGACACCGGCGGCAAGAGCACCAGCGGGCTGCTCACCTTCAACATCACCAATACAGGCAGCTCCAGCTACTTCTCCGACCTGGGATATCACGCCTGGGCCGCCCCGGCGGTGGATTACCTGTATCAGAACGGCGTGACCAAGGGGGTCACCCCCAACACCTTCGGGCCGGAGCAGCGGATCTTGCGGTGTGACTTCGTGCTCATGCTGTGCCGGGCCTTCGGCTTCGGCGAGACGGGGGGCTACAGCTTCGACGACGTGCCCACCAACGCCTACTACGCCGGGGCGGTGGCCGCCGCCAAGCAGAGGGGCATCGTCAACGGCGACGGGCGCAACTTCATGCCCAACAGCGAGCTGACCCGGCAGGACGCCATGGTGATGATCTACAACGCCATGAAGGCGGCGGGGTGGAACATGAGCGCCTCCACCTCCATCCTGGGCCGGTTCCCCGACGGAACGGCCGTGGCCAGCTACGCCCGAGACGCGGTGAGCGCCCTGGTGCAGATGGGTGCGGTGAACGGAGACAACGGGATGCTCTATCCCTATAATCCCATCACCCGCGCGGAGGCGGCGGTGATCCTCCACTTCGTCATGACGATGTGAGGCCCGCCATGGAGACAAAGAGGAAAAGGAGGCCCGGATCATGAGCGGAGCGTCAGCCCCAAAGCCCGGCGAGACGGTGCAGATCGAGCTCCAGCCCGGCATGATGGCGGAGGTGATGACCCCGGACAACCGCCTGCTCTTCGTGGGCCGGGTGGACAAAGTGCAGGAGACCGGCGTGTCCATCCGGGAGACCAACGACGAGACCCTGCCCATGGTGCTGGTGAACAAGCCCGTCAAAGTGCGCTTCTACCGGGAGACGGACAACATCGTGCTCCACGGCAAGGTGTGCGGGAGCACCATCAAGATGTGGAAGGTGGACCGGCTGCAAAGCACCTTCACCAGTGAGCAGCGGGCCTTCTTCCGCCAGAGCATCAGCGTGAACATCGAGGCCCAGTGCGGCCGGCCCAACCGGGCGGGCCGGTCCGGGGCGCTGTTCCCCTGCAAGGTGCTGGATATCAGCGCCGGAGGAATGCTGATCAGCAGCGCGGAGGTCTATATCGAGGGGGAGCGCATCCTGGTGGACCGGGTGCCCCTGGTACAGAACGCGCCCACGTTTTCCTTCAGCTGCCGGGTCCGCCGGGCGGGGGAGTGGAAGAAGGGCGTGAACCGCTACGGCTGCCAGTTCGAGGCCCTGTCGCCCCGGGACCAGGACCGCCTGCTCCAGGCCATCTTCACCATCCAGCGGGAAGAAATCAAAAAGCGCAAGCCCCGCTAGAGCGTCCAGGACCCGTCCCCCACTGGGGGGACGGGTCCTTCGGCATTTTTCACAAAGCGGGAGTGGAGAAAACCGCCGGGCGGTACGGATCATTTAGCACATAACTGGTAAAACTCCAATATCTTCGGAATGGCGGAAGAAATTCTTGTGAAAAAAAGCACTTGTATTCCAGCTGGAAACAGCTATAATGGGGCAACGAGCTGGGGCGGGACCACCGCGGCGCCCCGGGGAGACAGTTACCGATCCGACCCATTCCGCCTTTGGAAGGAGGCAATCATCATGACCAAAGATCTCACCTCGGGCAGCCCCATGCGGCTGATCCTGGGCTTCACCCTGCCCACCCTGTTCGGGCTGCTGTTCCAGCAGTTCTACAATCTGGTGGACGCCATGATCGTGGGCAAGCTGCTGGGCTCCCAGGCCCTGGGGGCGGTGGGCTCCACCGGCTCCATCAACTTTTTCGTCATCGGCTTCTGCCTGGGGGTGTGCTCCGGCTTCGCCATCCCGGTGGCCCAGAAGATGGGGGCCAAGGACTACCCCCAGATGCGCCGGTACGTGGCCAACGCCGCCTATCTGTCCGCTGTGATCGCCCTGGTGCTCACAGTGGCCACCGGCCTTTTCTGCCGGGACATCCTGGCCGCCATGGACACCCCCGCCGACCTCTTCGAGGACGCCCACGCCTATATCTTCATCATCTTCATGGGCATCCCGGTGGTGTTCCTGTACAACCTGCTGGCCAGCATCATCCGCTCCCTGGGGGACAGCCGGACCCCGGTGTACTTCCTGGCCCTGTCCGCCGGGCTGAACATCGCCCTGGACCTGATCTTCATCCTGTGGTTCGACGCGGGGGTGGCGGGAGCGGCCATCGCCACCGTGCTGTCCCAGGCGGTGTCCGGCGTGGCCTGCCTGGCGTATATGGTGAAAAAGTTCCCCATCCTGCGCATCACCCGGGAGGAGCGCCGCCCCGACCTGGAGGCGTGCAAGGGGCTGTGCGCCATGGGCCTGCCCATGGGGCTGCAGTACTCCATCACCGCCATCGGCTCCATCGTGCTCCAGACCTCCGTCAACGCCCTGGGCAGCGTCTATGTCACCGCCGTGTCCACCGGCACCAAGGTGTACCAGCTGCTGGCCTGCCCCTTTGACGCCATGGGGGCCGCCATGGCCACCTACTGCGGCCAGAACGTGGGCGCGGGCCGTCTGGACCGGCTGAACCAGGGGGTGCGCTCCTGCTCCCTGCTGGGGCTGGGCTGGTCCGCCGCCGCCTTCGCCGGGATGCTCCTCTTCGCCCCCCAGTCCGCCATGCTGTTCCTCAGCGCCGGGGAGCCCCGGCTGGAGCTGCTGGTGGGGCTCACCACCCAGTATATCGTCGTTCTCACCGCTTTCTTCTTCCCCCTGGCCCTGGTCAACATCCTGCGCTTCTCCATCCAGGGCATGGGCTTCAGCGTGTTCGCCATCCTGGCGGGGGTGCTGGAGATGATCGCCCGCACCGTGGTGGGCAGCTTCTTCGTCCCCATGGCGGGGTATACCGCCGCCTGCTTTGCCTCCCCGGCGGCGTGGATCTGCGCGGATCTGTTCCTCATCCCCGCCTGCCTGGGCTGCGTCGCCCACTTGAAGCGGCGGGACCCTGCGGCCGCTCTGGAGACCATCTCCAGAGGGGTGATGAAGGGCAAGGCCGCCAAAGCGTGACAAAGACCGGTCCCCCGGCTATGCCGGGGGACCGGTCTTTTCGTTTGGATGCTCACGCCACCACGGAGAAGGGCTTCCGGGGGTCCTGCTGCTGGCTGGACTGCTGTTGGGCCTGACCGTCGGTGTTGGCCTTGGTGACGGTGCGGGTGGTGCCGCCGGACACATAGGCTGTGCCGCACTCTGGGCAGATCCCGGTGTGGTAGGTGACGGACTGGCTGACCACCTTCCGGTCCTCCCGCCGGGCCTTGGCCTGCTCCCGGACCACGTGCTCGTTCTCATGGCCCCGGACGGCGCCGGCCGCCTGCTCGGGGGCCACGCTGGTGGGGGTCTTGAAGGACACGCCGGGATCGTCGGAGCCGTCCTGATACTTGCGCTCCTTGCAGGTCTGGCACTGGCCCTCCTCCATGACCTCCTGGGGGCTCTTGGCGTTCTCCAGGGCGGGGTCCTTCAGCTGGTCGGCCCCCAGGGCGCTTTTTTGCCCGGCGGGGTCGTCTCCCATGTACTTGATGCGCATACGCACCGC
Organism: uncultured Oscillospiraceae bacterium; assembly: GCA_910588495.1. GTDB lineage: Bacteria > Bacillota > Clostridia > Oscillospirales > Oscillospiraceae > Enterenecus. The sequence goes on along the minus strand of CAJUPU010000003.1, from coordinate 13,750 downwards.
CATCTCCACCGGGTCCGCCCCCTCCCGAAGGCTGAGGGCGAAGCGGCCGGGCTTCTGCTCGCTGCCGTCAACGGGCCTGACGGCGGTGACGGGCTGGACGGGGGCGTCGGGCTGGGCGGCCTTGCGGGCGGTCCACACGGCGGAGGGCCGCTGGACGGACTGGGCCTTTTCCGCCCCCTGGGCCTGGGAGGCCCGGTTGGCGTAAGACGCGCCGTAGACGCCGTAGGCGGACCAGGGGCTCATGCCGGAAATACCGTTTATCATAGGATCACCTCATGATGAGAGATGGGGCAATATACCTCTGATTCTATTATAGCAGGGCGGTGGGAAATTGCAAGGGGTTTTTAGGACCTGCATCCACAGCCGAGGCCGCCGGATGGTCGAGAGATCTTTCCCACAGGCAAGGCAGATTTTCGCAGAAATAATTGGTTTTATTTCAAGAAAATTTAACGTCGCATGTGGGGAAGAGATCCGGCTAGGGGGCGGATCGAGGTTGTGGATACAGGTCCTTAGAGCAGCCGGGCCCGCTCCAGCCCCCGCCGGACCGGGACGCCCACCAGCAGGGCGATAGCCATCTTGACCAGGTCGAAGGGGATGAAGGGGAACACGCAGGCCGCCAGAGCCTTTTCCAGCCCCACCCCGGCCTGGACGCAGTACCAGGCGGTGCCGAAGGCGTAGAGCACGGCGGTGGCCAGCACCATGCCCAAAAACTGGAGGACCAGGGCCGGCGCAGCCCCTGCCCGGCCTTTTTCCCGGAAACGGGCCAGGGTGAGTTCCACCACGCCCCCGGCGATCAGCATCATGGGCAGGTAGCCCACCAGATAGCCCCCCGTGGGGCCCAGCAGGCGCTCCGCGCCCCCCATGTAATTGCTGAACACCGGCAGGCCCACGAAGCCCAGCAGCAGGTATACCAGGGTGGTCACCGCCCCCCATCTGCCCCCCAGCAGGCAGGCGGTGAGGTAGATGGCCAGGGTGCCGCCGGTGATGGAGATGGGGCCGATGGGGACGGAGATGGGGGCCAGCACACACATCACCGCCGCCATCACGGCGCACAGGGTGAGCCGCCGGGTGTCGATCGCTGTTTTGACGGACATTGAGATCGCCTCCAATTGTAAACTAGATTTCGACAATCAGTATACAATAGGGGGGGCGGTCCTGTCAAGGAGATCTTTCCGCCGTTGCGTTATCCCACCCAATGTGGTAAAATGATACGATCGACGAAGGAGGAGACCAACATGAAGGCAAGATATCTGGTCCAGCGGGTGCTGAACATGAACTATAAGGCCATGCTGGACAAGATCGGCTCCATCCACAAAAAGACGGGCCGGTCCCGCTGGGCCATCTTCCAGGACATGCGCCAGTGCGCGGTGAAGTACGGCGCGGGCTATATGGACTACGACCTGTTCGAGATGTACGATCTCACCCCGGAGCAGCGGGACACCTACCTCACCCGGGGGCGGAACAACGACATCGTGGTGAAGTACAACGACAAGGACCACATGGCGGACTTCGGGGACAAGATCCGCTTCAACGCCCGGTTCCAGCGGTTCCTCCACCGGGACTGGGTGCCGGTGACGGGGGAGAACAGGGACGACGTGCTGGCCTTCCTGGGCCGCCACGACACCTTCATGGCAAAGCCCTCCCAGGGCAGCTGCGGCTGGGGCATCGAGAAGCTGGATAGGGCGGACTTCCCCTCTCTGGACGCGCTGTACGCCCATCTGGCGGAAAAGGCCCCCCTGCTGGAGCTGGAGGAGGTCATCGTCCAGCACCCCGCGGTGTCCGCCATCTACCCCGGCTCCATCAACACCGTACGCATGGTGACCATACGGGGGAAGAGCGGAAAGGTCTATCTGGTCACCGCCATGTTCCGCATCGGCAACGGCAAGTTCGTGGACAATTTCAACAGCGGCGGCATGGTGGCCCCCATGGACCCGGAGACGGGCACCGTGATCGACCGGGCGCTGGACAAGCAGAAGAACCTGTACGCCGACCACCCCGCCACCGGGGCCCCCATCAAGGGCTTCACCTTCCCCGATTGGGACAGGGCGGTGGAGCTGGTGAAGTCGGCGGCCCAGGTGGTGCCGGAGGTGGGCTACGTGGGCTGGGACGTGTGCTTCACGCCGGAAGGGCCCTGCCTGGTGGAGGGAAACCAGTTCCCCGGCCACGACATCTATCAGCTCCCGGTGCACACCCCGGACAAGATCGGCATCATGCCCAGGTTCCGCGCCATCCAGGCGGAAGAGGAAAAAAGAGGCCCGTCGCTCTAAGCGCCGGGCCTTTCCAGCTGCATCAGCAGCATCCCGCTGCGGGGATGGACGGTCACCCAGTTCCCGTGGGCGATGAGGGGCTCGTGCTGGTCGGCGTTGACGCCGTCCGCCCGGATGGTCCAGCGGCCCGAGGGCAGCTGGATGGCGTAGTCGTGGCTGGTGGCGTTGTAGGCCACGAACAGCCGCTCGCCGCAGGGCCCGCCCTCCTCCACCTGGAAGGACACCACCCCGTCCCGGTGGACGTTGGCCTTCACGATGCGCCGGCCCGCCTCGGGCCGCTTGTCGCACAGCCCCGGCAGGGACTTGCGCAGCCGGATCAGCTGGCGGTAGTAGTCCGTCAGGCCGCCGAAGGTCCACGCCCGGTGCCAGTCCAGCCGGTTCACCTCCGGCGGGGAGCGGTAGCTGTTATGGTCCCCCAGCTTGGTGCGGCCGAACTCCTCCCCCGCCTGGAGGAACAGGTTCCCCTGGCAGGTGAAGTAGATGAAGGCGGCCAGCTTGTTCTGGGCCAGCAGGTCCGCCCGGGACCCCTCGTAGGCCAGGGCGCCCCCCGGCCCGGGGGAACACAAAGCCAATTTGTCCCACAGGGTGTAGTTGTCGTGGGCGGACACATAGTTGACGATCTGGGAGCAGGCCAGGGGCTTGAAATCGCCCACGCCCCCCATCCAGCCGGAGACGGCGCACAGGACCGTCTCCCCCAGGCCGGAGCCGCCGTTGACGAAGCCGGGCTGCTCACAGTGGAAGCAGTCGCCCTTGATGGCGTCCCGGGTGGTGTCGCAGAACATGCCGATCCGGGGGTCCAGCCGGGGGGCGCTGTCCTTCATGGCGGAGATGGTGCCCGGCTCCATGGGGGAGTCCGCCGCCCGCCAGGGCTCGCCGTAGATCAGCTTCTCCCCCTTGCCGAACACCGCGTCCAGCGCCCACTGGATGCGGTTCATCAGCTCCACCGTCAAAAGGCCCATCAGGTCGAAGCGGAAGCCGTCGATGTGGTACTCCCTGGCCCAGTACAGCACCGAGTGGAGGATATAGTTGTCCACCATGGCCCGGCCCGCCGCGATGTCGTTGCCGCAGCCGGAGCCGTTGGACAGCGTCCCGTCCGCCCAGCGCCGGTAGTAGTACCCCGGGGCGGAGCGCTCCAGCCAGGAGTCGGCGGCGTAGGTGTGGTTATACACCACGTCCATCACCACCCGCAGGCCGCTGCGGTGGAGGGCCTGGATCATCTCCTTGCACTCCCGGATCCGCACGGCCCCGTCGCAGGGATCGGTGGAGTAGCTGCCCTCGGGCACGTTGTAGTTCATGGGATCGTAGCCCCAGTTGAACTGCCCGCCGTCCCCGGTCTCGTCCACCGAGCCGAAGTCGTAGATAGGCAGGAGCTGGACGTGGGTGACCCCCAGACCCTTCAGGTGCTCCATGCACAGGGGCGGGCGGCCCGCCTGGTCCCGCCAGGCGAAGGCTTTGAATCTGCCCCGCAGCTCCTCCGGCACGCCGCTGTCCGGGTGGTGGGAGAAGTCCTTCACATGCAGCTCATAGATGATGTTCTCCGGCGGGAGGGGGGGCGCGGCGTCCTCCTCAAACCCCTCCGGGTCGGTGCGGGACAGATCCACCGCCATGCTCCGCGCCCCGTTGCAGCCGCAGGCGGAGGCGTAGGGGTCGGCGGTGCGGGCGGTGTTCCCCGCCACCGTCACCTCGTAGTCATAATAGACGCCGTGGCAGTCGCCCTCCAGCGTCAGCGCCCAGATCCCCTGTTCCTCCTGCTCCAGCACCCGGCTGGCATAGGCGGGGGCGTCGCCGTCCCGATACAGGAACAGCTCCACCCGGGCGGCCTCTGGGCTCCACAGTTTGAACACCGCCCGGTCCGGGGTACAGGTGCACCCCAGGTCGCAGCCCTCGTAGGCGTAGCGGCGGTCGAATTCCTTGTTGTAATGTGTCCCCTTGTCCACGTGCGCTCACCATGATCGATCGGGAGCCCTCTATGGTTCCCGGTATTTTTGAAGCTGTGCCAATGGCCCCGGCACCCATCTTGACTGCCGAGACCGCCCATGGCTGCGTGGAAAAGTGTGGAGATATCGAAGCGCTCCCGCGCTCCTTCGCCCTGCCGCCGGCGGTCTCGGCTCGCGGATCTGGATGCTTCGGCCAATGGGACAGCTTTTGATTTCGGCTAATATAATATGTGTTTTTCCCTCCTGTGTCAACTGAAAAATAAAAATTTATTTCGATCTTTTCACCGTTTTAGGGCAGATCTCCAGATCTTGACACAAAGGGAAAAAGTCCCCAGCCTCTTGAGAGAGGCCGGGGACTTTGGCTCACGGCGACGGCGCCTCGGGGAGGAAGCTCTGGAGGAAGGAGGACACCGCCGACCAGTACATCTCAGGGTCGGCGCCCACGCAGGCGGCGTGGCCCGCCCCGGGCATCCACAAAAAGCGCTTGGGGCAGCGGGCGGCCTGGTACAGCTTGCCCATCATGGAGGCAGGCACGAAATCGTCCTCCACGCCGTGGATGAACAGGGTAGGGGTCCTGGAGCGGACCACGGCCTGGATGGGGGCGGCGTCCCGCAGGTCGTACCCCGCCCTGCGCAGGGTGGTTTTGCGCAGGGCGGACAGCATCAGTCCCACCGGCATGGGCAGGCCGGCGGGCCGGTCCTCCCAGCGGGAGAGCAGGTGGCGCAGCTCCGCCTCGATGGAGGTGTAGGAGCAGTCGGAGACCACCGCCCGCACCTGGCGGGGCATGGGGCCCCCGGCGGCCATGAGCACGCTGGCCGCCCCCATGGATACCCCGTGGAGGAGGATCTCCGCCCCCGGGTCCCGGCGGGCGATATAGTTGGCCCAGCCCACCACGTCCAGCCGCTCGTCGTATCCCCAGCCCACATAGGCCCCTTCGCTGTTGCCGTGGCCCCGCTGGTCGGGCAGGAGCACGTTCCAGCCCCGGTCGTTGTACCACCGGGCGACGGCCCCCATGGACTCGTAGGTATCGTGATAGCCGTGGACGCAGATGGCCCACCGGCGGCAGCCCTCCGCGCCGGGCACCAGCAGGCCCCACAGGATCAGAGCGTCGGCAGACTGGATGGTGACCTCCCGAAAGCCCACCCGGCGGCGGGCCCAGGCCCGGCCCTGGGCCTGGATCTGGTTGGGGTCCGGCTCGTCCGGCTCCCGGGTGAGGGGGATCATGCACCTCTCATATAGGTGATTGCCCAGGGCGGTCCAGCCGCCGGCCGCGCCCGCGGCCCCAGCGGCCAGCCCCAGCAGTCCATAGGTAGTTTTTTTCTTCATGACGGCCTCCCAAACTTGTTCGGCAGCGCCGCGCGTTTGCCGTTTTTCCCATCATACTCCCGGCGTGCCCGTCCGTCAACGGGCAAAGTGTAAAAGCTTTGTGAATCCGGGCCCGGCGGCTTTCGGCGTGCAACATCGCGCATCCATGGGGTCCGATTTTTCGGGACCTTTTTCAAAAATCGCGCAAAAAGATCTGCGTTGTGCCCTTGACTTGAGCGAACGAAGGTGGTATCTTAAGAAGCGAAATAGAACTACTGTTTCAATAAAGAAAAGGAGGTTCGATGATCGGATGAAACGGATGGAGCGGTCTCTTGCAAGCGTATGGCCTCCCCCGGCGGGGCCGGCCCGCCCGCGCCGGACGAAGAGCGGCGGAGGACTGCCGGGGGCCGAGGCGAAATGAGCCTGCAGCGACTTGGCGGAAGAGGATGGATCCGCTTTTCTGCGGAAAAAACACGAGCCGGAAAACGTGCCATCGGCCCGTTCGATGGGACGGCCCGTTCGGACCCATCCTGAAAATGGAAACTGAGCGACCCCTGCGGCGTCACTCAGTTTCTGGTGGAGGAGGATGGATTCGAACCATCGAAGGCAAAGCCAGCAGATTTACAGTCTGTCCCCTTTGGCCACTTGGGTACTCCTCCATATTCAGTTGGGCGGAAGAAGGTGGAGCTGGTGGACGGATTCGAACCCCCGACCTGCTGATTACAAATCAGCTGCTCTACCAGCTGAGCTACACCAGCACAGCAGCTTCCGCGTTCACAACGATGATGATTATAACAGCAGGAGGTGGATTTGTCAACAGGTTTTTCAAAAAAGAACAAAAAAATGAGAGGATGGAGGAACCACGTCAGGAGAAATCGGGTGGGCGGACCGGATCGAGCGGTGCGGCCTGTGCCGGGGGGAGCTGTACCCCGGCGACCCCTACTTCGCCCTGGAGGGCCGGGCGGTGTGTGAGCACTGCCTGGGGCGGTATGCCCGGCGCTATTTCGCCCCCCAGCTTCGCCGGGTGGGGTGGGGCGCGCCTGCGGCGGGCCCGGACACTGTTTGAGAAAAGGAGCAGAGAAAACGACCTATGACCTTATACGAACTATCGCTGGAGTATGCCCGGACGGCGGCGGATCTGCGCAGGCGCATCGTGGAGCTGGAGCAGGCGGGCAGGACGGCCCGGGACGAGGAGGAGCGGCGGCAGCTGGAGGGGCGGACCCGTCCGCTGCGCTCCATGTACCGGGACGTGCGGGCAGTGGCCCGGCACCTGGAACATTACTACGAGAAACACATCCCCCGGCGCGGGGCCGGGAGCGGCGCAGCGCCGCAGTACAGAAGGAGGGCTTGAACGATGCGGACCGTTTCCTATGACAACACCTTCGGCATGGTGGACCTGGCGGTGTACACCGAGCTGATGGCCCAGGACAACAAGGACCAGATCAACCGCCTCAAACGCAATCTGACCCACGCCCTGCGCCAGGACATCACCCAGCGCCAGCGGGAGTACATGATGCTCTACTACGGCAAGAGCATGAGCATGGAGGCCATCGCCCAGCAGTGCGGGGTGAACAAGTCCACCGTGTCCCGGACGCTGAAGCGGGGCCGCCAGCGGCTGTACCGCTGCCTGCGCTATGGGGCGGCCAACCTGCTGGAGCAGGCGAACAGTTAAATATTTTAAGTGTTGAAAACCGGCCCCGCATATGGTATGATTCTACGAACGGCCGCGAGGCCAACTAAAAAAACCGAGGTCATATCATGAAGTATCGAGGGGTATTTTTCGACTTTGATTACACCCTGGGGGACTCCACCCCCGCCATCGCCGAGGGCTACCGCCTGGGGTTCGCCGCCCTGGGGCTGGATCCCCCCACGGTGGCCCAGGTGCGGCCCACCATCGGGCTGACGCTGGCGGACGGGTATTCGCTGATCACCGGCGACCACGACCCGGAGCGGCAGGAGACCTTTTTCCGCACCTTCCAGGAGACGGTGGGGGTGAAGGCCCAGGGCGCGGGCCGGACGCTGATGATCGAGGGCACCACCCTGTTCCCCGGCGCGGCGGAGCTGCTGGAGGCGCTGAAGAGCGCGGGGGTGCGCACCGCCATCGTGTCCACCAAGCCGGGGGACACCATCCGGCGGATCTTCGAGCACCAGGAGCGGCTGGACCTGCTGGACCTGGTGATCGGCGGGGACGAGGTGCACCACTCCAAGCCCAACCCGGAGGGGCTGGGGCTGGCCCTGGAAAAGCTGGGGCTGTCCTCAGAGCAGGTGCTGTTCTGCGGGGACACGGTGATCGACGCGGCCACCGCCCAGGCGGGCGGGTGCCAGTTCTGCGCGGTGCTCAACGGCACCACCAAGGCCCAGGCGTTCGAGCGCTTCCCGTACGTACATATCGCCCAGGATCTGGACGAGCTGAAAAACTGGCTCAAGGTGTGAGAGAACGCCCCCCGGCAGGAAGCCGGGGGGCGTTTGCGTCTGGTCAGCCGACGGGGGAGGGCTGCGGCGAGGGGGCGGGAGCGCCCTGGGGCGGCTCTGATACGGGCTTTTGACTGAACGTCGCCGTGATGGCATAGACGTGTTCATACTCGTGCTTGGCCAGCTCCCGGGGCATCCCGAAGTAGGCCACGTCATAGGTGGTGAATTCGCTCTTTGCGGTGGCCACCTGGAGCACCAGCGGGATCTCCTGGTCGAACTCGATGGGCGTGGGGCTGGACAGCTTGGAGGTGGCAAAGGCCATGTTGGAGACATCCTCTTCCGGCACGGGCGCATAGGAGTTGGACCCGCCGCCGGAGGCGCTCTGCACCGCCATGGTCGCGCCGTCCGTGATCTTTCGGAAGGTCAGGGCGATCCGGCCCTCCGCGTCGGTGAGGGATATCCGGTCCTGGGAGATGGCGGACCAATCTCCGTCCAGCAGCTCGTGGGTGGTCAGGATCACGCTCTGCACGCCGCTGCCTTCCTTCAGCTGGAAATCGAATATCCGGTAATTGTCCATCCCCACGGCCAGCAGCTGGAGCAGCGCCTGCTCCTCCTCCGAGAGCTGGGCGGGCTGGATAGTCATGGCCCCGTCTGTGTCCTTATCCTTCTCTTTGTCCTTGATCGCGCCGCAGCCGAACAGGGACAGCGCCAGCGCCAGACCCAGAAGCAGGGCGGCATATCGTTTTGTCCGCATGGAACGCACCTCCAAAAAATTATGTCGAAATTTGGGATATCTCATCATAGCACAAAATGGGCGGCGTGTCTATGAATTGATTTGAAAGAATCAAGGGCGGAGGGTTTCCCCTCCGCCCTTGGCGGTTATTCGGCGTAATAGTTGATGAGGCAGCCGGCCAGGATGATGTCCCGCTCCTCCCGGGTCAGGCCGGGCAGGGAGAGGGTGACGGACGCCGTGCCGCCCTGGCGGAGAACGGCGGCCTGGATGGTGTCGCCGTCCCCCTCCAGCAGGGCGCGGATACCGGGGAGGTACACCCGGTCGCCGGGCTGGAGGTCCAGCTCCTTCAGGCCCTCCGCCGTGAAGGGCAGCATCCCCCAGTTGACCACGTTGGAGCGGTAGCGCTTGGTGGCGTACTCCCCGGCGATGTTGGCGCACCCTCCCAGCACCCGCTGGCAGGAGGCGGCCTGCTCCCGGGCGGAGCCATCGCCGGGCTTCAGGGCCATGACGAAGGAGCCCAGGCCCGTGCGGGCGGGGTCGTAGCCCTCCAGGGCCTGTTTCACCTCCGGGGCCTCCTGGCCGGCGCGGCGCAGCCGCTCCACCGCCTGGACCTCCTTGGCCCGGGGGACGTACTGGGGGTCCTTCCGGCTCAGGGCGAACTCGGACAGCCGCAGGGGGTTGGAGCGGTAGGAGGAGGTCTCGCCGGAGGGGATCAGCTCGTCGGTGGTGGTCACCGGGTCGTAAATGGCGGCGCAGCAGGTGAGCAGCAGGTCCTCCGGCAGGGGGATCTGCTCCGGCCAGTCGGCGATGTTGGGGCCGAACACCAGCTGGGCGTCCGGCTGGGGCCTGCCCACGCCGAAGTACACCCGGGATCTGTAGGCGGAATCGTCGTAGCTCCACTGTTCGTCCGCCCGGTCGGCGGGCACGTCGGGCAGCTCGTCCGCTCCGGTGAGCACGCCCCCCATCCGGGCGGTGGCGGCGATGGACCGGGCGTCCATGAGGGCCACGTAGGAGATCTGGCCGTCCCCGGGCTTGGAGCCCTCCCGGTTGGGGAAGTTGCGGGTGGAGTGGCGGATGGAGAAGGCCCCGTTGGCGGGCACGTCCCCGGCCCCGAAGCAGGGCCCGCAGAAGCAGGAGCGGATGGACGCCCCCGCCGCCATGAGGTCGGCGATGCAGCCGGTCTTGGTCAGCTCCAGGTTGATGGGCATGGAGCCGGGATAGCAGGACAGCCAGAAGGCGCCGGAGCCGGTGGCGCAGCCCCGCAGGATCTCGGAGGCCCGCTTCAGGTTCTGGTAGGTGCCGCCGGAGCACCCGGCGATCACCCCCTGGTCTGCCATGAACCGGCCGTCCACGATCTTGTTTGCCAGGGAGGGGGCGTTCTTCACCCCCAGCTGCCGGGCGGCGTCCACGTCCACCTGGTGGAGCAGGTCGGCCATGTTGGCCTTGAACTCTCTGATGGTGTAGGCGTTGGAGGGGTGGAAGGGCAGGGCGATCATGGGCTCCACCTTGTCCAGCTCCACGGTGACCAGGCCGTCGTACCACGCGCCCTCCGCCGGGGCCATCTCGCGGTAGCTGTCCCCCCGGCCCAGCAGGGTGAGGGCGGCCTTGGTCTGGGCGTCGGTCTGCCACACGGAGGACAGGCAGGTGGTCTCGGTGGTCATCACGTCGATGCCGGAGCGGTAGTCCATGGACAGGCCGGCCACCCCGGGGCCGAAGAACTCCATGACGGCGTTCTTCACCGCGCCGCTCTTGAAGGTGGCGCCCACCAAAGCCAGGGCCACGTCCTGGGGGCCCACGCCGGGCCGGGGGGACCCGGTGAGGTAGACGGCGATCACCTTGGGATAGGCGATGTCGTAGGTCTTGCACAGCAGCTGGCGGGCCAGCTCGGGGCCGCCCTCGCCGATGGCCATGCAGCCGTAGGCCCCGTACCGGGTGTGGGAATCGGAGCCCAGCAGCATCTTGCCGGGGGCGGCGTACCGCTCTCGCATGTAGGAGTGGATGACGGCCTGATGGGCGGGGACGAACTCGCCGCCGTATTTCTTGGCGGCGCTCAGCCCGAACACGTGGTCGTCCTCGTTGATGGTGCCTCCCACGGCGCACAGGGAGTTGTGGCAGTTGGTGAGGACGTAGGGCAGGGGGAACTCCCTCATCCCCGAGGCCCGGGCGGTCTGGATGATGCCCACGTAGGTGATGTCGTGGGACGCCATGGCGTCGAAACGGATGGACAGGCGGTCTGGGTCGGCCGAGGTGTTGTGGGCGGTGAGGATGGCGTGGGCCATGGAGCCCTCCCGGCCCTGGGGGCCTTGGGCGGGGACGAAGCCGCCCTTTTGCCAGCGGACCGGGGTGTTTTGAATGGTGATCATGGTGGATCCCTCCCAATGGGAAATCTATAGCGTTCACTTCAGCATAGCAAACCGCGGGGCAAAAAGCAAGGCGGGCGGGGCATTTTGTGTGAGGCAAACTGCACAAGAAAATGGCGGCCGTAAAAATTTTCTCAAATTCTCCCTTTACAACGGGGGAAGATCCTGTTATACTGTATGAGCATTCAAGAAATGCGCCCGTAGTTCAATGGATAGAGCGTCAGATTCCGGTTCTGAATGTTGGGGGTTCGAGTCCCTCCGGGCGTACCATTGTAGACAAAACCTGCGTTTAACGATAGTTATACGTAGGTTTTGTTCTTTCTTGGAAGAATTGCACTAAAATCAAGTCTTAAAATTGGTTATAATTACACATCACGGGTGTCACTAAGCAGATTTAAGGAGATTGAATCTCTCTTAAACCTGCTTTTGTTTATGTTTCAGAAAGTGAGGTTGCTATTAAACTTCCATATGGCTATGTTTTAGATGGCGAACGGATTGTCATCCATGAGGAAAGGGCAGAAGCTGTCCGAAGCATATTCGAGTATTATCTTGCCGGAGCAAGTTTAGGAAAGAGTGTTGATATGCTCTTTGCAAAAGGCATTCTCTCCCCGACAGGGAATCCAAAATGGACCAGGGCAGCTGTGGATAAGCTTCTGGCCAATAAGAAATATATCCCAATTGTTGGCGTAAACGGGTATATGGATGCTCAGTTCGAAAAGGAGCGCCGGCGTAATGTGAATTATGACAAAGCCGGACATCCGAGAAGATCGACCAGATATCAGTCCCCCTCCATAGAAATGGAATAAAGCTATACATATCCTGACCTTTCTGATATACTTGTAGAAAAAGGGAGAATGGGATCATGACAGAGAAAGAAGTCGGTGAACTTTACACACGCTTGGCGTTTCAGTATGAGTCTTCGATTGATTCGCTCTTAGCGAGACGAATCATAGACACGGATCTTGCCACTACATCGAGAGAGAAGTTTTATGATTCGCTGAATAAGGAAAAACTACGAACATCTAAAAAAATCAGGGACTTCAATGAAACTATGCGCCTATACATGAGGCTGATGACTTGCAATAATATGGTGTCATTGACGGAATTGGCAAAGCAATATTCTGAAGAATCGCCTGGATACGTTATTCATAGCTGGATGCGTAGCCGCAATACATTAGAGTTTCTTCGTCAATGGGAAAATGACATAAATGAGGAATTTGATGATAGGGCCTGTGAAGAACTGATCCACCAGGGGCATACCACATCGCTTACCATTACGCCATCGTTGTGGATTCGAAGGACTCATGCGGTTGGAATACACGTAAAACAAGGGAAAGGTGGAGGCGTGAGCGCTTACCCTGAAATAGCTGCAGATTTCCATCTATGGTTAGATCCAAAGGCAAGATTGACAATCGTTAGGAAACATATGTAGCTTTCCAAAAACTTGCAAAGTGTGAATAGGCGATTTTATTTACAGGAAAAGGGGCAAATAGTTATGATTATCTCAGAATTGCGACTTTTCAATTTCCGTAAATTTAATTGTGTAGATGATGCCCCTGGCCTTGTGGTCACATTCCACAAGGGTCTCAATGCCCTTATTGGTGAGAATGATTCTGGGAAGACAGCAATTGTTGATGCAATTAAGCTGGTGTTGCTTACACAAAGCAATGAATACATAAAGCCAACCGATGATGACTTTTTTGTTGGTACAGATGGTCTTTCATCCTCTGAATTTAGAATTGATTGTATACTCTCAGATTTTACACAAAACGAAGCCAAAAACTTTATTGAATACTTGACTTATGAAAAGATAGAGGGAAAAGTTTACTATACTCTTCGCCTCCATTATCGGGCATGGAAAGAAGGAAATAGAATTTACTCTGAATTGCGAGCTGGAGAGATAGATGACGGGGTGATCATAGCCGGAAAAGCTCGAGAACTTCTTAAAGCAGTTTATCTCAAACCATTACGAGATGCGGAACGTGAAATGAGCGCAGGTCGAAACTCAAGGATTTCTCAAATTCTTCTTAGCCATCCAGTATTTCAGGGCAAAAAAGAACATCGTCTGTTAGAGATTTTTGATGCGGCGAATCGTAGTATCGAGGAATATTTTTCTGGGGATGACGAAGGCAAGATAATTCTCCAAACTATCAGAGAGAATCTCAAGGCGTTTAATGATTAAGAAACACCGCACGATGCCAGTCTTCAGACATCGAAAGTACATCTAAAAGCTATTATGGAGAGTCTGTCGTTAAATGCTTCAGAGGTGCGCCCTGGACTTGGAGAACTCAATCTTCTATTTATTGCCGCCGAGCTCATTTTACTAAAAGAGCAAGATAAGGGGGGCATTAAGCTTGCACTCATTGAAGAATTGGAGGCACATTTGCATCCACAAGCGCAGTTAAGGTTGATTAATTATCTTCAAGCTGAATATAACGAAAACGGAGCTCAGATTATTATCTCAACACATAGCCCGATATTGGCTTCGAAAATCAATCTAAAAAACCTCATTTTACTCAAAAATAGCAAAGGCTATGATTTAGCAGAAGGTAAAACAGGATTAGAAAAGGGCGACTATCTTTTTCTGCAAAGGTTTTTAGACGCCACAAAATCCAATCTGTTTTTGCAAAAGGTATTATTATGGTCGAGGGAGATGCTGAGAATATCCTGCTACCCGTAATAGACCTGCTAAAAGTCAAGAGCTAAATTGAAGGGAAGCGGGATTTTTTAGGCACC
>CAJUPU010000002.1:120844-145496 GCA_910588495.1 uncultured Oscillospiraceae bacterium | reverse complement strand
AGTCGAGGAAACAAAAAAAGCCGCCCGCCGTCCTTACCAATGTTTGGCTGGACAGCGGGCGGCCTTCTTCGCTTTTTGAATGCTTGAGAGTTCAAGTCATGCGGGTTTTCTGAGATCCTCAAATCCGGCGGATTTGCATCTCCGAAACGTTATTTTTATTTTACGGCCCCTGGATTTTCCAATTCGCGGTTATTGTTTTTGATTTCTTTCATTTTCTTTCTGTGTGCGCAAAAATCCCGCACCGAAGTGCGGGATTTTTGCCTGCATCTTTTTTGTCAATGCAAGTTGGCGCAGCGGGAGGGATTCGAACCCTCGAGCGGTTTCAGCCGCTACACGATTTCCAATCGTGCTCGTTATGACCTCTTCGATACCGCTGCAGATCGGTGGTGAAGTCACGATCCATCTCGCCGCTTGCGGTGCGGCGCAACATAGGTTATTATAACAGCTTTTTTGCAGTTGTCAAGTAGGTCCTGCACAATTTTCCTGTTTCTTTTTTTGACCGTCCAGCCAGGTGCGCAGCAGGTGGAGCGCCTCCGGCGACAGCAGCAGCAATGCGGGCAGATTCACCGCCGCCAGCAGGCCGTTGAACACGTCCACCACCTGCCACACCGCCGTCACGTCCCCCACCGCGCCCAGGATGATGAAGGCGGGAAAGACCAGCTGGTACAGCCCCTGGGCCCAGCGGGAGGAGGTGAGCGTCTCCATCCCCCGCCGCCCGTAGTACCCAGAGCCGATGAGAGAGGTGAAGGCGAACAGGATCAGGCTCACCGATACGATCCACTCCCCGGCCTCGCCGAAGAGGGTGGCGAAGCCCGCCACCGTCAGCGGCGCGCCCAGCATGGCCTGGGGCACCGTGCCCGCCTCCGCCAGCGGAAGGGTCCGGACGGGGTCGTACACCCCGGAGGTGAGGATCACCAGCGCCGTCACCGTACAGATGACCATGGTGGCGAAAAAGACCTCGAAGATGCCCCACATGCCCTGCTGGGCCGGCTCGTCCACGTCGGCGCAGGCGTGGGCGATGGCGGACATGCCCACCCCGGCCTCGTTGGTGAACACGCCCCGGGCCACGCCGTACCGCAGGGCCATCCCCATGGCGTAGCCCCCCGCCGCCCGGGGGGCGAAGGCATAGCCCACGATCTGCTGAAAGGCCCCGGGCACCGCCTGATAGTTGGCGGCGATCACCGCCAGCCCGCCCCCCACGAACAGCAGGGCCATGGCGGGCACCAGCAGCTCGCACAGTCTGCCGATCCGCTTGATGCCCCCCATCAGCACCACGGAGGCGACTACGGCCAGCACCGCCCCCACCGCCGCGGGGCTGGCCCCTCCGGCGGCGCTCAGCGCCGTGGCGATGGAGTTGGCCTGGGCCAGGTTGCCCCCGGCCAGGGTCTCCGCCACGCAGAAGAGGGCGAAGAGCTTGGCCAGGCCCGGCAGGCGCAGCCCCTTTGCCATGTACTGCATGGGGCCGCCCCGCCAATGTCCGCCGGGGTCCCGCTCCCGGTGGCGCACCGCCAGGATCTTCTCCCCGCACCCGGTCATCATCCCCAGCAGGGCGGACATCCACATCCAGAACACCGCCCCCGGCCCGCCGTAGGCGATGGCGGTGGCCACCCCGGCGATGGACCCGGTGCCGATGGTGGCGGCCAGGGCGGTGGACAGGGCCTGGAGCTGGGTCACCCCCCGGCCCGCCTGTCCGTCCCGCTTCCGGCGGAACAGGGAGCCCACGGTGGCCTTCCACCAGGTGGGTAGGCCGAAGATCTGAAAGAACCCGGAGCCCAGGGAGTACCAGAGCCCCACCGCCAGGAACAGCGCCAGCAGCGGCCCGCCCCACAATAGATCGCCCAGCGCTTTGAAAAAAGCCATGTCCGCACCCCTCTCAACGAAACAGTATGCGGACATGGCCTGTGTTATGCGGCCTGGGCGTTCAGCTCTCCCAGGGGTCTTTTCTGGGGACGCTCTCCCCCTTATCCTGCGTCACTTCCCGGTCCGGCGATCCCGGCCGCTTCCACAGCCTCAGCCGGGACGCCTGGTCCGGCAGGAAGCCCAGGCGGTGGAGGGTGGGCAGCAGGGCGGCCAGCAGGGCGGCCAGCATCGCGGTCTGTATGGGCAGCATGATGGCATTTTTCACGGCGCTCTGGGCCGCGATCAGCCCATAGCCCTTGCCGCCGGAGTACCACAGATAGGTGCCCAGCCCGCCGATGAACACGTTTTGCAGGTTGGTGGCCAGCTTGGCCAGGAACACCCGGAGCACCGTCACCTCCGCCCGGTAGAGGAACAGGGCGTAGGTGAACACCCCCAGCATGGTGGTGAAGATGTAAAAGGGGTTCCATCCCTCCGAGGGGTCCATCATGTAGCCCACCGTGTCCTCCACGAAGCCGAACAGCAGGGCGTTCACCGGCCCCCCCACCAGGGCGCACAGCGCCCGGGCCAGAAAGCCCCAGCTCACCCGGATGTTGTTCACCACCGGGACGGACTTGAGGTAGCCCAGGGCCACGCAGGCGGCCACCATCAGGGCGGAGAACACCAGGGTGCGCAGTTTTTTTGCGTCTGCCGCAGCGCACCGCCAGTAGGCGCGGGAAAAGGGCGTTTTGAAGATCTCCATGAAAAAAGCCTCCTTTGATTTTTCGGCAGCACCCAAAACGGGTATGCCGCACAAAGGAAGCCGTCAAGGCGCGATCCTGCCATGCGGCAGCGGGATGCGGAGCGCGCACTGCAAGCAAGCTGCTTTTCGTCCGGCGGACAACTCCCCGTCCCGCCGGCACTGCGGGGGCAAAAGCCCCCTGCACACGCGCTCCTACTCTGCCTTGGGGATAGTATACCCCATGACGGCGGGAATCGCAAGAGGGGATCTGACAAAAGTTAAGACTTGTATCCACGATCTCAGACGCCGTGAAAACGCGCCTTGTCCGGCGAAAAGATCCCTGGACCATCCGGCGGTCTCAGCTGTGGATACAGGTTCTTAAAGGGAATTTAAATAATTTCCCCCTTGCGGCTTAATCAGCATGTTGGTAGGATAATAACATCAAGAGAAACACGGGAGAACAGCAAAGGGGGAATCGGCCATGTACACGGTGCTGATCTGCGACGATGACCGGGACATCGTCTCGGCGCTGGAGATCTACCTGACCAGCGAGGGCTATCAAACGGTGTCCGCCTACAACGGGGAGGAGGCCGTCCGGGCGGTGAACGAGGGGGACATCGACCTGATCCTGATGGACATCATGATGCCCCAGCTGGACGGCATCCGGGCCACCGCCCGCCTGCGGGAGTCCGGCGGCAATATCCCCATCATCCTGCTCACCGCCAAGAGCGAGGACTCGGACAAGGTGCTGGGGCTGAACATCGGCGCGGACGACTATATCACCAAGCCCTTCAACCCCATCGAGGTGCTGGCCCGGGTGAAGAGCCAGCTGCGGCGGTACACCACCCTGGGGGGCAAGGCGGTGGCCCAGGAGGAGGGCGGCGCTTTGCGCAACGGCTCCATCGTCATGGACGATGAGGCCAAGTCGGTGACGGTGGACGGGGAGCCGGTGAGCCTCACCCCCATCGAGTACAACATCCTGCACCTGCTGATGAAGAACCTGGGCCGGGTGTATTCCACCGCCCAGATCTATGAGCAGGTGTGGAACGACCCCGCCCTGGGCAGCGAGAACACCGTGGCCGTCCACATCCGGCACCTGCGGGAGAAGCTGGAGATCGACCCCGCCAATCCCCGGTATCTGAAGGTGGTGTGGGGCCTGGGCTATAAAATGGAGAAGATGTGATGAAGTGGCGGGAAAATGTTATGGTGAAGGCCCTGGCCTTCACCGCGGCTGTGGCGGCGTTCACCGCCACAGCCATCATGGGCTGGTATCAACTGGCCAACTTTGACGCGCTGTGGACCGACGGCTTTGAGGAGTCCGGCGGCTACACCCGCAACTACCTGGTGCGCCAGGATTCTTGGCATGTGAACAACCTGGTGAGCCTCTATGAGTGCCGGGCCATGGGGCGGGAACTGTCCCTGTCGGAGAAGCGGAGGCTGGAACAGCTGGAGGCCGCGCTGGACGCGGGGTCCACCAACCTGCGCTGGCAGCTGCTGGCCATGGACGGCACGGTGATCTACGGCAACACGCAGGAGGACAGCACCAAGGCGGGCATCAACTACGAGGAGGAGTTTGAGCGGAAGCTGTTCCAGGCGAACGCGGGATGGGAGTACCTGGACCCCGAGGAGGAGGGCGCCCTCAACGAAGGGGACTACGACGGTGTCCGCCATCAGGACAACTGGCGGGGGCTCCTGCCCGATTTGGTGGAACAGGCCCGCCAGCGTCCCTCCGCCGCCACGGAGGAGGTGGCCCTGGACATAGCCGACGGCGACCGGGTGTCGGTGCCCCTGGACCGGGTGCTTGCGGATGAGGACGGGTATACCAGCGTGCTCCGGGTGGACACGCCGGACGGCATGTACACCTTTTATCCCACCATCCGGGCCTGCCTGAAGGCCAACCGGTTCGGCTATGTGTTCGACCCGGAACAGCTGGAGTGGTCGCGCACCACAGAGGCCGCCGAGGCGGCGGAGCGGGTCAACCTGGTGATGTGGGTGGACGACGCCCTCCGGGTGGACGACCAATACCGCAGGGCGGCGCTGAAGCTGGAGGCGTGGCACGCCGGCCGGTCTCAGTACCTGGCCGGCACCCTGGTGCTGGGGGTGCTGGGCCTCCTGCTGACTGCGTACCTGTGCTGCGGCGCGGGCCACAAGGCAGGGGAGGAGGGCGTATACCTCAACTGGTTCCACCGGATCCCCGGCGACGTGCTGCTGTTCCTGCTGTTTTTGGGCGGTGTGGGCTCGGTGGGGCTGGGCATGTCCGTCGTGGCCGACATGTACGGGGACGCCCCCATGTCCATGCAGCTCATCGGCGTGGGGCTTGGGGTGTCCGCGGCGGCGGCCATGGGCCTGGCCGCGCTGGTGACGGTGTGCGCCCGGGCCAAAGCCCATACCCTTATGCGCAACACCTGGACCTGGGTGGTCTGCGCCTGGTGCTGGAAGGTGTTCGTCCGCCTCTGGGGCTGGTGCTGGGAGCTGTTGAAAGATATGGGACGGGGGATCGGCGCCGTCCCCCTTATCTGGAAGGTGGTGGTGGTCTGTATGGCATACCCGATCTTCACATTGGCTACGATCCGATGGGCCACCAGGCTGTGGCTGCTGGTGAGCTTTTTGTGCGGGCTCTACCTGTGCGCCTGGGCCTATCAGTGGAAGCGCATCCGCCACGGCACCCAGGAGATCATCGGCGGCAACCCCAACTACCACATCGACACCAACCGAATGCTCCCCGATCTGAAGGGCCACGCCGACGAGCTGAACAACCTGGGCCACGCCATCTCCACGGCGGTGAACGAGCGGATGAAGAGCGAGCACTTCAAGGCGGAGCTGATCACCAACGTGTCCCACGACCTAAAGACCCCGCTGACCTCCATCATCAACTATGTGGACCTGCTGAAAAAGGTGGAGATCGGCGACCCCAAGGCCCGGGAGTATATCGAGGTGCTGGACCGGAAGAGCCAGCGGCTGAAAAAGCTCACCGAGGACCTGGTGGAGGCGTCCAAAGCGTCCACCGGCAACCTGACGGTGAACTGGGAGCGGCTGGACTGGGCCCAGCTCACCGACCAGGCCCTGGCCGAGACCGGCGAGCGGCTGGAGGCCCAAGAGCTGACGGTGGTGCGCTCTCTGCCCGCAGAGCCTTTGTGGGTGGAGGCGGACGGGCGGCATCTGTGGCGGGTGCTGGACAATCTGCTCACCAACTGTGCCAAATACGCCCTGCCCGGCACCCGGGTGTATGTGGACCTGCGGCAGAGCGGCAGCCAGGCGGTGCTGTCGGTGAAGAACATCTCCCGGGACGCTTTGGATATGCCCGCCGAGCGGCTGATGGAGCGGTTCGTCCGGGGAGACGAGTCCCGCAATCAGGCGGGGAGCGGCCTGGGGCTGTCCATCGCCCAGTCGCTGACGGAGCTCCAGCACGGGAAGTTTGAGATCAGCATCGACGGCGACCTGTTCAAGGCCATCGTCACCCTGCCCCTGGCGGAGGAGAAGCCCCGGGACCCGATCCAATTGATCCTATCGTGAACGAACAAGCGCCCCCGGCGGATCTTTCCGCCGGGGGCGCTTGCCTGCTACCACTCCATCAGCTCCACCACCGTCCGGGCGTACAGCCGGGCGGCGGTGATGGCCTCCTGAAGGGTGTTGCCGTGGGTGCCCACCTCCACCAGGATGGTGCCGGTGGACAGGTGCTGGTTGAACCGGGTGGGCCGGAGGACCAGGGGGCGGGCCAGGGTGGACCACTTGCTGGCCAGGGCGGACTGGATGGACAGGGCCAGGGACAGATTCACCTTCCAGTTGGGGTGGACCTGGCCGCTGGCGTCGGAGCCCAGCACCATCATCACCTGGGCGCAGTCGTCCACCGTCCCGGCCACCACCTTGTAGATGGTGCCGTCGTTGGCCACCAGGGCGTCCCGGTGGACATCCAGGGCCAGCACGATGGAGGGGTATTTCTTCAGATTCTCCGCCACCCCCTGGACCGAGCGGTTGTAGGCGTCGTTGTAGCTGGGGTAGTCATAGAGGGTGGTGTCGTGGACCACGCCGATGCCCGCCGCCTCGAACACCGCCTTCATCTCCTCGCCCACCCGGACCATGTTCTGCTCGGTGTTCAGGGTGCGGTGGTCGCCGCTGGGCTCGTACACGTCGGCGCCCTCCATGGTGTAGGACTCGGTGGCGTGGGAGTGGTAGATCAGCACCTTGGGGCCCTCCCCGGCGGCGGACAGCCTGGGGGCGTTGTCGATCAGGGCGGGTATGTCGATGGAGTAGTCGGTGTGGTTGTAGACGGACACGTTCCCCTCCGTGACGTATTTGGCGGAGGACCCCGCCATCATGGTCTTGGGGATGATGCCCTCCGGGGCCTCGGCGGAGGGCAGGGGGGAGGCGCTGGCCTCCTCGTCCTCTCCGGCGGGGTCCAGCTCCAGCAGGTCGCCGGGCTCAGACGGGAGCGGGGGGCTGGCCTGGGGGGCGCCGGAGGGCAGTACGCCTCCCAGCAGGGGCGACTGAGCCAGCACCAGCCTGTCCCAGCGGGACAGGCCCTCCGTGTTCTCCTCCAGCCCCAGCTCCGCCGACAGCAGGGCCAGGGACACCTGGGCGCTGCCCGCCCACTCCCGGAGCTGGTGGAGGGCGGCGGCGGGGTCCCCCACCAGCCAGGCCAGCCACACCGCCAGCGTCCCCACCAGCACCGCCGCCCCGGTCCGCAGGCCCCGGATCCAGGGCCTGCTCGTCCGTTTCTTTCGCATCACGCTTCACCTCGCCCCAAGCCTATGCGGCGGCGGGGAAAAATAGACGCTTGACAGCGGAAGTTTCCCGAGTTATACTTAGTGGGAAAAGTATAACTGATAGGAGGGGTGGAAATGAAGATGAAGCTGCCCAAGGACCAGTTTTTATCCACCGTCCGGGTGGGGGACAAGGGCCAGATCGTCATCCCCAAGGAGGTGCGGGACCTGTTCGAGATCGAGCCGGGGGACAGCCTGCTGCTGATGGCGGACAAAAAGAAGGGCATCGCCATCGTGGGCTTCGACGGCATGATGGACTTCATGGATGAGTCCCTCCGCCAGGGTCGGGCGGCCCGGGAAGGGGGACAAACATGAACGCCATCGAGATCGTGGGCCTCACCAAGCGGTACGCAGGCCGCAGGGTGGTGGACTCGCTGGAGCTCACGGTCCCGGCGGGGGAGCTGTTCGCACTGCTGGGGGTGAATGGGGCGGGAAAGTCCACCACCATCAAGATGCTGTCCTGCCTCACCACCCCCACGGCAGGGGACGGACTGCTGATGGGCCGCAGCGTCACAAAAGACAGCCGGAGGGCCAAGGAGATCCTGGCGGTGTCCCCCCAGGAGACGGCCATCGCCCCCAACCTGACGGCGGCGGAGAACCTGGAGCTGATGGCGGGCATCTACGGCCGTCCCAGGGAGCGAGCGGGCCAGGTGATGGACCAGCTGGGCCTGGGCCGGTGGGCGAGGCAGCGGGCCAGGACCCTGTCCGGGGGCTGGCAGCGGCGGCTGTCCATCGCCATGGCCCTGGTGTCCCAGCCGGAGGTGCTGTTCTTGGACGAGCCCACCCTGGGGCTGGACGTGCTGGCCCGCCGGGAGCTGTGGGGGACGATCCGGGGCCTGAAGGGGCGCACCACCATCATTTTGACCACCCACTATCTGGAGGAGGCGGAGGCCCTGGCCGACCGGATCGGGATCATGGACCGGGGGCGCCTCCGGGCGGTGGGGACGGCGGCGGAGCTGAAAGCCCTGGCGGGCCGGGACCGCTTTGAGGACGCCTTCGTGGCCCTGGCGGGAGAGGAGGCGGCGTCATGAGAGTGAGCGCCTTTGCAAGGCGGAACCTGAAGGAGCTGGTCCGGGACCCGCTGACCCTGTTTTTCGGGCTGGGTTTCCCCATGGTGCTGCTGGGACTGATGACCCTCATCCAGCGCAATGTCCCGGTGCGCATTTTTGAGCTGGACACCCTGGCTCCGGGCATAGCCCTGTTTGGACTGACGTTTTTGGCGCTGTTCTCCGGCCTGCTGGTGGCCAAGGATCGGACCTCCGCCTTTCTGGCCCGGCTGACGGCGTCGCCCATGACGGCGGCGGACTTTTTGCTGGGCTATCTGCTGCCCATGCTGCCCATGGCGGTGGGGCAGACCGCCATCTGCCTGGGGGCGTCAGTGGCCCTGGGCCTGCCCTTGAGCTGGAACCTACTGGCGGTGGTGCTCGCCCTGATCCCGTCGGCCCTGCTGTTCATCGCCCTGGGCCTGCTGTGCGGCACCCTGTTCAACGACAGGCAGGTGGGTGGCATGTGCGGGGCCATCCTCACCAATGTCGCCGCCTGGCTGGCGGGCATCTGGTTCGACCTGTCCCTGGTGGGCGGGACGTTCCGGAAGGTGGCCTACGCGCTCCCCTTCGTCCACGGGGCGGACGGAGCCAAGGCGGCGCTGGCGGGGGACTGGGGGGCTCTGACCGGGCATCTGCTGTGGGTGTCCGCCTGGGCGGCGGCGGTGATGGCCCTGGCGGTGTGGCTGTTCCGGCGTCGGCTGGTGGAGCGATGAGGCCCGGCGCCCGCATCTGACAAAAACAGGAAAACATTCGCTCTTGAAATCCTTCCTGTCCTGTGCTAGTATGGAGAGCACAAGGGAGGGGCAAAAGCCTTGCGGCTGGCGGGTCTTAGCCTCTCGCAAAGGAAAGGTGAGGTCTTACTTATGGGTTTCTTTGGTATGCAGAAGGTGGATGCTCCGGCGGAGATTCCGGCCCTTCCCCAGGAGGAGCCGGTGAGCGCCCCCGCGCCCGCCAAGACGGGCAGCACCGTCATCGCCCAGGGCATCACATTCACCGGGACCCTCCGGGGTGAGGGCGTGGTCCAGGTGGAAGGGGTCGTAGAGGGCGAGTTCGATATGACCGGCGCGGTGATCGTGGCGGAGTCCGGTCTGATCCGCGGCCCGGTGGCGGCGGACGTGGTCCGGGTGGCGGGCCGGGTGGAGGGCAATGTCCACGCCCGGGAGCACATGCGCCTGGAGTCCTCCGGCAGCCTGGACGGCGACGTGACCACCGCCTCCCTGGTGGTGGAGGACGGCGGCGTGCTCAACGGCCGGTGCACCACGGTGAAGCCGACCCCGGCGCTGGAGCCGGAGCTGAGCGGGGTCCGCGGGCCCGGCACCCTGGAGTTCGGCCCGGAATTTGAGCTGGACGAGGAGACGTAAAAAAACACCCCCGCCGGAGCGATCCGGCGGGGGTGTTCTATTTGGATGGGGGTGCGGACACAGACGGGATCCTTCGCGGCAAGCCCTAGGCCCGCGCTCAGATCCCCTGCCACAGCATGGCGTCGGCCACCTTCAGGAAGCCCGCGATATTGGCGCCCGCCTGGATGTTGCCCTTCATGCCATACTTCTCCGCGGCGGCGGCGCAGGCGGCGTAGATGCCCTCCATGATGCCCTTCAGCTTGGCGTCCACCTCGTCGAAGCTCCAGCTCAGCCGCTCGGAGTTCTGGCTCATCTCCAGGCCGGAGGTGGCCACGCCGCCGGCGTTGGACGCCTTGGCGGGGGCGAACAGGATGCCCGCGGCCTGGTAGGCGGCGATGGCGCCGGGGGTGGAGGGCATGTTGGCGCCCTCGAACACGCCGATGCAGCCGTTGGCGATCAGGGCCTTGGCGCTGTTCTCGTCGATCTCGTTCTGGGTGGCGCAGGGCAGGGCGATGTCGCAGGGCACGGTCCAGATCCCGGCGCAACCCTCCACATATTTAGCGGAGGGGACATAGTTCAGGTAGGTCTTGATCCGGTCCCGCTTGACCTCCTTGATCTCCTTGACGATCTTGAAGTCGATGCCGTTCTCGTCCACGATGTAGCCATTGGAGTCGGACATGGCGATCACCCTGCCTCCCAGCTGGGTACACTTCTGGTTGGCGTAGATGGCCACGTTGCCCGAGCCGGAGATGACCACCTTCTTGTCCTGGAAGGACTTGCCGTTGTCCTTGAGCTGGGCGTCGGCGAAGTAGCACAGGCCGAAGCCGGTGGCCTCGGTTCGGGCCAGGGAGCCGCCGTAGCTCAGCCCCTTGCCGGTGAGCACGCCGGTGAACTCGTCCCGGATCTTCTTGTACTGGCCGAACATGAAGCCGATCTCCCGGGCGCCCACGCCGATGTCGCCGGCGGGCACGTCGGTGTCCGGGCCGATGTGGCGCTGGAGCTCGGTCATGAAGGACTGGCAGAACCGCATGACCTCGCTGTCGCTCTTGCCCTTGGGGTCGAAGTCGGAGCCGCCCTTGCCGCCGCCCATGGGCAGAGTGGTCAGGGAGTTCTTGAAGATCTGCTCGAAGCCCAGGAACTTGATCACCGACAGGTTGACGGAGGGGTGGAACCGCAGGCCGCCCTTGTAGGGGCCGATGGCGGAGTTGAATTGGACGCGGTAGCCCCGGTTCACCTGGACCTTGCCGCCGTCGTCCACCCAGGGCACCCGGAACATGATCACTCGCTCGGGCTCCACGATGCGGCCGATGATGTTCTGCGCCTCGTAGCGGGGG
This sequence comes from uncultured Oscillospiraceae bacterium, assembly GCA_910588495.1. Taxonomy (GTDB): domain Bacteria; phylum Bacillota; class Clostridia; order Oscillospirales; family Oscillospiraceae; genus Enterenecus. The sequence goes on along the minus strand of CAJUPU010000002.1, from coordinate 134,438 downwards.
TCGGCCTCCACCACCGGCTCCAGGGACTCCAGCACCTCCTCCGCGGCCTGGAGGAACTCGGGCTCGTGGGCATTCTTCTTCTTCAGATCGTCCAGCACGGACAGCAGGTAAGCGTTTTTGATCGACATCGTTGTCAACATCCTTTCTTCCTTGAAAGTGGGGCTCATTACAATGCAGTATTTTACACCACTAAAGTAAATTTTGCAAGTCCGAGTTCGAAAAATTGCAAAAACGAATTTCACAAAAAAGTTTGGCGGAGCGGGAACCTTTTTGGCGTCCCCCGCGTCTTAGGTATGTCCGGACAAGTGGAGCGCAAGGAGATGGTAAGACGATGGAGTGGACGCGGGAGGAGTTTGACGCGGCGGTGACCGAGCACGGCCGCCGGATGTTCCGAGCCGCCCGGGCGGTGCTGGACAGCGACGCGGACGCGGAGGACGCGGTGGGTCAGGCGGTGCTCCAGGCCTGGCAGTCGCTGGACCGGCTGCGGGACAGATCGGCGGTGCGGCCCTGGCTGGTGAAGATCGCGGTGAACTGCGCCTATGCCCAGCGCAGGAGGCAGGGGAGGGTGGTCTATCTGGACGATCTGCCCCAGGAGCCCGCCGCCCCCCAGCCCCAGGGGCATGACGGGCTGTGGGAGGCGGTGTGCGCCCTGCCCCCGGAACGGCGGGCGGTGGTGGCGCTGTTCTACTACGAGGGACTGCCGGTGGACGAGATCGCCCGTGTGCTGGGGGTCCCGCCGGGGACGGTGAAGTCCCGGCTGTCCAGAGCCAGGGCGCAGTTGAAGGAAATGCTGCAAGAACAGGAGGGCGAATGTGGAAGAGTTTGATGAGATGCTCAGACGCATGGCGGAAAAGGAGGAATGCACCGTGCCGAAGGGATTCGATGAGCGTTTGCAAGAGACGCTGGACGGCCTGCCGTCCCGGCGGAAAAAGGGCCGGGGGCTGGGCGTGCTGAAGGGCGCGGCTGTGGCGGCGGCAGCCTGCGCACTGCTGATGGGAACGGCGCTGGCGGTGTCGCCGGGGCTGCGGGAGGCGCTCACCGCAGCCCTGGGGGGCTTCGCGCCTTACGCCCAGGAGCAGGAGGACAAGACGTATATCATTGACGGCTTGGAGTTCAAGGTGAAGTCGGTGCTGGCGGACGACTTCACCATCCGGGCCTATGTGGAGGTTCGGGATCCGGAGGGGGACATCTTCGACAAGATCGACGACATCACCATACCCACCCGAGTGAGCGGAGGGGTGGATGTCCCCACCGTCAATGAGTGGCTGGCGCCCGACGCCACCGAGAGCTGGATGAGCGGCGCGGAGTGCCTGAGCTATGACGCGGAGAGCCGGACGGCCCTGCTGGTGGTGTCCACCTGGAAGGCCATGCCGGAGGACATGACCGAGGCTGCGGTGCGGGTGAGGGCCATGAACAGCTACCTGACGGGGGACTATGAAGAGGTATGGCGGAATCGGTGGGGCCGCGCCATCCCGGTGGAGGTGAAGCCGGTGGACACCACCGCGCTGGGCAGGGACACGGCGCTGGTGTCCGGCCTGGGCGCGGAGGAGGCCCGCCTGTCCCCCCTGGGCCTGACCCTGATCTTCCCCGACTATGAGATCGACCGCGAGGACGTTCGGACCGCCGGCGTCAGCGTCAAGCTGGCGGACGGCTCGGTGGTGGAGGCCCCGTGGGGCGGCGTGTGCGGCATTTTCCTGCCGCCCTACGACGAGAACAGCAGCCGGGTGATAATTATGAACTTCCGGGAGCCGGTGGAGACGGAGCAGGTCCAAGGCATCTATGTGGGGGAGGACTATTACCCCGTGGAGGGACCGGCCGCCGTCAAGTGAACAGAGCCTCAAAGGGGCCGGGATCGATCCCCGGTCCCTTTTTTGCGCCGCGGCGAAAGGCGGCGGTGATGCGGGGGCTGCGATCTGCGTGCTCAGTATGCCGGGGATGACAAAAAAGCCGCCGGCGGCTGCCGGCGGCTTTTCCCATATGTTCCAGTTGTCACGCTGGGATCGGACCCATCGCGGGACGGCTCCTTACGCGAACTTGCCCGTGTTCAGCTTCACGCCGGGGCCCATGGTGGACGCGGCGACGCAGCTCTTCACGTACTGGCCCTTGGCGGCGGCGGGCTTGGCCTTCACGATGGCGCCCATGAGGGCCATCAGGTTGTCGCCCAGCTTCTCAGGGCCGAAGGACACCTTGCCGATGGGGCAGTGGATGATGTTGGTCTTGTCCAGACGGTACTCCACCTTACCGGCCTTGATCTCGTTGACGGCCTGGGTCACGTTGGGGGTGACGGTGCCGGCCTTGGGGGAGGGCATCAGGCCCTTGGGGCCCAGGATCTTGCCCAGACGGCCCACCACGCCCATCATGTCGGGAGTGGCCACCACCACGTCGAAATCGAACCAGTTCTCCTTCTGGATCTTCTCCACCATGTCCATATCGCCCACGAAGTCGGCGCCGGCGGCCCGGGCCTCATCGGCCTTGTCGGCCTTGGCGAACACCAGCACACGGGCGGTCTTGCCGGTGCCGTGGGGGAGGACGATGGCGCCGCGGACCTGCTGGTCGGCGTGGCGGGAGTCCACGCCCAGCTTCACGTGCAGCTCCACGGTCTCGTCGAACTTGGCGGTGGCGGTCTTGATGACCAGCTCCATGGCCTCGTTCACGTCATACTGGGCGGCGCGGTCGATGAGCTTGGCGCTGTCCACATACTTTTTGCCTTTCTTAGCCATTGCTGCTTCCTCCTTTCCCTTACTCTTCCACCGTCACGCCCATGGAGCGGGCGGTGCCGGCGATCATGCTCATGGCGGCCTCCAGGCTGGCGGCGTTCAGGTCGGGCATCTTGGTCTCGGCGATCTTCTGGCAGTCGGCCTTGGACAGGGTGGCCACCTTGGTCTTGTTGGGCACGCCGGAACCGGACTCGATGCCGCACGCCTTCTTGATGAGCACGGCGGCGGGAGGGGTCTTGGTGATGAAGGAGAAAGAGCGGTCGGCGTACACGGTGATGACCACGGGGATGATCAGGCCCATGTCCTTCTTGGTGCGCTCGTTGAACTCCTTGGTGAAGGCGGCGATGTTCACGCCATGCTGGCCCAGGGCGGGGCCCACAGGGGGGGCCGGGGTTGCCTGGCCGGCGGGGATCTGCAGCTTTACATATCCAGTGATCTTCTGTGCCATTTGAAACAGCACCTCCTACTTGAAATGTGGTGGTGACGAGGTCCGTCGCAAGGACCTCTCCCACTGACGGGTCTCGCCCGTCTCTTGTTTTTTAGATGGTCTCGACCTGGTCCAGCTCCAACTCCACCGGGGTCTCCCGGCCGAACATGGACACCACCACCCGGACCTTGCCGCGCTCGGTGTCCAGCTCCTCCACCGTGCCGATGAAGGAGGCCAGGGCGCCGTCGGTGATCTTCACGCTGTCGCCCACGGCGTAGCCCACCACCACCTCGCGCTTTTCCACGCCCAGGGCGGCGATCTCCTCCTCGGTGAGGGGGATGGCCTTGTTGGCCGCGCCCACGAAGCCGGTGACGCCCCGGATGTTGCGTACCAGGTGCCAGGTCTCGTCGGTCATGATCATCTTCACCAGCACATAGCCGGGAAAGACTTTGCGCTCCACGGTCTTGGGGCCGTTCTCACCGATCTCGGTGACGGTCTCCAGGGGGATGGACACCTCGGCGATGAGGTCGTGCATATTGCGGTTTTCCACAGCCTGCTCGATGGACATGGCCACGGTGTTCTCGTAGCCGGAGTAGGTGTGGGCCACATACCATTTCAGTTCCTCAGCCATGGCCGCCTTAACCGAAGAGGCCGAGCAGGGCGTCGATCACCGCGCGGGCCAGGAAGTCGAACACCCAGATGAAGGCGCCCACGATGAGGACGCACAGGATGACGGTGCCCACGTTCTTCACCACGTCCTTGGCGGTGGGCCAGGTGACCTTCTTCAGCTCGCCCTTCAGGTCCTTCAGCCAGCGCAGGAAACGGTTGGGCTTTTTCTCCTTCTTCTTCTCCTTGGGGCCCTTGGCCTTCTTCTCGGAGCTTACGGACTCCTGCGGCGCGTTGTCCCGCTTATCCTGTTCAGACATTGACTTTAACCCTTCTTTCCTTGTGAGCGGCGCTCATTACTTAGTCTCGGTGTGCAGAGTGTGCTTTCTGCAGAAGGGGCAGTACTTGTTGAGCTCCAGGCGCTCGGTGGTGTTGCGCTTGTTCTTCTTGGTGTTGTAGTTGCGCTGTTTGCACTCGGAGCAGCGCAGGACGATCTTCACACGGTTCCCGGCTTTCGCCATTCTCGGCACCTCCTTTTGAATTTGGCGTCCGGCAAAAAAGCGCCGGAAGCCTTTGCCGGCTCCGGCGCTGGAAATGGGCGGGATATGCCCATTGCGAACGCTTGCGGGGGGCCGGCGCATTGCCTCCCTGTGGTCCTCGAAGGGAGCCAGGGTTTTTGGGCGTACCCCGTAAAAATACGCACAAAAAGAAAGCCCTGCTCACAGGTGTGGATAGTCTATCACACCTGGAAGGGCTTGTCAAGCGTTTTGTTTTCACGGTCCCTTTTCGGGCTCTTTTCGCTATGAGCGCTGCCGGAAGCGATCTTGCCAAGCCCACGAGAGAGCGCATGGCTGTTTGAGCTGAAGCGCCAAACTGAAGGGGGCGCTCCCTATGTGGACGGAGCGCCCCTTTTTGGCTATGTCAGACGCCGGATATCGCCGGACTGGATAGCCTCCAGATTGGCGGCGATGCGTTCCGGCCGCCAGTCCCACCACCGCAGCTCCAGCAGCGCCTCGATGACGTCATCGCTGAACCGCTTCCGGATGGGCCTGGCCGGGACGCCGCCCACGATGGTATAGGGCGGCACGTCCCCCGCCACCACGGCCCGGGCGCCGATGATGGCCCCGTCGCCGATGGTGACGCCCGCCAGGATCACGGCCTCGTAGCCGATCCACACGTCGCTGCCCACCACGATGTCCCCTTTGTTGTCCCAGGCCCGGGAGACGTCCTCCACAGGCAGGCCCCACTCCTCGAAGAAGATGGGGAAGGGGTAGGTGGACAGGCTGCCCAGGGCGTGATTGGCGCTGTTGAACAGGAATCTCGCGCCGCAGGCGATGGAGCAGAACTTGCCGATGGACAGCCGCTCGTGGTTGACGGGGTAGTGGTAGAGCACGTTGTTTTTCTGAAAATCCCTGGGGTCGCGGAGAAAATCGTCATAGGTGGTGTACTCCCCTACGACGATGGAGGGGTCGGTCACCACGTTTTGCAGGTAGACGGTGCTGTGCCCCTGGGAGCGGGGATAGATCTTCCATTGCGGGATCATCTGAAAACCTCCTAAAGATCGTTTATCTGGCGACGATCCCGCCGACGGCAATGCAGCGCTTCACGCATACCACCTCGTTTGAGAAGAGATGACCCAATGATAGCACAGATCCCGGCGATGTTCAAGGGTCTGTCCGCTCCCGCCGCTCCGTCTCCGCCTTCATCCGCCGGTGCAGGCACTCCAGCGCGTCGGACAGCCCGCCCAAGTGGTCGATGAGGCCCAGCTCCACCGCCTCCTGGCCATAGATCACGCTGCCCACGTCGGCGGCCATCTCGCCGGTGTTCAGCATCAGATGCTCGAACTCTTCCCGGCCGATCCGGCTGTTCCGGGTGACGAAGTCGCAGATCCTGTCCTGGATGCGCTCGAAGTAGTGGAAGGTCTGGCTCACCCCGATCACCAGGCCGTTGAGCCGCACCGGGTGGATGGTCATGGCCCCGGAGGGGACGATGAAGGACTCCTTGGCCGCCACCGCCAGGGGAACCCCAATGGAGTGCCCGCCCCCCAGCACCAGGGACACGGTGGGTTTTTTCATCCCGGCGATCATCTCCGCGATGGCAAGGCCCGCCTCGATGTCGCCCCCCATGGTGTTGAGCAGGATCAGCAGGCCGTCCGCCTCGTCGCTCTCCTCCAGGTTGGCCAAAAAGGGCAGGATGTGCTCGTACTTTGTGGTCTTGGCCCCGGAGCGCTCCTCCTGGTGGCCCTCGATGGTGCCCACGATGGTGAGCGTGTGGATGGCGCCGTCGCGGGTCTGGACGGCGCTGGCCCCCAGGTCCACGATGTCCTGGCGGAGGTCGCTCTGGTCCTCGCTGTCGTTGTTCTCCGTCGGTCTGGTGTCGTTAGTCATAGAAAGGCCCCCTTTTGCGGATAGTTTTTCCGCAAAAGGGGGTCTTTATCCATCGGTCAGCCCTGATAAACGGCCTTGCAGGCGGCGTAGGTCATATAGCAGTCCAGCTTGGACACCGTCTCGAAGGGGGCGTGCATGGACAGCACGGGCACCCCCGCGTCCAGGGTGTCGATGTTGCGGTTGGCCATATAGCAGGCCACGGTGCCGCCGCCGCCCTGGTCGGTCTTACCCAGCTCGGCCATCTGCCACAGCACGCCCTTGTCGTCCAGAAGGCGGCGGACGTAGGCCACCACCTCGGCCCCGGCGTCGGAGGCTCCGCTCTTGCCCCGGGCGCCGGTGTACTTGCACAGCCCCACGCCGTAGTTCACCCGGGCGGAGTTGTTCTTCTCGTACACGTCGGCGAAGTTGGGGTCGAAGGCCGCCGTCACGTCGGTGGACAGGCAGAAGGACTTCTCCAGGCACACCCGCAGGGGCACCCGCTGGGTGGCGCACAGGTCGCCCAGGAAGGTGTCGAAGAAGGCGGACTGCATCCCGGACACGCCCTCGGAGCCGATCTCCTCCTTGTCCGCCAGCACGCACACCGCGGTGCGCACGGGCACCTCCTCCAGGTCCAGCAGGGCCTTCAGCCCGGCGTAGCCGCACACCCGGTCGTCGTGGCCATAGGCCCCGATGAGGGAGCGGTCGAAGCCGATGTCCACCGCGTTGAAGGCGGGCACCGCCTCGATCTCGGCGGAGATGAAGTCCGCCTCCCGGATGCCGTAGTGGTCGTAGAGCATCTTCATCACCGCCAGCTTCACCCGGTCGGTGCCGTCGTCGTCCTTCAGCGGACGGCTGCCCACCAGGATGTTCAGGCTCTCGGCGGGGATGGCCTCCCCCAGGGGCTTCTTGGACTGGTCCGCCCCCAGGTGGGGGAGCAGATCGTCGATGGTGAACAGGGGGTCGCCGGGGTGGGAGCCCACCGCCACGTGGACGAGGGAGCCATCCTTCATGCACACCACGCCCCGCAGCTCCAGGGGGATGGTCACCCACTGGTACTTGCGGATCCCGCCGTAGTAGTGGGTCTTGAAGAAGGCCAGCTCGCTATCCTCATACAGCGGGGTGGGCTTCAGGTCCAGCCGGGGGCTGTCGATGTGGGAGGCGGTGATGGACACGCCCTGATCCAGGGGGGCGGAGCCGATGACCGCCAGGTCGATGGCCTTGTTCCGGTTCACCCGGTACACCTTGGAGCCGGGGTGGAGCTCCATGCCCCGCTCCAGGGGGACGAAGCCGGCGGCCTGGGCCAGCTCCACCGCGTAGTCCACGCAGTCCCGCTCGGTCTTGCCCCGGTCCAGGAAGGTCTTGTAGCCCTCGCAGTACTGGGTGACGGCCTGCTCGGTGGACTCGTCCACCAGGTCCCAGCCGTTCTTCCTCTGGTTCAGCAGCGCATCCCGCAGCTGCTGGCCCGCCGTCTTTTCCTTGTCTTGCATATCATGATTCCTCCTTGTTCAGAATCGACTTGAATAATTCCCGGGCCCGCCCCTCCAGGGCCTCCCGGCTCCCGTCGTTGCGCAGGGTGTGGGTGCACCGCGCCTCGAACCAGGACGAGGGCTTCTGGGCGGCGATCCGGGCCCGGGCGTAGTCCTCCGAGACGCCCTCCCGGGCCATGACGCGCCCCACCCGGACCTCCTCGGGGGCGGTGACGGCGATGGTCACATGGCACAGCTCCCCCGCGCCGCTCTCCAAAAGGGCGATGGCGTCCAGGGCGATGGCGGGGCGTCCCTCCCCCTCCGCCCGGGCGATGAGGCGGCGCAGCTCGGACACGATGTGCCGGTGGGTGATGGCGTTCAGATCCGCCAGGGCGGCCTGGTCCCCGAATACCACGGCGCCCAGCTCCTTCCGGCGCAGGTCCCCGGCATTGTCGAAGATCTCCCCGCCGAACCGGGAGCGCAGCTCCTCCCGCAAAGGGGCGCTGGTCCGCAGCAGAGCATGGTATACCCCGTCGCAGTCGGCCACCGCCCCGCCCATGTCCCGCAGCACGTCCAGCACGGTGGTCTTGCCCGCCCCGGTGGGGCCGGTGATGCCGATGACAGTCATGCGCCCGCCCGCTCCAGCCAGGCCAGGGCCGCGCCCTCGTCGGGCTGGAAGCAGATCTGGCGGCCTTGGTTGCTCTCCCAGATGAAGTCCTGGAGGGGCTTGCTGGTGTAGCCGGAAAAGTCCCCCACAATGGCCAGCTTCATCTGATAGTTGACGAATTTTTGCAGCACCTCTCCCGCCAGCCCGGTGGACAGGCGGAAAAAGGACTCGTCCAGCTGCTCCTTGTGGAGCACCAGGGCGGTGCAGCCCGTCTCATAGCGGGCCGTGGCCAGCAGCTCCATGGCGGAGGAGCCGTCGGCGATGAGCACCCCCGGCTCCCGGACGATGGCGATTTGCTCTTTTACTTCTATTTTCATTTTTCTTCTGAGTTCCTTTCATGTATTTTCGATTCTGCCCGGGCCCAGCACGGCCTCGATCTCCTCCCGGCGCAGCCCCCCCTGGCGCAGGATCCGGTAGGGGGCCACGGTGAGGTCCAAAATGGTGGACTCCACCCCCAGGCCGCAGGGCCCGCCGTCCAGCACCGCGTCGATCTTCCCGGCCAGCTGGCCCAGCACCTCCCCGGCGGACTTGGGGCTGGGCGCGCCGGACCGGTTGGCGGAGGGGCAGGCCAGGGGCCGCCCCAGGGCCCGGAGGACGGCCAGGGTGTCCGGATGGTCGGGGCAGCGCACCCCCTGGGTGTCCCCTCCGGCGGAGACGAGGGGGGGCAGGGCGTCGTTCCCCCGGAGGATCATGGTCAGCGGCCCCGGCCAGAAGGCACCGGCCAGCTTGTATGCGTCCGCGGGGATGTCCCGGCAGAGGCGCTCCACCATGTCCATGCCGTCCACCAGCACGCTCAGCGGCTTTTGTTCCGGCCGGCCCTTGGCTTCATAGACCGCCTGGACGGCGCTCTCCTGGGTGGCGTCGGCGGCCAGGCCGTAGACCGTTTCGGTGGGCACCGCCGCCAGACGGCCCATGCGCAGCAGCTCCGCCGCCAGCGCCCCCTGTCCGGCGGGCAGCAGGGCGGTGCCGGTGGCGATGGCGGAGATCTGGTCGGGGCTGTGGACGATCCAGTCCGCCCCGGCGTCCTTCAGCTCCTCCCGCTCCCGGAAGCCCCACAGCACGCCGCACACCGTCAGCCCGCCGTTCTTGCCCGTGAGCACGTCCACGTCGCTGTCCCCCACGAAGAGGGTGGCGTCCGGCTGCGCCCCCATCTGGTCCATCAGAGCGCGGAGCAGGGTGGGGTCGGGCTTCAGCGGCGCGTCGGGCAGGGCCCCCTGGACGCAGTCGAACACGCCGGGGAAGTAGTGCTCCACCACCGGCCCCGCCAGGGCGTGGGCCTTGTTGGACAGCACCGCCAGCCGGATCCCCGCCCCCTTCAGCGCGTCCAGCAGGGCGGGCACGCCGGGGTAGGGGGCGGTCTTGTCCTCCTTATGGTCGGCGTAATAGGCGGAGAACTCCGCCAGCGCCCCGGCCAGCTCCTCCTCGCCCAGAGCGTCCGGGGTGAAGCGGCGCACCAGGTTGGGGATGCCGCGGCCCACCATCCGCTTGAACTCGTCCACCGTGTGGGTGGGCCAGCCGTGGGCGGCGCACACGTGGTTGCCCGCGTCCGCCAGATCGTCGATAGTGTTGAGAAGGGTGCCGTCCAGGTCGAAGATGATATGCGTATCCATGAGTTCAGCTTCTTTCCGCTAGTTGTTCCGCCTGGGACGCGGTGGTCAGCGCGTCGATGATCTCGTCCAGACCGCCGTCCATCACCGCGTCCAGCTTGTACAGCGTCAGCCCCACCCGGTGGTCGGTGAGCCGCCCCTGGGGGAAGTTGTAGGTGCGGATCCGCTCGTTGCGCATCCCGGAGCCCACTTGGCGGCGGCGGTCCTCGCCGTACTCCGACTGGATGCGCTCCTGCTCCCGGTCGTAGAGGATGGAGGCCAGAAGGCGCATGGCCTTTTCCCGGTTCTGGAACTGGGAGCGCTCCTGCTGGCACTCCACCACTGTCCCGGTGGGCTTGTGGATCAGCCGCACGGCGGAGGAGGTCTTGTTGATGTGCTGCCCCCCCGCGCCGGAGGAGCGGAACACCTGCATCTCCACGTCGGCGGGGTCCAGCTCCACGTCCACCGTCTCCATCTCGGGCAGCACCGCCACGGTGGCGGTGGAGGTGTGCACCCGGCCGCCGGATTCCGTCTCCGGCACCCGCTGGACCCGGTGGACGCCGCTCTCGAACTTCATCCGGGACCAGGCGCCGTCCCCGGCGATGGTGAAGGAGATCTCTTTGACGCCCCCCAGCTCGGTCTCGCTGGCGGAGTTCACCTCCACCTGCCAGCCCCGCTTTTCCGCGTACATGGTGTACATCCGGGTGAGGGAGTGGGCGAACAGGGCGGACTCTTCGCCGCCCACCCCGGCCCGGATCTCCATGATCACGTTCTTGCCGTCGTTGGGATCCTTGGGCAGGAGGAGCACCTTGATCTCCCGCTCCAGCCGCTCGATGTCCTCCTTCGCCTGGGCCAGCTCCTGCTGGGCCAGCTCCTTCATCTCCGGGTCGGAGAGCAGCTCCTCCGCCCCGGTCAGGTCGGCCTGGGCCCTGCACAGCGCCCGATAGGCGGTGACCAGGGGCTCCAGCTCCTTCTGCTCCCGGTTGAGCCGGGACACCAGCTCCGGGTCCGCGTAGGTCTCGTTGGCGGCCAGCCGAGCCTCCAACTCCTGGTAGCGCAGCTCTATGCTCTTCAGGTTATCCGTCATAGATTCACCTAGTTTCGTTTATCGGTCAAAAAGGAAGGATTTCACCAGCGCCAGCGGCTCCCGGAAGGTCATCTGCACCCTTGAGGGCGCGTGGCTCACCGGGGCGGGCAGGGTGGACACGTTGGCGGTGGTCCCGGCGGCCCGCCCCCACAGCATGAGGATGCGGGCCAGATGGAAATCGCTGGACACCAGCACATAGCTGCCCGGGCCATCCTCAGATCCGGCCCAGGGGATGGATGTCTCCCCCATCAACGCCAACGTGTTGCGGATGTTTTGGTGCGTGTTTCGGGACTGGTCCTCCAGAAGGATATCGTGCCCATCCACCCCGTGGGCGGTGAGGTAATCGTACATCCCCTGGGCCTCGGAGACGTGCTCGTCGTCCCCCTTGCCGCCGGTGACGACGATCTTGATATCCGGGTGCTCCTCCCAGTAGGCCAGGGCGGTGTCCAGCCGGTCCCGAAGCAGGATGGAAGGGCCGTCCCGCCGCATTTGACAGCCGAAGATGACCATCACCTCCGGCCCGTCCCCGGCCTGGGCGGTCCGGCCCTGCCCCCCCCGCCAGATGACCAGCTCCAGCGCCCCGAAGGCCAGCACTCCGGCGGCAAAAAGGACCAGAAGGGCCGCCAGCCAATGCCTCTTTTTCCGCTGGGGGCTGTTGCCCCGGTAGCTTTTGTAGTCCATATCTCTGTGTTACCCCTTCGCTTCCTCCAGCTCCGCCGCCAGCCGCTCCCACTCCGCGTACAGGTGGGCCAGCTCGTCCTCGGCGGACTCCCGCTCCTTGTACACGTCCTGGAGCTTCAGATAGTCGGACGCGGCGTCCTCCGCCGCCTGGGCCAGCTCGTCCAGCCGGACCTCCAGCTTCTCCACCGCCCGCTCGGCGGCCCGGACCTGCTTTTCCAGCTCCTTGGTGCCTCCTGGGCGTTTGGGCTTGTCCTCTTTGGGCTTGTCCGGCCCGGCGATGGGGGCCTTGGCATTTTTCAGCTGCTCCTGCCGCTCCCGGTAGGCCCGGAACTCGCTGTAGGTGCCGTGGAAGTCGGTGATGTGCCCATTTTCCAGCATCCAAACCCGGGTGGCGAACTTTTCGATGAAGTAGCGGTCGTGGGAGACGAACAGCAGGTTGCCGCCGTACTCCTCCACCGCCTCCTCGATCCACTCCCTTGAGTCGATGTCCAGGTGGTTGGTGGGCTCGTCCAGGATCAGCAGGTTGATTCGGCTGTCCATGAGCATACAAAGGCGCAGCCTCGACTGCTCCCCGCCGGACAGGGCGGACACCTGCTTGAACACGTCCTCCCCCCGGAACTTGAAGGAGGCCAGCCGGTCCCGGGCCTCCTGGGTGGTGCAGTTCTGGGCGTAGAGCATGGTGTCCACCAGATTCCGGTCGGGCCGGTCGAAATGGATGATCTGGGGCAGGTAGCCCACCCGGATGGAGGGCCCCAGGTAGATGGAGCCGGAATCGGGGGTCTCCTCCTCCATGATCAGCTTGATGAAGGTGGATTTGCCGGTGCCGTTGTCCCCCAGCAGGGCGATCCGCTCGCCCCCCGCCACCTCCAGATCGATGTGCTCAAACAGGGTGCGCTCCCCGAAGGTCTTTTTCAGGTCGGTGACCACCAGGGCCTCGTCCCCGTGGAACTCCCGCTCCCCGAACCGGGTGGACAGCTTGCGCTCCTTGGTGGGCTTGTCGGTGGTGCGCATGCGCTCGATCCGCCGCTCCATGTTGATGGCCCGGCGGTATTGCTTGTCGTTTCCTTTGAAGGCCCACAGGCGCATCTGCTCCGCCGCGGCCTCCAGCTGGGCGATCTTGGCCTGCTCCTTCTCGTACTGCTTGAGCCGCTCCTGATACCGCCGCTCCTTCTCCTCCACGTAGAAGGAGTAGTTGCCGGAGTAGAGCTCCGCCTTGCCGTCCTGGATCTCGGCCACCCGGCGCACCACCTTGTCCAGGAACCAGCGGTCGTGGGAGATGGCCAGCACCGTGCCCTTGAACCGCTCCAGATAGCCCTCCAGCCACTCGGTGGCGTTCAGGTCCAGGTGGTTGGTGGGCTCGTCCAGCAGGAGGATGTCGGTATCCTCCAAAATGAGCCTTGCCAGGTTGATCCGGGTCTTTTCCCCGCCGGACAAAGCGTCGAAGGGCCGCCGGCGCATGTCCGCGCCGATGCCCAGGCCGCTACACACCTTGTTGAGCCGGGTCTCGGTGTCGTAGCCGCCCCCCAGCTCGAAGGCGGCGGTGAGCTGGTCGTACCGGGAGAGCACCGCCGGATCGCTGCCCTGGGCCATCCTGGCGGCCAGCTCCTCCAGCTCCGCCTCCATGGCGTGGAGGGGGGCGAAGGCGGTGTCCAGCACGTCCCGGACGGTGTAGCCCGCGGGGTACACCGGGATCTGGGAGATCAGCCCCAGCCGCTTGCCCGGGGCGATGGCGATGGTCCCCTCGTCGGGGCGGACCTGGCCGGTCATCATGCGGAAGATGGTGGTCTTGCCCGCGCCGTTGCGGCCCAGCAGGCCCACCCGCTCCCCCTCGTCGATCTGGAGGGAGAAGCCGTCCAGGATGCGTTTGCCGACCTCGAACTCCTTGACCAGGCCGGTAAGCTGTATGTCGATCATAGGTAAGATAACTCCTTATTGGGGGACATTTGCCAGCAGAAAGTCCACGATCTTCTCGAAGGCCATGGACCGGGACG
>CAJUPU010000002.1:0-120744 GCA_910588495.1 uncultured Oscillospiraceae bacterium | reverse complement strand
CCGCTTCGCTGGGCTTCGATGGGGGCCCCGCTATTGCGGGACATTTGCCAGCAGAAAGTCCACGATCTTCTCGAAGGCCATGGACCGGGACGCCTTGACCTCGTCGGAGCAAGCTCCATATCCCTCGCTTCCGCCTTCGGCGAAAGCTCGCTCATTTCGCTGCTCCTCCTCTCCCCATCGAACCCGCTTCGCTGGGCTTCGATGGGGGCCCCGCTATTGCGGGACATTTGCCAGCAGATAATCCACGATTTTCTCGAAGGCCATGGACCGGGACGCCTTGACCAAAATGGTTACCCCGGCCCGCAGCTCCCGGGACAGGGCATTTTTGGCCGCGTCCAGGGTGGAAAAATAGTCGCTCTGGGACAGCCCCGCCGCCTTGGCCCCTTCGGCCATGAACCGGGCCAGGTCGCCCACGGCGATGAGCCGGTCCGCCCCCGCCTGGGCGAAATAGCCCCCCACCGCCCGGTGGAACTGCTCGGAGCCGGGGCCCAGCTCCTTCATGTCGCCCACCACGGCCACCTTACGGCGGCCCTGGGCGTCGCCCAGCACGGCGGCGGCGGCCCGCATGGACTGGGGGTTGGCGTTGTAGGCGTCGTTGAGGATGACGATATCGCCCTTGCACCGGAGGATGTTCATCCGCATCTTGGTGGGCAGGAAGGCGCCGATGCCCCGGACGATCTCGTCGGGGGCCATGCCCAGCGCCTCCCCCACGGCGGCGGCCATAAGGGTGGGGTAGATCATGTGCTGGCCCAGGGCGGGGATGTTGGCCTCGAACTGGCTCCTGGGGGTGCGGATCCGGCAGGAAAGGTGGCCCGCGCCGTCGCTGGACAGGTCCCGGGCGGTGTAGTCCAGCCCCTCTCCGCTGCCCACGAACACCGCGGGCTGGGGCAGGGCGCCCCGCAGGGAGGCCAGCAGGGGATCGTCCCCGTTGAGCACCGCCAGGCCGTCCTTTTTCAAGTGGGGGAAGATCTCGCACTTGGCCTGGAAGATGGCCTCCCGGCTGCCCAGGTTCTCGATATGGGCGTCGCCGATGTTGGTGATGATGGCCATGTCCGGCTCCACCAACCGGCCCAGGTAGTCGATCTCCCCGGCGTGGTCCATGCCCATCTCCACCACGCACACCTCATGCCGCTTCTCCAGCTTCAGCAGGGTGAGGGGCACGCCGATGTCGTTGTTGAAATTGCCCTCCGTCTTGTGGACGCAGAACCTGGCTCCCAGCACCGCCGCCGTCATGTCCTTGGTGGTGGTCTTGCCCACCGAACCGGTGATGGCGATGAAGGGGATGGGGAACAGCTTTTTGTAGTACCGGGCCAGGTCCCACAAAGCGCGCTGGGTGGAGCGCACCTTGATGTAGAATCTCCCCGGCAGGTAGCTCTCCCGCTCCCGGGCGGTGAGGCAGCCCGCGGCCCCCGCCTCCAAAGCGGCGTTGATGAAGGAGTGGCCGTCGAACCGCTCTCCCTCCAGGGGGATGAACAGGCAGTCGGGGGGGATGTTCCGGCTGTCGGTGCTGACCTGGACGGCCTGGGCCTCCAGATCGGCGAAGTCCCCCAGCAGGGTGCCGTTCACCGCCTCCAGCAGTTGTCTCAGCGTCAATGCCTCCATAAGATGGCGCTCCTCTCCCAGATCTCTCTCTTTTTGGTCATTTTCCGGCCTTTCGGGCCTCCAGGGACGCGTTGACGATCTTCTCGCACAGCTCGCCATAGCCGATGCCCGCCGCCGCCGCCTCCTGGGGCAGCAGGCTGGTGGGGGTCATGCCGGGCAGGGTGTTGATCTCCAGGAACCAGGGCGTGCCGTCCTGGGTGACGATGAAGTCCGCCCGGGAGTACACGTTCAGCCCCAGGGCGCGGAACACCGTCAGCGCCGCCTCGCCCAGCCGCCGCTCCCACTCCGCCGGGATGGGGGCGGGGCAGATGTCCTCCGCCGCCCCGGGCTGGTACTTGTTCTCGTAGTCGTAGAAGCCGGTCTTGGGGATGATCTCGATGGAGGGCAGGGCCCTGTCCTCCAGGATACCCACCTGGATCTCCCGCCCGGCTATGTACTGCTCCACCACGCACACGCCGCCGAAGTCCAGGCACTGGGCCAGGGCGGCGGACAGCTCCTCCCGGCTGCGGGCGATGGACACGCCGATGGACGAGCCGGAGGCGGAGGGCTTCACCACGCAGGGCAGATCCAGCCGGCGGGCCAGGGCGGGGATGTCCTGCGCGGCGTACTGCACCAGCTCCCACTTGGGGGTATGCACCCCCAGGGGGGCCGCCAGCCGCTTGGTCAGGTCCTTGTCCATAGCGATGGCGCTGCCCAGACAGCCCGCCCCGGTGTAGGGGATGCCCATCAGGTCGAAGGCGGCCTGGACCCGGCCGTCCTCCCCGCAGGTGCCGTGGAGGCCCAGGAACACCACGTCGGCCGCGCGGCAGATCTCCAGCACCCCGGGGCCGAACTGGCTCTTGTCGTTCCCCGGGCGGGACGCCTTCACCGCCGCCAGATCCGGGGCCTGACGGCCGATCCTGGCCAGCTCTTCCGGGATGGGGGCGGAGAACAGGGCCTGGGGGTCCCCCGCCGTGCCCAGGTACATATCGATCAGGGCGGCCTCGTGCCCCCGCTCCCGCAGGGCGGCGCACACCATACAGCCGCTGGACAAAGACACGTTGCGCTCAGGGCTCAGTCCGCCCGCCAAGACCACGATCTTCATAACATCGCTCCTCCATAGACAGCCTATCCTGCTTCTATTTTATGCTTGAATGCAAATTATACCACAACAAGAGGGGAGAAACAAGAGGGGAAGTTCAGCGGAGGGTCTACGCATCGGAGAGGAGACAGGGCAAGGCCCCCGCGAAGAGCGGGGGCCGGCTGCCGGGTCATAGGATGTTGGTCAGCGTAGGGACCTCCGCCTCCACCACAAGCGCCAGCTGGGCCAGCAGGCGGGCGTTGGCGGCGGCGTACTCGGCGGGCTGTTTCTCGCTCCCCTCCAGGAAGGCCAGGGTCTCGTCCAGGGAGATGAGGATGGCGTCGATGTCGGCGTGGCGCAGGGTAACATGGAGGTAGCCCTCGCAGCCCGTCCAGCGCTCCTTGGCCTGGCGGGTGAGCCGGGCCGCCCCGTCCCAGTCCTCTTGCTGGGCCAGCGCCTGGGCCTGGGTGAGCTGGGCGGTGAGCTGGCCGGTGAGATCGTTCAGATGCCAGACGTGGAGAGCGGACAGCGCCGCCATCAGCGCGATCAGCCCCACGGACAGGTACAGCCGCCTCATCTGGACCCCTCCTTTTTGGGCACGCAGCAGGTGCCGCCCCCCTCGTCCACCGTGAGCAGGAACGCCTGCCGGGGGGAGTGGAGGCCGTGGGCCGCCAGCTGCTTGTCCAGCCAGCCCCGCTCGTGCCCCGTCCCCTTCAGGTTGTGCTCCAGCAGATGGCCGTCGCTGATCAGCACCACGGGCAGGCCGGTCTCCTGGACGGCCACCCCCATCTGGGCGGCGGTGGCGGGCTTGTCGGCGGCGAAGGGCAGGACGGAGAGCTGGCCGTTGGTCTCCAGCAGGGCGAACTTGATGGACTGGAACCCGGCGTAGCCCTGGATCCGCAGCTCCTCCATCAGCTCGTCCAGGGTGAGGCGGTTCTTCCGCAGCTCCTCCTCCACCACCCGGCCGTTCTCCACCACGATGGAGGGCCTGCCGCACAGCAGGGCCCGGAAGCGGATGGACTTGGTGCACAGCACCGAGATGATCGAGGACAGGGCCAGCAGCACCACGATGGGGATCAGGCCGGACAGCAGGGGGATGCCGTTGTCCTGCATGGGGACGGAGGCCAGATCGGCGATGATGAGGGTGAGCACCAGCTCGGAGGGCTCCAGCTGCCCGATCTGGTGCTTGCCCAGCAGCCGGATGCCCGCGATGATGAACAGATAGAGCACCACGGTGCGTATGAGTACCACGAACACGAAAACCACCTCATTTTTGGAAGATCGGGCAAAAAGGGGCCCCCGCAAAACCGTCATTTTTGGGCCCCACGAAAGTGGCCTCAGCTTTCGTGGGGGAGGAGACACAGCGGAGCGGAGGAGCTTTCACCAAAGGTGGAAGCGGCTGAGCGCAGCTTGTGTCAACGATGTGGGGAGCGGAGGAGCAAGGGAGCGGATCTCCTTTTCGCCGTCGGGCGGAAACGAGATCGAGCGGACTTTGCGATGATGTCATTTTGCCCTTGAGCCGGGGCGAATATGCCTCCGGTTTGTCCAAAACTCCGATTTTCGTGAGAAGGCCAAAAAGCGGCGGAGATCTCCTTGCTTTTTTGACGGCGGATCAGTAAAATAGACGAAGTAAAGATAAGGTGGGATGCGAGCTTGAAAGCGACTTTGATCTTATCCAACGGCGCGGTGTTCCGGGGGGACGCCATCGGCGCCATGGGCGAGCGGGTGTGCGAGATGGTGTTCAACACCTCCATGACCGGCTATCAGGAGATCTTGACCGACCCCTCCTACGCCGGGCAGGGGGTGGTGATGTCCTACCCCCTCATGGGCAATTACGGCGTCAACGGCGAGGACAACGAGTCCCTGCGCCCCTGGGCGGAGGCGCTGGTGGTGCGCCGCCTCTCCCCGGTGGGGAGCAATTTCCGCTGTGAGGGCAGTCTGGGGGACTACCTGCGTCAACATGATATCGTGGGCATCCAGGGTGTGGACACCCGCGCCCTCACCAAGCTTCTCCGCAGCCAGGGGACCATGAACGGCATGATCACCTGCGCGGAGCATTTTCATGTCCAAGAGGTCATGGACAAGCTGGCCCAATACCGGGTGTCCGGCACCGTGGAACGAGTGACCCGCAAAGAGGCCCAGGTATACGCCCCCACCACCGAAAGCCTGGATCGGCGGGTGGCGATGATGGACTACGGCGTCAAGCAGAACATGATCGAGTGCCTGAGAAAACGGGGCTGCGAGGTGACGGTGTTCCCCGCCCACACCCCGGCGGCGGAGATCTTGGGCGGCGGCTTCGACGGGGTGATGCTGTCCAACGGCCCCGGTGACCCGGCGGACAACGTGGACATCATCAAGAAAGTGCGCGCGCTGTATGACTCCGGCATCCCCCTGTTTGCCGTCTGCCTGGGCCACCAGCTGTTGGCTCTGGCCACCGGGGCCAGGACCCACAAGATGACCTTCGGCCATCGGGGGGGCAACCACCCCGTGAAGGATCTGGAGGCCGGGCGGTGCTTCATCACCAGCCAGAACCACGGCTACGTGGTGGACGGGGACAGCGTGGACCCATCCATCGCCCAGGTGTCCCACGTGAATGTGAACGACGGCACGGTGGAGGGGCTGAAGTACCGCCGCCCCAACTGCTTCACCGTCCAATTCCACCCCGAGGCCAGCCCCGGCCCGGAGGACACGGAATACTTGTTCGACCGCTTCATTGCCAGCATGGGAGGTGGCCGCAATGCCTAAGGACCCGAATATCAAAAAAGTCCTGGTGCTGGGCTCCGGCCCCATCGTCATCGGCCAGGCCGCCGAGTTCGACTATGCCGGCACCCAGGCCTGCCGCGCCCTCAAGGAGGAGGGCGTGGAGGTGGTGCTGGTCAACTCCAACCCCGCCACCATCATGACGGACAAGGACATCGCCGACCATGTGTACATCGAGCCGCTGAACGTGGACAGCGTCACCCAGATCATCCAGATGGAGCGGCCCGATTCCGTCCTGCCCACCCTGGGGGGGCAGACGGGGCTCAATCTGGCCATGGCCCTCCATGAGAACGGCACCCTGGCGAGATACGGCGTGCGCCTTTTGGGCACCAGCCCGGAGTCCATCCACAAGGCGGAGGACCGTCAGGGCTTCAAGGACTGCATGGAGTCCATCAGCCAGCCCTGCGTCGTCTCCGACGTGGTGGAGAGCGTGGACGCCGCCGCAGCCTTTGCGGAGTCCATCGGCTATCCCGTGATCGTCCGGCCCGCCTACACCCTGGGGGGGACCGGCGGCGGCATCGCCTACGACGAGCCCTCCCTGCGGGAGATCGCCGACCGGGGGATCCACCTCAGCCGGGTGGGCCAGGTGCTGATCGAGCGGTGCATCGCCGGGTGGAAGGAGATCGAGTTCGAGGTCATGCGGGACCGGGCCGGGAATGTGATCCAGATCTGTTCCATGGAGAACCTGGACCCGGTGGGGGTGCACACCGGCGACTCCATCGTGGTGGCCCCCACCCAGACCCTGGCCAACCGGGAGTACCAGATGCTGCGCTCCGCCGCTCTGGACATCATCACCGCCCTGGGTATCGAGGGAGGCTGCAACTGCCAGTTTGCCCTGGATCCGGACTCTTATGAGTACGCCGTGATCGAGGTCAACCCCCGGGTGTCCCGGTCCTCCGCTTTGGCCTCCAAGGCCACGGGCTACCCCATCGCCAAGGTGGCGGCCAAGATCGCCCTGGGCTACACCCTGGACGAGATCCCCAACGCCGTCACCGGCAAGACCACCGCCTGCTTTGAGCCCACCATCGACTACTGCGTGCTGAAGATCCCCCGCCTGCCCTTCGACAAGTTCACCACCGCCAGCCGCACCCTGGGCACCCAGATGAAGGCCACCGGCGAGGTGATGGCCATCGCCAACTCCTTCGAGGGGGCGCTGATGAAGGCCATCCGCTCCCTGGAGCTCAACGTCCGGGCCCTGCGTCTGCCCAAACTGGACGAGTTCTACACCGACGAGATCGAGGATCTGCTGGTGAACGTGGACGATGAGCGTTTGTTCGTGGTGGCGGAGGCCATCCGCCGGGGGGTGTCGCCGAGAAAGATCAACTCCATCACCCGGATGGACCTGTGGTTTTTGGACCGGTTCAAGAACATCATCGACATGGAGCAGGCCCTCATCATGTGCAAGGGGGAGCCGGACGCCGACACCCTCCACCGGGCCAAGGAGATGTGCTTCGCCGACAGCTACATCGGCTGGCTGTGCGGCATGGAGCAGAAAGACGTGAAGGCTCTCCGGGAGCGGTACGGCATCGTGCCTTCCTTCAAGATGGTGGACACCTGCGCCGCCGAGTTCGACGCGGAGACCCCCTACTACTATTCCTCCTACGACGGGGAGAACGAGGCGGACACCGGGGACTCCGGCAAGAAGAAGGTGCTGGTGCTGGGCTCCGGGCCCATCCGCATCGGCCAGGGCATCGAGTTCGACTACTGCTCCGTCCACTCGGTCTGGGCGCTGAAGCGGCTGGGCTATGAGACCATCATCGTCAACAACAACCCCGAGACCGTGTCCACCGACTTCGACGTGGCGGATAAGCTGTACTTCGAGCCCCTCACCGCCGAGGACGTGCAGAACATCGTGGAGCAGGAGAAGCCCTGGGGGGCGGTGGTCCAGTTCGGCGGGCAGACCGCCATCAAGCTGGCCAAGGCCCTCACCGACATGGGCGTGCCCATCCTGGGCACCTCCTCCGACGGAGTGGACGCCGCCGAGGACCGGGAGCGGTTCGACGAGATCCTGAACCAGTGCCGTATCCCCCGGGCCAAGGGGCAAACGGTATTCACCACCGAGGAGGCGCTGAAGGCCGCCAACGAGATCGGCTATCCCGTGCTGGTGCGGCCCTCCTACGTGTTGGGGGGTCAAGGCATGGAGATCGCCTACAACGACCGGAACATCACCGACTTCATGCGCATCATCAACCTGACGGTCCAGGAGCACCCCATCCTCATCGACAAGTACCTCATGGGCCGGGAGGTGGAGGTGGACGGCGTGTTCGACGGGGAGGACCTGCTCATCCCCGGCATCATGGAGCACGTGGAGCGGGCCGGGGTCCACTCCGGGGACTCCATCTCCGTCTACCCCTCCATCCACGTGGAGGACAAGCACAAAAAGACCATCGAGCGCTACACCTACGACCTGGCCAAGGCCCTGGGGGTCATCGGCCTGATCAACATCCAGTTCATCATCTACGACGATCAGGTGTACGTCATCGAGGTGAACCCCCGCTCCTCCCGGACCATCCCCTACATCTCCAAGGTGACGGGGGTGCCCATCATCGACCTGGCCACCCGGGTGATGCTGGGGGGGAAGCTGAAGGACCTGGGCTACGGCACGGGCATCTACAAGGAGGCGGACTATTTCGCGGTGAAAATGCCCGTGTTCTCCTTCGAGAAGCTGGCGGACGTGGACACCGGCCTGGGTCCGGAGATGAAGTCCACCGGCGAGGTGCTGGGCATCGCCGAGTCCTTCCCCCAGGCGCTGCTGAAGGCGTTCAAGGGGGCCAACATGCGGGCGCCCAAAAAGGGCGGGCGCATCATCCTCACGGTGAAGGACGAGGACAAGCGGGAGGCCATCGGCATCGCCCGGGGCTTTGCCGACCAGGGGGTGGAGATCCTGGCCACCGAGGGCACCTGCCGGACCCTGGCCGGCGCGGGGGTGCCCTGCACGGTGGTGGCCCGGGTGTCCGAGCGGCACCCCAACATCATGGACATGATCGCCTCGGGCACCATCGACCTGGTGATCAACACCCCCACCAGGGGGAGGAAGCAGAACACCGACGGCTTCAAGATCCGCCGGGCGGCGGTGGAGCACTCCGTGGGCTGCGTCACCGCCATCGACACCGCCCGGGCCCTGCTCACCGCCCGCCAGCAGGGCAGGAGCCGGGATCTCCAGGCGGTGGACGTGACCAGGATCTGAGGCCGTGAAGGGAGGCGGACTCTATGCGTTACACCCGAATGCGGTTCGACATCTGGCTCACCCTGCTGATCGCCTTCGGCATCAGCCTGGGGACGACGAAGCTCACCCAGCTCATCGTCCCCAGCCTGTATGAGCAGCACGTGGAGGACCACACCGTGGCCGACGGCGACATCGGCGGCAAGGCGGGGGCGGAGGTGTTCCGGGCCCAGGACGTGGACGACCTGCTCAACCACGACACCTTCACCATCCTGTCCGACGGCATCGAGTACTGCAACCGGGGGGGCGGCTACTACGGAAACCACTACATGAACGCCGTCACCCTGCCCTCCGGGGAGCTGGTGGCCGCCGTGATCAACTCGGACAGCGTGCAGAGCGAGGGGGACTACTTCTCCGGGGTGAACACCCTGCCCGTGGGCCGGGTGGTGTTCGAGGACCTGGAGAGCAGCGAGAGCTTTCTGCGCCAGATCGAGCACAGCGAGCCCTTGAGCCGCCATGACTTTTACATCGACATGCTGGGCACGGGGGGCAAGGTCCAGGAGGTGGACTACGTCGAGAGGTGGACCGGAACGGTCCAGGCGGTCACCATCCTGGTGTGCTTCCCCCTCATCCACTCTCTGGGGGCCAAGCTGGGGATCTTTCCTTACTTTTTCCCGCCCCGGCCCAAGAAGGGGGAGGAGCAGAAGAGCGAGTGGGATTGAGAAGCCGTGCCAATGGCCTCGGCGCCCGGCGTTGCGGCCCAAACGGCCGCCGGCCGCGGTGGGCGGCGCCAACGATGAAATAGAGAAAGGGAGAAAACACCATGGAAACGCAGCAAGTGAAAAAGGTAAACTATGTGTATCTGCTCTGCTATATCCTGATCCCGCTGGCAGCGGCGGCGGCCGGCCTGCTCATCGGCTACACCTTTTTCCCGGACGGGGGGCACGGGGCGGCCATCTGCATGTTCGTGATCCCCTTACTGGCGGTGCTCTGGTGGATCTTTGCGGGACGGAACATCTACCGCCTGGGCAAAAAGCGGATGGTGAAGCAGCTGGACGAGATGGGCATCGACCGCCGCCAGATCTTCTACAGCGATGGCTGCGTGGTGTCCATGGACATGGAGCGGGGCAAGATCGGCCTGCTGTTCTTCTGGAACCCGTTCCAGGTCCAGGTGGTCCCCGCCGAGCGGGTGGCCAAGGCGTGGACGGACGACGGCGCCAAGGGCGCGGGCTTCATGCGGGGCACCAGCCGGGTGAGCTTCCTGTTCGAGATCGACGGCATCACGATCCGGGTGAACACCTTCATCTCCAACCAGCGCTGGAAGCTGAACGACGAGAAGGTGCTGGAGGGCATCTCCAAGGCCGACCTGTGGGTCCAGGTGCTGGACCAGGCCCGGGAGGCGTGAGATGGGCCTGATCGATAAATGGCTGCGCAAGTACCAGGACGACTGGTGCCGGGAGTGCAGATGTGAGATGGAGAAGGCGCGCAAACAGCTCTTCGCCCTGCCCGGCATGAGCGTGGGCCACTACGAGGAGCACAAGGAAGCGGCGTATTACAGGGAAGAACTGCATCTGGTGGACAAAAAGGCGGATATCCCCGCGGGGATGTACGCCTGCGGGGCGATCCAGTACCGCTGCCCCCAGTGCGGCAAGCGGGTCACCGTGCTGGACCCCTTCCTGCCCGTGCGGGATGAGGAGAAGCACGAGGGCACCGTGGTGTTCGCC
Source organism: uncultured Oscillospiraceae bacterium (assembly GCA_910588495.1). Classification (GTDB taxonomy): domain Bacteria; phylum Bacillota; class Clostridia; order Oscillospirales; family Oscillospiraceae; genus Enterenecus. The sequence continues at coordinate 110,435 of CAJUPU010000002.1, read as the reverse complement.
AACGGGGAGATGGACGATTTCCTCTGGCGGTGAGACGGCGGCCCCAGGCGGGCCGCGGAGCAAAGGAGTGAGCATATGAGCCATCAGCTTGTCATCGTCCTGGATTTTGGCGGGCAGTACAACCAGCTCATCGCCCGGCGGGTGCGGGAGCAGGGGGTGTACTGCGAGGTCAAGCCCTACACCACCCCTCTGGCCGACCTGAAGGCCATGGATCCCATCGGGATCGTGTTCACCGGGGGGCCGGACTCGGTGTATCTGGACGGCTCCCCCAAGGTGGACCCCGCGATCTTCACCTGGGGGGTGCCCATCCTGGGGATCTGCTACGGCTGCCAGCTGATGGCCCACCTGCTGGGGGGAAAGGTCGTCCCCGCCCAGCAGGACGCCGCCCGGGAGTACGGCAAGACGGAGACCGGATTCGACACGGAGTGCAGGCTCTTCCGGGGCCTGCCCCAGACGGGGATCACCTGGATGAGCCACGGGGACTATATGGAGCGGGCGCCCCAGGGGTTCGCCTTGACGGCCCGGTCCGCCGCCTGCCCCAACGCGGCCATCGCCGACGAGAGCCGGGGGTTCTACGGGGTGCAGTTCCACCCGGAGGTGGAGCACACCCAAAACGGGACGGACATGATCCACAACTTCCTCTTCGAGGTGTGCCATGCCGCCGGGGACTGGACCATGGAGGACTACAAGCGCACCGCCGTCCAGGCCCTGCGGGACAAGATCGGGGACGGCAGGGTGCTGCTGGCCCTCAGCGGCGGGGTGGACTCCTCCGTGGCGGCGGCGCTGCTGGCCGAAGCGGTGGGGGAGCAGCTCACCTGTGTGTTCGTGGACCACGGCCTGCTGCGCAAGAACGAGGGGGACGAGGTGGAGGCGGCGTTTTCCGAGCGGGCCGTGAACTTCGTCCGGGTGGACGCCCAGGACCGGTTCCTGATCCGGCTGGCCGGGGTGGACGAGCCGGAGCGCAAGCGGAAGATCATCGGCGAGGAGTTCATCCGGGTGTTCGAGGAGGAGGCCAGAAAGGTGGGGGCGGTGGACTACCTGGCCCAGGGGACCATCTACCCCGACGTGATCGAGTCCGGGGCCGGGGACGCCGCCGTCATCAAGAGCCACCACAACGTGGGCGGCCTGCCCGACTGCGTGGAGTTCAAGGAGATCGTGGAGCCGCTGCGGCTGCTGTTCAAGGACGAGGTGCGCCGGCTGGGCCGGGAGCTGGGCCTGCCCGGGCATCTGGTGGACCGCCAGCCCTTCCCCGGGCCGGGGCTGGCCATCCGGGTGATCGGAGACGTGACCCGGGACAAGCTGGACATCCTCCGGGAGGCGGACGCGATCTTCCGGGAGGAGATGGCGAGCGCCGGAGAGGACCGGCGTCTGAGCCAGTTCTTCGCCGCCCTGACCAACCTGCGCTCGGTGGGGGTGATGGGGGACGGGCGGACCTACGACTACGCCCTGGCCCTGCGGGCGGTGACCACCGACGATTTCATGACGGCGGACTGGGCCCGCATCCCCTATGAGCTGCTGGACCGGGTGAGCGTGCGCCTGGTCAACGAGGTGAAGGGGATCAACCGGGTGTTCTACGATATCACCAGCAAGCCCCCGGCCACGGTGGAATTCGAGTGAGCGGGGCGCACCCAGACAAACGGACCGGACGGCCTCCCCGGGAGAGACCGTCCGGTCCTTTTGCCCTCCGCTGGGTCTAGCGGCCCCTGCCGCCGCGGAGCAGCCGCCGGTGGGAGAGGGCCATCCCCGCCAGCAGGGCCAGCAGGTAGACCGGGAACAGCGCCACATGGATGTGGGCCGCCATGAGGCCGAACAGCGGCGGCATGAGGCAGGTGCCCACATAGGCGCTGGCCATCTCCACGCCGATCACGGCCTGGGACCGGTCCGCGCCGAAGTGGTCCGGGGTGGAGTGGATCACGCTGGGGTAGATGGGGGCGCACCCCAGGCCGATGAGGATCAGTCCGGCCAGGGTGACGCCCTGGCCAAAGGGGAGCAGCACCGCCGCGATACCCAGGGCGATGACCGACTGCCCCAGGCGGATCATCTGGCTGTCGGTCAGCCGCAGGGTCAAAAATCCGCTCAGACCACGGCCCGCCGCGATCCCGATGCAGAACAGGCCGGCGAAGCCGGCGGCTGTTTCGGCGGGGACGCCCCGGTGCAGCACCAGGTAGCTGCTGGCCCAGAGCATGGCGGTCTGCTCCAGGGCGCAGTAGCAGAAAAAGGTGACCATGACGGCCTTGGCGCCGGGGATGCGGACGATCTCCCCCAGGGAGAGGGGGGCGGGCGGGACCTGGCCGCCGCGCTCCTCCCGGGAGGTGCGCCACAGGGGCAGGGTGAGGAACAGCACCGCGCTCAGCCCCACCTGCATCAGGGCGATCCAGCGGTAGCCCGTGTTCCACGGCGATCCTCCCGCCAGGGCGTATCCGATGATATACGGCCCGATGGACGCCCCCAGGCCCCACATGCAGTGCAGCCAGCTCATGTGGCGGCTGGCGTAATGGAGGGCCACGTAGTTGTTCAGCGCCGCGTCCACGCTCCCGGCCCCCAGCCCGTAGGGGATGGCCCACAGGCACAGCATCCAGAAGGAGCGGCTGATGGAGAAGCCGAACAGGGCCGCCGCCGTCATGCCCACGCTGACGGCGGTCACCTTTCCCGCGCCCAGGGCCCGGGTGAGCCGGTCGCTGTGGAGGCTGGAGACGATGGTCCCCCCGGAGACGACCATGGATACGATCCCGGCGAAGGACACCGGGACGCCGAATTGCCCGTACATGGACGGCCAGGCGGCCCCCAGCAGGGAGTCGGGCAGGCCCAGGCTGATGAAAGACAGGTAGATCACCGCTAAAAGCAGATGTGTCATGTTGCGTTCCCTCCTCGATCTTGCTATGATTATATCAGCGGCGGCGGGGAGCTGTTAGGACGATCCCGCCAGCTTTCTATGACGATCCAGTCAAGATTGGAGGGGGACGCGATGATACGCACATCCTGCGCACTGAAAACGGACCCGGGGAAGAAGGAGCTGGTCCAATACGGCACGGGGCTGTTCCCCATCGTCTGCTTCGAGGAGGACCTGGCCCGGGAGCCGGTGCCTTGGCACTGGCACCCGGACCTGGAGATCGGCACGATCCTCCGGGGGACGGCGGTGGTGGGCGCGGGGGCGGAGCGCTTCACCGTCCGGCAGGGGGAGGGCTTCTTCCTCAACGCCGAGGTGCTCCACGCCCTTTGGCCCCAAGAGGGGAGGGTCTGCCTGCTCCACTCTGCGGTGTTCCACCCCCGGCTGGTGGGGGGGAGTGTGGACAGCGTTTTTTGGCAGAACTACATCCAGCCGCTGATCGCGGACGGCGCCCGGCAGAGCATCCATTTCGACGGCTCCCAGCCGTGGCATGCCCCGGCGCTGGAGGCCGTCCGCGGGGCGTGGAAGAGCTGTGTGGAGGAGGAGCCGGGCCACGACCTCCAGGTGCGGGAGGCGCTGTCCCGGCTGGCCTTCCTCCTGTCCCGCAACCGCCCGGCGGGCGCCGCCGTCCCCGCCAAGCGGGCGCTGCGGGACGAGGAGCGGATCAAACGGATGCTCCGGTTCATCGAGGAGAACTACGCCGCCCGCATCAGCGTGGCGGACATCGCCGGGAGCGCGGCCGTCAGCCAGAGCGAGTGTCTGCGCTGCTTCCGCGGCACCATCGGCGCCTCGCCCATCCGTTATCTGAAGCAGTTCCGGATCCAAAAGGCCGCCCAGCTGCTGTCCTCCACCCGGGAGGACGTGGCCGAGATCGGGGCGCAGTGCGGCTTTGAGGACGCCAGCTACTTCACCAAGACCTTTCGGGAGCTGAAGGGCATCGCCCCGTCGGCCTACCGCAGGGAGAGGGGGCAGGGCGGGGGAGGGGCGGGGAGCGCCGGGCCGCTGGATTGACAGATGATGTGGGAACGTGGTAGAATACCCTATCACGCTGTTGCTCACCGTTTCAAGATCCCAAAGAGAGAAGGAGAGGGGGAGGAGCCATGGAGCGGAAAAAAGGACGGGCCCGCCGCCGGGGTCCCATCATCGCCGCCGGGGCGCTGGCGGCCTGCCTGATGTGCTGGATGCTGCTCAACCTTATCGTGGACCCCTTCGGCGTGTTCGGGGACCGGTTGCTGGGCCAGTGGTCCTACGACATGACCAACAATGCCCGGACCGCCAAATTCTCCTACCTGGAACAGCACCACGGGGAGTTCGACTCCTACGTCCTGGGCGGTCCCGCTGCCGGGGCCTGGCCCACCCAGGCGCTGGACGCGTATTTCGATGCCAGGTTCTACAATCTCTCCCTGCGCACCATGGACATGGGGGACATGGAGCGGTTCGCCCGTTGGCTGGTGGAGCACTACGAGGTGAAGAACCTGCTGCTCACCGTGACGGTGGAGAACGGCGGGGCCCGCGCCGGGGAGGACCGGGCCGTCACCGAGGCCATGCCCTATCAGCTGGACGGCAGCTCCCCCTTGGCCTATTACGCCCGTTATCTCTTCGCCAACGCCGGCCACAGCTTCCGGAAGCTGAAATGGATGGGGGAGGACAGCCTGTTGCCCGGCCCCCAGGACTGGTACGACCCTGCCACCGGGGCCATCGACTACTCCGGCGAGGACGTGGAGGCCATCGGCGCGGGGGATCTGGAGGACTATCTGGCCCTCCATCCCGAATTCACCGACCTGCCCGCCCCCTGGACCCAGCAGTGGCAGAGGGAGTGTATCGCCAGCATAGCCGCCATCCGAGATCTGTGCGAGCAGGCGGGGGTGAACCTGGTGGTGGCGGCGGTCCCACTGTACGGGGACTATCTGGCCCGGTATCCACAGAAGGAGGTGGAGGACTTCTTCACCGCCCTGGGCCGGGTGACCCCCTACTGGGACTTCACCTCCAGCTCCGTCAGCCAGGACCCCCGGTATTTCTACACCCCCAGCTGCTTCCGCACCGCCGTGGGGGAGATGATGCTGGCCCGGATGTTCGACGACAGCTCTGTGTACTGCCCCGAGGAGTTCGGCGTCTACCGCACGGCGGACAGCGGCCGGGCCAGCCTGACACAGGCCGCCGCGCTGAAGGAGGGCAGGTCCTACACCGCCCGGGTGCCCATTTTGATGTACCACCACCTGTCGGAGACCACCGTGTCCGGGGACCGGCTGGACGAGCATCTGGCGGCGCTGACGGAGGCGGGATACACCTCCGTCACCATGGCCGACCTGCGGGCCTATGTGGAGAAGGGGGTCGAGCTCCCGGACCGGCCGGTGGTCATCACCTTCGACGACGGCTACGCCAGCAATCTGGAGATCGGCCTGCCCATCCTGGAAAAGTACCAGATGAAGGCAACCATTTACGTTATCGGCTGTTCGGTGGGCAAGGACACCTACAAGGACACCGGCCAGGCCATGACCCCCCACTTCACGGCGGAGCAGGCCAGGGCGTTGGAGGACACGGGGCTGGTGACCATCGGCAGCCACGGCTACGACATCCACGAGGTGGAGGGGCGGGACCCGGACCCTATCCGCCACGGTGTCCTCCAGCGGGAGGGGGAGAGCGAGAAGGACTATATCGCGTTCCTCCAGGGAGACTGCGCCCGGTTCCGGGAGGTGGTGGAGCCCGCCCTGGGCCGCAAGGTGGATATTTTGGCCTACCCCTACGGCCAGTGCTCTCCCTTGAGCGAGATCCTGCTGGCCCGGGAGGGGTTCTACGCCACCGTCACCACCATCCCCGGGGTGAACACCTTGGTGAAGGGCCTGCCCCAGACCCTCCGGGCCATGGACCGCTTCGACATCGAGGCCATGGATCTGACGGGGGAGGAGCTGCTGGAGCTGCTGGAAAAGGACTGAACCGCAAAAACGCCCCGCGCCGTGCGCGGGGCGTTTTTGCGCCCGTCCGGTCAAAGCGGAACTTGCCAAAAAGTGCCCGTTGTGATATGGTATAAAGGATGGAATGAGGGGCGGCGTCCGGCCGTCCCGGCTCTGCGACAATGACGAATGAGGTGAGAGCGATGTCTGACTGTATACAGCTTTTGAGCGCCCTGAAAAACGGGACCTATGACCAGGCCCTGGCCGCCCTCTACGCCCTGGACGGCAGCGCCCGGCGGCTGGACGAGGCAAGGGCGCGGTGCGTCCATACGGTGGAGACCTTCGCCGCCCGGTACGGGGCGGGCGCCCAGGGCGCGGCCCTGTTCTCCGGCCCCGGCCGCACGGAGATCGGCGGCAACCACACCGACCACCAGCACGGCCATGTGCTGTGCGGCAGCGTGGATCTGGACATGCTGGCCTGCGCCGCCCCCAACGGCCTCCATGTGGTGCGCATCCAGTCTGAGGGCTACCCGGTCCTGGAGATCGATCTGAACGACCTGGCCCCCAGGAAGAAGGAGGAGAACACCTCCGCCGCCCTGGTGCGGGGGGTGGCCGCCAAGATCAAGGAGTCGGGGTATGAGCTGTCCGGCTTCGACGCCTGCGCCACCTCCACTGTGCTGTCCGGCTCCGGCCTGTCCTCCTCCGCCGCCTATGAGACCCTGGTGGGCAATATCTTCAACCACTTCTGCTGCCGGGACGAGCTGGACCCTGTGGCCATCGCCAAGATCGGCCAGTACGCCGAGAACGTCTACTTCGGCAAGCCCTGCGGCCTGATGGACCAGATGGGCTCGTCGGTGGGAGCCTGCGTGGCCATCGACTTCAACGACCCCTCCGATCCGGTGGTGGAGCGGGTGGACTATGACTTCACCCGGTCCGGCCATGTGCTGTGCATCGTGGACACCTGCTCCAGCCACGGCGACCTGACGGACGACTATGCCGCCGTCACCCGGGAGATGGGGGCGGTGGCGGCCTGTTTTGGTAAAAAGGTGCTGCGGGACGTGCCCCGGCAGCATTTCCGCTCTGCCCTGGGGGTGGTGCGCCGGGAGTGCGGCGACCGGGCGGTGCTCCGGGCCATGCACTATTACGACGACGACAGCCGGGCGGTCCAGGAGGCCCAGGCCCTGAAGGACGGGGATTTCGGCCGCTTCCTGGCCCTGGTGAACGCCTCCGGCCGGTCCTCCGGCCTCCATCTGCAAAATACCTGGTCCATCTCCGACCCCCGCCGGCAGGCCATCCCGGTGGTGCTGGCGGTGGCCCAGGAGCTGCTGGACGGAACGGGGGCCGCCCGGGTCCACGGCGGCGGCTTCGCGGGCACCATCCAGGCCTGGGTGCCCGAGGACAAGCTGTCCCTGTTCAAGTCGGGCATGGAGGCCCTGCTGGGCCAGGGCAAGTGCCATGTGCTCCACATCCGTCCCCAGGGCGGATGCGTAGTGGCGGAATGAGGGAGGGAGCGAGTTTTATGGTCGATAACGCCGTTGCCAAGCTGGTGGCCTACGCCATCCAGAACGATCTGATCTGGCCCTATGAAAAGGACTGGGCCGTCAACACCATTTTGGACGCCTTGAAGCTGGACAGCTGGACCGACCCCGGCGAGGAGTTCTGGTGGGAAAGCAATATCTACAGCCAGAAGATCCAGCTGGACCCCATATTGGAGGAGCTGCTGGACGACGCTTACGCCCGCGGTGTTCTGGCGGAAAATTCCGTGGTCTACCGGGACCTGTTCGACACCGAGCTCATGGGGCGGCTGACGCCCCGGCCCAGCGAGGTCCGGGACCTGTTCCAACGCAGCTATGAGCGGGACCCCAAGATGGCCACCGACTGGTACTACAAGTTCAGCCAGGACACCAACTACATCCGCCGGGACCGGATCGCCAAGGACATCCAGTGGAAGGCCCCCACCCCTTACGGCGAGCTGGACGTGACCATCAACCTGTCCAAGCCGGAGAAGGACCCCAAGGCCATCGCGGCGGCCAAGAACCTGCCCGCCTCCGCCTATCCCCGGTGCCAGCTGTGCGCCGAGAACGAGGGCTACGCGGGGCGCGTCAACCACCCCGCCCGGCAGAACCACCGGATCGTGCCCATCACCATCAACGGCTCCCCCTGGTTTCTCCAATATTCGCCCTATGTGTACTACAACGAGCACTGCATCTGCCTCAACAGCCAGCACGTGCCCATGAAGATCGACCGGGCCTGCTTCTCCAAGCTCCTGGACTTCGTGGGCCAGTTCCCCCACTACTTCGTGGGCTCCAACGCGGACCTGCCCATCGTGGGCGGCTCCATTTTGGCCCACGACCACTTCCAGGGCGGACGGTACGAGTTCGCCATGGCCAAGGCCCCGGTGGAGACCCCCTTCACCTTCCCTGGGTTTGAGGACGTGGAGGCGGGCATCGTGAAGTGGCCCATGTCGGTGGTGCGCCTCGCCGCCAAGGAGCCGGAGCGGCTGGTGGAGCTGGCGGACAAGATCCTCACCGCCTGGCGGGGGTACACCGACGAGGAGGCGTTCATCTACGCCGAGACGGAGGGCGAACCCCACAATACGATCACCCCCATCGCCCGGAAGCGGGGGGACAAATTCCAGCTGGACCTGGTGCTGCGCAACAACATCACCACCGCCGAGCACCCCCTGGGGGTGTACCATCCACACGCCGAGCTGCACCACATCAAGAAGGAGAACATCGGCCTGATCGAGGTGATGGGGCTGGCGGTGCTCCCCGCCCGGCTGAAGGAGGAGCTGGCCGCGGTGGCGGACGGCCTGGTCAAGGGGGAGGACCTGCGGGCCGATGAGCGGACGGAAAAGCACGCGGGATGGGCAGAGGCATTTGCCAAAAACTATGAGATCACGGCGGACAACGCCCTGGACATCGTGAAGGCGGAGACGGGCAAGGTGTTCGCCCGGGTGCTGGAGCACTGCGGCGTATACGCCCGCACCCCGGAGGGGAAGGAGCGGTTCCTGAAGTTCCTGAGCACCATCTGACCGTAAGAACCTGTATCCACAACCTCGATCCACCCCCTGGCCGGGTCTTTTCCCCACATGCCGCGTTGGATCTTCTTGAAATAGACCCAATTATTCCTGCGAAAATTCGCCTTGCCTGTGGGAAAGATCCCTCGGCCATCCGGCGCTTTCGGCTGTGGATACAGGTTCTAAAAAAGAGCGGACCGGATCTCCGGTCCGCTCTCACGTTCTGCCTCAGCCCCACAGATCGTCGGGATACAGCCCTTCCGCCGTCATCCGGGCGATGGCGGCGGACACCGCGGGCTTGTCCTCCTGATAGGTGACGCCGTACCACTTGTCCCCGGAGGACAGGGCCCGCACGGTGGCCTGGCCCTCTTGGATGAGCTGGCCCACCAGGGTGGGGAGGAGGAACTCCCCCTTCATGGGATCGTGCGCCAGTGCCCGGTCCAAAAAGGCGGGGAAGCGCTCCGCCGCCCGGTCCAGCAGGGAGGGACCGAACCCCCAGAAGTTCATGGACACCATGGTGCTGCCGGGGAGCTGGGTCCAGGTCTCCCCGCCGTCCTCGGTGAACCGGGGAGGGGGGCCCTTTTCGATATGCAGCCGCTCCACGATGCCGGTGAGCAGGCCGTCCGACCCCACTTGGCACACCCCCCGGGCCACATGGCCGTAGTCGGTGACAGTGTTCTCCAAACGGTAGGCCACCATGGCGTACTCGTTCTCCCCGGGGCGGGCGGACAGGTAGTCGTAGACGATCTGGAAGGCCGAGGGGCCGTAGTAGTCGTCGGCGTTGATGATGGAGAAGGGGCCGTCGATGAAGGGCCGGGCGGCCAGCGCCGCCTGGGCGGTGCCCCAGGGCTTGACCCGTCCCTCCGGGATGGAATAGCCCTCGGGCAGATCGTCCATGCGCTGGAAGGCGTAGCGCACATCCATATGGGGCTGGATGCGGGAGCCCACTCGCTCCTTGAAATCCGCCTCGATCTCGTCCTTGATGACAAAGACCACCGTTTCGAACCCGGCCCGCCGGGCGTCATAGATGGAGTAATCCAAAATGACCTGCCCGTGTCCGCCGACGGGATCCATCTGTTTGAGCCCGCCGTAGCGGCTGCCCATGCCCGCGGCCATGATGACCAGCACCGGTTTTTTCATGGGAAAAGACCTCCTTTGCGGGGCCTGCGGCCCCATTCAGATGGTGAACTGGATGGCGCAGAACGCCCCGTAGATCAGCAGCAGGGCCACCCCCTGGAAGCGGCTGAGTCTCCCCCGCTTGAGGGCGGGGAGGGTGAGGAAGGCCATGACGGCGAACATCACCGGGATGTCCAGCACCAGCGAGGCGCTGCGGCCCGCGATGGTGGAGCCCTGGGGGATGGAGAAGGGGGCCAGGGTGACGGACACGCCGGACACCAGCACCAGGTTGAACAGGTTGGCCCCGATGACGTTGCCCAGGGACAGGGCCCCGTGGCCCTTGAGCAGGGAGGTGATCGCGGTGACCAGTTCGGGCAGGGAGGTGCCCAGGGCCACGAAGGTGAGAGCGATCACCGACTCGGGCACCCCCAGGGCCTGGGCGATGAGGGTGCCGTTCTCCACCAGCAGATCCGCCCCCACGGCGATGAGGGCCGCCCCCAGGAGGAGGAGCACCACGTCTTTGAGCATGGAGTCCTCACCCTCCTCCCGCCGGAGGGCGGGGGGGCGGGCGGCGGACCGGGACTTCATCTGCCACACGGTGGCGGCCATGTAGGCGAAGAACATGGCCAGCAGGACGATCCCGGCGGCCCGGCTGAAATAGCCGGTGGTGTAGGCCACCCCGGCGTAGATGGCGGCGGCGGTGAAAAAGAAGGCCACCGGCAGGCGCAGGGACTTGGGGTCCACCCGGCCGGGCTTGACGGCCACGGTGATGGCGGCGATCAGGGCGGTGTTGCAGATCACCGAGCCGATGGCGTTGCCATAGGCGATCTCGCCGTGGCCGCTGAGGGCGGAGGTGGTGGACACCATCACCTCGGGCAGGGTGGTGCCGATGGACACCACGGTGGCGCCGATGAGCAGCTCGGGCAGGCCGAAACGACGGGCGATGCCGGTGGCGCCGTCCACGAACCAGTCTCCCCCTTTGATGAGAAAGACCAGCCCCACGGCGAACAGGAGAACGGGAACGACCATGGATGAGATACCTCCCGGGACCCCGGTGTGTCCCGGTCGGGGTCGGATCTTGATGTGCAGCCGGGGATCCGGGCCCGCGGCAGCGGGGGGACCCCTTGTCCCTCTAGTTTAACTTCTTTTCCCATGGTTTGTCAATCCCGGACTTTGGCCGGCGGGGGAGAAGGCGGGCCCGGTTTGTGGGAAAGGTGCGATCGGGAGGCGCCGGGGCCCCGCTTTTCGGCAAAGCAGAGGTTGACAAATGGGGCGGCGGGGTCTATGATGCTTTGAGAGTCAAAAGATTTGGCTATCAAAATATTTGAACATCAAAGTATCCGGCCGGCGGCTGGATCGGAACAGGAGCGATCGGATATGGTACGCATCATCACCGACGGCACCAGCGACCTGACTGCCCAGATGGCGGCTGAGCTGGGGGTCCACGTCATGCCCATGCGGGTGTTTTTCGGCCAGGAGAGCTTTGTGGACGGGGTGGACATCACCAGGGAGGAGTTCTTCGCCCGGCTCACCGCCAGCGACGAGCTGCCCACCACCTCCCAGCTCAACCCGGACGATTTTTTGGAGGTGTTCCAAACGTATGTGGACCAGGGGGATGAGATCGTGGGGATCTTCCTGTCCACCGAGCTGAGCGGCACCTGCCAGTCCGCCTGTATCGCCCGGGACATGGTGGAGGGCGGGGAGATCCACATCGTGGACTCCCGAACCGTCACCTTCGCCCTGGCCCTGCTGGTGGGGGAGGCCGCCCGGATGCGGGACGAGGGCCTGTCCGCCGCCCAGATCGCCGCCCAGGTGGAGAAGCTGGCCCAGCGCACCAAGCTGATGGCCATCGTGGACACCCTGACCTATCTGAAAAAGGGCGGGCGGATCTCCGCCGCCACCGCCGCCGTGGGCGGGCTGCTGGGCATCAAGCCCATCGTGGGGGTGGACAGCCGGGGCACGGTGGAGGCCCTGGGCAAGGCCCGCTCCATCCACGCCGGCCTGGAGTGGATCGCCCGCCGCATCGGCGGCGCCCCGGCGGACCCCGCCTACCCGGTGGCCTACGGCCACTCCAACTCCCCCGACCGGGTGCCGGTGTGCATGGAGGCGCTGAAGGACGTCCTGCCCCAGGACCGGCCCGCGGTGATGGGCTCCATCGGCGCGGTGATCGGCACCCATGTGGGGCCGGGCGCGGTGGGCGTGGCCTACATAGCGGCGGAGTGAGGGCGGCCATGGAGGACCGGGATTACGCCCATGAGCTGGACCGTTTTTTGGTGGAGGTGTTCAACGACATCCTGAAAGCGGAGGAGTCCTATCTGTCCGGGAGCTGCCCCGACCTGTCGGTGCGGGAGCTGCACCTGATCGAAGAGGTGTGCCGGGCGGTGGACGAGGGGCGGGACAACCGCGCCTCCGCCATCGCCGCCGCCCAGCGGGTGACGGCGGGCACCCTCACCGCGGCGGTGAACCAGCTGGAGGCCAAGGGCTACCTGGAGCGGGTGCGGGACAGCGGGGACAAGCGCTCGGTCCGCCTGCAAGCCACCGAAAAGGGCAGGCGGGCCCAGCGCAGCCACGCCCAGTTCCACCGGGAGCTGGTGGAGGGGGCGGTGGAGCGGCTGACGGCGGAGGAGACGCGGGTGCTGGTCCGGGGACTGAGCGGCATCGCCGCCTTCATCCGGGAGCACCATCCGGCGTCATAGCAAAAAGGACCGGGGCATCCCGGTCCTTTTTCGCGTCTCACAGGGCGGCGGGCTGGGCCTCCAGCTCCACGGCCAGGCCGTTGACCTCCACCCCCTCCCCGGCGGGGATGAGGATGTACTTGCGCCCCTCCAGCACCCGGGACTCTACCTGGCCGGACAGCTCCGGCTTGACGGTGATGGTGATCTCCCCGGCCTTGATCTGGAAGCGCTTGCTGTCGATCAGGTTGGCCGGGTCCAGGGCAGCGCCCTCCCCCAGCCGCTGCGCGCAGTAGTCCTGGAAGGAGGCCACCCGCTCCTCCTCGATGCCGCATTCCCGCAGCATCCCGCCCACGTCCCGGGCGGTGACGGTGAGGGGATCGGGGCTCTGGCTCTCCTTGTGCAGCTCCAGCCGCTCCCGCAGCTGCTCGTGGACGGCCTGGACCAGCTCCATGCTGCACTCCACCCCCAAAGCGTCGGACAGGGCGGACTGGAAGGCCTCCTTCTGCTCCGGGGCGGACATGGGGGCCTGGACGCCGAACACGCCCTCGATGAACTCGCCGTGGACGAACTCCGGCTTGTGGATGTAGTAGAGGGTGCTGTACAGGTCGGCGGCCCGGTCGTTGAAGGCGGGGAAGAGGAAGCCCAGCTCCGGCGGGGCGGCCAGCTGTCCGGCGGTCTTCATGTGCAGCACGTTGTCCGCCGGGAGATAGCCCAGCCCCGGCTTGCCCTCCCGCATGGGGCAGACGGCGCACACGAGGTAAGAGAACACCGTGTCGGAGGAGTCGTCCATCAGCTCGTCGTTCCTGGACTTGAAGGGCACGTCGTAGGTGTCGTGGGCCAGCAGGATCAGGTAGTTCTCATCTCCCATCTCCACGCTCCGGATGACCTTCTCATAGAAGGCCCGGCGCAGCTCTTTGTCCTTCAGCTTGGAGGCGCGCAGGTCCTGGAGCAGCTTGTGGTCCTCGCCCCCGGCCACCTGCTGGGTGGAGAAGCCCACCTCCAAAAGGTTCCGGCCCAGAGAGCCGGACAGAGCCTTTTTCAGCAGGGACAGGCAGCCCTCGGCGTCGTCCTCGCTGAGCAGGGCGGTGGACTGGTCCACCTCGGCGATGATCTCCTTCGTGGCCCCTACATAACAGCCGTAGATGTGGCTGATGGCGTTCTTGCCGGGGCGGAGGCGGCGGCGCAGCTCGCCCACTTCTTTGGTGTTCATGATATATCCCTCGCTTGTCGTGGATCGCGCCCGGCGGGGCGCGTGCAAGAGGGATTATATCACATCCGGCCGCCGTTGTCACGGGCTTTTGCGCCGCCTGTGTTGCAATTTCCCCCGGGCTGAGGTATAATGGGCCAAACCGCCCGTGGCGGCGGGACGGGGCGTCGCGCCCCTGGAAAAGGAGGTCTTTCGGATGGGATATGACCGCGGGCAGCTCAAGCGGGACGTGAAGCAGTCCATGAAGCGCAGCGGCTGCATGATGGTGACACTGCTGTTCACCATAGCGGTGTCGGCGGGCACCTGGCTGATCAATACCCTGCTGGGCGGGGCGCTCACCGGCGGGGCGGGCCACATCGACCAGATCGTGCTGTATCACATGCAGCTGGGCCGGTCGGTGGAAGAGGCCGTGTACATCGCGCTGCTGGAGCTGTTCCGCCGGGGGCCGGGGGCCCTGGTGAGCATCATCCTGGGCGGCCTGGCGCTGTCCATCGTGGTGGCGCTGTGGCAGAGCGTCATGGACGTGGGCTATGAGGGCTGGTGCCTGGGCATGGTCCGCCGCCAGGACCCGCCCGTCAGCAAGATCTTCGGCGCCCTGCCCCAGATCGGCCCGGTGCTGCTCACCCGGGTGCTGACGGGCGTTTTCGAGCTGCTGCTGGTGCTGCCGCTGCTGTTCGGCTATGGGGCGGTGCTGTTCGTGGCGGTGTTTGTGAACGTGCCGGTGCTGTCCCAGCTGCTGATGCTGGCAGGGTCGGCGGGCTTTGTGCTGGGTGCGCTCAGGGTGACCATGCGCTATGCCCTGGTGGACTATGTGCTGCTGGACAAGGGGCTGTCCGGCATGGACGCCATCCGGGAGAGCAAACGGCTCATGCAGGGCAATACCGGCAGGGGCTTCGTCCTCCAGCTGTCCTTTGCCGGGTGGTACGCGCTGATGATCGCCATGGTGTACGCCGGGGTGATGCTGGTGCTGATCCCCGCGGCGGGCGCCTTCGTCTCCGGCGGGAGCGGCGGCTGGGCGGCCGCCGTGGTCCCGGCCCTGTTCATCGCGATCGCCATGGCGATCGGGGTGGAGGTGATGTCCCTGTGGCTCAAGCCCTACGTCACCGGGGCCATGGCTAAGTTTTATGATTGGGCCAACGGCTCGGCGGGCAGTATGCAAGGCGGGCCTTCCTTTGACGGCGGTTGGGGCGATCCCGGCGGCTACACCTGGAACTCGGGGAGCTCCGGCCCGGGGACGGGCGCCGGGTCCGGCGGCGGGTTCCCGCCTCCGCCCGCCCCGCCCAAGCCCCCCAGATCCCCCAGGGACGATCCCTGGGATTGAGAAAGTAGACCACAAGGGCGGGGACGGGCTTCCGCCCCCGCCCTTTCATTCAAAAAGGAGAGATGAGCCATGGACAAGCTGCAAATGAAGACCCCCCTGGTGGAGATGGACGGGGACGAGATGACCCGGATCCTCTGGCAGCAGATCAAGGAGGAGCTGCTGGAGCCCTACATCGACCTCAAGACCGAATACTACGACCTGGGGCTCCCCGAGCGGGAACGCACCCGTGACCAGGTGACCATCGACGCGGCCCAGGCCAATAAGAAGTACGGCGTGGCGGTGAAGTGCGCCACCATCACCCCCAACGCCCAGCGGGTGGAGGAGTACAAGCTGTCCCAGATGTGGAAGTCTCCCAACGGCACCATCCGGGCCATCCTGGACGGCACCGTGTTCCGGGCCCCCATCATGGTCAAGGGGCTGGACCCGGTGGTGAAGAACTGGAAGGCCCCCATCACCATCGCCCGCCACGCCTTCGGCGACGTGTACAAGGCGGCGGAGTTCAAGGTCCCCGGCCCGGGCACGGCGGAGCTGGTGTTCACCGCCGCCGACGGCCGGGAGACCCGCCAGACCATCAACAGATTCGACGGCCCCGGCGTCCTCCAGGGCCAGTTCAACGTGGAGGCGTCCATCACCTCCTTCGCCCGGTCCTGCTTCCAGTTCGCCCTGGACACGAAACAGGACCTGTGGTTCTCCACCAAGGACACCATCTCCAAGCAGTACGACCACACCTTCAAGGACATCTTCGCCCAGGTGTTTGAGAGCGAATACCAGGCCAAATTTGAGGAGGCCGGCATCACCTATTTCTATACCCTCATCGACGACGCGGTGGCCCGAGTGATCCGCTCCAAGGGGGGCTTCATCTGGGCCTGCAAGAACTACGACGGCGATGTGATGAGCGACATGGTGTCCACCGCCTTCGGCTCCCTGGCCATGATGACCTCGGTGCTGGTGTCCCCCGACGGCAACTACGAGTACGAGGCCGCCCACGGCACCGTCACCCAGCACTACTACCGCCACCTGAAGGGGGAGCAGGTGTCCACCAACCCCATGGCCACCCTGTTCGCCTGGACGGGGGCGCTGGGAAAGCGGGGGGAGCTGGACGGCCTGCCCGAGCTGACCGCCTTCGCCCGGAAGCTGGAGCAAGCCTCCATCGACACCATCGAGAGCGGCGTCATGACCGGCGATCTGGCGGGCCTGTGGGAGGGGGAGACCCCCGCCCGCAAGGTGACGGGGCTGGAGTTCCTCCGGGCCATCCGGGAAAGACTATAGCGTCCGAGCCGTGGTGAGCAGCGCGGATGGGCCGGAGCGAGGGTGAGCGCGGGGCCGCGCAGCGGCCCAAGACCAGCCCGAGTGGCCGGGAAGCCGCGCATCGCGAACAGGCGAGGCGTGAATAAGAAAGGTATCGTGGACTCTTATGGTTTATTTTCTTACCAGCAGCCCCTGTGTGGAGGGCTCTCCGGCGCTGAACCCGGCCAACGGCTTTGTGGACGAGCTGAAAAAGGCCCTGCCCGGACCCTGCCGGGCCCTGTTTGTCTGCTCCGACCCGGATCGGCCCGGCCTCACCTACGGTTTTGCCGAGGACATGGCCGGCAGCTTCGGGGAGATCGGCATCACCTTCACCGCCGCCGAGGTGCTGGAGCGGGAAAACCAGGACCGGTGCGGGGAGCTGGTCGGCCGCGCGGACCTGATCTTCCTGGTGGGCGGCCACGTGCCCACCCAGAACGCATTCTTTCGGGAGACCGATCTGCGGGAGGAGCTTAGAAACTGGGACGGCGTTCTGGTGGGCGTCAGCGCGGGCAGCATGAACGCCGCCGGGGTGGTCTACGCCCAGCCGGAGGAGCCGGGGGAGGCCGTGGACCCGGAATACCGGCGGTTCCTGCCGGGGCTGGGGCTGACAAAGACCATGCTCCTGCCCCACTACCAGATGGTGAAGGACAATGTCCTGGACGGCCTGCGGCTCTATGAGGACATCACCTATGCCGACAGCGCGGGGCGCCGGTTCTACGTCCTGGTGGACGGAAGCTACCTTTTGGGGAAGGACGGGGGCGAGGAGCTGCGGGGGGAGGCGTACCTGATCGAAAACGGAGCGCTGACCCAGATCTGTCGGGAGAACGAGAGGATAACGCTGTAAAAAAGCCCCCGCGCCGCTCAACAGCGGCGCGGGGGCTTCGATCTTTCACTGGGCCTGGAAAAACTTTTTGAACTCGCTTTGCGCCAGCCCGTTCTTTTTGGACACGATGAGCGCCACGTACCGCCCTTCGCTGGTGACCACCGCTCCCTCCGTCAGGGGGACCTGCTCCGGGTCGTACTCCTCAAAGGTGCCCTGCCGGGCCTCCACATGCCGGTGCAGGGACTCCATCAGGGCGGCGGCGTCCGCCTTGTCCTTCAGCTTCACCACCGCCATCTCCTCTGCGGTCCCCGCGTCGGCATAGGTGTAGCAGTACCCCTCCACCTTGCCGTAATCCAGGTCGGACAGGTAGAAGAAATTGTCCTTGGCCTCGGCGTCGGCGCTGGAGCGGGTCACCATCTCAGGCAGGGTGGTGTCCGCCGTGGCCATGGCCTGGAGGATCTCCGCCGGGTCCAGGTCCGGCCCGCCGCTGTCCTTGGGGCCGCAGGCGGCGCAGCCCGCCAGCGCCAGCGCCGCCAGGGCGAGGCAGATCGTCCGTTTCCAATGCTTCATGTGCTTCTCCTCCTTGTCAGCGCAGCTCCACGCTGCCGCCGCCGTTCCAGGTGGTGACCACGGTGCCGTCCGGCTTAGTGACGACCTCGACGGGACCATCGGCTCCGCCGATGATGTCGTCGATGGGGTAGTCGCCGCCCTCCGGATCGCCGCCCAGCATGGCCGGGTCGAGGCCAAAGACCTCAGCCACCTGCTTGATGATCTCCTTCGCCTCGGGGGAGTCCATATCGATGCCGGTCTCCTCCTCGGAATCGCGGCTCTCCAGCAGCAGGCCCAGGATGTAGTCGTCCTCCCGGTCGCTGGGATACCAGGCGGCCCGGAAGTAGTAGCTCCCGACGTCCTCCAGCATCCCGCTGCTGAGCACCGTGTCCAGGATGTTCACCAGGAAGTCCGCCTTGCCCATGTCCTCGTCGGACAGGGGCTGCTTGAACTTATAGAACAGGGTGGTGCTCTTGCCGTCCAGGGCCTCGAGCATGGCGGCGGGGATGTCCATGAGGTCGTCCACTTCCACCGCGTTCTGCACGGCGGGGGAGTACTTCACGCTTTTGGCCTCGGGCAGGGCGGACTCGTCCCAGTTGTGGCCGTTCCGGGCGGTCTGGTCGGTCATGTTGAAGTTGCCGTACAGCACCCCGTGGGCGTCGCTGTAGATGTCCACGTGATACCAGCCGTCCTCCAGCTTCACCAGGTCCCAGGAGTGGTACTCGTTGTGGACGATGCGGCAGTCCATGCCCAGCATGTTCATGAACAACCGGAAGGTGGTGGCGTAGCCCACGCACACCGCCCCCTTGGAGATCAGCACGTCGTGGGGGGTGAAGGCGGAGCGGTCCATCCCCGGGCGGCTGATGACGCCGCCCCGGCCGTGGCCGATGTTCTTCACCATCCACTTGTAGACGGCCTCCTCCTTCTCGTAGTCGCTCATGCCGTCCTCTACGACCTCGTCCAGCACTTCCTTGGCCATCTTCAGCGTCTCCTTGTCCTCCTCGCTGAGCTGGCTGTCGTCGCCGCTTTTATAGGCGTCGGAGATGTGGGTGGTGGAGCGGATCTCATACTCGCCGCCCACCTTGAAGCCGTCCTCGATGTACTCGTTCTCCTTTTTCTCCTCCTCGGCGATGCGCTCCAGCATGTAGTCGATGAAGTCCGCCGACTTCCGGTCGGACACCGCCGCCTGGTAGACGTTCACTCCCAGACTGGCCACCAGGCAGCAGGCGGCCAGGACGGCGAAGATGATGTGACCGGCCCCGCCCTTCTTCTTGGGCGCTTGGGCCTGGGCCGTCCCGGTGCTTTCCTGGGTCTCATTGATGTCGGTGTTCATGGTGTGAGAGCCCTCCATTCCATCAAGAATAACAGAGATAGGATACCATAGGTTCGGGAAGGATTCAATATGGGAAACCTTAAGATCGGTTTAAGAACTGGTATCAAAGTCGTAACAAAAGACGTTTGCATCCGCCGCACCGTGGGCGAGATGTGCAGATGTGCGGCGGCCCGATCCATCCATCTGTATCGCGGACCTCGGCGGAACATGGGGCGTGCGGGTCCGGGCCCATTTGACCGCCCGAAAATTTCGTGATTTCTGCTAACGTTTGCAAAGAATAGTTGTCTATTCTGCTAAAAATAGAAAGTTGCGCGAAATATGTTGACAATTCCCCTGCTGTATTGTATTATTGCCCTATCGGGTTGGCGAAATTGGACGAGTTTTCTGGACAATTTGCCAACTGAATTTTCCGGCCGTTTTGCAAACGATTGCAGAACAGCCGGAGTGGGCCCTCGTCTGGCCCGGCAGACACACCCGTGAGACCCCAAATCAAAAAAGGAGAGAACTAAGATGAAAATGAAAAAGCTTCTGGCATTGATGCTGGCCGCCGTCATGGCGCTCAGCCTGGCCGCCTGCGGCGACAGCGGCAGCAAAGAGTCCGCAGCCCCGTCCCAGTCGGGCGGTTCTCCCTCCTCCGAGGCCCCCAGCCAGGGCGGCGGCGAGGGCGGCGAGATCCTGATCGGCTGCCTCCAGGACATCACCGGCCCCACTTCCGCTCTGGGCATGTCCGTCCAGGCGGGCGCGCAGGCCGCCGTGGATGAGATCAACGCCAACGGCGGCATCGACGGCAAGACCGTGGTGATGAAGACCTATGACACCAAGGGCGACGTGACCGAGGCCGTCAACGCCTACATCACCGCCGTCACCGTGGACAAGGTGAAGCTGATCGTGGGCCCCCCGGTGGCCAACATCGCCAACGCCATCAAGGAGACCTCCGAGAGCTATGACGTGCCGGTCATGGGCTTCGCCCTGGACCCCGCCTGCCAGATGCGGGAGGACGGCTCCGTCTATAAAAACATGTTCTGCTTCCAGCCCAGCGCCACCACCCAGGGCCAGATCATGGCGGCCTTCGCCCTGAAGAACGGCATGAAGACCTTCGGCGTCATCTATAATCAGGAGAACGCCTACTCCGTCTCCCTGCTGGCTCCCTTCACCGACGAGCTGGCCAAGAGCGGCATCACCATCGACAACAGCCTGGTGGTGGCTTACGGCGCCGCCGACACCGACTACAAGACCCTGCTCCAGCCCCTGGTCTCCGCCAACGTGGACGGCATCTACTGCCCCAACTACACCCAGCAGCTGGTGGCCATCGCCACCGCCGCCAAGGAGCTGGGCTACCAGGGCAAGCTGATCTGCGGCCTGGACGCCGCGCCCTCCTTCAACACCACTTACGGCGGTGACTGCTCCAACGTCTACTACATCAACAACATCAACACCGAGGACGCCACCACCGCCGAGATGGCCGCCGCCGTGGAGGACAAGGTGAGCGCCGTCAACAAGTACTTCCTGGGCTACGACGTGGTCATGATCGCCAAGCAGTGCCTGGAGGAGGCCGGCCTGGAGGACAACGCCGCCCTGGTCAGCGCCATCGAGAACGTGAAGGACTTCAAGGGCCTGACCGGCACCCTGACCATCGACCCCGCCACCCATATGCCCGACGGCATGGGCATGTTCATGTACACCTATGAGAACCAGACCCCGGTCATGCTGGAGGAGTTCGCCGGCTGACCATCCCGACGCCGTCTGAGCCCTGACTGGACAAAGCATGGCCCCCGCCGCACAGCTATCCCTAGTGACGGGGGCCATGCTCTTTTTGTGCCCACTACACCTGATTTCGAGGAGGTCCGCCATGTCGCTGCAGATCCTGATCAACGGCCTTGCGACAGGCTCCATCTACGCCCTGATCGCCACAGGCTTCGCCCTGATCTTCAACGTTCTGAAATTCTCCAACTTCTCCCACGGCGCCACCATGACCGCCGCCGCCTTCACCGCCTTCTTCCTGGTCTCCCAGAAGGGCATGGGGCTGGTGCCCACCCTGCTGGCCGCCGGGGCAGCGGGCGCGTGCATCGCGCTGTTCGGCGAGTTCGTCGGCTTCCGCCGCATTTTGAAGAACCACTCTTCCGCCACCTACTTTTTTGTGTCCTCCATCACGCTGGGCACGCTGTACGAGGGGCTCGTCACGATCCGCGTGGGCTCCAACTTCTTCAACTTCCCCTCCTTTTTCGAGACGCCCACCCTGGACCTGGGCATCATCATCTCCACCAGCGACGCGATCATGTTCCTCATCAGCATCGCCGCGCTGCTCATACTCGGCTACATCATCCAGAAGACCCGCCTGGGCCGTGCGCTGCGCGCCGTCTCCTTCGACCGGGACACCGCCCAGCTCATGGGCATCGACTCCACCCGCATCATCCAGCTCACCTTCGTGATCTCCGGTGTGCTGGCGGGCTTCGCGGGGGTCTTTCTGGGCATCAAATATACGCTCTACCCCACCCTGGGCAGCCTGGTGGTCAAGGGCTTCATCGCCTCGGTCATCGGCGGGCTGGGCAGCCTGCCCGGCGCGATCATCGGCGCGTTCCTGCTGGGCGTGGTAGAGACCGGCCTGCTCAGTGTCCTGGGCTCCGGCTACTCCACCATCGCCACGTTCGCCATCATGCTGGTGTTCCTGCTGCTGCGTCCCCAGGGCATCGCGGGCAGCAACGTGCAGGAAAAAGCGTAAGGGAGGGAGAAAGGTTATGGCACTTGTTTCCAACGTACTGACCCAGATCTTCATCACGCTGATCGCCGTGGCGGGCGTGTACGTGCTCACCGGGCTGACCGGGATGTTCTCCCTGGGCCAAGCGGCCTTCATGGCCATCGGAGCCTACGCCTCCGGCCTGCTGGTGCTGCGCCTGCACGTGCCCATCCCCCTGGCCATGCTGCTGGCCGTGGTGCTGGCCGTGGCGGTGGGCTACCTCATCGGCTATCCGGTGGTCCGGCTCCGCCGGGACTATATCTCGCTGGTGACCCTGGGCTTCGGTGAGGCTATCGCCGCCCTGCTCAACCGCATGACCACCCTCACCGGCGGCGCCTCCGGCCTCACCGGCATCCCCCGCACGGTGGGGCTGGGCATCACGGCGGTGTCCGCCGCCGCGGCCCTGACGCTGGTGGCCCTGTTCAAGACCAGCAAATATGGCCGGCAGTGCATCGCCCTGCGGGGCGACGAGCTGGCCGCCAAGGCCATGGGCATCGACATCACCCGGGTCAAGATGATCGCCTTCCTCATCAGCGTGGCCCTGACCAGCTACTCCGGCTGCCTGTACGCCTTCTACATGTCCTACGTGGACCCCACCGGCTTCGGCTGGAAGCGCAGCGCGGACTGGGTCATCATGGTGTTCTTCGGCGGGGTGAACAGCCTGACCGGCTCCACCCTGGGCGCGCTGATCCTCAGCGCCCTGCCCCAGATGCTGCGGGAGCTGCTGAACTTCCGCTATGTCATCTATGCCGTGCTGGTGCTGCTGATCATCAACTTCCGTCCCTCCGGCCTGCTGGGCGAGTGGGAGCTGACCCCGGCCAACCTCCGGGCCCTTCCCGGCGGCATCAAGCGGGCCCTGAGCCGAAAGAGAAGGGGGGCGGAGTAAATGGCGCTTTTGAGCGTGAAGGACATCCACAAAAGCTTCGGCGGCGTCAAGGCCATCCAGGGCTTCTCCCTGGAGGCGGAACCCGGCGAGATCCACGGCATCATCGGCCCCAATGGGGCGGGCAAGACCACGATCTTCAACGCCATCTCCGGCGTCTACATCCCCGAGCAGGGCAGCGTGACCCTGAACGGGGTGGACATCACCCGCCTGGAACAGCACAAGATCACCCGGCTGGGCATGGGCCGCACCTTTCAGAACATCCGCCTGTTCAAGGGCCTGACGGTGGAGGAAAACGTCATGTGCGCCTTCGACCCCCAGAGCCGGTACGGCATCCTGGGCGGCCTGCTGCCCACCCCCGCCCGCCGGGCGGAGGAGAGGCGGGGCCGGGAGCTGTGCCGCCACTACCTGGAGGTAGTGGGCATGAAGGACTACATGGGCGAGCGGCCGGAGAACCTGGCCTATGGAATGCAGCGCCGGATCGAGATCGCACGGGCGCTGATGTGCGAGCCTAAGATCCTTTTGCTGGACGAGCCCGCCGCCGGACTCAACCCCACCGAGGTGGCCGGGCTGATGGAGCTCATCCAGCGCATTTCCAAGGAGATCGGCTTCGGCATCCTGCTGATCGAGCACCGCCTGGAGCTGGTGATGAACGTCTCGGATCTGATCCATGTGCAGAATTTCGGCAAGACCATCGCGGTGGGCACTCCGGAACAGGTCCAGCACGATCCCGAAGTGATCGAAGCTTATCTCGGCAAGGAGGATTGACCATGGAACCGATGCTGAAAGTGACCGATATCGCCGTCAGCTACGGCCATGTCGAGGCGCTGCGCGGTGTGAGCGTCGAAGTGCGCAGGGGGCAGATCGTCTCCATCATCGGGGCCAACGGCGCGGGAAAGACCACCCTGCTGCGCACCATCTCCGGGCTGGTCCGCCCCCGGAGCGGCTCCATCCTGTTCGAGGGGGAGGAGCTGCCCAAAAAGCCCAGCAAGATCGTGGCCAAGGGCGTGGTGCAGGTGCCGGAGGGCCGCAAATGCTTCTCCGGCCTGACCGTGCGGGACAACCTGCTGGTGGGGGGCTACCTGTTCAAGGGCAAGGAGCTGGAACAGGACCTGGAGGAGCAGTACAAGCTGTTCCCCCGCCTGAAGGAGCGGGAGAACCAGTTCGCCGGGACCTTCTCCGGTGGCGAGCAGCAGATGCTGGCGGTGGCCCGGGGCCTGATGAGCCGCCCCAAGATCCTGCTGCTGGACGAGCCTTCCATGGGCCTGGCCCCCATCATCGTGGACCAGATCTACGACCTGATCCGGCAGATCCAGGGCCGGGGCATCACCGTGCTCCTGGTGGAGCAAAACGCAAAAAAGGCGCTGGGCGTCTGCGACTACGCCTATGTGCTGGAAAACGGCAGGATCAGCCTCTCCGGCACCGGGCAGGAGCTCTTGCAGTCCGACGACGTGCGCAAGGCATACCTGGGCGGCTGAAACGACGGCGCCCCGTTTTCATACTGGAAAACCGGATAAATGGCGGAAAATGACGGAATGACCCCATGGAGATCGGGGAAAGACCGCCCTGCATCGGACTGGGATATGAAAAGCATTTCAGAAAACAGGGCGGCTTCTGTGAAAATATGACACCATCGCTTGCAAAAAGCCTGCAAAGCAGGTAAACTGAGGAATCGAGGCGAAATCATGACGAACGAGAAGATCCGCACCTGGAATGAGGAGTCCCTGGACCACCGCAACGCGCTGCTGTACGCCATGGGCGTGGGCGAGGAGGACGCGAAGCGGCCCATCATCGGCATCATCAACACCTGGAACGAGATGAACCCCGGCCACTTCCCCTTCGACAAGGAGCTGGTCCGGGAGCTCAAGGAGGAGATCTATGGGGCGGGCGGCCTGGCCCTGGAGCTGCCCATCACCGGCATCTGCGACGGCATGTGCAGCAACACCCCCGGCGACCGCTATACCCTGCCCACCCGGGACCTGGTGTCCAGCGAGGTGGAGACCGTGGCCGAGCTCAACGGCCTGGAGGGCATGATCATGCTGGCCACCTGCGACAAGGTGGTGCCCGGCATGGTGATGGGCGCCCTGCGGGTGAACATCCCCACCGTCATGTTCACCGGCGGATACATGGCCGCCGGGCACTATCAGGGCCGTATGCTGACCCTCACCCACACCAAACAGGCCTACGCCGCCTATGTGGAGGGCAGCATGTCCCGGGAGGATTACAAGGGCGTGGTGCGCTGCGCCTGTCCCACCCCCGGCGCCTGCCCCTTCATGGGCACCGCCAACACCATGAGCTCCATGGCGGAGCTGCTGGGCCTGTCCCCCCACGGCAACGCCAGCACCCGCAGCCAGACGCCCAAGTGGCATGAACTGGCGCGGGAGGCCGCACGGGGCGTGATGCGGGCCTGGCGGGAGGAGATCCGGCCCCGGGACTTCATCGATCAGCGCAGCATGGAAAATGTGGTGCGGTACATGATGGCCACCGGCGGCAGCACCAACAGCATGCTCCACATACCGGCCATCGCCCGGCAGACCGGCTGTGATATCGGCCCGGAGACCTTCGACCGCATCAGCCGCGAGGTGCCCTGCATCAGCACCATCTATCCCAACCACCCCACCTATACCATGGAGGAGTTCGAGGCCGCGGGCGGCCTGCCCGGCGTGGTGAAGGAGCTCATCGCGGGCGGCCTGCTGGACGCCGGGACCAGGGGCCTGTTCGGCACCCTGGGCGACAAGGCCGCCACGGTGGAGGAGGTGGACCACGCTGTGATCCGCCCCGTAGCCGACCCCGTCCACCCCCAGGGGGGATTGGCTGTGCTCCACGGCAACATCGGCACCGACAGCGCCATCGTCAAATTCAGCGCCGTGGACCCCGCCGCGTGGAGGTTCAGCGGCCCCGCCAAGGTGTACGAAAGCCAGGACGACGCCTGGCACGCCATCCTCAAGGACGAGATAACGGCGGGCGACGTGGTGGTCATCCGCTACGAGGGCCCCAAGGGCAGTCCCGGGATGCCCCATATGGAGACCTTCATGGCCGCCGTGCTGGGCAAGGGGCTGGGCGCCAAGATCGCCCTGGTGTCCGACGGCCGCTTCAGCGGCGCCACCGGCGGGCTGGCCATCGGGCACGTCAGCCCCGAGGCCTACGAGGGGGGCAACCTGGCCCTGATCCGGGACGGGGACCTCATCCACATCGACATCGAGGCCCGTACCCTGCGGGTGGACGTGAGCGGCGAGGAGCTCCAGCGCCGCAGGGAAGAGTGGACGCCGGTGGTCAAGCCCGCCTCCGGCTGGCTCCAGCTCTACCGCAAGCACTGCACCAGCGCCCACCAGGGCGCCACCCTGTTCTGGGACCAGGACTGAGCCCGCCACCGCTCCGGCGCGGCCGAAACAGGCGCACCGCCCCCTGGGCGTTTCAGATAGAGAACGGGAAGGCGTGGACCTCCCCGCGCGGCGCTGTGCCCGAACGGGCTTCTCCGCGCCGGTGCGCGAAACAAGATCCGACCCGAAAAAGGAGCGTGTGGCGATATGGCAAGCATCAAGGACATCGCGGAGGCGGTGGGGGTGTCCCCCAGCACGGTCTCCCGCGTCATCAACGGCAAGAGCTACGTCAACGAGGCCACCCGGCAAAAGGTGCAGGACATGCTGGCCCGCACCGGCTACCAGTCCAACGCCCTGGCCAAAAGCCTGAAGCTGCGCCGCAGCAACACCATCTGCCTGATGCTGCCCAGCATCGACAACCTGATCTTCCCCGCCATCACCCGGGGGGTGGAGGCGGTGGCCCGCAAGCACGGCTTCATGGTGGTGCTGTGCAACACCGACGAGGACTGCGAGGCGGAGAACGTATACATCGAGAAGATGAAGGCCCGCTGGATCGACGGCTTCCTGCTGTGCTGCAACGCGGGTCATCACAGCAGCGGGCGCAAGCTGCGGGAGGAGGGCTTTCCCGTGGTGATCGCCAACCGCTTCACCGAGGAGGACGTCCGGGTGGTGGACACGGTGGCCGTGGACAATTTCCGCGCCGCCTACACCGCCACGCGGTATCTGCTGCGCTCGGGGCGGCGGCGCATCGCCCTGGCCTATGGGCGGGAGGAGCTGTTCCTCTACCGCGAGCGGTACCGGGGCTACTGCCAGGCCCTCCAGGACGCGGGCGTGCCCTATGACGACCGCCTGGTCCTGCGGGAGGTGAACAACGGCACCGACAGCTTCTACCAGCTCACCCGGAACGCCATGGCCCTGCCCGACCCGCCGGACGCCTTCTTCGCCACCAGCGACCCCAAGGCCTTCGTGATCCTCCACGCCCTGCACGAGCTGGGGGTGCGCATCCCGGAGCAGGTGTCGGTGATGGGCTTCGACAATGTGGGGCTGTCCTCCATGGTGGAGCCGCCCCTGTCCACCATCTCCCAGCCCCTGCGGGAGATCGGCGTGGCGGCGGCCAAGAGCCTCATACGCCAGATCGAATATAAGGACAAGAACGGCGAGCTCCCCCCGCCCGTGCAGACGGTGCTGGACGTGGACCTGATCATCCGGGGCTCCACGGACTGAGGGGCCGCCCCAAGGAGATATCGTTATGATGAACCCCTTAGGCATCAACCTATGGAACTGGTGCGCCGGCCTGGGGCCGGACTGTCTGGGCCTGCCCGCCCGGGCGGCCAGGATGGGCTTCACCGCCGTCGAGCTGCCCATGACCGTGCCGGAGGTCTCTCCCGCGCTGCGGCAGGAGCTGGCGGAGAGCGGGCTGTCCGTCACCCTGTGCGCCGCTTTGGGCCCGGGCCGGGATCTGTCCAGCTTCGATCCGGCGGTGCGCTCCGCCACCATGGACTACCTGACGGCCTGCCTGGAGACCGGACGGGCCCTGGGGGCCGGTGTGCTGTGCGGGCCCCTCTACGCCGGGGGCGGAAAGCGCCACTGGCTGGACCCGGAGGACAAAAAGCGGGAGTGGGAGCTGGCGGTCACCGGCCTGCGGGAGCTGGCCCGCCGGGCGGCGGACTGCGGCATGGCCCTCTCCCTGGAGCCCCTCAACCGCTACCGCACCAGCGTGTGCAATACCTCCGCCCAGGTGCTGGAGCTGATCGGCCACATCGGCGCGCCCAATGTGGGCCTGCATTTCGACACCTACCACGCCTGTTTGGAGGAGAAGGACCTCACCGGCGCCCTGGCGGCCGCCCTGGGCAGCGGGCGGGTGAACCACTTCCACGCCTGCGCCAACAACCGGGGCGCGCCGGGCCAGGGCATCGTCCCCTGGGAGGAGGTGCTGGGCCTGCTGGTCCGCCACGGCTACTCCGGCCACATCACCATGGAGACCTTCGCCCTGGGCGGGCTGGACAGCAGCTGGATCCAGGTGCACCAGGACCCCGACGAGCTGGCCCTGGCGGGCCTTCGCTATCTGCAAGACTTTTTCAGCCGGGCCTCCGGCGCCGTCGCGGCCCCGTGACATCCATACCAAACCTATGTGAAAAGGGAGCATGACCATGTCAACGATTCGATTCCCGCTGCAAAACCGGGTGGGCCAGGTGTACGAGCCCTTCAAGACCCGTTTTCTGGAGCGCACCATCCAAGCGCTTGCTCCGGACGAGGTGCTGGTCAAGGTGCGCGCCAGCGCCATCTGCGGCAGCGACCTGCACATCGCCCGGGGGCTGCATCCCTTCGCCCCCCTGCCCGTCACCATCGGCCACGAGTTCTCCGGAGACGTGGCCGCCGTGGGCGGCGGCGTGACCTCCATAGCGCCGGGCGCGCGGGTGACGGTGGAGCCCTGCATCACCTGCGGCCAGTGCGACGCCTGCCGCCATGGGGAGTATTCCTACTGTGAGAACATCTCCTTCACCTACCGGAGGGGGGACGGGGCCATGGCGGACTACGTGGTGGTCAAGGCCCCTTATGTCTACGAGCTGCCCCAGGACCTGAGCTACGAGGCCGGGGCGCTGATCGAGCCGCTCTCCGTGGCCACCCACGCGGTGCGCCGCGCCCAGGTGGGCCTGGGGGAGACGGTGCTCATCGTGGGTGCGGGGGCCATCGGCATGATGGTGGGGGCCATCTGCCGCCGCTGCGGCGCGGCCCAGGTCATCATCGCCGACCTGTCGGACCAGCGGTTGGAGGCGGCCCTGGGACTGGGGGCCACCCACGCCGTCAACAGCGGGAAACAGGATCTGGAGCGCGAGCTGGCCCGGCTCACCGGCGGCAAGGGCGTGGACAAGAGCTTCGAGTGCGTGGGCCGGGAGGTCTGCTTCAACCAGGCGGTGACGGCCCTGAAAAAGAACGGCACCTGCACCGCCGTGGGCATCTACGAGCAGCCCCTGGTCAGCTTCCCCGCCGGGCGGCTCATCACCCACGAGATCCACATACAGGGGGCTCAGGGCTACTGCTGGGATTTCCCCATCGCCATCGCCGCCGCCCGGGAGCTGCCCATGGAGCGGTTCGTCACCCACACCTTCCCCCTGGACCAGCTCCAGGCCGCGCTGGAAACGGCCCTGGACCCGGCCAGCGGGAGCATCAAGGTGGTCGTCCGGCCGTAGGGCGCGTCCCGGCCCCATATAGACTTTGTGATTGAGGAGGAACTTCCCATGAAAAAAACCGCCATTGTCACCGGCTCCAGCCGGGGCATCGGCTTTGCCATCGCCAAGCAGCTGGGCCTGGACGGCTACAACATCGTCATGGTGGCCACCGGCCCCCAAGGGCACAACCAGGCCGCCCTGGACAGCCTGGCCGCGCTGGGGATCCCATGCGCCTATGTCCAGGCCGACGTGGGCGACCATGAGGACCGGCTGCGCATCGTGTCGGAGGCGGTGAAGGCCTTCGGCCGCATCGACGCGCTGGTCAACAACGCGGGGGTGGCCCCGAAGGTCCGCTCCGACCTGCTGGAGATGACCGAGGAGAGCTTCGACCGGGTGGTGGGCATCAACACCAAAGGCTGTTTGTTCCTCACCCAGGCGGTGGCCAGGCAGATGATCGCCCAGGAGCCGCTGGACGGGCGCAGGGGCGTGATCGTCAACGTGTCCAGCTGCAGCGCGGTGGTGTCCAGCACCAACCGTGGGGAGTACTGCGTGTCCAAGGCGGGGGTGTCCATGCTCACCTCCCTGTTCGCCGACCGGCTGGCGGGGGAGGGGATCGTGGTCAATGAGGTGCGCCCCGGCGTGATCGCCACCGACATGACCAGCGCGGTCAAAGAGAAATACGACCGGCTCATCGCCGCCAACGCCTTCCCCATCCCCCGCTGGGGGACGCCGGAGGACGTGGCCGGGGTGGTCAGCGCCCTGTGCGGCGGCAAGTTCACCTACACCACCGGAAATTACATCGACGTGGACGGCGGCTTCCACATCCAGCGCCTGTAAGGGGGGAGGGCACCCATGGCACGGCAGATCTCCCACGCGGGAGCAGACACGATCGTATGCGGCACGGCGGTGGTGGGCAGCGGGGCCGCGGGCTACAGCGCCGCCCTCCGCCTGTGGCAGTACGGCCAGCGGGATATCCTGCTGCTGACGGAGAACCGCATGGCGGGCACCAGCCGCAACACGGGCAGCGACAAGCAGACCTATTACAAGCTCACCCTCTCGGGAGACGAGCCGGACAGCGTGGGGGAGATGGCCCGGACCCTGTTTCAGGGGGGGTGCGTGGACGGGGACATCGCTTTGTGCGAAGCCGCCCTGTCCGCCCAGGGCTTCCTCCGGCTGGTGGAGCTGGGCGTGCCCTTTCCCCGGGACCGCTGCGGCCAGTTCGTGGGCTATAAGACCGACCACGACCCCCGCCGCCGGGCCACCAGCGTGGGGCCCTACACCAGCCGCCAGATGACCGAGCGGCTGGAGGCCGCCGCCCAGGCCCAGGGCATCCCCCTGCTGGACCACGTCCTGGCGGTCCAGATCCTCAGCGACGGGGAAAAAGCCTATGGACTGCTCTGCCTGGACACCGCCGCCGGGGGGGAGGAGCCGCGGTTCGTCCTCATCCGGTGCAGGAACATCGTCTGGGCCACCGGCGGCCCGGCCGGGATGTACGCCGACAGCGTCTATCCCGCCGGGCACCACGGGGCCACCGGCCTGGCCCTGGAGGCGGGGGCCAAGGGGCGCAACCTCACCGAGTGGCAGTACGGCCTGGCCTCGGTCCGACCCCGGTGGAACGTCTCGGGCACCTACATGCAGGTCCTGCCCCGGGTGTACTCCTGCCGGCCGGACGGCGGCGATGAGCGGGAGTTCCTGATGGATCTTTTCGACCGGCCCGCCGACATGCTCTCTAAGCTCTTCCTGAAGGGCTACCAATGGCCCTTTGACGTGCGCAAGGTGGATGACGGCAGTTCCATCATCGACATACTGGTCTATCTGGAGACCCAGAAGGGCCGGAAGGTGTATTTGGATTACCGCGCCGACCCGCTGGGCGGGAACTTCTCCTATGACGAGCTGGAGCCGGAGGCCCTGACGTACCTGCGCCGGGCCGGAGCCTGCTTCGGCACGCCCATCCAGCGATTGCAGCACATGAACGCCCCGGCGGTGGAGTTCTACCGGGACCGGGGGATCGATCTGGCGGTCCAGCCCCTGGAGATCGCCCTGTGCGCCCAGCACAACAACGGTGGGCTGGCGGTGGACTGCTGGTGGCGCACCGATGTGGAGGGACTGTTCGCGGTGGGCGAGGCCGCCGGGAGCCACGGCGTGTACCGCCCCGGCGGGAGCGCCCTCAACGCGGGCCAGGTGGGCAGCACCCGCGCCGCCCAGTACATCGCCGCCCGCCGCCCCGGACTGCCGGGGGAGGAGGACGAGGCCGCCTTCACGGCCCTGGCCGCCGATGCTCTGGAGGAGCTGGGCGGTCTGGCCCAGGCGGCGCTGGCCCGGGGCGGGGACAGCGTCCGGCAGCTCTGGGTCCAGGCGGGCCGCCGCATGAGCGAGTGCGGCGGGGCCATCCGCAATGAGCGCGCCCTGCGCCAAGGGCTGGAGGCCGTCCGGGAGACCCTGCGGGACCTGCCGGGCCGGGCCGGGGTCCGCGGCGCCGGGGAGCTGTTCCGGCTGTTCCTCCTGCGGGACACGCTGATCGGCCAGCGGGCCTATCTGAGCGCCATGCTGGACTACATCGTCCAGGGCGGCAGGAGCCGGGGCAGCGCCCTCTATACCGACCCCGCCGGACGCAAGCCCTATGGGTGCCTCCCCGACGCCTTCACCTTTGCCCTGGACGACGGGGGCCGCAGCGGTCTGATCCAGGAGATCTCCTGCGGCAGGGACGGCGGGTGCGAGGCCGTTTGGCGTCCCGTGCGCCCAATCCCAGAGGAGGACGACTTTTTTGAGAACATCTGGCGTTCCTACCGGGAGACCGGGAACATTGACTGACGTTCCGGCACGGATGAGAAAGGAGGGATCGGGGTGCCCATTGGGATGCTCACCTGCTGTGCAGGGGTGTTCGCGGGCGGCCTGCTGGGCAGCCTGCTCCGGCGGTGGATCGGCGAGGATATGCGCAGGTTCCTCCCCCAGCTGTTCGGGCTCACCGCCATTTGCAGCGGGATCCTCTCCGTATGCAAGGCCGCCCAGATGCCTACGGTGACGCTGGCGATGATCCTGGGGGGCTGGCTGGGCCACGCCCTGCGCCTGGAGCAGGGGGTGAGCCGGGGGCTGGACGCTGTGCTGAAGCGCCTCCCCCGCCCGGAGGGGTTCGACATGAAGCAGTACGTCACGGTGACATCGGTGCTGTGCGCCAGCGGCTTCGGGCTGTACGCGGTGATGGTGGAGAGCTTCAGCGGGGAGCGCAGCCAGATGTTTTCCAAGGCCATGCTGGACTTCTTTTCCGCCGCCGTGTTCGGCAGCAGCCTGGGCTTCCCGGTCAGTCTCATCGCCATCCCCCAGCTGGGGGTGTTCACCCTGTTCTTCCTGCTGGCCCGGGTGCTGATGCCTGTCATGGACGCCGCCATGCTCAACAACTTCATCGCCTGCGGAGGGGTGCTCACCATTGCCGCGGGTATGCGGATGGCCGGTATCCGGGACTATCCGCTCATCGACCTGCTGCCCGCCCTGGTCCTGGCGCCCGCCCTGACGCCGCTGTTGGCCCGGGCGTTCGGCTGACGGGGCGCGAAACGAAATAGGAGGGATCTGTCATGCCGCACGAGCGATTCCATTACAAGACGCTGGACGAGGTCAAGACCACCGCCGCCGCGCTGGGGGTGGACCTCCCCTTTGCCGGGGACACCGGTATCCTGGCCCGGCCGCTGACGGTGGGGGGGCGGGAGCTCCCCAACCGCCTGGGCGTGGCCCCCATGGAGGGGGCGGACTCCCTGCCCGACGGCTCTCCGTCGGAGTTCACCACCCGCCGCTATGTGAACGAGGCCAGGGGGGGCAGCGCCGTGATCTGGTTCGAGGCCATCTCCATCGTGGAGGAGGGCCGTTCCTCCCAGACCCAGCTGCTGCTGGACGAAAAAAACCTGCCCCAGTACCAGCGGCTCACCGAGGCGGTCAAGCGGGCCGGACTGGAGGCCAACGGCTTCGCCCCCTACCTGATCTTCCAGGCCAACCACAGCGGCCGCTACTCCAACCCCGGCAACCGGCCCGCGCCCATCATCGCCTACCGCCACCCGGAGCTGGAGCAGTACCGCGCGGCGGACGACGCCTGCATCGCCTCCGACGACTACCTCAAGGCGCTGGGGGAGAAGTTCGGCCAGGCGGCGGCGCTGGCCAAGCGGGCCGGGTTCGACGCGGTGGACATCAAGAGCTGTCATGGCTACCTGCTGGCCGAGCTGTCCTCCGCCTATACCCGGCCTGGGCCCTATGGGGGCAGCTATGAGAACCGCACACGGCTGCTGAAGGACGGCATCGCCGCGGCCAAGGTCCACGAGGGGCCTGGGTTCATGGTCACCAGCCGCATCGGGATCTACGACGGCTATCCCTACCCGTGGGGCTTCGGCGTGGGGGAGGGCGGCGGTCTGGAGCCCGATCTCAGCGAACCCATCCGCCTGGCGCGGGAGCTGTATGAGGATTACGGTCTGACCATGGTGGACCTGACCATGGGAAACCCATACGCCACCACCCACGTCACCCGCCCCTTCGACAAGGGCAAGTACCAGCCAGACGAGCACCCCTTCCAAGGGCTGGCCCGGATGATCCGCGGCATCGGCGCGGTGAAGCGGGCGGTGCCGGAGATGATTGTGTACGCCTCCGCGCCCTCCTATCTGCGGCAGTATGCCGATCTGTTCACCGCCGGGGCGGTGGAGCAGGGGCTGTGCGACGGGATGCTCTTCGGCCGGATGGCCTTTGCCGACCCGGATTTCGCCAACGAGATCGTCAAGTCCGGCCGGATCGACCCCAAACGGGTGTGTATGACCTGCGGCATGTGCGGGGATCTCATCCGCGCCCACAAGCCCACCGGCTGTGTGGTGCGCGACGCGGACACCTTCATGCCCTTCTACCGGGAGTTCCTGGAGTTGAAAAAAACGCAGCCCGCCAATTTCCGCGGGTGAAGGGGACAATGGCGGGAGGAAGTCCATGAGACGAGACGGGAGAGATCCGCGCCGATCGCCGGGAACATCAGGCGTGAGACGGGGAAAAGCGGCGGGATCGCGACCGCATCAAGGCGCGGGAATGCCGGACGAGGAAAAGGCGCAGGCCGCCGCACGCCCGGACCGTAAAAGAGAATAGCCGACGGCAAAAAGGGGGATCTTCCGGCTGCGGAAGGTCCCTTTTTGCGCCCATGGAAACAGTTCACCGTCTTTACCAAGCGCCCATTGCGATGGTTCCAGGGCTTGCGTTCGGCAGCGGGATCGGACACGTGCCGGTTCAACGCTTCTGCGCCGCGTTCCGGTCCTATCCGGGCTGGAGAGCGCCGATTCGCTCCAAAAAATGTAAAATCAAACAAAACAAAAAGGTTACGCGATTACCCTTGATTTTCTCAAGTCTATCATTTAGAATAGGGCTAAGGGTCGGAAAAGACCTGACTATGAACTGGGAGGAAATTGTAATGCTGAAACGCGTTTTGGTGGTCGACGATGACGATATGAATCTGATGAGGACCAAGAAGATCCTGGGAAATGAGTACGATGTGTTTTTCGCCAGCTCCGGGGTGGAGGCGCTGGACACGATGAAGCGCGAAAAGATGGATCTGGTGCTTTTGGATATCGAGATGCCGAGAATGAACGGATTTGAGACCTTTGAGCGCATGAAGGAGTTCGCCGCCGACACGCCCGTGATCTTTCTGACGGCATCGGGCCAGGAGGACGACGTGGTCAGCGCCATTCGGCTGGGCGCGGTGAATTACCTGAAAAAGCCCTTCCCGCCCCAGGAGCTGCTCCTGCGGGTCTCGCAGGAGCTGGAAAAGCAATGAGAGCGGAGGAGCAGACGAGCCGACACTTGCTGCTTGCCGTGATCACGACGACGTTCAGCGGGACGCTGGGGCTGGTCACGGCGGTGATGGCCTGGGAGTTCTGGACGGTCCCGCTGATGGCGCTGGGCTGTTTCAGTGTGTGGCTGCTGCACATCGCCAAGATCGGCTCCAGCGCGTTTTATGAAAACCTGTGTGTCGGACTGGTGCTGGTGGAGTTCTTTTTCTTCAGCGTCCACGAGGTCAGCCTTTACGACATACCCGCCCTGGCCTGCGTCATCATCCTGGCGCTGTTCATGCTGAACAAAACGTGGATCTTGTATGTGGTCCAGGCGGTGTATGTGCTGGCGCTGCTATACCACGGCCTGATCCTCCATACGTTCTCCCACGATATTGAGTTCCAGGATGTCTTTCGCCTGGGACTCGGCGCCGTTATGACCTTTGGCGGGGCGGTGCTGGCGGGGTACTGGATCAGGCGGCGGACCGCGCAGCGGAAATGGTACGACCGCATGTTCAACGAGCTGGAGACGGCGGGAAGGCAGAACGCTGTCTTTTTGTCCAACGTGTCCCACGAGCTGCGCACGCCGATCAATATGGTGATCGGCATCAGCGAGGTGGCCCTGGGGCGGGAGATCTCCCCGGATATCCGGGAGGACATGACCTCCATCAAGCTGGCGGGAAAGCGCCTGTCCAACCAGATCAACAATATGCTGGACTACACGGAGATCGTGGAGGGCACGATGATATCGGCCAAGGAAGAGTACATGATCACCTCGGTGCTGAACGATGTCATCACCATGACGGCCCTGCAAAGCAATCTGCAGCATCTGGAGATCGTGTTTGACATCGACCCCAAAGTGCCGTCGGTGTTGGTGGGGGACGCGGAGAAGATCTCCCATGTGCTGAAGATCTTGGTGGAGAACTCCATCAAATTTACGGAGGAGGGCGGCGTCAACGTCCGCATCGGCTGCCGGCCGGAGGAGTACGGCATCAACCTGATCATCGACATCCGGGACACGGGGATCGGCATGACGGACTCCCAAATGCTCCAGATGTATGACGATTTTTACCAGGCCGATTCCGGAAGCAGCCGCTTTGTGGGCGGGCTGGGGCTGGGCCTTCCCATCGCCCGGGGCCTGCTGAACGCCATGGGCGGCTTCATCCACTTCGAGAGCGGGGAGGGCCAGGGCTTGAACGCCCACATCGCGATCCCCCAGGGCGTGGTGAACAAAGAACCGTGCATCGCGGTCAACCATCCGGAACAGCTGTGCATCGCGTGCTATTTCCGGCCGGAGCGGTACAGCTGCGATGAGGTCCGGGGATACTATGACGGCCTGATCTGGAATCTGGTGGAGGGACTGGGGATCAACGGATACCAGACCCACAGTTTTGAGGGACTGCTCAAATTGCGGCGCAGCCACGAGCTGACCCATGTGTTCATCGCCCAGTCGGAATACGTGGAAAACCGGGCGTATTACGAGGAGATGGCGGTGACGCTCCAGGTCGTCGTGATCGCGGAAAAAGAGTTCATGCTGGACAGCGAGAGCAACCTGTTCCTGATCCACAAGCCCTTCTCAGCTTTGTCCGTGGCCAACCTGCTCAACGGGGAGCTGGGGGCCCGGGGCTTCGCGGAGGCCCAGGCCGCGGGCCGGAGGCCCTTCACCTGTTCCGGCGTTCGGGCGCTGGTGGTGGACGACGAGGAGATGAACCTGGTGGTGGCCAAGGGCGTTCTGGGCAGCTATGGGATCATGGTGGATACCTGCCTCAGCGGCCGGGGCGCGGTGGCGCTGTGCGACAGCGTGCCCTATGACATCGTGTTCCTGGACCACATGATGCCGGGATTTGACGGCGTGCAGACCTTGAAAAAGATCCGGGAGCTGCGAAACGGCGCGTATAAGGACCTTCCGGTGATCGCCCTGACGGCCAACACCGTCAGCGGCGCGCGGGAGATGTTCCGGGGCGAGGGATTTACGGAGTTTGTCCCCAAGCCCATCGAGCGCACCGTTCTGGAGCGGGTGCTGCGGCGGGTGCTGCCCACGCGCAGCGTCCAATATGTGGAGGGGAGCCCGGAGGAGGGCGCCCACCAGGCGGCTGCGGGACAGGCGGAGCCGCCTGCGGAGGTGAGGGAAGCCCCGGCCCCGCCCGCGGCGGACCCACCGGCGGCCTCCTATGACCGGCTGGCCTGGGCCGGCGTCAATGTGGAGCTGGGCTTGAACTACTGCGGCGGCGATGAGGACTTTTTCAAGGATATGCTGCGGATGTTCCAGGCCCAGGGCGGCGGAAAGAGGGCGGAGATCCAGGCCCTCTTCGACGCGGCCGACTGGGCGGAGTACGCCGTGAAGGTCCACGCGCTGAAAAGCACGTCGCTGACCATCGGCGCGGAGGCCCTCTCCGCCCAGGCGAAAGAGCTGGAGCTGGCGGGAAAACGGGGGGACGGGGACTTCATCCAGGCGCGCCACGCGGCGCTGATGAACGCGTATGACGAGCTCTGCGGGCGGCTGATCGGAATATAGCCCATGGCCCTGTGAGGATCGCGGGCGCTGAAAGGAGCGGGAGACCGCGTGATAAAAAAATGGCTTGAGATCATCTCAGACCACCGGATCAGTATGCGCGAGCGCATGTTCCGCATCGTCACTGTGGTCTGTATGATCGCGCTGGTATTTACCCTGCCGATGGGCAGACGGCTTTTGAACCTCGCGATCCTGGCGGTCAGCCTGGCGGCCATAGCGACGATCGCCAAGATCAGCATCCGAAAGGGGCGCCTTGAGGCGGGGGCCACGGCCATCGTGGTGCTGCTGCTGGTCCTGTTCCCCTTCACCTTCTTCTCCGCGGGCGGGTTCTACAGCGGCGTGCCGGAGTGGTTCGTGCTCTGCTTCATCTATGTGTGCATCACCCTCCAGGGGAAGCGCATGGCCGTATTTTTCGGGCTGTGCACGGCGGAGACGATGCTTTGCTACGGCATCGCCTTCTATTTCCCGGACATCGCCGCCATAAACTCCCAACAGCACTCCTTCTTCGACTCCGCGTTCTCCATGATCATGGTGGGGATGCTCACCAGCGTGCTGCTCATGTTCCTCAACCGGATGTACGAGGAGGAAAACGCCCTTTCCCAGCAGCAGAAAAAGGAGATCGAGGAGCTGAACCAGGCGGAGAACAACTTCTTTTCCAGTATGAGCCACGAGATCCGCACCCCCATCAACACCATCATCGGGCTGAACGAGATCACGCTGCGGGGCGACATCCCGGAGGATGTGGCGGAGAACGCCCGGAACATTCAGGGAGCCAGCAAGCTGCTGCTCACGCTGATCAACGACATTCTGGACATCTCCAAGATCAAGTCAGGGAAGATGGAGATCGTCAACGCCGCCTATGAGACGGGGACGTTGTTTTCCGAGATCGTCAACATGATCTGGGTGAAGGCCAGGGAAAAGGGGCTGGAATTCAAGCTCCATGTGGACCCGTCCATCCCCAGTATGCTCTGCGGGGACGAGGTGCGCATCAAGCAGATCCTGATCAACCTGCTGAACAACGCGGTGAAGTACACCAGCGAGGGCTCGGTCACGCTCTCCGTGCGCTGCGAGCGCCAGGGCGTCAACCGGGTGCTGGTCTGGTACTCCGTGGAGGACACCGGCCAGGGGGTGAAAAAGGAGAACATCCCGTACATATTCAACGCCTTCCAGCGGGTGGATGAGGAAAAGAACCGCCATATCGAGGGGACCGGCCTGGGCCTGAGCATCGTCCAGCAGCTGGTGGAGCTGATGGGTGGCGAGATCAGCGTGAACAGCGTCTACACCAAGGGCTCCAAATTCATCGTGGCGCTGGAGCAGGACATCGTGGACGACAAGGAGCTGGGGGCCTTTACCCTGGCCTCCCGGACCCGGGCCCGAAGCGACGGGCCCTACCGGCAAAGCTTTGAGGCGCCGGACGCCCACATCCTGGTGGTGGACGACAACGAGATGAATCTGGTGGTGGTGACCAAGCTTCTGGCGGAGACGAAGATCCAGATCGACACCGCGTCCAGCGGGGCGGAATGCCTCAAGCTGACCCAGAGCCACCACTACGACTGCATTTTGATGGACCACATGATGCCGGAAATGGACGGGATCGAGTGCCTCCACGCCCTGCGGGAGCAGCCGGGCGGGCTGTGCCAGGGCGTGCCTGTGGTGGCCCTGACCGCCAACGCGGGCAGCGACAACCAGCTTCTCTATAAAAAAGAGGGGTTCAGCGGCTATCTGGCCAAACCGGTGGGCGGCGCGCTTTTGGAGGCGGCGGTGCTGAGCGTTCTGCCCAAGATGCTGGTGAGCCTGTGCGAGGAAGGGGGACAGCCCAACCTGGAAAAGGATGTCCTGATCTTTGAGCGGGCGAAGCGGCGGTCCATTCTGGTGACCACGGACAGTGTGTGCGACCTGCCGGAATCGCTGATCAAGGAGCTGGGCATTTCGGTCTGCCCTTACTACGTCTGCACGGAGGAGGGCCGTTTCCTGGACGGCCTGGAGCTGCAGCCGGATGAGCTGCTGGCCCACATGGCCCAGGGGAGGAAGGGGGAGTCCCGGCCCCCGGAGGTGGAGGACTACGAGCGGTTTTTCGCGGAAAAGCTGACGGAGGCCCAGAATGTGATCCACATCAGCATGGCCAAACACGTCAGCACAGGATACCAAAACGCCCTGGAGGCCGCGAAATCCTTCAACAATGTCACGGTGGTGAACTCCGGGCATCTGTCCAGCAGCATGGGCCTGTCGGTGCTCTGGGCGGCGCGGCTGGCGGAAGATCACGCCGGAAAGGCGGAGATCGTGGCGTCGGTGAAGCGCATGGAGCGCTTCATCTCATCGGCGTTCATCATCAACAGCACCCACATGATGTGCCAGGCCGGGCGGATATCGAAGCGGATACAGGTCTTGTGCGACGCGCTGCTGCTCCACCCGATCCTTGTGCTACGAAAGAGCAAGATGGTAGTGGGCAGCATGGAAATAGGTGATTTTCCGCGCATCGCGAAAAAATACGTCAGGAAAGTGCTCCAGGAGACCAGAAGCATCGACCGGCGCGTTCTGTTCATCACCTACTCCGGCCTGGATGAGAAAAAGCTCCAATACATCCAGGACCTGGTGCGGCAGCATTGCGCCTTTGAGCGGGTCTATCTGCAAAAGGCGTCGTCCGCCATCGCCAGCAACTGTGGTCCCGGCTCGTTTGGACTGATGTTCATGAGAAAGGACAACGCCTCCAGCCCCGGCGGGACGGACTGAGCGCTACGCGAGCCTGTGGCGGAACAAGAGCGCCCCGGGAGAGTAGCGCGGGAAAATAAGATTGGACGAAAAAGCATCGAACAGCGGAAGCCAAGGTGGAAAGACCTAGGCTTCCGCTGTTTTCTTTGGCGGCGCGGCCGCCGCTGTCGTTGACATTGGAGATGCCGCTCCCGGTGACGCCGCCCGCCGTGGAATTCGGCGGAGCTATGGGTCTTTAAGTCAGCTGAAATTTGCGCACCAGGTTGTTCATCAGCAGGGATTGATCCGACAGCTCCTGGGCGGTAGCGGCGCTCTGCTCCGAAGTGGCGGAGGTGCTTTGGATGACGGCGGATATTTGGTCGATCCCCTCGGTCACTTGGGAGATCGCGGTGGTCTGGGTCTCCACCGCTTCAACGACCGCGTTTACTTTTATCGTGACATTTTTGAGATAGAGTTGGTCTTATCCAGCGATTCCGTCACCTTTTCGACCACTTGTCCACCCTCCGCCACCGTGGTGATG
The DNA here is from genome assembly GCA_910588495.1 of uncultured Oscillospiraceae bacterium. Classification (GTDB taxonomy): domain Bacteria; phylum Bacillota; class Clostridia; order Oscillospirales; family Oscillospiraceae; genus Enterenecus. The sequence goes on along the minus strand of CAJUPU010000002.1, from coordinate 69,699 downwards.
GACCCCTCTATCAGCTCCTTGGTGGCTTTGGCCGCCTCGTCGGACTTAGACGCCAGATTGCGCACCTCGTCGGCTACCACGGCGAAGCCCTTTCCCGCGCTGCCTGCGCGGGCGGCCTCCACAGCGGCGTTCAGGGCCAGGATATTGGTCTGGAACGCGATATTCTCGATGGTGTCGATGATCTTGCCGATCTCCGTGGAGGAGCCGGAGATCTTCTCCATCGCGGTGTTCAGCTCCTGAACATAATTCACGCTGACCCCCAGCTGTTCCCCTGCCTGGGCCACAAAGTGCCCGGCCTCCTCCGCTGTGACTGCGGTCTGTCTGGCGTTCTCCGCGATGCTGTCGGTGGTCGCGGAGAGTTCATGGATGGCACTGGCCTGCTCCGTGGCCCCCTGGCTCAGAGACTGAGCGCCGTTGGATACCTGAACGGCGCTGCTGGCCACGGTCCCGGCGGACCGGCTGATCTGGGAAAGCGTGTCCTTCAGGGAGTGGTGGATCGCCTTGATGGACTGCTCCATGGTGATAAAGTCGCCCCAATATGTATGGGTGATGGTCTCACGGAAATCCCCCTGCGCCATTTTGCCCAGGTGATGGGACACATCCTGCGCCACATCGTTCAGACGGGACAGCATGGTTTCCAGAGCCTTTGCCAGCTGGGCGGTCTCATCCTTGGACTTCACTTGGGGGGACGGCGTGTGCAGATCTCCGTCAGCCATCTTCTCGAGCCGGGCGACGCAGGACCGGATCGGGTCGGAGATGGACCTGCCGACTTTGATCGCTACAGGGAAGGTGGCGAGCACGACCAGGACCACCACCAGAACGGTCAGCATGATGCTTCGGTCCAGCGAGGATTTGAACTCCCGCTGGCTGGTCTCGATGGCGATGCTCCACTTCTGATTGCCGTCGATGGGAGCAAACCCCACAAATTTGTTGTCGCCATAAAATTCATATGCGCCGAAGCCGCTCTCTCCCTGGATCATGCGCTGATTCACCGCGGCCACATCCGCCACGCTGGGATCCGTCTTTGCGGCTTCGATCATATTGGAGCCTTCCTCTACGATAGAAGCCTCTCGATGTCCGATCACGTTGCCTTTGCTGTCCAGCACATAGGCCACTCCATCGCTGCCCATGGCCAGGTTGACCACGATGTCTGAGAGAAAATCAGCGCTGATCCCACCGTAGACCACACCCTCAAAGCGGCCGTCGGTAACGATCGGGACCTCCAGCAGGAAGATCATCCGCTGTCCGTCGTTCATGATATCAGAGATGTAGGGTTCCATGGTAGACTTGCACTGTTGAAAATAATCTTCTTCCGCGTAGCTATATCCCGTGGAAGAGAACCCGCCGGCATCCATTTTGCCAACGTAAAGAAAGCCGTTGCGCTGGGCGATATCCTCTCGAAGGGGGATCAGCTCTGGAGCGGTCGGGTCAGAGTCCCGGAAGATATCAGAGGCGGCGGCCTCTTGGAGGGCCGTCCAGTAGTTCCCCATTTTCCACTCCACAGCGTCTGCGGCCATCTGCGTGGCGGGGCCCAGAGTCTTGGACATCACATCATCGATCCCGCTGGCATTCAAGAGGGCTGTAATCACACCGATCAGCACCGAACCGACCAGCACTACAGACAACATACTGATTTGGATTTTTGACTTGATCGACTTCATACTTGACCTTCCTTTTACCTGTTTTTATTTCGGGCAGGAGAATACACTTCTCTGCGATATATGCGATGTTTGACGGTACTCTCGGCCTATGAGATTTTAACATAAAGCCGCAAAATATGCAATCCATATCGTTGGGAAAACCGGCGCGGAAAAGGTCGCGAAAGGGCGGCGGGAGTTCTCCCGCCGCCCTTTTCTTCAGTCGGTGACGATGTTCAGCTGTTCCCCGTCGGCGGACAGGTCGATCCGGCGGATGGGGTCCGCGTACCGCTGGATCAGCTTGGCGGCGATGGGGTCCTCCAGGTCCTTCTGGATCTGGCGGCGCAGGTTCCGGGCGCCGTAGGCGGCGGAGTAGGACTTCTTCACCAGGTAGTCCAGCACAGACCCGTCGTAGGCGAAGGCGATGTCCTTATCCCGCATGACGGCGTCCAGCTCGGACAGCATGATCCGGGCGATGGCCTTGAAATCGTCCTCGGTGAGCTGGTTGAAGTAGACGATCTCGTCCACCCGGTTGATGAACTCGGGCCGCAGGAAGGACTCCAGCCCCTTCATGGCCTTTTCCCGGCCCAGCTGGTTGGCGGAGCGGTCGAAGCCCAGGGAGCCGCCCTTGATGTCGCTGCCCGCGTTGGAGGTCATGACGATCACGGTGTTCTCGAAATTGACCACCTTGCCGTGGGCGTCGGAGATGTGGCCGTCGTCCAGGATCTGGAGCAGCACGTTGAGCACGTCGGGGTGGGCCTTCTCGATCTCGTCGAAGAGGACCACGGTGTAGGGCTTGCGGCGGATCTTCTCGGTGAGCTGGCCCGCGTCGTCGTAGCCCACGTACCCCGGGGGAGAGCCGATGAGCCGGGACACGGAGTGCTTCTCCATGAACTCGCTCATGTCCAGGCGGATCAGGGACTCGGGGGAGGAGAACAGGTCGGCGGCCAGCTGCTTGACCAGCTCCGTCTTGCCCACGCCGGTGGAACCCACGAAGATGAAGGACACCGGCTTGTGCTTGGCGGAGATGCCCACCCGGCCCCGCCGGATGGCGTTGGACACCGCGTTCACCGCGTCGTCCTGGCCCACGATGTGCTCCTTGAGCCGCTGGTCCAGCTTGGCCAGCCGCTCGAACTCCTGCTCCTGGATGGAGGAGGCGGGGATCTTGGTCCACAGCTCGATCACCCGGGCCAGATGGGCGGCGGTGAGGGGGGGATCCCCCTTGGCGGCCAAGATGTCCCGCTCTCCGGTGAGCTGGGCCTGGCGGCTCTTCAGCTCGGCCAGCCGCTGGTATGCTTTGTCGTTGGCCTCGGTCTGCACCGCCTGCTTCTCGGCGGTGACGGCGGCCAGCTTCTCCTGGAGCTCGCCAATCTGCTTGCGCCGGCCCTCCTGGCGTTCCTGGAAGGCGGGGTCCTCCCGGTTGGGGGCCTCGGAATCATCCCGGCTCACCGCGGTCTCCAGGGTCTCCCGCTGGCGCTTGAGGCGCTGTTCTCTCTTTTGTAGCTCCTGGAGCCTGGGGTCGTTCTGCCCGCCGGTGGAGGCCAGCACCACCTCCATCTCCTTGGCATAGTCAGCCAGCTCCTTGTCGATCTGGGCCAGCCGCGCCAGCTCCTTGTTGTGGAGGTTCACGTCGGAGGACGCCTCGTCGATCAGGTCGATGGCCTTGTCGGGCAGGTAGCGGTCGGTGATATACCGCTCGCTCATGGTCACCGCCTGGCGGCAGATGTCCGGGCTGATGGACACGTGGTGGAAAGACTCGTAGTAGGGGGCGATGCCCTTGAGGATCTCCACCGAGTCCTCGATGGAGGGCTCCTCCACGGTCACGGGCTGGAAGCGGCGCTCCAGGGCGGAATCCTTCTCGATGTACTTGCGGTACTCGGTCAGGGTGGTGGCCCCGATCACCTGGATCTCCCCCCGGCTCAGGGCGGGCTTGAGGATATTGGCGGCGTTCATGGAGCCCTCCGCGTCCCCCGCGCCCACGATGGAGTGGACCTCGTCGATCACCAGGATGATGTTGCCCAGTTTCTTCACCTCGTCGATGAGGCCCTTCATCCGGCTCTCGAACTGGCCCCGGAACTGGGTGCCCGCCACCAGGGCGGTGAGGTCCAGCAGGTAGACCTCCTTGTCCAGCAGCTTATAGGGCACGTCCCGGTCGTAGATCCGCTGGGCCAGCCCCTCGGCGATGGCGGTCTTGCCCACGCCGGGGTCGCCGATCAGGCAGGGGTTGTTCTTCTGGCGGCGGTTCAGGATCTGGATCGTCCGCTGGATCTCGTTGGAACGGCCCACGATGCGGTCCAGCTTGCCCTCATGGGCCTTGCGGGTGAGGGAGATACAGTAGTTCTCCAAAAATTTCCGCTTGGGGGCCTGATTGCGCTCGGTCTTGGGGGCGGCCTTGTCCTCCTTGGCGGCGCCCCCCCGCTGGATGGGGTCCCGGTCGGGGCCGCTGTCCGACGCGGTGCCGAACAGCTTGTTCAGGAAGGGGAAGGTGGCGGTGCGGCCCTCGTCCTCCTCGCCGTCGCCGTCCTCCTCGCGCTCGTCGGAGCTCAGGCCGTCCGGCTCTTCCGCGCCGCCGAAGGCGGACATCATCTCGGTGGAGATGGACTCCAGGTCCTCGTCGGAGATTCCCATCTTTTTCATCATATCGTCCACCGGCTTGATGCCCAGCTCCCGGGCGCACTTCAGGCACAAGCCCTCGTTTTTGGTCTCACCGCCCTCGATCTTGGTGATAAAGACCACCGCCACGTTCTTTTTGCAGCGGGTGCATAAGGTAGGATGCATAGTGGTGCCGCTCCTTTCAAAGGAACCAGTTCTGGCGTTCCTGATCGCAGTTTTGCAGTAACATATCAGATAAATATGAACCTGTCATGAATTTTAGAGTGGGAATTTTCCGCGGAGAAGGGAAAAGCTCGCGGCGCTGGAAGGGGGCGGCTCAGGCGGGCAGGGCGCCCAGCAGCTCCCACAGCCTGTCTACGGTGAACATGGACAGCACGGGGGTGTCCGGCGGGTTGGGGAGCAGACCGATCACCTGCCCCAGCCACACCAGCACCACGGTGAGCAGGCCGCCCTTCACCAGCCCGATGATGAGGCCGCCCGCCAGGTTGATCTCCGCCAGGATGGGCAGCTTGAAGGCCAGATCCAGGGCGTGACTGAGCAGGAACCAGGCCAGAAGGCCCCCGAAGAACACCAGGCTGAACAGCAGCGCCCGGGCGATGGCCGTCGAGAGATAGCCGGCCAGGGCCTCCAGGGGGGAGAGCAAGCCGCCCTGGGGCAGGTCCCGGCTGTCCGCCTGCTCCAGGAAGGCGGACAGGCCCTCGAACAGCCCCTTCTCCTGGATGGAGGCCACCAGCTCCTCCATGGTGTAGAGGTCCTCCGGGTCCTCAGGATCCACCTCCGGCTCCGCCCCCGCCCCCCGGACGGTCTGGATGACGATGGGGCGCAGGATATTGCCCACCGGCTCACAGAATCTCTCCGACAGGAACTGGGCCCCCAGATAGACCACGAAAATGGCCGCCAGCCCGCACAGGGACAAGATCAGCCCCTTGGCCGCTCCCCGCCAGGCGAACAGCGCCAGCAGGGCCACGATGATGATGTCGAATAGGTACGCTGCCATAAGCTCCTCCTCCCGCCCAAACGGCGCCTGGGGCGGTCAACGCAAATACCTCAGGGAATATAGAACCCGGCGCTGTCCGCCGAGATGAGGATGGCCGAGCCATCCGGCATCAGCAGCGCCGTCCGGGCGCCCTGGGTGCCGTCCAGCGTGTCGTACAGCTCCAGCTGGTCGGTGTAGATGTCCAGCCGGTCGCCGGTGAGCACCGCCACATACCGCCCGGAGGCGGAGATGGACAGCACCTGCTCGTTGATCTCCAGGGTGCGGCGCTCTCCCTGCTCGTCCACCACCCACAGCTCCGACTGGCTGCCCGCCCGGTACTTGCCCAAGAGGACGGCGGCGAAGCCGTCGCCGCTGAGGGTGTACCGGCGAAGGTGCTTGTCCGCCCAGCTCACGCCGGAGGACCGGCCGTCGTGGGCGGTGACGGTGAGCCCCCGGTCGCCCAGGGCCCACACCGCCGAGGCGGTGTGCCGTGTCTCCAGCACCACGCCGCCCCCCAGCTGGCAGGTGAGGTCGGGGGCGTACTGGCCGCTGGCGTAGCTCATGTCGTACAGCTCCAGGGTGGTGGCGAAGGCGCCGCCGGACTGGCCCACGGTGAGGATGGCCAGGGTGTGGCCGTCGTCGGACAGCGCCGCGTCCATCACGAAGGCGGAGGTGAGGTCCACCCGCATCACGGGGGAGTAGGCGGCGTCGTACACCGTCACCGACCCCCGGTAGCCGCTGGACTGGGTGACCACGGTGAGCTGGCCGTTCTTATTCAGCCGGGCGGACAGGATGGACTCCAGATCGTCCGCCGACCACACCAGCGTCCGCTGGCCCAGGACGTACAGGCTGGAGCCCCCGGCGTCGTACACCGCGGCCAGGGAGCCATTGGTGGTGACCACGGGATTCTCCATGCCCACCGACTCATTGATGTACTGGGTGCCGCTGCCGGAGTAGAGGGAGATGGCGTTGCGGGAGCACACCAGCAGATCCCCGTCCAGCACGGCGAAGGTGTCGGTGAGGTCCCCCCCGTAGGGGAAGGAGTCCGCCCGGCCGCTGTCGCTGCGGATCAGGGAGCGGTAGGTGAACCACCGCTTCACGCTGTCCATGTTCAGGCTGTCCCGGAAGGCCACCACCGCCACCAGGCACAGCGCCGCCGCCAGCACCACCAGGGTGGCCGCGGCCCGCACGAGAAAGCGGGGCAGCTTCCGCCGGGGCTTGGGGGCCTCCGGCTCCGGCGGGGTCCTGGGCGGCCGGAGGGGCTGGATCTTCGGTTTTTGCCGGTTCTGCTCTTCCATAAAAACTCCCTTGTCACAGGATGTTTTCGTCATGCCGCCGGCGCTCACAGCACCGCTTCCTTGTACCACAGATTGGTCATATACAGCCCGTCGGGCGGCGCGGTGGGCCCTGCCAGGGTCCGGTTGCGGGAGGCCAGGATGGCCGGGATCTCCGCCGGGTCCAGCTTGCCCTCGGCGGCGTAGACGCAGGTGCCCACCATGGCCCGGACCATGTTGTAGAGGAACCCATCGGCGCACACCCGGCAGTCGATGACCGTCCCATGGCGCTGGATGTCGAAGTAGTGGACGGTGCGCACGGTGGTGCGGGTCTCGGTGCCCACCGAGCGGACGGCGGCGAAGTCGTGGGTGCCCACGAACTGCCCGGCGGCCTGGGCCATGACGCGCTCGTCCAGGGGCTTGGGATAGAACCACACCCGGTTCACATAGAAGGGGTCCCGGATGCGGGAGTTGTAGATCTTATAGGTGTATTCCTTCTTGAGGCAGGAGCCGATGGCGTTGAAGCCGTCGGGCACCACCGTGGCCTTGAACACCGAGATGTCGTCGGGCAGCCGGGTGTTCACCGCCAGGGGGAGGCGCTCCACCGGGATGCCCGAGGTGGTGCGGAAGTTGGCCACGTAGATCTGGGCGTGGACCCCCGCGTCGGTGCGGCCCGCCCCGGTGACCTTCACCGGGTGGCACACCACCGAGGCCAGGGCCTTTTCCAGGGTCTCCGCCACGGAGATATCGTTTTTCTGCACCTGCCAGCCGTGGTAGGCGGTGCCGGTGTAGCTCAGCCGCAGGGCGATGTTGCGCTTGTCCATATCACAGCCCCCAATGGCCCAAAACGCCGATCAGCACCGCCAGAGCCAGGGCCCCCAGCATGAACAGCAGGTCGCCGGGGCGGTAGTGGAGCTGCTTCATCCGGGTGCGGCCCTCGCCGCCGTGGTAGCAGCGGCACTCCATGGCGGTGGCCAGCTCGTCCGCCCGCCGGAAGGCGGAGATGAACAGCGGCACCAGCAGGGGGATCAGCGCCTTCGCCCGCTGGACCAGGCTGCCCGACTCGAAATCCGCGCCCCGGGCCTTCTGGGCGGACATGATCTTGTCCGTCTCCTCGATCAGGGTGGGGATGAACCGCAGGGCGATGGACATCATCATGGACAGCTCGTGGACGGGGACGCGGATCTTTTTCAGCGGCCCCATCAAGCTCTCCAGCCCGTCGGTGAGGGCCAGGGGAGAGGTGGTGTAGGTGAGCAGGAAGGTGCAGGTGATCAGCATGACGATCCGGATCACCATGAAGAAGGCGTGGACGATGCCCTCCCTGGTGATCGTGAAGATCCAAAAGGAGGCCAGCGGCTCGCCGGGGGTGTAGAAGATGTTGAGCACGGCGGTGAACACCAGGATGAACACCACCGGCTTCAGCCCCCGCACCAGGGCCCGGGGCTTCACGGTGGACACCTTCACCACCGCCGCCAGCGCCAGCAGGAGGATGCCGTAGGTGACCAGCCGCCGGCCCAAAAACAGGGCCACGATGTAGCAGGCCATGGCCACCAGCTTGGCCCGGGGGTCCAGCCGGTGGATGGGGGACTCTCCGGGGAAATACTGCCCCAGGGTGATGTCTCGCAGCGCCATCACTTGACCTCCCTTCGGTGGAGGGCGGCCAGCACCGCCTCCCGCGCCTGGGGGATGGTGTACACCGAGCCGGGCAGGTCCACTCCCATGGACCGCAGCCGGGCGAACACCCGGGTCATGGCGGGCACGCCCAGGCCCATGGCCTCCAGCTCCTCCCCGTGGGCAAAGACCGCCTCGGGGGGCCCCTGGATGGGGATGGTCCCCTGGTGGATCACCACCAGCCGCGCCGCCTCCCGGGCCACCTCCTCCATGGAGTGGGACACCAGGATGATGCAGGCGTTCTTTTCCTGGTGGTAGGTGCGGATGTTGTCTAAGATCCGGGCGGACCCGGAGGGGTCCAGCCCGGCGGTGGGCTCGTCCAGCACCAGCACCTGGGGCTCCATGGCGATGACGCCCGCGATGGCCACCCGCCGCTTCTGCCCGCCGGACAGGTCGAAGGGGGATTTCTCCAGCACCCCGGGCTCCAGCCCCACGAACCGGGCGGACTGGCGCACCCGCCGGTCCACCTCGTCCGTGTCCAGCCCCATGTTCTTGGGACCGAAGGCGATGTCTTGGTACACCGTCTCCTCGAAGAGCTGGTACTCCGGGTACTGGAACACCAGCCCCACCTGGCACCGGACCTGGCGGGTGCGCTCCTTGGTCTCCCAGATGTCGGCGCCGTCGAAGAGCACCTGTCCGGCGGTGGGCTTCAAAAGGCCGTTGAGGTGCTGGATCAGGGTGGATTTGCCCGACCCGGTGCGGCCGATGACGGCTAGGTACTCGCCCCGCGCGGCGGAAAAGTCCACCCGGTCCAGGGCGGTGTGCTCAAAGGGGGTGCCCCGGCTGTAGGTATGGGTCAGTTGTTTTGTCTCGATGATAGCTCCCATGGGCCAAACTCCTTGGAGTGGAGATAATGTGCATAAGAGTGAGGGAAAAATCAATTCAATTAGAATTTGCTTGATTATCTAAATTGTTCGTTACATCAAAAATCCCCATGACTTTATTGCAGTTTTTACAAAAATAGGCGTTAGGAATCTTTGTTTGATTCAAAAGAATACTGCTTTCTCCAATTGTGCGCATATCCGTATACATCAATCGCTTGACACCTTTTTTCTTGAATTGTTCCATTGGAACCCATCCGGGTGCTACATGTTGAACTATGATTCCGCCTTCTAACAGTTCATTATTACAAATAGGGCACTTCATTTTTTTATCCTCCAAAAAATCACGATTTACGGTGCTACGCCAGCAAGGCCTTCAAAACCTCCGCGCACTCGTCCACCGTCAGTGCGGTGAGGGGCACGTCCACCCCCGCCTGCCGCAGCTCGTACAGCAGGGCCACCGGCTCGGGCACCTCCAGCCCCAGGGAGCGCAGGCCGTCCACGTTCTGGAACACCAGCGCGGGGCTGTCATCCGCCACGATGTGGCCGTCGTGCATGACGATCAGCCGGTCGGCCTGGGCGGCCTCGTCCATGTGGTGGGTGATCAGCACCACCGTGATCTGCCGCTCCCGGTTGAGCCAGCGGATGGTGTCCAGCACCTCCTTCCGGCCCACCGGGTCCAGCATGGCGGTGGGCTCGTCCAGCACGATGCACCGGGGACTCATGGCCAGCACCCCGGCGATGGCCACCCGCTGCTTCTGGCCCCCGGACAGCAGGTGGGGGGCGTGGCGGGCGTACTGGGTCATGCGCACGGCGGCCAAGGACGCGTCCACCCGCTCCCGGATCTCCCCGGAGGGCACCCCCAGGTTCTCCGGGCCGAAGGCCACGTCCTCCTCCACCACGCTGGCCACGATCTGGTTGTCCGGGTTCTGGAACACCATGCCCACCTGGCGGCGGATGTCCAGCAGCCTGCCCTCGTCGCAGGTGTCCAGCCCGTCCACATACACCTTCCCCCCGGAGGGGAGCAGGATGGCGTTGAAGTGCTTGGCCAGGGTGGATTTTCCGCTCCCGTTGTGGCCCAGCACCGCCACGAACTGGCCCGGCTGGATGGACAGGGTGAGGCTGTCCAGCACCGTGGGGGCCACGCCCTCCTCGGTGGTGTAGCGGAAGGTGAGATCTTCAGTTTGGAGGATGGGGTGAGCCATAGGAACTACCTCGATCAGCAGAAAGTTGTGGGACGATCAGGAATTTTGCGCAAAACCGGGGCAGCAGCCTTCTGACGGCCGACCCCATCAAGAAGCCGCAGAACACGCCAAGGGTGTTGAGCATCAGGTCGTCGATGTCAAAGGTCCGGCCGACAAAGAGCTGGCAGGTCTCGATAGACAGGGTGATGCAGCCTCCGGTGAGCAGGGCCCGCTTCCGATCGAAGCCCCGCCAAAGAAGGGCGGGAAACAGACCGAAGGGTAGGAACAGGGCCACGTTTGCGGCCAAAATATAGGTGGAATAAGAAAAGGTGAGGAAGGGGACCAGACTGATGGCGCCCGGGCTGAAAAAAGGCAGACCCGCCTCATTCCAGGGGACTCCCAGCGGCAGGCCGGCCAGGGAGCGGACCACCCATCTGGGGGTCAGGCCCAGAAGCGCGGCCCCACCGCAGTACATCCAAAAGAGCGCGAGGGCGGTCTCACGAAAAAGAGGGCTGCAAAGGCCGCGTCTGCCCAGCCTGCGCATGCGCACAGGGCGCGCAAGCAAGAACAGCGCCAGAGCCGGGACCGCCCCGCAGAGCATGGCGAACAGGTAACGAAGGGTGAGTCCCATGTCAGTGCTTGGTCCACCGGCCCGTGGCCCCGCAGGGCAGGGCCAGCCCCGTGGCGGTCACGGGCAGCCCCAGCTCGTCGGACACGGTGTGCCCGCCGAATTTTTTGCCCGCCACGCTTTGCAAAATATAGGTGAGCACCGACGGGGACAGCCCCGTGGTGTAGGAGTTCAAAATGATGAACAGGGGGTCGTCGGACAGCACCCCGGCCACCAGCTCCACGAAGGGATAGAGGTCGTTCTCCAGCTTCCACACCTCGCCGGAGGGCCCCCGGCCATAGGAGGGAGGGTCCATGACGATGGCGTCGTATCTCCGCCCCCGGCGGATCTCCCGCTCCACGAACTTGGCGCAGTCGTCCACGATCCAGCGCACGGGCTTGTCCTCCAGCCCGGAGGAGCGGGCGTTGTCCCTGGCCCACTGCACCATGCCCTTGGCCGCGTCCACATGGCACACCGACGCCCCCGCCGCCGCACAGGCGATGGTGGCCCCGCCGGTGTAGGCGAACAGGTTGAGCACGCTCACCGGCCGCCCGGCCCGTTGGATCTGCTCCCGGGCGAAGTCCCAGTTGGCGGCCTGCTCGGGGAACACCCCGGTGTGCTTGAAGTTCATCAGACCCACATTGAAGGTGAGGTCCCGATAGCCCACCTGCCAGCGCTGGGGGACGTTCTTGTCCGCCCACTGGCCTCCGCCGGAGCTGGAGCGGGCGTAGCGGGCGTCGGGGCGCTTCCAGCCCCGGTGGGCCCGGGGGGTGTTCCAGATGGCCTGGGGGTCGGGCCGCACCAGCAGCTTGTCCCCCCAGCGCTCCAGCTTTTCGCCCCGGCCGCAGTCGATGAGCTCGTAATCCTTCCAGCCGTCAGCGATCCACATGGCTCCACCTCCAGATCTCGTATCCCCGTGCCGGCTTCAAAATCATGTTATTATACAACATCGGCGGGCAATAGTCAAATCCTAAGCAGATCGGCAGAAAAAACCGCCGGAGGGAGCAAAGCCCTCCGGCGGTCGTCAGGTCTCAGAACCTGTATCCACAGCAAAGGATGCCGTCTGGGCGAGGGATCTTTTCGCCAGACAAGGCGCGTTTTCGCGGGAATACTTTGTGCATTTCAAGAAAACGCAACATAGTATGGCGGAAAAAGACCCGTCCAGACGGCGTTTGAGGTTGTGGATACAGGTTCTTAGGTCCCCAGCTGGATCCACAGCTCGTTGTACAGCGCCCGGGTGGCCGGGGGAAGCACCAGGTACATTTCACACCGCTCCAGCACCTCGGGGGGAGGGGCCATGATCTCATACAGCTCAGGGTCCAGCTCCTCGCCGTATTGCTCCTCGTACCAGGCGGGGTACTGCTCCAGGGCCTCCTTGTTGGGGGAGGCGTACCAGATATAGTCCATGTTGGCCAGGTTGGCCTTGGTGGAGGCGATGAAGTCGATCCACTGCAAGGCTTCGTCGTAGTGGGGGGCGTCCTTGAGCACGCACATGGCGTCTACGAACCAGTTGGCCCCCTCCTGGGGGATGGTATAGCGCAGATCCACCCCGTCCGCCTGGTTTTCCAGCATGGACAGGTAGTCCCCGGCGTAATAGGTGGCGATGGCGGCGTTGCCGCCCTCCATCTTCTGGAACACCTGGTCCATCACTTTGCCCTGGAACACCCCCCGGCGGCTGGCGTCGGAGATCAGGGAGAATGCCTCCCGGATCTCCCCCTCGTCGGTGGTGTTCACCGAGTAGCCCAGGTGGAGCAGAGCGGCGCCCAGGGCGTCCCGGGAGTTGTTGATCAGCAGCACGTTGCCCGCGTACCGCCCGTCGTACAAAACGCCCCAGCTGGAGGGCTCCTCCTCCACCATGGCGGCGTTGTAGATCAGCCCCAGGGTGCCCCAGGAGTAGGGGACGGTGTATTTGTTCTCCGGATCGTAGGGCAGGTATTTGAAGCGCTCGTCGATCTTTGCGAAGTTGGGGATGCGGCTGTAGTCCAGCTCCTCCAGCATCCCCTCTTCCATGAGCTGGGAGATCATGTAGTCGGAGGGGACGATCACGTCGTAGTCCGCGCCGCCGCTCTTCAGCAGGGAGTAGAGCGCCTCGTTGCTCTCGGCGGTCTGGTAGTTCACCCGGATGCCGGTCTCCTCCTCGAACTGGGTGATGAGATCCTCGTCGATGTACTCCCCCCAGGAGCACACGTTGACCACCGGCTGGGACCAGGCGACCCCGGTGAGCAGGGCCACCGCCGCCACAAAAACACAGACCGCGGCGGCCAGCCCGCCCCGGCGGATCCACCTCCGGGAGGGGGAGGACAGGCCCATGGACAGCTTCTCGAAGAAGGAGGGCGCCCGGACCTCCTGCCGGTCCGCCCGGCGCTCCTGGCGGATCTCCCGCACGTTGTTGAGCACCAGCAGGGCCAGCACCGACAAAAACAGCAGGGTGGACACCGCGTTGACCTCCGGCGTGATGCGCTTTTTGGTCATGGAGTAGATCCGCATGGCCAGGGTGGAGGTGGACGAGCCGGCGGTGAAGTAGGAGATCACGAAGTCGTCGATGGACATGGTGAAGGCGATGAGCGCTCCGGACACGATGCCCGGCTTGATCTCCGGCAGGATCACCTTCCAGAACGCCTGCATCCAGGTGCAGCCCAGGTCCTGGGCGGCGTCCACCAGGTTCTTGTCCATCTGGCGCAGCTTGGGGGCCACGTTGAGGATGACGTAGGGGATGTTGAACGCGATATGGGCCAGCAGCATGGTGCCGAAGCCCAGGGTGAGCCGTTCGGGCAGCTCCACGACGCTCTGTGCCCCGTTGAACCACTGGGCGAAGGCCCCCCAGCCCTGGAAAAAGGCCACGAAGAACAGGCACAGGCTGACGCCGGTGACGATGTCGGCGTTCATCATGGGGATGTCGTTGACCACCAGCAGGGCGTCCCGCCGCCGCTTGGACAGGGCGTACAGCCCGATGGCGGCGAAGGTGCCCGCCGCGGTGGCGATGGCCGTGGCCAGCAAAGAGACCAGCAGGGTGGTGTACAGGCTCTCCATGATCAGCCGGTTCTGGAACAGGGCGGCGTACCACTCCAAAGAGAAGCCCTTCCACACGGCGCTGGAGTCTCCCGCGTTGAAGGAGAACACGATCAGCAGGAAGATGGGCAGGTACAAGAACAGGAAGGTGAGGCCGATGAACAAACGGCTCCCAAAACGATTCTGCCTTTTCATCAGAGCATCACCGCCTGTTCCTCGCCCTCGCCGAAGTGGTTCATGACCACCATGCACACCACCACGATCACCATCATCACCATGGAGATGGCGGCGCCCAGGTGGGGGTTGTAGGCCCCGCCCAAAAATTGCAGCTCGATCAGATCGCCCAGCATCATCTGGTTGCCGCCCCCCAGCAGGTTGGAGATGGCGAAGGTGGACACCGACGGCACGAACACCATGGTCACCCCGGACAGGATCCCCGGCAGGGACAGGGGGAAGATCACCCGGCGGAACACCCGCACCCCGTCCGCCCCCAGGTCCCGGGCGGCCTCCACCAGGGAGCCGTCCAGCTTGACGATCACGGAGTAGATGGGCAGGATCATGAAGGGCAGGTAATTGTACACCATGCCCAGCACAACCGCCCCGGGGGTGCCGATCATCTGGATGTGGTCCGCCCCCAGCAGGTCCAGCAGGCCGGTGGCCCGAAGGAGCTGGTTCAAAAGGCCGTTGTTCTCCAAAATGGACATCCAGGAATAGGTGCGCAGCAGGAAGTTCATCCACATGGGCAGCATGATCAGGGCCATGGCCAGGCGCTGGAACCGGGGGCCCTCCTTAGCCATCCAGTAGGACACCGGGTAGCCGATCAGCAGGCACACCAGGGTGGCCAGGATGGCCAGCCAGAAGGAGCGCAGGAACACATTGAGGTACAGCCCCATGCCGGTGAAGTTGCCCAGGGTGGGATAGGCGGCGTTGGTGATGGGGTCGGCGGCGGTGAGGGCGTACACCGCCATGATCACGATGGGGACCACCACGAACAGGGCCATCCAGATCACGTAGGGAAAGGCGAACCAGGCCCGCTTATTCCTCATGGCCGCCCTCCCGGGAGTCGTTCTCCTCCCCGTCCTCGGGCTCGGCCGCGTCCAGCTCCTCGTACTCCTCGGAATAGGAGGAGTAGTCCCCGAACAGGCCGGAGTAGGAGCTCTTTTTCATCACGTGGATGCCGTCCGGGTCGATCTTGATGCCGATGCGGCTGTCCACCGGGCAGTAGTCGGTGGTCTGGATCAGCCACTTGAAGCCGTAGAAATCCACGATGGTGTCGTAGTGGACCCCCTTGAAGGTGACGGAGGTGACGGTGCCCTTGAGCTGGCCCGCCGCCTCGTCCACGATGTCCACGTCCTCGGGGCGGATCACCACGTCCACCGGCTCGTCCGGGGCGAACCCCTTGTCCAGGCACTGGAAGCGGCGGTTGAAGATCTCTACCACCCCGTCGGCGCGCATGACGCCGTCGATGATGTTGGACTCGCCGATGAAGTCGGCCACGAAGGCGTTTTTGGGCTCGTTATAGATGTCCTCGGGCGTGCCGATCTGCTGGATGCGCCCGCCGTCCATCACCACCACGGTGTCGGACATGGCCAGGGCCTCCTCCTGATCGTGGGTCACATAGATGAAGGTGATCTCCATCTCCTGCTGGATCCGTTTCAGCTCGTTCTGCATGTCCTTGCGCAGGCGCATGTCCAGCGCCCCCAGCGGCTCGTCCAGCAGCAGTACCTTGGGGCGGTTCACCAGGGCCCTGGCGATGGCCACCCGCTGCTGCTGCCCGCCGGACAGGGCGGACACCGGGCGGCGCTCGAAGCCCTTGAGGCTGACCACCTCCAGCATGTCCATCACCCGGTCGTGTATCTCCCGCTCGGAGAGCTTCGTCTTGCGGCCGCTCCCGTCCGTCTTGGGGATGCGCAGACCGAAGGCCACGTTCTCGAACACGTTGAGGTGAGGGAACAGGGCGTAGCGCTGGAACACGGTGTTCACCGCCCGCTTGTGGGGGGGAACGTCATTGATCCTCACGCCGTCAAACAAAACGTCCCCGGCGGTCGGCGACAAAAACCCGCCTATGATCCTAAGCGTGGTCGTCTTGCCGCACCCGCTGGGGCCCAGCAGCGTGAGGAATTCCTTATCATTGATATACAGATCGATGTGGTCGAGCACGAGCTCGTCCCCGTAGGACATGACGCAGTCCCGCAGGCGGATCAGCTCCTTGGACATGTATCCTCCCCCATTTCTAATGATGAGTGTTTTGTCAGCTCCCTCTTTGTATTCCCTGAGATGCGCTTCCCGCTGTCACGCTCGCGTTGGACACGCTTTCGCCTCGGCTTCCCTCCGACTCGGACTGGTCTCTGGGGCCTTACGGCCCCATCGCTCGTCCTCGCTCCGGTCCATCCGAGGCGGCGTGTCTACGCTCGCGCTTCTCAGGTTTTCACGGATAGCGAGATACACTATAGCGGGTCGGTCCTGGTTTGTCAATCATTTTTCTCGAAAATACGCAAAAAATGGAGCTGGCATTTTTTCCCGGGGCAAGGGCGCGGAGCCGGAACGCGAACACCCCCCGCCGGAGGCGGGGGGTGTTCGATCGCTCAAAACGCGTGGCCGATATCGGTCCGGAAGTGCATGTCCTGGAAGGTAATGGGCTTGGCGGCGGCGTAGGCGGCGGCGATAGCCTGGTCCAGGGTGTCCCCCAGGGCGGTGACGCCCAGCACCCGGCCGCCGTTGGTCAGATATTCGCCATTTTCGCCCAATTTGGTGCCCGCGTGGAACACCACGGCGGATCTCCCCGCCTCCTCCAGCCCGGAGATGGGATGACCCTTTTTATAGTCCAGCGGATAGCCCCCGGAGGCCAGCACCAGACAGCAGGCGGCCCGGTCCTTCCATCGGATGTCCAGCCGGTCCAGGGTCCCCTCCCGGCAGGCGGTGAAAATATCCATCAGATCGCTGTCCAGCAGGGACAGCACCGCCTGGCATTCCGGGTCGCCGAACCGGGCGTTGTACTCCACCACCTTCGGCCCCTCCGGGGTGAGCATCAGCCCGAAGTAGATGGCCCCCTGGAAGGGGCGGCCCTCCGC
The DNA here is from genome assembly GCA_910588495.1 of uncultured Oscillospiraceae bacterium. Lineage (GTDB taxonomy): Bacteria > Bacillota > Clostridia > Oscillospirales > Oscillospiraceae > Enterenecus. The sequence goes on along the minus strand of CAJUPU010000002.1, from coordinate 52,836 downwards.
CTTCAGCGCCCGGATGGTGGGCAGGAAGATCTCATCCATACACCGTTTCGCCATGTCCGGGGCGTACTGGGGCGGGGGGGAGACAGCCCCCATGCCGCCGGTGTTGGGGCCCCGGTTGCCGTCGTAGGCCCGCTTGTGGTCCTGGCTGGCGGGCATGGGGCACACATGCTCTCCGTCGGCGAAGGCCAGCACGGTGACCTCCGGGCCGGTCATGCACTCCTCGATCACCACGGTGGAGCCGGACTCGCCGAACTTCTTGTCCGCCATCATCTCCCGGGCGGCGGTCTTGGCCTCGTCCACCGTGGCGGCCACCACCACGCCCTTGCCCAGGGCCAGCCCGTCCGCTTTCACCACGATGGGCGCGCCCTGCTCCTGGATGTAGGCCCGGGCCTTGTCCAGGTCGGTGAAGGTCTCATACCTGGCGGTGGGGATGTGGTACTTTTTCATCAGCTCCTTGGAGAACGCCTTGCTGGCCTCGATGATCGCGGCATTGGCCCGGGGGCCGAAGGCGGGGATGCCCACCGCCTCCAGTGCGTCCACCATGCCCAGGGCCAGGGGATCGTCCGGGGCCACCACCACGAAGTCCATGGCGTTGTCCTTCGCCCACTTCACCATGCCGTCCACGTCGGTGGCCTTCACGTCTACGCATTGGGCGAGCTGGGCGATGCCGCCGTTGCCGGGGGCGCAGTACAGCTCCGCTACTTTGGGGGACTGGGCCAGCTTCCAGCAGATGGCGTGCTCCCGGCCGCCGGAGCCTACAACCAAAACCTTCATAAAAACCTCCTGACCGTTAGTCAAAGCAGTTTGAAGTTCTTTTTCTTTCACGAAAAAAGAAGCCCTTGACTTTAATGATGGAACAGCCGGATCTTGGTGAACGCCATCACCATATCGTGCTTGTCGGCGGTGGCGATCACGTGGTCGTCCCGGATGGAGCCGCCGGGCTGGGCGATGTACTTCACGCCGGACCGATGGGCCCGCTCCACGTTGTCACCGAAGGGGAAGAACGCGTCGGAGCCCACCGTCACCCCGGACTGCTTGGCGATCCACTCCTTTTTCTCCGCCTCGGTGAGCACGTCCGGGCGCGTCTTGAAGGTGTTCTGCCACACGCCGTCGGCCAGCACGTCGTCGTGCTCGTCGGAGATGTAGATGTCGATGGCGTTGTCCCGGTCGGGGCGGCGGATGCCGTCCACGAAGGGGAGGGCCAGCACCTTGGGATGCTGGCGCAGCCACCAGATGTCCGCCTTGTTTCCTGCCAGCCTCGTGCAGTGGATGCGGCTTTGCTGGCCGGCGCCCACGCCGATGGTCATGCCGTCCTTCACGTAGCACACCGAGTTGGACTGGGTGTATTTCAGGGTGATGAGGGAGAGGAGCATGTCCCGCTTGGCCGCCTGGGGCAGGTCCTTGTTCCGGGTGACCAGGTCCTCCAGCATCGTTTCATCGATGGTCAGGTCGTTGTACCCCTGCTCAAAGGTGATGCCGAAGATGTTCCGGCGCTCGATGGGGGCGGGGGCGTAATCCGGGTCGATCTTCACCACGTTATAGCCGCCCTTGCGCTTGCTCTTGAGGATTTCCAGGGCCTCGGCGGTGTAGTCCGGGGCGATCACGCCGTCGGACACCTCCAGGGCCAGATAGCGGGCGGTGTCGGCGTCGCAGGGGTCGCTGAGGGCCGCCCAGTCGCCGTAGGAGCACAGCCGGTCGGCCCCCCGGGCCCGGATGTAGGCGCAGGCGATGGGGGACAGTTCCCCGTCGGGGGCGAAGTAGATCTTCCGCTCCACATCGGTGAGGGGCAGGCCCAGGGCCGCTCCGGCGGGGGAGACGTGCTTGAAGGAGGCGGCGGCGGGCAGGCCGGTGGCCTTTTTCAGCGCCTTCACCAGCTGCCAGGAGTTCAGCGCGTCCATGAAGTTGATGTACCCCGGCCTGCCGTTGAGCACCTCCAGGGGCAGGTCCTTGTCCCCCTTCATAAAGATGCGGGCGGGCTTCTGGTTGGGGTTACAGCCGTATTTCAGTTCCAGCTCGGTCATGTTCAAGCCTCCTGATAATAAATGTCAGCGTCCTTCAAAAGAGGGGAGAAAGATCAAAAATGTTTATTGATGATGGAGGTCTCGTCGTCCCCGGTCTCCAGGTCGATGTACCGCACGAACAGGGACACCTTGTTGTCCTCGTTCAGCGCCAGCCACAGGTCCCCCGCCAGGGCCTCCGCGTCGGGGGCGGTGAGGGACACCATCCGCGGCTCCCCCTGGAAGGAGGGCAGGGGGTCCCCGTCGCTCTCGTAGGTGTGGATGAAGTGGCCCGTCCCCGCCTTGGGCGCGTCATACTCGTAGAAGTACCGGCAGGCGCAGGAGGGGTCGCCGTCCAGGCTCTTGAGGATGGACAGGGCGTAGGACCCGTCAGGCTTCACCACGCCGGAGATCCGGGGGGTGTAGTTGGGGCCGTCGGGCTCGAAGGTACGGGTGTTCAGGGCGTGGCGGTAGCAGTGGCCCGCCAGGATATTGTCCCGGATGGTGTCCGTCTGGTCGCCGTTGGTCACGATGGTCAGGCCGTTGTCCATGCGGCGCACGGGATGGTAGATGATGAGGGAGGGGTCGATCATTTTGGACTCGTCGAAGGCGCGGGTGCGGATGCCGTCCTCCGTCTCCTCGAACACCCGGTTGCGGCTGTTCTCGCTGCGGCCCATGATGAAATAGGCGATCGCGGCGCTCTTGCCGTCGGCGGAGCGGCCCAGCATGACGCCCCGGCCGGGGTAGGGGTTGGCTTGCAGATACTCGAGCATGTCGATCATTGCAGACACTCCTTTGAAAGATGTAACGGCTTCAAGATCCGGACGGTCCGGCCCTCCACCTTCAGGCGGCCCTGGCAGAACAGGGACACCGCCCGGGGGAGGATCGTCCACTCCGCCTGCTCCATGATCCGGCGCTGGAGGGCCTCCGGGGTGTCGCCCTCCTCCACCGCCACCGCCTTTTGGAGCACGATGGGCCCGCCGTCGCACTCCTCGCTGACGAAGTGGACGGTGGCACCGGACACCTTCACCCCGTACTCCAGCGCCTTCTCGTGGACGTGGAGGCCGTAGTATCCCGCCCCGCAGAAGGAGGGGATCAGGGCGGGGTGGACGTTCAGGATGGCGTTGGGGTAGGCCCTCACCATCTCCTCCGTGAGGATCACCATGAACCCGGCCAGCACCACCAGGTCGATGTCCAGGCTTTTCAGCTTGTCCACCAGGGCGATGGTCATGGCCCGGTTGTCGGGATGATCCTTCCGGGCCACCACATAGCCGGGGATACCGGCCCGGCGGGCCCGTTCCAGGGCGAACGCCCCGGGCTTGGAGGCGATGACGGCGGCGATGCGGCCGTTGATGAGGTCCCCCCGCTCCTGGGCGTCGATCAGAGCCTGGAGGTTGGTGCCCCCGCCGGACACCAGCACGGCGATGCGCTTCACGCTCATAAAAGCTCCACGCCCCCGCTGCCGGAGACCACCTGGCCGATCCGGTAGGACTTTTCCCCGGCCTCCTTGAGCAGGTCCAGGGCGGTATCGGCCTGGGCGGCGGGGACGGCAAGCACCATGCCGATGCCCATGTTGAAGGTGTTGTACATGTCCCGCTCCGGGATGTTCCCCAGCCGCTGGATCAGCCCGAAGATGGGCGGGCAGGGGAAGGCGGCCGGCTCGATCTGGGCGGTGAGGCCGTCCGTCATCATCCGGGGCACGTTCTCATAGAAGCCGCCGCCGGTGATGTGGCTGACGGCGTGGATGTCCACCCCGGCGGCCAGCAGGGCCTTCACCGCCTTGACATAGATCCTGGTGGGGGTGAGCAGGGTCTCGCCAAGTCCCCTGCCCCCCAGCTCGTCCAGGGGGGTGCGCAGGTCGGCGTGCTCCAGGTGGAGCACCTTGCGCACCAGGGAGAAGCCGTTGGAGTGGACCCCGGAGGAGGCCAGGCCGATGAGGACGTCCCCCTGGGCCAGCCGCTTGCCGTCGATGATCCGCTCCTCGTCCACCATCCCCACGGAGAACCCGGCCAGATCGTACTCGTCCACGGGGTAGAAGCCGGGCATTTCGGCGGTCTCCCCCCCCACCAGGGCGCACTGGGCCTGGCGGCAGCCCTCGGTGATGCCCGCCACGATCTGGGCGATGCGCCCCGGGTCGTTCTTGCCGCAGGCGATGTAGTCCAGGAAGAACAGGGGGGCGGCCCCGCCGCAGATGATGTCGTTGACGCACATGGCCACGCAGTCGATGCCCACGGTGTCGTGCTTGTCCATCAGGAAGGCCAGCTTCAGCTTGGTGCCCACGCCGTCGGTGCCGGACACCAGCACCGGCTTTTTCATGCCGGACAGGTCGGGGGCGAACATGCCGCCGAACCCCCCCAGGGTGCCCATGACGCCGGGGATATAGGTGGACTCCACCATGGGTCTGATGCGCCGCACCGCCTCATATCCGGCGGTGACGTCCACCCCGGCGGCGGCGTAGGACGCGGAATGGGAGTTGTTCATGATCCTTGTCCTTTCCAGAGCCTGCACTGCTCGATGCGCTTGCCGCCGTCGCCCTGCTTCTCATCATAGGCGAATTGGTCCAGCAGCTGGCAGGGGAACGCCTCGCACTGACCGCAATGGGCGTGCTGTCTGTCCTCGGTGCAGGATTTTACAGGACAGCTGTCCCCCCAGAATGGTTTTTGGATGTTGACGCAGCCGGCGCAGCCCATCTGCTCCCGGTACTGGCACTGGCCGCACAGGATGCCGCATCTTGATTCGACCATGGTCGCCGTCTCCTTTTCTCACGTTGTTCTTTGTCTCGCGCTATTCTTTCCCGGTCCAGCAGTAGGTGCACACCTTGTCCCGGTCGATGCCGATGGCCTCCAGCAGCCCGTCCAGGGACTGGTAGCCCAGCGAGTCGAAGCCAAGCTTCTCGCAGATGGACTGCAGCAGGCACTGGCCCCGCTGCGTGTTGGCGTCGGCGTACTCCTCCAGGTGCTTCTGCCCCTCGTCCCCCTCCAGCTCCTGGACCACCTTCCGGGCCAGCAGCTCCATGGAGGAATTGCTGCGGGAGAAGTTCAAAAACTTGCAGCCGTACATGATGGGGGGGCAGGCGGAGCGCATATGGACCTCCTTGGCCCCCGCGCCGTAGAGGAAGTCCACCGTCCCCCGCAGCTGGGTGCCCCGGACGATGGAGTCGTCCACGAACAAAAGCTTTTTGCCCTGGATCAGCTCGGGGACGGGGATCTGCTTCATCTTGGCCACCTGGTTGCGCACCGCCTGGGAGGCGGGCATGAAGGACCGGGGCCAGGTGGGGGTGTACTTGACAAAGGGCCGGGCGAAGGGTTTGCCGCTGGCGTTGGCGTAGCCGATGGCGTGGGGGACGCCGGAGTCGGGCACGCCCGCCACCCAGTCCACGTCGGGCGGGCCGCCCGCCGCCTTCTCCGAGCGGGCCATGATCTCGCCGTTGCGGCAGCGCATGACCTCCACGTTCTGCCCCTCGTAGTTGGAGTTGGGGTAGCCGTAGTAGGTCCACAAAAAGGCGCAGATGCGCATCTTGTCCCCGGCGGGGGCCAGGGTCTCCCAGCCGTCGGCGGTGACCCGGACGATCTCGCCGGGGCCCAGCTCATAGGCGTTGTCATAGCCGATCTTGGTGCAGGCGAAGGACTCGAAGGACACGCAGCAGCCCTCGCTGTTCTGCCCGATCAGCACCGGCAGGCGGCCCAGCTTGTCCCGGGCGGCCACGATGCCGTCGGGGGTGAGGATGAGGATGGTGGACGAGCCGTCGATGACCTGCTGGGCGTACCGGATGCCCTCCACCAGCGAATCCTTCTGGTTGATCAAAGCGGCGGTGAGCTCGCAGTCGTTCACCTTGCCCGAGCTCATGGCCATGAACTGCCGGGCGTGGCCGTTGAAGTAGTCCTCCACCAGCTCCTCGGCGTTGTTGATGATGCCCACGGTGGAGATGGCGTACAGCCCCAGGTGGGAGCGCACCAGCAGGGGCTGAGGGTCGGTGTCGCTGATGCAGCCGATGCCGGAACAGCCGTGGAATCCCGCCAGATCCTTCTCAAACTTGGTACGGAAGGGGGTGTTCTCGATGGAGTGGATCTGCCGCTGGAAGCCGTCGTGCTCATCGTAGATGATCATGCCCCCCCGGCGGGTGCCCAGGTGGGAGTGGTAGTCCACGCCGAAGAAGATATCGAGGGTGACGTCGCGCTTGGAGATCGCGCCGAAAAATCCGCCCATTTTACAGAGTCTCCTTATCGTCCGCGGCTTAGGCGAAGAACAGCTTGGACAGGGTCATGGGGTCGATGTACTGCCCGTCCTTGTACACCCGCATGTTGCCGGAGGCGATCTCGTCGATCAGCATCACCTTGCCGTTGGCGTCGTAGCCGTATTCGAACTTGATGTCGTAGAGCACCAGCCCCTTGGCCTTCAGGTCGTCGGCCACGATCTGGGTGATCTTCTGCGTCTGCTCCTTGATATCGTCGTACTGCTCCTCGCTCATGACGCCCAGGGCCACCAGGGCGTCCTTGGTGACCAGGGGGTCGCCCTTCTCGTCGTTTTTGAAGGTGGTCTCCACATAGGCGGGCAGGTCGGCGCCCTCCTGGATATACTCGCCGTAGCGACGCAGGAAGGAGCCCACCGCCTTGTGGCGGCAGATGACCTCCAGCCCCTTGCCGAACACCTTGGCGGGCAGCACCTCCATGGTGGTGTCCTTCAGGTCGGCGGAGACGTAGTGGGTGCGGATGCCGGCGGCGTTGATCTTCTCGAAGAAGTAGATGGACATGCGCAGGTTCACATCGCCCACGCCCTCGATGGTCAGGCCCACGGAGTTCTCGCCGGGGTCGAACACGCCGTCCTTGCCGGTGCAGTCGTCCTTGAACTTGAGCAGATAGTTGCCGTTGTCCAGGGCGTAGACGTTCTTGGTCTTGCCGGTGTAAACGAGTTTGTTTTCCATGATGGATCCCTCCAAAAAATTGAATTTCAAAATGAAGTGGGACAGGCTTTGGTCCGGTTCAGCCCAGCTCCGCCTGGAGCCTGGCCTCCTTGCCCGCGATCTGAGCGGCCATCTCCTCCCGGGCGGCGTCCAGCTTTGCGGCCAGTTCGCCGTCGGACACCGCCAGGATCTGGGCGGCCAGCACGGCGGCGTTCTTGGCCCCGCCCACGGCCACGGTGGCCACGGGGATGCCGCTGGGCATTTGGACGGTGGCCAGCAGGGCGTCCAGCCCGTCCATGACGCCCCCCTTCATGGGGATGCCGATGACGGGCAGGGTGGAATTGCCCGCGAAGGCCCCTGCCAGGTGGGCGGCCATGCCCGCGGCGCAGATCAGCACGCCGAAGCCGTTGGCCCTGGCGTTTTTGGCGAAGTCCGCGGCGGCGGCGGGGGTGCGGTGGGCGCTGAGTATGTGGGCCTCGTAAGGGATGCCGAAGTCGTGGAGCTGGGCGCAGGCGGCCTTGACCACCGGCCAGTCGGAGTCGGAGCCCATGATGACGGCGACTTTTTTCATGTCGAGCCCTCCTTTCGAAAATAAAACAGGCCGCCGCGCGGGTGCGGGCGGGCCTGTATCGGGCGTTTAGACGGCGGAACTGGACGCAATGCGGCCCTGGAGACGAACACCGCAGCGGACAGAGCGGAGACGCACCATGACAGCCACCTCGCTTCCAAAAAGTCAACTCCATTTTAGCTAAGAAAAGCCCAAAAATCAAGGGCTTCTCCCATTTTTGTAGGCTTGTACGATCCTCTGAGGCGGAACAGGGCTGTCCATGGCGAAAATCTCAAAACAGCCCGGTGGCCTCCAAAATATTGGAGACCTGGGCCGCCCGGCCCGTCCAGGAGGACTGCCGGGCCAGCTCCCGCCGCCGCCGGGGGAGGGAGGGGTCCTCCGCCAGCGCCGACTTGCACCGGCGCAGAAGGCCGGGGCCGTCGTAGGCGGTGGACACCAGCTCCGGGATGGTCTCCTGGACGCTGGGGTCCACCACGGTGACCACCGGCCGCCCGGTGGCCAGATACTCGTACACCCGGCTGGGGACCACGTCGCCGGGGCGGTCGAGGCGGGCCAGGTCGAAGAGCAGGTCGCAGCGGTACAGGCAGTCGGGCACGTCCAGCGGGTCCACCGGGCCGGTGAGCACGATGTTGTCCTGGCCCCGGAGCTGCTCCGCCGCGGGGCGGGTCACCCGGCCCATGAGGACGAAGGCCCACTCCGGCCGGTGGCGGGCCAGGTAGAGCAGGGGGTCCAGGTCCACCTGGCCGGTGACGCTGCCCAGCCGCCCCAGCACCTTCTGCCCCGTGACGCCCGCCAGGGCGGGGGGGATGGAGCGCTGCTTCTGCTGGAACAGCACCGGGTTCACCCCGTTTTGCAGCAGGGCGATGTTGTCGCTGCAGGGGGACAGCCGCTTGATCAGGCCGAAGGAGGCGGCGAACACCACCTCGGCGTGGCGGGTGAGGTCGCTCTCCCAGTCCAGGAACTCGTCGCCCCAGAACCGGTGGCAGTCGTACACCTCGCCCCGGTAAGCCAGTCGGTCCAGGAACCCGGCCTGGAGGGGGGAGGTGCACCACAGCACCGGCTCCCGGAAGCGGTGCTTGTCCATCATCTGCTGGACGAAGGCGGCGGCCTTGTCCAGCCTGCGCCGCTGGAGGGCCGAGCCTTCCTGGGGGCCGGGCAGGGGGACGGGCAGGGTGTACGCCGTGATGTGGGCCCGCACCCGCCGCCCCTGCTCGGGCATGGGGCCGCCCTTTTTGGGGGCGGGCTCGAAGAAGAGGATCTGGGCGTCCCCCAGCCGGGCCAGCAGCTGCTGGGTGCGGTCGGGCCGGGCCCGCCAGGGGGCGTGGGCCAGGCAGACGATCTGTTTCAGCGCCATGGGCTCACCTCCCGGACAGCAGCGCGGCGGCGGCCTGGCTGTTGCGGCGCTCCAGCTGGATCAGCCGGGCGGTCTTTTCCTCCAGGGCCCGCCGGTCCTGGCGGCGCCGGGCGGCGGCGTCGATGAGGGAGCACAGCAGCTCCGGCGTCACCTGGTCCAGCTGGGCGTACAGGTCCTGGCCCGCGTCGTCCAGAAAGGCGCTGACCTTGGGGTCATACACCACGCCCACCAGGGGCACCCCCCGGACGGCGGCGAAGATGAGGGCGTGCAGGCGCATGGATAGAGCGATGTCCATCCGGGCGGACAACGCGATGGCCAGCTCGGTGGCGGGGGAGGAGCAGAGCATGTGGACGGGGGCGTGCTGGAGGCGGTCGGCTACCTTTTGGGCGGCGGACACGTCCAGCTTGCCCTCGATGGGCATGAACACCGGGATCAGGTCATAGCGCTGGTAGGCGTAGTCCACAGCGGCGGCGAAGGCGGGCACCTTCTCGTCGAAGCCCGGCCAGGGCCGGACGGTGACCCCCAGATAGCGCTCCCCCTTCCGGGGGTGGAGGCCCGCCTCCTCCAGCAGGGCGTCCGCCGCCTGGGGGTCGGCGGCGGGCAGGGTGACGGCGGGGTCGGCGGCCAGCACCACCTGGGGGCGGCGCACCCCCAGCTGCTTCAGCTCGTCGATGGAGGCGCTGTCCCGGGTGGTGATGATGTCCACGGACCGGTCGATGACCCGGCCCGTTTTCCGGCGGTTGCGGGGGGTGCGGATGGGCCCGATGCCGCAGCCGTACATCATCACCCGGCACCCCAGCCGCCTGGCGGCGGACAGGGTGAACAGGTAGAACCACAAAGAGCGGTGGCTGGTCACGTCCTGGACCAGGGAGCCGCCGCCGTTGATATACAAGGCGCTTTTGGCCATTTTGGCGCAGAAGGCGGGGACGTTGAAGGTGTAGACCGCCCCCACCCGGTGGCGGACCCGGGTGGCCTTGGGCTTTCGGGTCATGATCCAGATGGGCAGGTCGCCGTCGAGGGAGCGCATCTCGGTGACCAGGGCCTGGAGGATGGCCTCGTCCCCGGCGTTGCCCCGGCCGTAGGCCCCGCAGATCACCACCCCGTCCCGCGCCCGCTCCTTTTTCCGGGCCTCCCGGCGCAGGATGGTCTCATAGATGTCCAGCTGGCGGCGGATGGTGCTCTCGATGGAGTACTCCGCCCGGGCCTTCTCCAGCAGACGCTCCCCCAGGCGGCGGCGCAGGTCCCCGTCCCCGGCCAGGGCGGCCAGGTGGCGGCCCAGGGCCTCATGGTCCCGGGGCTGGAAGAGAAGGCCGGTGACGTTGTGCTTGACCAGGTAGGGGATGCCCCCCACCTGGGTGGACACGGTGGGCAGGGCGAACCGGGCCCCCTCGGTGATGGCGTAGGAGAAGGTCTCGGACAGGGAGGTGAGGGTGTTGATGTCCAGGGCGTTGTAGAAGCTGTCGGTGTCGCTGAGCCACCCGGCGAAGCACACCGCGTCCGCCACCCCCAGCTCCTGGACCAGCCCCTTCAGCATGGCCTCGTCCTGGCCCTCGCCGGCGATGATGAGGCGCAGCCGGGGCTGCTCGGCGTGGGCGGCGGCGAAGCCCCGCAGCAGGGTGCCCATGTCCTTCACCGGGTTGAGCCGGGCGGCGATGCCCGCGATCACCGCGTCGTCCGGCCAGTCCAGCCCCAGGCCGGCCAAAAACGCCCGGCGGTCCATGGCGGGGGTGCGGGGGGCGAAGTCCAGGCCGTTGTAGATGGCGAACATCTGCTGGGGATCGAAGCCCCGGCGGATCAGCAGGTCCCCCATGGCGTCGGACACGCCGATGTGGTAGGGGATGCGCCGCAAAGCCCAGGCGTTGAGATTGCCGTAGGTCAAAGCGGACAGGGGACGGCCCATGTAGTCCAGCTTGGGGTCGGAGTGGACGGTGGTGACCACGGGGAGGCCGGTGGACCGCTTCAGCAGGGCCCCCATGAGATTGCCCCTGGCCCCGTGGCAGTGGATGATGTCGTAGCCCTCCCGCCCGATCTTCTCCCGGAGGGGCTTCAGGGCGGCCAGGGGGTTGCGCCCGGCCATCACGTCCACCCGGATGCCCAGCTCCCGGGCCTCCTGGGTGAAGGGGCCGTCGGTGAAGCACACCATGTCCGCCTGGATGGACCGGCCCAGGCCCTGGAGCAGGGAGTGGACGTGGGTCTTGGCCCCGCCGGTGTCGCCGCCGCTGATGAGATGGATGACTTTCATATGGACCTCCCACAAAAAACTTGCTTTGGAGCAAGGAATGGGGTAAAATCACAGAACATACCTATTATACATATCTTTGGCCTCCGGGTCAAGGACAGGAGGGACGAGGATGCCGGACGTCATTCAACAGTTGGACGAACAGGCCCTGGTGTGGATCGCGGAGCATGTGCGCTGCGCCGTGCTGGACCCGTTCATGGAGCTTTACACCCAATTGGGCAATACGGGGATGCTGTTCATCGCGCTGGGCGTGCTGATGCTTTTCTTCAAGCCCACCCGGAGGGCGGGGCTGTCGGCGCTGTGCGCCATGCTGATCGGATTCATCGTGGTGAATCTCACCATCAAGCCCCTGGTGTCCCGGCCACGGCCCTGGCTGGCGATCGAAAACTTCGTGAACCTGGTGCCGGAGCACGACCCCAACTCCTTCCCCTCGGGGCACACCAACGCCGCCTTCGCCTTCGCCCTGGCGGTGTGCATGTCCGCGCCGAAGAAGTGGATGAAGGCGGCGGCGGTGGCCATGGCGGCGGTGATGGGCCTGTCCCGGCTGTACGTGGGGGTCCACTTCCCCAGCGACGTGCTGGCGGGGGCGGCGATCGGCTCTTTGTGTGGGCTGGCCGGGGCGTGGGTGGTCAGGAAGGGGTGGGAGCGTATCCAGGCTCGCCCGCAAGCCCCAAAATGACCGCCTGGGCCAGCAGCAGCCCCGCCGCCGCGGGCACCCACATCGCGCTGGCGGGGACGGACCGCCGCCCCGGGGGCGGGGCCTCGTCCCCGTCCTCGGCGTTGCGGGGCAGCTCCGGGGAGAACACCACCTTGTGATGGGGGATGCCCCGTTTCCGCAGCTCCTTGCGCACCACCCTGGCCAGGGGGCAGCCCTGGGTCTGGGAGATATCGGCGATGCACAGAAGCTGGGCGTCCCGCTTGTTGCCGGTGCCCAGGGCGGAGATGATGGGGATCCCCCGGGCGTGGGCCGTCTCAATCAGGTCCAGCTTGCAGCTCACCAGGTCGATGGCGTCCACGATATAATCGTATTTAGCGGCAAAGAACTCCTCCCGGGTGTCCGCCTCGTACCGCAGGACCAGGGAGTGGAGGAGGCAGTCCGGCGCGATATCGCCCAGCCGCCGGGCGGTGGCCTGGGCCTTTTCCATGCCCACGGTGGAGCGCAGGGCGGCGCACTGGCGGTTCAGGTTGCTCACCGACACGGTGTCCTGGTCGGCCAGGGTGAGCTCCCCCACCCCGGAGCGGCACAAGGCCTCGGCGCACCAGCCCCCCACGCCCCCCAGGCCCAGCACCGCCACGTGGCTGTTTTGCAGGCGCTCCATGGCGGGGGCGCCCAGCAGCATCTGAGTGCGGATGAATGGCTCTTTCAAGATCGGCTCAACTCCTAAAAACAGAGGCCGGACGCGCTGTCCGGCCTCTGTTTTGGTTGGATTCGGTGGATCACTTGCCGAGATAGTCGGCTCCGCTGGTCAGGGCGGCGGCGACGCCGTTGCCCATCTCTTCATTCCAGGTCTCCAGGGCCTTTTCGGCCAGGGCCTCCCGGGCGGAGCCCATCCACACCGCCTCGTTCTCGCCCACGTAGTAGATCAGGTGGTAGCCGTAGTAGCCGCTGGTGGCGCCCTCCTCGGCGGAGTGCTGGACCATGCCCACGTCGCCGCTCTTGCGGGCGGCGTCGAACACCCACTCGTCGAACTCGGGGACGAACTTGTCCTTGGGATTGCGCTCATACAGGCCGCCCTTGGTGTTGGAGCCGCCGTCATCGGACTTCTCGTTGGCCAGCTTGGCGAAATCGTCCTCGGTCTTGCCGCTCTCGTCCCAGGCGGCCTGGATCTCGTTCATCTTGGCCTTGGCGGCGGCCCAGGCCTCGTCGGTGGGGGCCACCAGCTTGTTGTCCTCGCCGGTGGTGCTCTCCGCCATGGCCAGGATGTGGCGCACGTCCCGGGTGGCCTCATCCACCAGATAGCGGTCGTGGAAGGAGATGACGTAGAAGCCGCTGTCGGACTCCACCAGCTCCACGGCGTCCTTGTCCAGCTTGAGCAGCTGATCTTTGTAGGCGGAGGAGATGGAGGTGGTGCCCACCACCTTGGCGTGGTCCACGTTGTTGTAGTTGGAGCTGGGAGACAGCTCGTACTTGTCGATCTGGGACTGGAAGGTGGCGCCGCCCTCCACCGCCTTCAGCGCGTCCTCGGCGTCCTTCTTGGTGTTGGCCTTGGCCTCTTCCTTGCGCTTGTTCAGCTCGTCCTCGGCCAGCTCGTTGCCCTCTTCATCCTTCTCGTTCACAGTGGGGATGGCGAAGTAGAGGCAGGAGAACTCCACGGTGTCCAGGCTGTCCTTGTTCTCCTCGTAGTAGGCGTCCAGGTCGGACTGCTGATAGCTGTCGAACAGGGCCTCGTACTTGTCGTTGGCGGCCAGGTTCGCCATCTGGAGGCGGGTGTACAGCTTCTCCACGATGCCGGCGGACATATAGGGGCCGAAGCGGGCCTTGAGGTAGGCGCCGTAGCCGATGCCGTTGGAGGCGGCCTGGGCCTTCAGGGAGGCCACGAAGGCGTCCACCTGGTCCTTGACCTCGTCCTCGGTGTGGCCGTCCGCCTTGGCCTGCTCGGCCAGGGCCTTGCGCTGCTGGGCGGTCTTGAGGGCCTCCTCCAGGAAGTGGTCCCGGTAGGTCCTGCCCTCGGACTCGTTGTAGAACTGCTCCTCGTCGGCCTTGGAGGTATCGATGATGCCATAGCCCGCGTAATAGCTGCGGGCGTCGTAGTAGTAGAAGCTCAGCTCGGCGGCGGTGAGGGTCTCATCTCCCAGGGTGGCGGCGGACGCCCTGGCCTGGAAGAAGCCGGAACGCCACACCAGAAGCGCGATCACCAGTACGGCGATGACGGCGGCGATCGCGGAGTAGATGATGGTCGTGCGCCTGCGGGCGGCCTGCTCCTGCTGGGCCCTCAGGGCCTTGCTGTCAGGACCGGCGCTCTGGCGCTGCTTTTTCTCTCTGGATGCGCTCATGGTATATCAATCCTCTCAGTGTTTCGTGTAATGGCGCGGGCCGGAGTGGGGAAAAAACGGGGCCAGCGCGGCAACGCATGATATTATAGCATGGGAAAAGGCCGGTTGCAAGGCCAAAATCGCCCCCCAGATGAAAATTCACAAATAAGAAAGAGGCGGGAGGACCGGGGCCCTCCCGCCTGGTTCGTTATCAGGACCCCCGCTGTGGCCGTGCCGCCCCATTAAAAACCTGCACAAAGATGCAGGTGGGTCGCCTCCGCTTGGTTTTACCGCTCCCAACGTCCAGGATCCTCCTGAGAGGGCCGGGAGGTCTGCGAACCACCGCGCGAGTGGGGCGTCCCGTCTTAGAAATGTGGGTTTTAACAGGGCAAGGTCACGTAGTTAGAACCCAGCAGGGGTGTATGATCGCGTTTGAGCCGTTGTGAGCAGCGCGGATGGAGCGAAGCGAGGGCAAAAGCCCAGCCGCCGCGCAGCGGAGGCGGGTTTTGACCGAGTCGCAGCGAAGCCGCGCGTCGCGAACAGGCGAAACGTAGATGCGGTATCGCGTTTGAGCCGTCGCGCGTCGCGAACAGGCGAAACGTAGATGCGGTATCGCGTTTGAGCCGCCGTGAGCGCTATTCCTCCTCGTCCTCGAACAGCTCCTCCATGAATCTTTCATAGACGGCGTTGAGCTCCTGCTCGTCGTCGATGTCCGCCAGCAGTTCCTCGCCGTCCTGCTGGATGACCTTCAGCAGGATCAGGCCGAAGTCCTCGTCGTCCTCGTCCATGTCCGCCGGGACGAAAGCCATGTACGTCCGGCCGTCCTGTTCCAGGGTGCCCAGATGTTCCAATTCAAATTCATTGCCCTCGTCGTCGGTGACCGACACAAAATCCGGGCCGTACTCCTCGCTCATGGCCTCGAGCCTCCTTTTTGGGGCCGCGGCCCCGCCTTCTGCCCCTATTGTAACGGCTGCCGGAGGAAATTGCAAGAGGGGCCGCGAAATTTTCAATAAAAAAACAGCGGCCGGGGCTGTCGGATCGTGGACAGCCGCACAGGGTGGACAAACCCGCCGGGATGTGGTATAATGCACCAATACCCAGCGCCGGCCGTGAGGGCGCGGGGCTTGAGAGAGGGACCCGGACGGCCCGCCCGAAGCGGGACGGCTGAATACATCGGAGGGATCTCAACATGCCGGATAACAACCAAAACAGCGCTCCCCAGCGCCGGGAGCCCCAGCCCCAGCAGGGCGGGGGAGGCCAGCGCCAGGCGCCTAAGCCGAAGGCGCGCCGCCGCAAAAAGCGCCCCCTTTGGCTGACCATCATCGTCCGCTTTTTCCAGGTCCTCGGCACCCTGCTGCTCATGGGCGTCATCACCGGCTGCTTCATGATATGCTTCGCCGTGGTCTATGTGAAAACCGCCATCATGCCCAACACCGGGCTGGACCTGTCCGCCTACAGCATGATGGAGAACTCGGTGATCTATTATGAGGACAAGAACACCGGCCAGCTGGTGGAGCTGCAGACCCTGAAGGGGCTGGAGGACCGGGAGCTGGTGACCTACGACCAGATCCCCCAGGACCTGATCGACGCCTTCGTGGCCATTGAGGACAAGCGCTTCTGGAAGCACCAGGGGGTGGACTGGAAGCGCACCGGGTCGGGTCTGCTGCGCATGTTCACCGGCGGCAACATCCAGGGCGGCTCCACCATCGACCAGCAGCTCATCAAGAACCTGACCGGGCGGAACGACGTCACCGTCAACCGGAAGATCCTGGAGATCTTCACCGCCCTGG
The DNA here is from genome assembly GCA_910588495.1 of uncultured Oscillospiraceae bacterium. Lineage (GTDB taxonomy): Bacteria > Bacillota > Clostridia > Oscillospirales > Oscillospiraceae > Enterenecus. Next base: position 37,015 of record CAJUPU010000002.1, on the reverse strand, counting down.
AGCTGGAAAAGAACTACAAAAAAGAGGACATCCTCACCCTCTATATGAACCGCATCTTCCTGGGCAACGGCTGTCACGGCGTCCAGGCGGCGGCCAAGTATTACTTCGGCAAGAACGTGTGGGAGCTGGACCTGGCCGAGTGCGCCAGCCTGGCGGGCATCACCAATAACCCCGCCCTCTACGCCCCCAGGGGCGTGGTGGAGGTGGTGCGCTACCAGTGCCAGAACCCGGAGTGCAAGCTCTACTCCCTGACCCAGGACAAGGTGTGCGAGTACTGCGGGGCGGAAAACTCCTATGACAGCGGGTCGGTGTGGACCAACATCGAGTTCAACAAGGCCCGGCAGGAGAACATCCTGAAGGAAATGGCCAAGCCGGACGACGCCAGGGACGGCAAGGCCTATATCACCGAGGCCCAGCGGGACGCGGCCATCGCCGAGCCACTGGTGTTCAAATGGCAGGGCAAAGCCGACCCGGAGGACCCGGACGGCGTGGAGAGCGAACCCTCCAACATCTACTCCTGGTACGTGGAGGCGGTGATCCGGGAGGCCACCCAGGCCCTGATGGACGAGACGGGCCACGATGAGAAGGCCTGCCGGACCCGGGTGTTCAGCGGCGGGCTGTCCATCATCTGCGCCTACGACCCGGAGGTCCAGGAGGCGGTGGACGCGGTGTATAAGGACCCGGAGACGCTGGCTAACTACGTGTCCAAAAGGGGCCAGAAGGCCATGTCCAACATCACCGTGGTGGACAACGCCACCGGCTATGTGGTGGCTTTGGGCAGCACGGCGGAAAAGACGGTGAACCGGGGCTCCCTCTGGCCGGTCACCTCCCGCCGCCAGCCGGGGTCGGCCATCAAGCCCGTGTCCGTCTACGCCCCCGCCATCGAGATGGGCCTCATCACCCCCGCCTCGGTGTTCGACGACAACCCCTATCTGCTCAACGGCAAGCTCTGGCCGCTGAACGTGGAAGCCAACTACGGGGGGCTGACCACCGTGGCGGACGCGGTCACCGTGTCGCTGAACACCGTGGCCCTGCGGGTGGTGGAGCTGATGACCCCCCAGGCGTCTTACGACTTCATGGAGAAGAAGTTCGGCTTCACCACCCTGGAACCCTACTATGTGAACAGCCTGGGGGAGGTCAAGTCGGACATCGACCGCAGCCCCCTGTCCATGGGCGGGCTGACCTGGGGCGTGACCACCTTTGAGATGGCGGCGGCCTACGCCTCCTTCCCCCGGAACGGCGAGTTCAAAAAGGCCACCACCGTGCTGGAGATCCGGGACGCCAACGGGAACACCATCCGGGACAACCGGCCGGAGTCCACCTGGCCCATCAGCACCAAGACCGCCTATTATATCAACTCCATGCTGACCACCGTGGTCAACGCGGGCACCGGCACCTATGCCCGCATCCCCGGCCAGACCGTGGCGGGCAAGACGGGCACCACCAACAGCAAGTACGACCTGTGGTTCTGCGGCTACACCTCCTACTATACCGCCGCGGTGTGGGTGGGCTACAAGGAGAACGAGCAGATCGACGACAGAGGCTCCCGCTACGGCCCGGCCATGAAGCTGTGGAAGCAGGTGATGGAGCCCCTCCACGAAGGGAAGGAGAACGCCGCCTTCCCGGTGCCGGAGAACCTGGTCTCCGCCTCCATCTGCGTGGACTGCGGCAAGCGGGCCAACGACGCCTGTGCCGCCGACATTCGGGGCAGCCGGGCCAGGTCCTTCCGGCTGTTCGCCGACGATGTGCCATCGGAGAGCTGCAGCTGTCATGTGCCGGTGCAGATCTGCATGGACAGCCCCATCCTGGACGCCAACGGCGAGGCCACCAGCCGCTATCACCTGGCCGGGGCCCTGTGTCCGGAGGAGACGGTGCGTACCGTCTATATGGTGGATTATGAGCGGGAGCTGGCCACCTCCAGCGTCCACATCGGGGACGCCAGCGGCCTGGTGAGCTGGTATGAGGCCATCCCGGAGGACAGGCGGTACTGCTACGTCCATGTGGAGGGCTGGGAGCCCTCGCCGCCGCCCACCGAGTCCATGGACCCGTGGGAGTCGGACCGGCCCGTCGGCAGCGAGGACCCCGATGTGACGGACACGCCCTACCTTCCGCCCATCCAGGAGCCGTCCTTCCCGCCGGTAGAGCCGCCCACGCCCAGCGTGGAGGTGCCCACGCCGCCGCCCACGCCCAGTGAGGAGCCGCCCTATATCCCGGTGGACCAGTGGGGGCAGCCCATGTGGCCCACTCAGTAGGCCGGGAGAAAAACCCCTGCGGACCGCCTGTCAGCACCCTGGCAGGCGGTCTTTTTTGGGCACATTTTCGCTGTATTACTTCATTGTGCCAAAGAATCGGGCGGCGGGCGGGGAAGGTTTGGTGAAAAAGCAGGGAGGTTGACGATTGCGGATCCTCCGAAGTCGTGATATAGTCTAAGAAGTTCAAAATACAACGGTATCATAGGCTTTTTGGGGACTGCCGGCCGGCGGTCCCGCGGATCGAAGGCCGAAGGAAGGGACAGGTGCGAGATGGTAAACGTGGCGATATTGGGCTTCGGTACGGTGGGCTCCGGCGTGGCCGAGGTGCTCACCGGGCATGAGAGCAGCATCGAGCGCAAGGCGGGGGGACTGATCCGCCTGAAGTATATCCTGGATGTGCGGGACTTTCCCGACAGCCCCTTCGCGGACCGCTTCGTGAAGGAGTTCAGCGTCATCGAGCAGGACCCTGAGGTGGACATCGTGGTGGAGACCATCGGCGGGGCTTCCATCGCCCTGGACTTCACCAGACGGGCGCTGGAGGCGGGCAAGAGCGTGGTCACCTCCAACAAGGAGCTGGTGGCCACCCGGGGCTATGAGCTGACCCAGCTGGCCAAGGAAAAAGGCGTGTGCTACCTCTTCGAGGCCAGCGTGGGGGGCGGCATCCCCATCATCCGGCCGCTGAGCCAGTGCCTGGCCGCCAACGAGATCCTGGAGATCTACGGCATCCTCAACGGCACCACCAACTATATCTTGACCAGGATGATCCGGGCGGGGCTCACCTTCGGCGCGGCGCTAAAGGAGGCCCAGGACAACGGCTACGCGGAGCGGGACCCCTCCGCCGACGTGGAGGGCCACGACGCCTGCCGGAAGATCTGCATCCTGGCGGACATCGCCTTCGGGCGGCACATCGACCCCAGCCAGGTGCCCACCCAGGGCATCACCGGGGTGACCCTGGCGGACGTGGACTACGCCGAGAGCGCGGGCAGGAAGATCAAGCTGCTGGGCCGGGCCATCCACGGGGAGGACGGCCGGGTGTGCGCCTATGTGGCCCCCCATCTGGTGGACCAGTCCGACCCGCTGGCCGGGGTGGAGGACGTATTCAACGCCATCTCCGTCCGGGGGGACGCCATCGGCGACGTGATGTTCTACGGCCGGGGGGCGGGCAAGCTGCCCACCGCCTCCGCCGTGGTGGCCGACGTGATCGATGTGGCCCGGAACATGGGCCACCGCAAGGCGCTGTCCTGGGAGCCCGGCGGCGAGGACACCGCCTGCGGCACCGAGGCGCTGAAGAGCCGCTGGTACGTCCGGGCGGCGGCCAAGGCGGAGGAGCTGCGCTCCCGGTTCCCGGGGTGCAAGCTGCTGGCCCGGCGGGAGAGCGGCGGGGTGGAGTCCGCCTGCCTCACCGAGGGCGAGCTCACCCAGGCCCAGATGGAGCAGGCGCTGGCGGGGCTGGAGGTGTCCAACGCCCTGCGGGTGCTGGACTGACAAGAAGCGCGCAGCCGTCGAGAGCCGCGCGGATGGACCGAAGCGAGGGCGAAGGCCGGCGTTGCGGGGCCCCCTTTAGGCGCGTGGCGCAGGAAGCGGCATAAACTGGAGTACCGGGCGGAGCGTCCGGCAATCCCCAAACGGCATGGAAAACTCCATGAGAGGAATGAAAAACTTATGGCATTGATCGTACAGAAGTTTGGCGGGTCCTCGGTGGCGGACGCGGAAAAGATCCGCAACGTGGCCCGCATCATCACCGATACTTATCAAAAGGGAGACCGGGTGGTGGCGGTGCTCTCCGCCCAGGGGGACACCACCGACGATCTGATCGGGAAGGCGGCGGAGATCAACCCCGCCGCCTCCAAGCGGGAACTCGACATGCTGCTGTCCACCGGGGAGCAGATCTCCTGCGCCCTGTGCGCCATGGCCATCGAGGGGATGGGTTTCCCCGTGGTGTCGCTGACGGGCTGGCAGGCGGGCTTCCGCACCAACTCGGGCTACGGAAACGCCCGTATCAAGCGGGTGCAGGCCGAACGGATCCGGGCGGAGCTGGACAAGCGGCGCATCGTCATCGTCACCGGCTTCCAGGGGCTGAACAAGTATGACGACATCACCACCCTGGGCCGGGGCGGGTCGGACACGTCGGCGGTGGCCATCGCCGCTTCGCTGGGGGCGGACCTGTGCCAAATCTACACCGACGTGGACGGCGTGTATACCGCCGACCCCCGGCTGGTGCCCACCGCCCACAAGCTGGACGAGATCACCTACGACGAGATGCTGGAGCTGGCCACCCTGGGCGCCCAGGTGCTCCACAACCGCTCGGTGGAGATGGCCAAGCGGTACAGCGTGAACCTGGAGGTGCTCTCCAGCTTCTCCGGCAAACCCGGCACAAAAGTGAAGGAGGTCGTCAAGACCATGGAAAAATCCCACATCAGCGGCGTCGCCAAGGATAAGAACATCGCCCGCCTGGCCCTGGTGGGCCTGGAGGACACCCCGGGCATCGCCTATAAGATCTTCTCCCTGCTGGCCAAGAACAACGTGAACGTGGACATCATCCTCCAGTCCATCGGCCGCAGCGAGACCAAGGACATCAGCTTCACCGTGGCCAAGGGCGACATGGAGCTGGCCCAGAAGCTGCTGGAGGACAATCGGGACACCATCCGCTTCGACCACATCGACGTGTCGGACAACATCGCCAAGGTGTCCATCGTGGGTGCGGGCATGGTGAACAACCCCGGCGTGGCCGCCGCCATGTTCGAGGCGCTGTTCAGCGCGGGCATCAACATCAATATGATCTCCACCAGCGAGATCAAGGTCTCCGTGCTGGTGCACATCAGCGATGCGGACCGGGCGGTGCAGGTGATCCACAACCGGTTCTACGACGAGTTCAACGGCGCGCAGTGAGGAAAAACGGGGCAGACCGGGCCATATGGTCCGGTCTGCCCATTTTATGCGCCCTGTCCATTTACAAGCTTCGACAAAAATGGTATAATGGTCCATACCTGCCCGGACAGCCGGGCCCGCTTTGAGGAGGGAATGAAATGAAGCGCTTCACCTGTCTGCTGTGCGCCTTTATGCTGTTGGCCCTGACGGCCTGCCGCTCAGAGAAGGAGCCGGACCCCACGCCCTCGGCGGAGGTCCCTGTCTCCGCCGCTCCGGAGAGCATGGAGCCCCTGCCCACCCCCAGCCCCACCCCCGCCTTCTATCACCCCCTCACCGGACTGCCCTGCCAGGAGGACCTGTCCGGCAAGCGCCCGGCGGCGGTGATGCTCAACAACCTGAAGGCCGCCCTGCCCCAGCAGGGAAACGGCCAGGCGGACATCATCTATGAGCTGCTGGCGGAGGGGGGGATCACCCGGATGCTGGCAGTGTATCAGGACCCGTCCCAGCTGGGCCTCGTCGGCTCGGTGCGCTCCGCCCGGCAGTACTACTGGGAGATCGCCAAGGGCCACGATGCGGTGTTCATCCACGCCGGGGGCAGCCCGGAGTTCTACAACACGAAAAACAGCCGGGGCCTGTTCACGGTGGACGGGGTCAACGGCTACTATTCCAGCAAGGAGGCCGGGATGTTCTGGCGGGACCGGCAGCGGGTGGCCGGGCATGAGTTCGGCTTCGAGCACTCTCTGCTCACCTCCGGCCAGGCCATCACGGACATGCTCTCCCAGCGGGAGCTGGAGGAGCACAGCGAGGGCTACCGCTATGAGATGACCTTCACCGACGACGGCATCCCCGCCGGGGGCAGCGCCGCCGCCACAGTGACCGTCCCCTTTTCCAGCTATAAGACCGGGGTGTTCCGCTACTATCCTTCCAGCGGGCTCTACATGGTGGAGGAGTACGGCGGGCCCTACATAGACGGCAACGACGGCAGCCAGATCGGAGTGACCAACCTGCTGGTGCTCCAGACCACCTATGTTATCCAGGACGATGCGGGCCGGGTAAAGGTGGACCTGAAGTCCGGCAGCGGCTGGTTTGCCTGCGGCGGGAAGATCGTGCCCATCAAGTGGGAGAAGGGCGGGGCGGAGAGCCAGCTGCGCTACTTCAACGAGGATGGCTCCCCGCTGGCCCTGGGCCGGGGGAAGAGCTATGTGTGCGTCATCCCCGCCAGCCAGTCCATCTCGGTGGAGTGAGCGAAAGACCGTCGAAAAAATTTCCAGCATAGCGGATCTTGTCCGGTGCAAACTACCTCCGTGAGAAAAAGCGGGGCACGCCTCAAAAGCGCGCCCCGGTCAAAGGAGGTTCGTACCGTGTTCCTGGATAAGATCGCCCTGGCGGTGGCCATCATCGGCGGGCTGAACTGGGGCTCCATCGGGCTGTTCGATTTCGACCTGGTGGCGTTCATCTCCGGCGGCCCCGGCACCTGGCTGGCCCGGATCGTCTACACCATCGTGGGTCTGGCGGCCCTATGGTGCCTGACGCTGCTCTTCCGCACAGAGGACGGCCGCGCCCGGCACAGCCACGCCTGAGACAGTGTGCCCCAAAACGTGAAGATCCCCGGCGCGAAAGCGCCGGGGATCTTTTTATCTCAGGTCGATGCGGAATTTTCCGTCCGCGATCGAGACCACCCCGTAGCCCACCCGGTTGTGCACCCCGCCGATGGTGCCCGGGTTGAGCAGCCACACCCCGTGGTCGGGCATGTTCATGCTCTCGTGGGTGTGGCCGAAGCAGGCCACCGCCACCCCCTTTTCCCGGGCGGCCCGGGAGAGGTAGCCCGTGCCGCTCTTCACGTAGTAGCGGTGGCCGTGGGTGAGCAGGAACCGCACGCCCTCCGCCTCTACCAGCAGCTCGTCCGGGCCCTTGTCCCAGTCGCAATTGCCCCGCACCAGCTCCACGGGCAGGTCGGGATAGGCATCCACCAGCGCCTGGCCGTCCCGGTAGTTGTCCCCCAGGAAGAACACCCGGTGGGGCTTCTCCCGCTCCACAGCGTCCAGCATGGGGCCCAGCCGCCCGTGGGAATCTGAAAACACTAAGATCTTCATATTGGTCACCATTTCTCTCTGCGCACATATACTGTCAGTGAACGGAGGGATACCTATGCCGAATTTTGACGAGCTGCTGCAAGGAAAAGAGGCCAGCCGCCTCATGAAGGACCCGTCCAAGCTGGAGAAGCTGCGGGACGCGCCGGAGACCCAGCGGATCTTCGCCATGCTCAGTCAGAGCACCGGAGACCTGGAGTCGGCGGCGGAGCGGGCCGCGAAGGGAGACGCGTCCCAGCTGGCGGGTGCGATCCGCCGGCTGATGAATGACCCGGAGGGGGCCAAACTCATCCAAAAGATGAGAGAAAACATGAAGTAGACGGACAAAGGGCTGCGGAAGGGAGGGGACCGGTATGGGCGAGCTGGAGGAAAAACTGGAAAACATCCTGGGCAACCCCCAGGCCATGGCCCAGATCATGTCCCTGGCCCAGTCCCTGAACCTGGGCGGGGGAGGGCAGGGGGGGGCGCCCCAAGACCCGCCCCAGGCCCCGCCTGCGCCCCCGGAACAGGGCGAAGCGGCCCCCGCCCAGGACGGGGACGGCGCGCCCCAGGCCCAGACAGCTCCCAGCCCGCCTCCGGCGGCCCCCGGGCCGCCCGGCGGCGGGCTGGAGGGGATGCTGGGCGCGCTGGGAGGACTGGACATGGGCACCCTGTCCGCCGCCGCAGGGCTCATCGGACAGTTCACCGGCGGCGGGGACGACAAGCGGACCGCGCTGCTGGAGGCCCTGCGGCCCTTTGTGCGGGAGGAGCGGTATGCCAAGCTGGACAAGGCGATCCAGATCGCCAAGCTGTCCCGGCTGATCCGCTCGGGGTTGGATCTGTTCCGCGCCCGCAAGGAGGACAGCCATGTATAACCGCTATCTGGACGGCGACAGCTTCGTCCTGCTGGACCCGGAGCCCCAGCCCCAGAGCCAGCCGGGCCAGGGCCGCTGGGACCAGCCCCGCCGGGGTCCCGGCCCCGGACGCCCCGGCGGCATGAACCGCCCGGCCGAGCCCATGCGGTCCAAAAACGACCTTGTGGGGGAGGTGACCCGGGGACTGGGCCAGCTGCTGGACGGGGTGAAGCAGCACTTTTCTCTGGAAAAGTTCGACACTGGGGACATCCTGCTGGTGCTGATCATCCTCTTCCTCTATCTGGAGGATGGGGACAACCTGGAGCTGATCATCACCCTGGGGCTCCTGCTCCTGCTGGGATTGGGGGATGATGAGGCGAAAGGGTAGGGGGCCTCATTCTCCCACATGGTGGAGCACCGTGCCGCCGGGCAGGGTGAAAACGCCCTGGGTCTGCTCCAAGGGGCTAACCATGTCCCGGGCGGTCATGGCGTACACCACGTCCCCGCCCTGCTCCAGCTCCGAGGCGGTCAAAAGGCCGCTGCTCACCGATACCCAGTAGCGCTCGGTGGCGGAGGGGCCGGTCCTGGCCTCCACGAACACGCAGGGCTGGCCGTCCCGTTCCTCATAGCCCGCGCCGGTGATGGACCGTTTGTCCAGCGCCAGCACGTCCTCATAGGTGGGCAGGCGCTGGGACAGGTCGGCGGCCCGCTCCGCCGCCGGGCCGGAGTACACCTGGGGGCCGCTGCCGTACCACAGCCACAGTTTGCCCTCCCCCACCACGGTGTGCTCCACCGCGCCGGAGCTGAGCTGGGCCGAGGTGTGGGTCCAGCCGCCGTCCGCCCACACCTGGGCGGTCACCGTCCCCAGGGAACGGCCCTGCTCGAGATATTCCACCGCCACCGTCCGGCGGTAGCTCTCGTACCGCTCCAGAGAGGCGATGAGGCTCTGCACCGTCTGGGGGGTGACCTCCACCACCACTCCGGCGGGACGCCCGCTCTCTCCGCCCAGGGGGTCCACGCTCTGGGAAGCGTCGGGATCGGCCACCTCCAGGCGGGGGAGGGGGGCGAACAGGTTGAGAAAAAAGCTGTACAGCACCGCCGCCAGCACCACCGTGATGATGACCACGGCCATCACCGTGCGCTTTTTGTCCTCCATCTAGCTTTTGAAGGGCTCCGGCGGGCGGCCGGTCCGGCCGAAGTGGTACAGGATGCCGTCGGCGATCCGGCGGCAGGCTTTGCCGTCCCCATAGGGGTTGACGGCGTGGGCCATCTCCTGATAGGCGGCGGGATCGTCCAACAGCTGGTCTGCCAATTCGGTGATGCGGTCATAGTCCACTCCGGCCAGCTTCACCGTCCCGGCCTCCACGGCCTCTGGCCGCTCGGTCTCTTTTCTGAGGACAAGCACCGGCTTGCCCAGGGCGGGGGCCTCTTCCTGCAAGCCGCCGGAGTCGGTCATCACCAAGTAGCTGCGGGCCATCAGGTTGTGCATCTCCTCCACGTCCAGCGGGGCGATGAGATGGATGTTTTCGACGCCTTCTAAATGCCGGTGGGCGCACTCCTGCACCACCGGGCTGAGATGCACCGGGTAGACCAGCTCTGCCTCGGGGTGGGTCCACGCGACGCGTGACAGGGCGGCCATGATGTCCTCCATGGGCTGTCCATAGTTCTCCCGGCGGTGGCAGGTGACCAGGATCACCTTCTTCTTTCCGTAGTCCAGGCCGTTCAGCACCTCTTCCGCGAAGGAGAACTCGGGGGCCACCGTGGTCTGGAGGGCGTCGATCACCGTGTTGCCAGTGACGAACAGCCCCTTTGTGATCCCCTCCGCCTCCAGATTGCGGCGGTTGGCCTCAGTGGGACAGAAGTGCAGGTCGGCCAGCCGCCCCACCATAGACCGGTTCATCTCCTCCGGGAAAGGGGAGTACCGGTCCCCGGTGCGCAGCCCCGCCTCCACATGGCCCACGGCGATCTGTTGATAGAAGGCGGCCAGCGCCCCGGCGAAGGTGGTGGAGGTGTCCCCGTGGACCAGCACCAGGTCGGGCCGGACCTGTTTGAACACCCCCTCCAGCCCCAGCAGGCACTTGGAAGTGATGGTGGACAGGGTCTGGCTGGCCTCCATGATGTCCAGGTCGAACTGGGGCTCCAGCTTGAAGATGTCCAGCACCGTGTCCAGCATCTGCCGGTGCTGGGCGGTGACGCAGCAAAGGCTGTCGAATTCGGGCCGGGCCTCCAGCTCCTTCACCAGCGGGGCCATCTTGATGGCCTCCGGCCGGGTGCCGAATATGGTCATCACCTTCAGCTTATCCATGGCTGTCCTCCTCCTTCTCTCCGGGCTGGGCGGAGCCCTCCGCCGCCTCGGAGCGCTCCTCTTCCGCGCCCCTCTCGTGGAGGCCGGCGGGCAGGAACACCCGCCAGGCGATCACCGCCGCCGCCCCCATGGTCAGCAGGAACACCATGGCCTTCACCGCGCCGCTGGCGGTGAGCACCACGGCGGACAGGCCCAGGATGGCGGAGATCACATAGAGCACCCCCACCGCCTGCTTCTGGGAAAAGCCCATGTCGATCAGCCGGTGGTGGACATGCCCCCGGTCGGGCTGCATGGGGCTCTGCCCGTGGGACACCCGCCGCACCACGGCGAAGCACACATCGAAGATGGGCAGGCCCAGCATGAGGAAGGGCACCACGAAGGAGATGATGGCGTACTGCTTGAACATCCCGTTTATGGACACCGTGGCCATGATGAAGCCCAAAAAAGTGGAGCCGGTGTCCCCCATGAAGATCTTGGCAGGGTTGAAGTTATAGGGCAGAAAGCCGATGCACGCCCCGGCCAGGGCGGCCATCATCACCGCCACGTCCAGCTCGTTGACGCTGACCAGCAGGGCGATGACCAGCATGGTCATGGCGCTGATGGTGGACACGCCGCAGGCCAGCCCGTCCAGGCCGTCGATCAGGTTGACGGCGTTGGTGATGGCCACGATCCAGATCACCGTCACCGGATAGCCCAGCCAGCCCAGCTGCCACACGGGGTCGGGGCTGAAGATGTTGGGGTTGGACAGCACGTCGATCAGGTTGCCCGACAGCACGGCGATCAGGGCGGCGGCGATCTGCACCAGGAACTTGGGCTTGGCGGGCAGGGCGTAGATGTCGTCGAAGATGCCCAGCACCACGATCACCACCGCCCCCAGCAGCATCCCCCGCTTTTCCGTGTCCAAGGGGACGAACAGCAGCACGGCGGCCAGAAAGCCCAGGAAGATGGCCAGCCCCCCCATCCGGGGGATGGGGTGGTCGTGCATCCGGCGGCCGTCCTTGGGCACGTCCACCGCCCCCACCTTCACCGACAGCGCCTTCACCAGCGGCGTGGCGGCGAAGGCCACCGCCGCCGAGAGCGCCAGCGAGAGCAGCACGCTCCAGATCTCCTGGGAGGTCATGATCTTACTCAAATTGATCAACGGAATTTCGCTCCTTTGCGGGGCGGTCCGCCGCCCCTCTATCTGTCTTGCGGGGCGGGCCTGCCTCAGCGGGGCAGGAAGCCCACCTTTTTGTACACCTTGCGCAGGGTCTTTTCCGCCACATACGCGGCCCGCTCCGCGCCCGCCCGGTAGACGCTCTCCAGATACGCCTTGTCGGCCAGCAGCCGCGCGGTCTCCTCCCGGATGGGCCGCAGGGTCTCGACGACCGCCTCGCCCACGGCGGGCTTGAACCTGCCGTAGCCCAGCCCGTCGAACTCCCGCTCGATCTCCTCATAGCTCTTGCCGGTGGCGGAGGCGTAGATCTGCATCAGGTTGGACACGCCGGGCTTGTGCTCCGGGTCCCAGCGCACGCAGCGCTGGGTGTCGCTGTCGGTGACCGCCCGCTTGAACTTCCGGGCGATGTCCTCCGGCTTCTCCATGAGGAACACGCAGCCCTCGGGCTGGGACTTGGACATCTTGCTGTCCGGCGTGGACAGGCTCATGATCCTGGCCCCCACCTTGGCGATGTAGGGCTGGGGCACCTTGAGCACGTCGCCGTATATGCCGTTGAAGCGGCCCGCGATGTCCCGGCAGATCTCCACGTGCTGCTTCTGGTCCTCCCCCACGGGGACGAAGTCGGGCTGATAGAGCAGGATGTCCGCCGCCATCAGCACCGGGTAGGTGAACAGCCCCGCGTTGATGTTGTCGGCGTTCCGGGCGGACTTGTCCTTGAACTGGGTCATGCGGGACAGCTCGCCGAACATGGTGTAGCAGTCCAGCACCCAGCCCAGCTGGCTGTGGGCGGGGACGTGGGACTGGATGAACAGCACGCACTTTTCCGGGTCCAGCCCGCAGGCGATGTACTGGGCGATCAGGGTCAGGGTGCGCTTTCTCAGCTCGGCGGGGTCCTGGCGGACGGTGATGGTGTGCAGGTCCGCCAGGAAGAAATAGCAGTCGAACTCGTCGATCATCTCCGGCCAGTGGCGCAGGGGGCCCAGATAGTTGCCCAGATGGAGCTCCCCGCTGGGCTGGATGCCGGAGAGCATCACCTTTTTCGTCTCGTTTTCCATCGTCTCACGTCCTCACTCGGCCTGGGCCGTCAGATATTGGGACACGTCCACCGCCTGGGCGTCGGACCACAGCCGCTCCAGGCCGTAGAACTCCCGGCCCTCATCGGTGAAGATGTGGACCACCACGCTGGAATAGTCCATCAGCGTCCACTGGCCGCCCCGGTGGCCCTCGATGTGGTGGGGCTCCTCTCCCGCCTTGGACATGGCCTCCTCCACCGCCTCGGCCAGCGCCCGCACCTGGGTGTTGGAGCTGCCGGAGCAGATGATGAAGTAGTCGGCCAGGGTGGTCTGGTCGGCGGTGCGCAGCACCTTGAGGTCTTTGCCCTTCTTATCGTCCAGGGCCTTGACGGTGATGGCGATCATTTCTTGTTCGTTCAGCATAAGATATCCTCCATTTGTTGTGGTGCTGGGATCGGGCGCCCGGCCGGGCCGCCCGTCCCAACGCTTATTCCGGCGTCTCGCCCCAGTCCCCGCCGGCGGGCTCCCCGGCCTGGGTGGGCTGGGGGTCCGGTTCCGCCGGGCCGGTGGCCGGGGGCTGGGTATCCACCGGCTGGGAGGCCGGGGGCGGCTCCACCGCCCCGCTGGGCAAAGGCTCGGATGCCACCGGGGCGCTGCCCTGGGGTTCATTGCTCTGTGTGGGTCCGCCGCTCTGCACAGGTTCGCTCTCCTCCGGCGGCGGGGTGGGCTTCACCTGGACCACCCCCACGGAGGGGTCGGCCAGCCGCCCGGTGGACGAGCGCAGCGACCCGTCGGGGGCCTGGCTCATCAGGTCCAGCTGGCGGATGGTCACCTGCTCCACAAAGGGGTTGAGCTTCTCGTTGATGAGGGGGAGCAGCTGGCTCTGGATGGGGTAGACAAAGGGATAATCCGTGTCATACTTGGCCTGGTAATAGCTGCCCGAGGCCACGGGCATGGTGCAGAACTCCACGTCGTCCACCTGGAGCCCGCCGATGATGGCTTCCTGGGCGAACCAGAAGATGTTCTCCACCGACAGGTCGCTGTCCACCCGGTTGCCGAACAGCTCGGCCAGCTGGCCGATGCGGGTGACGTTCTTGATCTGGAGGGTCTGCTTGAGCACCGCCTTCAGGAAACCCTGCTGCATCTGGAGGCGGTACAGGTCGCTGCCGTCGCCGGGGTTGGGGAAGCCGGGGTCGTTCTTCCGCCAGCGGACGATCTGCATGGCGTCGTCGCCGGATATCTGCCGGTAGCCCGGTTCCTGGTAGATGTTCAGGTCCTGGAAGGGGTCGTTATACACCATGAGGAAGGGCACCTCGTACCACACGCCGCCGATGGCGTCCACCATCTCGCCCACCAGCTCCCAGTCGATGCGCACATAGTAGTCGGGGGTGAAGCCCACCAGCTCGGACACCTCGGTCCTGAGGGCCTGGACGCCCTCGTCTCCCTCGCCCCACAGGGTGTACACCACGTTCAGCTTCTTGTCCGTGATGCGGTGGCCGGTGTTGTTGACGATGGTGTCCCGGGGGAGGGACATGACGGCGGCCTTCTGGTTGGTGATGTCGTAGGTGGCCACCATCATGGTGTCGGTGAGGCCGGAGGCCACGTCGGAGCCAAAGATCAGGAAGGTGTAGATCTCCTTGCTCTTCCGGGCCCCGCCCACCTTGGGCTGGACGGCATCGAAGCCCAGGGTGGCCTCCGGGTCCGGGCTGTCCAGGGGGCCGGTGCTCACCGGGGAGCCCGACGGCCTGGTGTCCGGGGGCAGGGGAGGCTTTTTTACCCACCGGGCGTACAGCATGGCCATGGCCGCCGCGATGACCATCACCACCGCCAGCACGATCATCACGATCATGACGATCTTCTCTTTTCTCTTTCGGGCCTGGGCGGGGGAGAGGGCCGGTCTGGTCTTTTTCTCCAGCCGTTTTCCCGGCCCGGACTGCTCAGGCCCCCGCTCGTGCGGCATGTTGGACTGGTCGCTCATGTCTGATCCTCTTTCCCATAGTATTCAAAAGCTTCCCTGGTGTCATGGTGGAGCTCCTTGCCCCGCTGGACCATCTCCTGGACGGACAGGGCCGTCCCCATGGCCACCGCCCCGTCCAGGTCGGAGTAGGCCAGCCGGCGCAGCTCGGCCACCTCGGGGAAGTCCCGGCAGGGCTCCATGTAGTCGGCGATGTACAGCAGCTTCTCCTCCAGGCTCATCCCCGCCCGGGCGGTGGTGTGGTAGTAGATGGCGTCGTAGAGGTCGTCGAAGCCAAAGACATACCGGGCCAGGGCCGCGCCGGTCTTGGCGTGGAGCAGCTTGTCGGTGGCGCGCTCCAGGGGGGAGAGCTGGATGCCGTACTGCCGGCAGAGGTCGAGATGCTGCTGGACGGTGAAGTACTTGGTGCAGTCGTGGAGGATGGCCGCCCGGCGCATCCGCCCCTCATCGGCGCCCCAGTGCGCCGCCAGCCGGGCCGCCTCCTCCTCGCAGCCCTTGATGTGGGCCAGCCGCTTGGCGTACACCATGGAGTAGGACACGCACCGCAGATCCTCCAGGCTCAGGTGTCCCAGGTCGGCCTGGGTCCCATATAGTTTTTCCCGCAAGATGTAACCGTAGACCGCTTCGGGCAAAAATTCCCGGCCCTTTCCCTGGGCCAGCAGCTCCCGCAGCCGGGTGGAGGAGATGTCCACCAGGCCGGGGACGGTGATGGTGGCGATCTTGGCGTGGAACTCCCGGTCCAGGAATTCCCGCTGGGGGGCGAACACCGCCTCGCCGTCCTCCTCGGTGCGGCCGAAGGCGCACACCCCCGCCAGGGCCAGGATCTTCTCCGGCTCCGCCCACAGGTGGAGGGTGAGGAACATGTCCGTCCCCATCAGCAGCCACAGCTGGTCGCCGGGCCAGCGGGCCGCGGCCTCCTCCAGGGTGTCGGCGGTGTAGCTCTTGCCCTCCCGGTGCAGCTCGGTGTCCCACACCTCGGTCTGGGCGGGCAGGAGCAGCTGGTCGGCGGCGATGCGGGCCATCTCCAGCCGCTGGGCCCGGCCGGGGCTGCCGGGGGCCAGCTCCTTGTGGGGCGGGTCGCCCGCCGGGATGAACACCAGCCTGTCCAGCTCCAGAGCGGCCATGGCCGCCCTGGCCGCCGCCAGGTGCCCCAGATGGGGGGGGTTGAAGCTGCCGCCGTAGATGCCGATCTTCAAAGGGACCACCCTCTCCAAAAAAGTTTTGGGGATGCCTATCTCACCAGCACGATCCTTTTGTCCTTGGGCTTGCTGTGGGTCTCCCGGTACAGCACGAACTTGGTGCCGATCACCTGGACCACCTGGCTCCGGGTGGCCTGGGCCAGCGCCTGGGCCCCCTCCCGGGGGGACAGGGGGCTGTTCTCCAGCACCTTGCCCTTGATCAGCTCCCGGGCCTCCAGGGCGTCGTCCGCCTGCTTGGTCAGATTGGGGCCGATGCCGTCCTTGCCGATGTGGACGATGGTGTCCAGCTCGTTGGCCAGCCCCCGCAGCTGTGAGCGCTGCTTGCTTGTCAGATCTCCCATATATGCTCCTTATCTGTTCAAATATTTTTCCAGTTCGGCCTGGAACGCCTGCAGCGCCAGCCCCCGGTGGGAGATGGCGTTCTTCTCCTCCGGCGAGAGCTGGGCGAAGGTCTTTTTCAGCTTGGGCAGGAAGAACACCGGGTCGTAGCCGAAGCCGCCCTCCCCCATGGGGGCGAAGGCGATGGTGCCGGGGCACTCCCCTCGGGCGGTGAGCACGTCGCCGTTGGGGAAGCAGCAGGCGATCGCGGACACGAACTTGGCCGTCCTGGCCTGGCCCCTGGGCATGTTGGACAGCAGCAGGCGGTAGCGCCCCGCGTCGTCCAGCCCCTCCCCGCCGTACCGGGCGGAGAACACCCCCGGCGCGCCGTTCAGCGCGTCCACGCACAGCCCGGAGTCATCGGCGATGGCGGCCAGGCCGCTGGCCTCCATCACCGCCCTGGCCTTGAGCAGGGAGTTCTCCTCGAAGGTGCTCCCGGTCTCTTCTACGTCCACATCCACCCCCGCGTCGGCCTGGAGGCACACCTCCACCCCCATGCCGGACAGGATCTCGTTCATCTCCTTGAGTTTTTTCGCGTTTTTGCTGGCCAGCACCAGTTTCATCCAAACACGCCCCCATTCTTATCCATTCTTTTTATTATAGCTCCACCCGCTGTGAAATTCATGACGGGAGTGTAAATATTGTCACAAAAGGGCCTCGGTGAAGGCGGCGGCGTCGAAGGGCTGGAGGTCGTCCACTCCCTCGCCCACCCCGGCGAACTTCACCGGCACGCCCAGCTCCTTGGCGATGGCCACCACGATGCCCCCCTTGGCGGTGCCGTCCAGCTTGGTGAGCACGATGCCGGTCACCCCCGCCGTCTTGGAGAACTCCTTGGCCTGGATCAGGCCGTTCTGCCCGGTGGTGGCGTCCAGCACCAGCAGGGTCTCCCGGCTGGAGCCGGGGCACTCCCGGTCGATCACCCGGCTGATCTTGTTCAGCTCGCTCATCAGGTTGGCCTTGTTCTGCAGCCGCCCGGCGGTGTCCACCAGCACCACGTCCGCCTTTCGGGCCTTGGCGGCGGACAGCGCGTCGTACACCACGGCGGCGGGGTCCGCCCCCTCGTGCTGTTTGACGATGTCCACCCCCGCCCGGTCGGCCCAGATGGTGAGCTGCTCGGCGGCGGCGGCCCGGAAGGTGTCCCCGGCGCACAGCACCACGCGGCGCCCCACGTTTTTCCAGTGGGCAGCCAGCTTGCCGATGGAGGTGGTCTTGCCCACCCCGTTGACCCCGATGAACAAGATCACCGCGGGCTTATTGCTCATGTCCACATAGGCCCCGCCCAGGTCCAGATACTCCGCCAGGATCTCCCGCATGCACTGGCGGGCGCCCTCGGTGTCCTTGATCCCCCGGGACCTGCACCGCTCCCGCAGCTTGTCCACCGCCTCCATGGTGATCTCCGCCCCCAGGTCGGCCATGACCAGGGACTCCTCCAGCTCCTCGTAAAAGTCCTCGGTCAGCTCGGAAAAGCCGTTGAAGATGCCGATCTTCTTGATCTTGTCAAAAAAGCCCATAACAAACTTCCTTTATCTTATAATATTGGGGTTTTTCGCCCCACAGCCGGGGCATTTGGGATCGTCCAGGTCGTGTTCCGCTCCGCAGCTGGGGCAGACCGTCTGGGCCATGCGTCCCTCCTCCTCCCGGGGACCTTCCCCCCGATAGAGGTCCAGCTTGCCGCACTGGGGGCACTCCCAGATCTCCACGTAGAGGGCCCCGCGCCACAGATTGGGCAAATGCCCCAGCAAGAGACCCGTCTGGCCAAGCTGGATCTTGTCGTCGCCCTGATACTGCATGATGCCGCCGCAGTTGGAACAGCGCTTCTCCATCATTTGATATCCAGCTCCTTCTCCACATCGTTCAGGTCGATGGTCAGCATACGGGACACGCCCTTCTCCTGCATGGTGACGCCGTAGAGCACGTCGGCCTCCTCCATGGTGCCCCGGCGGTGGGTGATGACGATGAACTGGGTCTTGCCGCTCATCCGCCGCATGTACCTGGCGTAGCGCACCACGTTGGACTCGTCCAGGGCCGCCTCGATCTCGTCCATGACGCAGAAGGGGGTGGGGCGCACCTTCAGGATGGCGAAGTACAGCGCGATGGCGATCAGCGCCCGCTCTCCGCCGGACAGGGAGCTCATGTGCTGGATGGTCTTGCCGGGGGGCTGGGCCCGTATCTCGATGCCGCAGCCCAGCACGTCCTCCGGATCGTCCAGGATCAGCTCCGCTTTGCCGCCGCCGAACAGCTCGGCGAAGGCTTTTCGGAACTCCTGGTCGATCAGGGCGAACTGCTCCTTGAAAATGGCCGTCATCTCCCCGGTGATCTGGGCGATGATGTCCTGCAGCTCCTTTTTCGCCTTGGCCACGTCGTCCCGCTGGCCGGTGAAGTAGGTGTAGCGCTCGTTGACCCGGGCGAACTCCTCCACCGCGTCGGGGTTGATGCTGCCCAGGGCAGAGATGGACCGCTTCAGCTCGCCGATGCGCCGCTGGGCCTTGGGCACCGACTCCAGCTCCACCCGTTCGGCCCTGGCCGCCTCGTGGGACAGCTCGTAGCTCTCCCACAGCTTGTCCAGCAGCTGGCACTCCTCCACGGCGGCGGCGGAGGCCTTGTTCTCCAGGTTGGCCACCTCCCGCTCCATGTTGTTCAGCTCGTTGTTCTTGTCCCGGGCCTGGCGGTCGGCCTGGTTGCGCCGGCCCTCCAGGGCCAGCTTCTCGTCGTTGAGCCGCCGGATGGCGGCGGTCCCCTCCTGGCTGGCGGCGCGCAGCCGCTGCAGCCGCTCCTCCTCCTCCTGGATGCGGCGCAGGAGGTAGTCGTTCTGCTGCTCGAACTGGCCGATCATGGCGGTGCGGTTGGCGGTGTCGCCGCTCAGGTCGTCCCGCAGCCGCTCCAGCTCGCCGATGGACTGGCTCAGGGCGGACTGCTCCCCCTCCAGCCCCGCCAGTTTTGCGCTGTGCCGGGCGGACTCCTCGCTGAGGGCCGACACCTTGTCCTGGAGGGCGGTGCGGCCCTGGGCCTTGGCCTCCCCCTCCGAGCGCAGGGCGGCGGCGGAGCCCTCCAATTCCTCGATGCGGGCCTTGGCCTGGGCGGTGTTCGCCGTGTTCTCCTCCATCCGGCGGCGGACCTGGGCGCGGTCCCCGGCCAGGATCTGGCGGCGCAGCTCCAGGTCGGCCAGCTGGACGGACGCGCTGTCCGCCCGCTCGGACCACTTGAGCACCGCGTCCTCCGCCTCCCGGAGCTGTCCGGCGGCGGCGTCCAGCTCGTACTGGGCGGCGGTGAGCTCCCGCTGGGCCTTTGCCAGCTCGTCAAAAGCCGTTTTCAGGTCGGCGGCAAGGCCGTCCTTCTGTTTATTCAAGCGTTCCAGCTCGTTGGCCCGGCTCAAGATGCCCGCCGAGCGGGACACCGAGCCGCCGGTCATGGAGCCCCCGGCGTTGAGCACCTGGCCGTCCAGGGTGACGATCCGGAAGCGGTGGCCGAACTTCCGGGCCATGGCCATGGCTTTGTCCATGCTGTCCGCGATGACCACCCGGCCCAGCAGATTGGAGAAAATGTTGGCATACTCCCGGTCGAAGGAGATCAGCGCGTCCCCCATGCCCACGAAGCCGTCCTCCCGCTCCACGGCCCTGTCCCGGAAGTCGGCGGGGCGGATGGTGTTCATGGGCAGGAAGGTGGCCCGGCCTCCGTCCCGGCGCTTGAGGTAGCTGATGGCGTTCTTGCCGTCCTCGTCCCGCTCCGCCACCAGGTTCTGCATGGCGCCCCCCAGGGCGATCTCGATGGCCACGGCGTACTGGTCGGGGACGTGGATCAGGCTGGCCACCGGGCCCCGGATGCCCCGCAGGCCGCCCCGCTCGGCCTCCCCCATCACCAGCTTGACGGCCTTGGAGTAGCCCTCGTACAGCTTTTCCATCTCGGAGAGCATCTTGATCCGGGCGTTCAGGTTGTTCTCGTCCATCTGCAGGCGGCGGTGGCGCTCCTGGGCCTGGTCCAGCTTGCGCCGGCGGGATTGGAGGCGCATCTGATAGCCGCCGATCACGTTTTTGGCCGCGTCCCGGTCCTCGGTGACCCGGTCCAGCTCCTTTTGGGCGTCCTCCAGGGCCTGGCGGGCCTGGGCGGCCTTGTCCTCCTGCTCCTGGAGCTCCTGGCCCAGCCTCTCCTCCCGGTCGTACAGCTCCTGGGCGGCGGCGGCCAGGGCGGACAGCAGCTCCCGGGCCTCTCCGGCGGAGGCGGTCTCCAGCCGCTCCCGCTCCCGCAGGCGGTCCAGCTCCTCGCTCAGGCTCCCCGCCGAGCCCAGCACCTCCTGGGAGGTCCGGGCCAGCTCGTCGATCCGGGCGCGGCAGCCGGCCATCTCCCGGCCGATCTGGTCCAGGCGGGCCCGGCCGTCCTGGATCTGGGCGGCGATGGACCCGGCCCGGCCCTCCTGCTGCTCCAGCTCCTGGCGGATGCGCTGGGCGTTCTCGCTGTTGTTCTTGATGTCCCGCTTCAGCAGGGCGATGCTGTTCTCGCAGGAGTGGACCTGCTCGTCCATGCCCGACTGTTTTCCCCGCAGCTCCTCCGCCTGGATGTCCTTGTCCCGCATCTGCTCGGCCAGGGCGGCGCTCTGGGCGTACAGCCGCTCCACCTCGTCCCGGGCGCCGTCCCGCTGGCGCACCGCCGCCTCCACGTCCCCCTTCAGCTTCAGGCTGTTGGCCCGCAGGTGCTCCAGCTGGTCCAGCCAGACGGAGATCTCCAGCCCCTTCAGCTCGTCCCGGAGGATATTGTATTTCCTGGTCTTTTCCGCCTGGGCCCGCAGGGGTTCCACCTGGAGCTCCAGCTCGCCGATCTTGTCGTCGATCCGGACCAGGTTCTCCTGGGTGCGCTCCAGCTTGCGCTCGGCCTCCTCCTTGCGGTGGCGGAAGCGGGAGATGCCCGCCGCCTCCTCGAACACCTCCCGGCGGTCGGCGCTCTTGACGGACAAGATCTCGTCGATGCGGCCCTGGCCGATGATGGAGTAGCCCTCCCGGCCAAGGCCCGTGTCCATGAACAGCTCGTTGATGTCCTTCAGCCGGCAGGCCCGGCGGTTGATGTAGTACTCGCTCTCCCCGGAGCGGTAGTACCGCCGGGTCACCGCCACCTCCGTCTCCTCCATCTGGAAGATGCGCTCGGTGTTGTCCAGCACCAGGGTGACCTCGGCAAAGCCCAGGCCCTTGCGCTTTTCCGTGCCGTTGAAGATCACGTCCTCCATCTTGCTCCCCCGCAGGGTGCGGGTGGACTGCTCCCCCATCACCCAGCGGATGGCGTCGGAGATGTTGGACTTGCCCGACCCGTTGGGCCCCACCACCGCGGTGATGTCCGAGCCGAAGGCCAGCACGGTCTTATCTGGAAAGCTTTTGAAGCCCTGGATCTCGAGCGCTTTGAGGTACATAGGCACACCTGTCTCCGTTCTGACGTGATGGCCCCCGCCGGGCGGGGGGCAGGATCTGGATATAGCGCTTTATTTTACCACATCAGATCGGCTTTTGCAAGATTCAAGCCGCGCCGGTCCGGTCTGTGGGGACGCTATAGATCTTTTGCAAAGATCGGTGGGGAGATGTCCTTGACAAGGGCGTTGGAGACATATATTGTTTGAGAGGACAGGCAAGTTTGCAGGCGGAGCTCCTCTCAAAGACTCGAGCGCCCGGCGCGCCGTCCGTCCGGGCATATGCCGGGCAGATATTTTGTTAGGAGTGGATATGTATGGCAAAGTTTCAGCTGCAGCCTGACGAGACGATGGTGGGCAGCGGGCAGATGTCCCTCTATCTCAAGCAGGGACTGAGCCGGAAGCCCTTCCAGGGGAACGTCTACATCACCGACCGGCGGGCGTGCTTCAAGATCGGCATGGTGCCCGGCCTGGAAATGGATCTGCCGCTGGAGGAGATCCAGGGCTTTTCCGTGAAAAAGACTCTGTTCATCACTCAGGTGACGATCCACAGCAAGGGGGGCGAACCGTACCCGCTCACCGGCTTCCCGGCCAAGAAGCTCCAGGACTGGCTGCGGCAGGTGGGCGTTCGGGAGATCTGAGCCGGGGTGGAGGCCCAGTATATGATATGAGCGCCCCGGGGCTGCCCGGGGCGCTCGTTTATCGGCCGGGGCGCTTCGCCCGGTCGTGGATCAGGTCTCCGGTGGCGGGGCCGTCCAGCAGCGTTCCGTCGCCGTCGAACCGGGAGCCGTGGCAGGGGCACTCCCAGGCGTGCTCCTGGGGGTCGTACTTCAGCGCACAGCCCAGGTGGGGGCACCGGGGCCGGGTGGGGGTGAGCAGGGTCAGGACGCTCTCCCCGGCGTTGGCGGCCAGCTGGGGGTGGAGGACCGAGCGGGCGGGGGAGAACGCCTCCTGATAGGGGCTGTCCCGCCCCGCGATCAGGTCGGCCACCAGGGTGGCCGCCGCCATGGAGGAGGTCATCCCCCACTTGTTGAAGCCGGTGACCACATACAGCCCGGGCAGGCGGGGGGAGTAGGGCCCCACATAGGGTGCGCCGTCCAGGCTCATGCAGTCCTGGGCGGCCCAGCGGGCCGCGCCGCGGGCCTTTGGGTAGTGGCGGCGGGCGAAGTCCTCCAGCCCGGTCCAGCCGCCCCCCGGCTTTCCGGTGCGGTGTCCGCCGCCCCCCAGCAGGAGCATATTTTCGAAGTTTCGGAAGGACAGTCCTTTTCCGCTGGCGTCCAGGTACATCCCGTCCAGGTCGGGCCCGCCCTCCAGGGCCAGCACATAGGACCGGCTCTGGTACAGCTTCAGCCAGTAGGCGCCGAATTTGTTCAGGAAGGGGAAGTGGGTGGCCACCACGATGTGGTCCGCCCGGATGGTCCCGCGCTCCGTTACCGCCTGGCCGGTCTTGACCTCCAGCACCCGGGTGTGCTCGAAGATGGGCAGGTCCCGGGCGATGGCGGCGGCGAACTTCAGCGGGTGGAACTGGGCCTGGCCGTCGAACCGCACCGCCCCCGCTGTGGGGAAAGGGAGGGGGAGGTCCTCCGCCAGGGCGGCGGGATGGCCCAGCGCCTCCAGGGCGTCCAGCTCCCGCTCCAGCTCCCTGCGGCTGTCCAGGGAGTAGACGAAGCTGGGCCGCGCCTCGAAGCCGCAGGGGATATCCTGGCACAGCTCCCGCAGCCGGTCCAACGCCGCCAGGTTGGCCTCCAGATAGGCCCGGGCCCGCTCCGCCCCCAGCGCCTTGAGCAGTTTGCGGAACACCAGCCCGTGCTGGACGGTGAGCTTTGCGGTGGTGTTTTTGGTGGCGCCGCCGCAGATCCGGCCTGCCTCCGCCACCACGCACCGCAGCCCGGCCCGGGCCAGCTCGTGGGCGCACAGCAGCCCCGCCAGCCCGCCGCCGATCACCAGCGCGTCGGCCCGGATGTCCCGCCGCAAAGGCTCGAAGGCGGGCAGCTGGGCGGTCTTTTCCCAGATGGACCCCAAACGCATCACCTCTTTGGGAGGTAGTATGGCCGATCTGGAGAGAAATATGATGAAAAGGAGGGCCGCTCCCGCAGCCCTCCTTGTTTCAGCCGGTCTTTTTGTTGAAAATAATGAATTTGCTCAACACATAGTTGACGATCACCACCAGCACGTTGGCCGCCAGCTTGACGATGAACTCGTTGAGCAGGAGCTTCTCCACAAAGAGCCACAGGATGCCGGTCTCCAGCCCCAGGGAGAAGATCCGGGAGGCCACCATCTGCCACAGCTCCCGCAGGGCCACCCGCCAGGCCCAGTCTTTGGAGCGGAACACGAACAGCTTGTTGACGAAATAGGCGAACAGCACGCTCACCGCCCAGGCGGCGGCGTTGCCGGCCACCAGGGGGACCAGAAAGACGTTTCGCAGCAGGAAGTAGGCCGCATAGTTGACTGCGGTGGTCATGACGCCCCAGAAGATATAGCTGACGATCTCCCGGTGCTTTTGGAGCAGGGTGCGCAGGGTGTCCGTCATGGCCGGGCCCTCACCGGGCCATGCGGTAGATCTCCGCCATGTCCGCCTCGTACAGCAGCTTGGCGGTGCCCTTCTTGCCCCCGGCTCCCCTGGCGCAGGAGGCGGCCATGGCCAGGATCTGCTCCTCGGTGGGCTCCACCCCCAGCTCCTTCAGGGTGACGGGCATGTGGATGGAGCGGAAAAAGTCCTCCAGGGCGGCGATGCCCTTGAGGGCGGTGTCCTCATCGGAGGTCCCCTCCACGTCCATCACCGTCCGGGCGAACTTGACGAACCGGGGCAGGCAGTCCCGGTATACATAGCGCGCCCAGCTGGGCCACACCGCGGACAGCCCCGCGCCGTGGGTCACGTCGAACATGCCGCCCAGCTCGTGCTCCATGCCGTGGGAGACGAAGTCCATGCCGTTGGCCCCAAGGCCGGTGAGGTCGTTGTGGGACAGAGAGCTGGCCCACATCACCTCCGCCCGGGCGTCGTAGTTGGCCGGATCGTCCCGGAGGATCAGGGCGTTTTTCATCACCGTGCGCATGAGCCCTTCGGCGATCTGGTCGGTGAGCTCCATGTTGCCCCCCTGGGTGAAGTAGCGCTCCAGGGTGTGCATGAGGATGTCGGTGCACCCCGCCGCCGTCTGATAGGGGGGCAGAGTGGTGGTGAGCTCGGGGTCCATCAGGGCCAGCTTCACCCGGCACAGGTCGTTGCGGTAGCCCCGCTTCTCCCCGGTGTCCTCGTTGGTGATGACGCTGCTGTTGCTCATCTCGCTGCCCGCGGCGGCGATGGTGAGCACGCAGGCCACCGGAAGGCAGGCCCTGGGTGTGCGCCTGCGGTCATAGATCTCCCACACATCGCGGTCCGGCTCGGCCACGGCGTAGCCGATGGCCTTGGACGAGTCGATCACCGAGCCGCCGCCCACCGCCAGGATCAGGTCCGCGCCGAACTCCCGGGCCAGCTTGGCCCCCTCCCGGACCTTGGACAGCCGGGGGTTGGGCACCACGCCCCCCAGCTGGGTGTGGGCGATGCCCGCCTCGTCCAGCGACGCGGCCACCCGGGAGAGCAGCCCGGACCGCACCGCGCTGCTCCCGCCGTAGTGGAGGAGCACCCGCTTTGCCCCCAGCTCTTTGAGCAGGCTGCCGGTGCGCGCCTCCACGCCCCGGCCAAAGACCACCCGGGTGGGCGCGTAGTATTGGAAATCGAACATAGATAACGCCTCCTGTTGGGGTATCCCCCTATCATATACCCACCATTATAGACGATTTGTCCGTGTTGGCAAGTCTTTTTTGAAAAGGCGGGGAAGCATGGGCCCTTTGTCCCATTTGGGGGGTGACTTTTTTTCAGCTCTGTGATATATTTGAAAAAACGAGGAAAGCGCAGGTGAGGGCATGGATATCCTGGTCATCGACGCCCAGGGGGGCGGGGTGGGCCGCCAGCTGGTGGCGGCCATCAAAAAGGCGTTCCCCGGCGACAGGGTGACGGCGGTGGGCACCAACAGCCTGGCCGCCTCCGCCATGCTGAAGGCGGGGGCGGACCGGGCGGCCACCGGGGAGAACGCGGTGGTGGTCAACTGCCGGACGGCGGACGCGATCGTGGCCCCCATCGGCGTGGTGATCGCCGACGCCATGCTGGGGGAGATCACACCGGCCATGGCTCTGGCGGCGGGGCAGAGTCCGGCCAAGCGCATCCTGCTGCCCATCGCCCACTGCGACAACATGGTGGTGGGCGTCAGGGAGCTGGGCATGGGCCAGCTGGTGCAGGAGGCGGTGGAGCGCCTCCGGGCGGTCCGGGAGGGCTGCGGCAGGTAATATGGATAAACGCCGAAAACATCAATAATAAAGGGGAGATGGACGATGAGCAAGCCTGTTCTGGTCATCATGGCCGCGGGCATGGGCAGCCGCTACGGCGGGCTCAAGCAGCTGGATCCGGTGGGGGAGCACGACCAGGTGATCCTGGACTACTCCATGTTCGACGCCCGCCGGGCGGGGTTCGAGACGGTGGTGTTCGTGATCAAGCGGGAGATCGAGGAGGAGTTCAAGGCCCGGGTGGGCCGCCGGGTGGAGCGCCACATGGACGTGAAGTACGTGTTCCAGTCCATGGACGACCTGCCGGAGGGCTACGCCGTTCCGGAGGGGCGGACCAAGCCCTGGGGCACCGCCCAGGCGGCGCTGGCGGCCCGGCATGTGGTGGACGGGCCCTTCGCCATCATCAACGCCGACGACTACTACGGCCCGGCGGCCTACCGGGAGATCTACGACTACCTGTGCGCCCATGGGGACGGCGAGCGCTACGCCTACGCCATGGTGGGCTACCGGGTGAGGAACACGGTGACGGAGCACGGGTCCGTGGCCCGGGGGGTGTGCGAGGTGGACGGCGATGGGGTGCTGGTGGACATACACGAGCGCACCGTGATCGAGAAGGACGGGAACGACGCCCGCTACACCGAGGACGGCGGGAAGAGCTGGACCGCCCTGGCCGGCGATACTCTGGTGTCCATGAACATGTGGGGGTTCACCCGCAGCTTTTTGGACGAGGCCCAGGCCCGGTTCCCCGCCTTTTTGGACAAGGCCCTGGCGGAGGCCCCCCTGAAGGCGGAGTACTTCCTGCCCACCGTGGTGGACCAGCTCATCCGGGAGGGCAGGGCGGAGGTCCGGGTGCTGCCCAGCGAGGACAAGTGGTACGGCGTCACCTACCGGGAGGACAAGCCCTCCGTCACCGCCGCCATCGCGGCTATGACGGAGTCGGGGCTGTACCCGGAGGAATTGTGGCCGGAGAGCTGAAAGGAGAGGGAACATGAGGATCGAGCTGAGACGAGGGGGGCATACCGCCGCCGTGGACACCCTGGGGGGCGAGCTGGTGTCCTTCCGGGACGAGCAGGGCGTGGAGTACATCTGGCAGGGCGACCCCGCCTTCTGGCCGGGGAGGAACCCCAACCTGTTCCCCGTGGTGGGCGCGCTGAAGGATCAGACGGTGCATGTGGACGGGAAGCCCTATCACATGGGCCGCCACGGCTTCGCCCGCCAGAGCCAGTTTTCCGTGGCCGAGCGGGGGGAGGACTATGCCGTGCTGGAGCTGCGTCACTCCCCCCAGACCCTGGAGCAGTACCCCTTTGCGTTCGTGCTTCGGGTGCGCCACCAGCTCACCGGGAAGGGATTTTCCACCAGCTTCGAGGTGAGCGCCCCCGGCGAGCAGGGCCTGCTGTTCTGCGTGGGGGGCCACACCGGCTTCAACTGCCCGATGCGGGCGGGGGAGCGGTTCGAGGACTACCGCCTGGTGTTCGAGCAGAAGGAGGACGTGAGGCCGCTGATCCCCACCGAGCAGGGGCTGCTGCGGGCCGGGCTTCTGGGGCCGGGGCTGGAGGGCGGCGACACCATCGCCCTGGACCACAAGGTCTTTGACGAGGTGGACACCCTGATCTTCGAGGGGCTGCGCTCCAAGCGCGTCACCCTGCGCCACAAGGACGGGGGCAGAGGGATCCGGATGGACTTCGGCCAGTTCCCCATGGTGGCCTTCTGGACCATGGCCAAGGCGGACGCCCCCTATATCTGCCTGGAGCCCTGGCAGGGCTGCGCCGCCTGGGAGGAGGAGGACGGCGAGTTCGCCGGCAAGCGCCACGCCGTCCGGCTGGCCCCGGGAGAGGAGAAACGGCTGGCCTACACGGTGGAGCTGTGCTAGGCCGGACCTTTGGACCTGCCCACCGTCCGGGACGGCGCGGCCGTCCCAAAGTGGCCCTTTTCACAGGCCGAGATCTGTGATATACTGCCCAAGGAGCCTGCTTTCCCCGTGGCCGGAGAGCATATCAAACGATAAACGATAAAGGAGAACTGATCCCCATGAACAAAGCCATCCATACCGACAACGCCCCCGCCGCCATCGGCCCCTAT
This sequence comes from uncultured Oscillospiraceae bacterium, assembly GCA_910588495.1. GTDB lineage: Bacteria > Bacillota > Clostridia > Oscillospirales > Oscillospiraceae > Enterenecus. The sequence goes on along the minus strand of CAJUPU010000002.1, from coordinate 9,164 downwards.
TCCCAGGCTGTCCGCTGTGGCAGCGTGGTCTACGTGTCCGGCCAGCTGCCCATCGACCCCGCCACCGGGGCCTTCGCCGGGGAGGACGTGGCCGCCCAGACCCGTCAATCCCTGACCAACATCAAGAACATCCTGGCCGCGGAGGGGCTGGACATGTCCCATGTGGTCAAGACCACCGTGATGCTCAAGGACATCGCCGACTTCGCCGCCATGAACGAGGTGTACGCCCAGTTCTTCGCCGCCCCCTATCCCGCCCGGGCCGCCTATCAGGTGGCGGCGCTGCCCAAGGACGCGCGGGTGGAGATCGAGTGCGTGGCCGCGCTGTAAGAACCTGTATCCACAACCTCGGTCCACCGTCTGGCCGGGTCTTTTCCCCACATGCGGCGTTAAATTTTCTTGAAATAAACCCAATTATTCCTGCGAAAATTTGCCTTGCCTGTGGGAAAGATCCCTCGGCCATCCGGCGGTCTCGGCTGTGAATACAGGTTCTAAGACGCGAAGAAAAGAGGCAGGGACAGCGTCCCTGCCTCTTTTGCGGATACGGGCGGGGGAGGCAGACATTGACTTGCGGGCCTTCCTGTGGCATAATAAAGGGACATTTCCCAAAGGGGACGCCTTTATGGAGCGTTTGACCGATCTGCCCAACATCGGCCCGAAGCTGGCGGAGGATCTGGAAAAGACCGGCGTCACCGATCCGGACCGGTTCCGGGAGCTGGGGGCGGAGGAGGCGTTCATGCGCATCCGGGCGCTGGCGGGCGCGGCGGCGGACGTGAAGAAGAGCCTGCCGCCGCCGGAGCGCAAGGCGGAGCTGAAACGCTGGTTCAAAGGACTGTGAGGAGGACGGCATGTTTCAAGTGATCAAAACGGAGGGCGCGGCCCGGCGGGGGGAGTTCACCTGCCCCCACGGCACGGTGCAGACCCCGGTATTCATGAACGTGGGCACCCAGGGGGCCATCAAGGGGGCGGTGTCCGCCCTGGACCTGAAGGAGCTGGGCTGCCAGATCGAGCTGTCCAACACCTACCACCTCCACCTGCGCCCCGGCGACGGCGTGGTGCGGCAGATGGGGGGGCTGCACAAGTTCATGGGGTGGGACGGGCCCATGCTGACGGATTCCGGCGGCTTCCAGGTGTTCTCCCTGGCGGGGCTGCGGAAGATCGGCGAGGAGGGGGTCACCTTCTCCTCCCATATCGACGGGCGGCGGATCTTCATGGGGCCGGAGGAGTCCATGCAGATCCAGTCCAACCTGGGCAGCGACGTGGCCATGGCCTTCGACGAGTGCGTGGAGAACCCCGCCCCCTACGACTATGCCAAGGCGTCCTGCGAGCGCACCCTGCGCTGGCTGGAGCGGTGCAAAAGGGAGCACGACCGCCTGTGCGCCCTGCCGGACTGCGTCAACCCGGGCCAGGTGCTCTTCGGCATCAACCAGGGGGCCACCTACGAGGACCTACGGGTGTGGCACATGCGGGAGACCGCCAAGCTGGACTGCGCGGGCTACGCCATCGGCGGGCTGGCGGTGGGGGAGCCCACCCAGGTGATGTACCGGATCATCGAGGCGGTGGAGCCCCACATGCCCGCGGACAAGCCCCGGTATCTCATGGGGGTGGGCACCCCCTCCAACATCATCGAGGCGGTGGCCCGGGGGGTGGACTTCTTCGACTGCGTCATGCCCGCCCGTAATGCCCGCCACGGCAAGCTCTTCACCTGGGAGGGGGCGCTGAACCTGAAAAACGAGCGCTTCAAGCTGGACGAGCGGCCCATCGACCCCCGCTGCGGCTGTCCCGTGTGCCGCAGCTTCTCCCGGGCCTATCTGCGCCACCTGTTCGTGGCCGGGGAGATGCTGGCCATGCGCCTGGCCGTCATGCACAACCTGTATTTTTACAACGAGCTGGTCCGGCGCATCCGGGAGGCCCTGGACGCGGGGCAGTTCGCCGCCTTCCGGGCGGAGCATTCGGAAAAGCTGGCGGGGCGGGCGGAGTGAGAAGCTGTCTTTCGGCGCCGGTAAAAATGGGGGTTGTGTTTCCGGTGGAAAACCGCTATAATACACTCTAATGGTCCTGTTCAAAAATTTACATTGGGGGAAAAACTAAGTGGAAATCATTATGATCGTGGCGATGCTGGCCATCATGTACTTCATGCTGATCCGGCCGGAGAATAAGAAGAAAAAGGCGGCGGAGGAGATGCGCAGCAGCCTGAAGGTGGGCGATCAGATCACCACCATCGGCGGCATCGTGGGCACCATCTGCGCGGTGAAGGAAAAGACCATCGTGATGGAGACCGGCGCCGACCGGGTGCGGATCGAGTTCACCAAGTGGGCCATCTCCAGCAAGGGCACCCAGAGCACCGAGGAGGCGCCCATGCCCGAAAAAGAGGACAAGAAGGATAAAAAGGACAAAAAGGACGATAAGTGAGCTGTGGTCCTGGAATGACAAGCACCCCTTTCGCATATGGTATACCAGCCATGTGAAAGGGGTGCTTTTATGGGTAAGGCGGAGGAGCGGGGGGCCAACGCGGTGCAGATGGCCACGGGGGTGGCGCTGGGCGGCCTGCTGGCCCTGGGGATCGAGCTGGTCGTGCTGCTGCTGGGGGCGGCGGCGGTGTCCAACGGCATCTTGAAGGAGGACGCCGCGCCCCAGCTGACGGCGGCGGCCTGTGTGCTGGGCTGCTTCGGGGGCGGGCTGCTGGCCTGCGCCAAGTGGAAGTCCCGGCGGCTGCTGGGCGCCCTGGCCGCAGGGGCGGTGTGCTATCTGCTGATCCTGGCGGTGGGGCTGCTGATGAGCGATGAGCTAGCGTTCGGCCTCCAGTCCCTCATCGAGCTGGCGGGCTGCCTGTGCGGCGGCGCGCTGGCGGGGCTGCTGGGGGGCGGCAGACGGAAAAAACGGACCTCCGGGCGGAAAAAATGACGGGAACGGCGGGCCGTTCCCGGGGACCACTTGACAAAGGCGGCCAAAGTATCTATAATTCCATAGAATAACGGCCGCGCAAAACATCCGCCTGGGGCGGTGCGCCGGCCGCCCGGCCCCGTGGCGGGGAAAGAAAGGATGAGTCAAGGATGGCCAAGGAATATAAGCTGAGCGCCGAGCGCCTGGAAGAGCTGAAGCAGGAGCTGACCTACCTCAAGACGGTGAAGGAGAAGGAGGTGGCCGACCTCATCAAGGAGGCCCGGTCCTTCGGCGATCTGAGCGAGAACAGCGAGTACGACGAGGCGAAGAACGAGCAGGGCAAGCTGTACTCCCGCATCGCCGAGGTGGAGAACATCCTGGCCAACTATGTGGTCATCGAGGAGAACACCGACGACACCGACGTGGTGGGCATGGGCAGCAAGATCACGGTGAAGGACGTGGCCACCGGGGAAGAGGAGAGCTACCAGGTGGTGGGCTCCCAGGAGGCCGACCCCATGAACGGGCGCATCTCCGAGGAATCCCCCTTCGGCAAGGCCCTGCTGGGCAAGGCCATCGGCGACGTGGCCGTGGTGGAGGCCCCGGCGGGCAACATCGAATACCAGGTGGTCGCCATCCAGCGGTGATGGCGGCCACACCAGATACAAAGGAGAGAAGCGCAATGTCTGATCAGACCAACAACCAGCCCGTTCAGGAGGAGCCCTCCCTGTCCGAGCTGCTCCAGATCCGCCGGGACAAGCTGTCCGCCCTGCGCGAGCAGGGGCAGGACCCGTTTGTACGGACCAAGTTCGACGTCACCCACCACAGCGACGAGGTGAAGGGCAACTTCGAGGCCATGGAGGGCCAGACCGTCCGGCTGGCGGGCCGTCTCATGAGCAAGCGGGGGATGGGCAAGGCGGTGTTCTCCGACCTCCAGGATGGGGCGGGCCGGATCCAGCTCTACGTGCGCATCGATGACGTGGGGGAGGAGGCCCTGGCCGCCTTCAAGAAGTACGACATCGGCGACATCGTGGGGGCGGAGGGCGAGGTGTTCCGCACCAAGCGGGGGGAGATCTCCCTCAAGGCCAAGACCATCACCCTGCTGTCCAAGTCCCTGCTGCCCCTGCCGGAGAAGTTCCACGGCCTCACCGACGTGGAGACCCGGTGCCGCCAGCGGTACGTGGACCTGATCGTCAACCCCGACGTGAAGCGGAATTTTATCGTCCGCTCCCAGTTCATCAAGCACGTCCGGGACTTCATGGATGCCCGTGGCTTTATGGAGGTGGAGACCCCGGTGCTCAACACCATCTCCGGCGGCGCCACCGCCCGGCCCTTCATCACCCACCACAACACCCTGGACATCGACATGTACATGCGCATCGCCACCGAGCTGCCCCTAAAGCGGCTGATCGTGGGCGGCCTGGAGCGGGTGTATGAGATGGGCCGCATCTTCCGCAACGAGGGCATGGACAACCGGCACAACCCGGAGTTCACCACCATCGAGCTCTATCAGGCCTACGCCGACTTCAACGACATGATGGGCCTGTTCGAGGACCTGCTGTCCTCCGCCGCCCAGAAGATCCTGGGCACCTACCAGGTGGAGTGGCAGGGGGAGCAGATCGACCTGACCCCGGGCTGGCCCCGCCTGCCCATGCACGAGGCGGTGAAGCGGTATACCGGGATCGACTTCATGGCCATCAACTCCGACGAGGAGGCGGTGGCCGCCGCAAAGTCCATCGGGGTGGAGCTGCCCGGCACCGCCGACAAGACCTGGGGCAACGCTTTGTACGAGTGCTTCGACCAGAAGGTGGAGGGGAAGCTGATCCAGCCCACCTTCATCACCATGCACCCGGTGGACGTGTCTCCCCTGGCCAAGCGGTCCCCGGCGGACCCCCGGCTCACAGAGCGGTTCGAGCTGTTCATCTGCCGCAGCGAGATGGGCAACGCCTTCTCCGAGCTCAACGACCCCATCGACCAGCGCCAGCGCTTCCAGAAGCAGGCGGAGCTCCGGGCCAAGGGGGACGATGAGGCGGGCATGATGGACGAGGACTTCCTCACCGCTCTGGAGTATGGTATGCCCCCCACCGGCGGGCTGGGCATCGGCATCGACCGGTGCGTCATGCTGCTCACCAACAACGACTCCATCCGGGAGGTCCTGCTCTTCCCCACGATGAAGCCGGTGGATTGAATTTCGACGTAAAATGTTCAAAAAATCCGCTATTTTTATAAAAAAGAAAAGGATAACGACTTGATTTGTTGCAATCCTGTAAGTGCGATTTTCGGTTTTACGACAGATTTACGACAAACGAAAAGGATTTGGTATGGCATAAGAAGTACCAGCCTCTGGGCTGGTACTTCTTACTCTTTTTAGATGGGAGTAATCAACATGAGAGAAGGCATCTTAATCCCTGATATGCAAAGCGGACGTGCGGATATCCGCTTTAACAGCGACGACTGCTACGGGGGACTCCACTGCGGCACCACAATGGATATCTGGTTAAATGGGCAGTGGGTACCCACTCGCATTGAGATGAACGGCAGCGGTTGGTTCCTGGTTGGCGTTCAGATTGAGACGCTGTGGGGGCAGAGGGTACGCATCCGCTGGTAATCAGACGGCGATACCCTCCAAAGCCGGTTGCAAAGCCGTCAGCTTTGTGGACGCCATTCCGGTATCATGGAGCCAGGGTATTGCTTCATCGTCGGTAAGCAGTACAGGCATCCGGTCATGGACATGGACGATGGTATTATTGGGGGCGGTGGTTAGAACAACAAACCGCTCCTCGCCCTGAAAAACATTCCAAAGCCCAGCTAGATAAAGCCTATCCTGCCCTGGCAGCCGAAAATGGTATTTTCTTTTTTGACGATCCCATTCGTAGAAGCCGGTCGTAGGCACGATGCACCTCCGTTCCAGCACGGATCGGCGGAACATCGGTTTGTCCAGCGCTGTTTCACCCCGGGCGTTGATAATGACCCCCTTGCCTTTGAAGCTGGGAAATCCCCAGGTCATCGGCTTGGGGGTCATTTTTTGTCCGTCCGGAAGCAGGACAGGTGCGGCGTTGGTAGGAAATATCTCCCCGGTATGGATGCTGGCAGCCCCAAACCGCGCCTGCACCTCGGCCACAATCTGGGCGATTTCCTTGGACTGCTCCGGTGCTAAACTGTATCTTCCGCACATGCTGCTTACTCCTTTCGAGGATGAAGGCCGGACTGCCCTCATATACTGAGGACATGAAGCCTGTGATTTTGCATTCGGATATGAACAATTTCTATGCCAGTGTGGAGATCCTGTATGATCCCAAGTTGCGGGACAAGCCGGTGGCAGTGGCCGGAGACGAGGAGGCCCGTCAAGGCATCGTACTGGCCAAAAACGATATTGCCAAACGGTTCGGCATCCGCACCGGCCAGGTACTTTGGGAGGCCCGACAGCAGTGCTCTGGCCTGGTCTGTGTTCCAGCCCATTATGAGCGCTACCTGGCCTTCTCTGCCCGGGCCAGGGACATCTATACCAGTTACACCGACCAGGTGGAGTCTTTCGGTCTGGACGAGTGCTGGCTGGATGTTACCGGCTCTGTGGGCCTGTTCGGGGAGGGACCGGCCATTGCGGACGATATTCGGGGCCGCATCCGGCGGGAACTGGGGCTGACGGTCTCAATAGGTGTGTCGTTTAATAAAGTATTTGCTAAACTGGGCTCAGATATGAAAAAACCCGATGCCACAACGGTCATTACCCCAGAGAACTATCGGGATAAGGCTTGGAGACTTCCTGTGAGCGATCTGCTCTACGTTGGCCCGGCCACCACACGGAAGCTGAACCAGTATGGGATTACCACGATTGGGGAGCTGGCCCAGGCCAACATAGATCTCCTGTACTGGCTGCTGGGCAAGAACGGGGTTATGCTCCATCAGTTTGCCAACGGACAAGACCACTCCGGCGTCCGGCGGTACTATGCGGTTCCGCCCATGAAAAGCGTTGGCAACTCTACTACCGCGCCCCGGGATTTGATTAGTGAAGATGATGTGAAAATCACCCTCATGGCCCTATGCGAAAGTGTGGGAGCCAGACTTCGGGAACAAAACTGCCTTTGTTCCACGGTATCCGTGGGTATCCGGGACAACCGCCTGCTGTCCTATGACCGGCAGGCCAAACTCAACCATCCCACAGCGAACACATTGGACATCTGGGAAACGGCCGTGGAGCTGTTCCGGAGGCATCATACCAGCAGGGAGCCTGTGCGCAGCCTGTCGGTGAAGGCCAGCGGACTGACACCGGCGGACGGCGTTGTGCAGTTGTCGCTGTTCCCAGAAGAGCAAAAAGCCCAGCGCCGGGCCGACATCGACCGGGCGCTGGACAAAATCCGGGGCAAGTACGGGTATCGCAGCATCCGCCGGGCCATTGCGCTGGTAGACCCAGCTTTGGACCTGGACGCCAAAGAGGAGCATATCATTAACCCAACTGGCTTCCTGCATCGTTAAGTCAACAGTTTAAGATAGTACTTGATATATGCTATTTTATCCTTATGACTTACATTTGCATAAACAGTTAAATTGCTTTCGCCCTCTTGCTTAATATATTTAAGCATTCTTCTTGTTTCATAACCGAGTTTTTTGAAGATTTCAATGCTTTTATGGAACACAAAATCCAAAAGGGGAATATCATCCGCAAACCCCACAGAAGATAAATATTTTGTAATATAAGCGTGTATCCCACCAAATCTTAACCAAAGCAATTCTAATTCTTGATCCATATAGTTTTCATATTCTTCTACGCAAATACTTTGGAAATAATAAACTAATTGGCGTGTATAAGTATAGATTAGTGTTAAAAACAGGTCTTCAAAATACTTTTCTTTTTGCAATCTGTTGGAAGGATATGTCTGTTTCAAAATAAAAATTACGCTGTTGAAATCACAATAGCATTCTTCAAGTGTTTGCGAAGTAAGATTAAGGGGTGCCACATTCCAAAATCCGCTCATTGTTTTTTCCATATCCTCCAGATTTGGATACCTACGACAGAGGAAATGGGTAGCCTCATGCAAAAATGTAAAGGCCTCTTGCAAATCCGTTTTTTCTACGAGTGAAACAGATAGATCTCGATCCCGATAATCGCTTGTGTTTTTGTATTCTTCAATGGTCGGTGAATTTTGAGCTAAGGAATAACTCAAATCAATGTGTTTCGTTAAATATGCTAATTCAATGAATGTCTTGATAATAAGGTCAATATAGAACTCATACCGTGCGCTATCCGAAAAAGTATAATTTATGTCATAAAAATATGAATAAAGGTAATAATCTGAAACAAAAAAGCTGTGTTTCTGCAGTGTGAAAAAATCTGGTAATTGAGCAAGTGTATTACAACACAGCAAAGATGGCGCATTTACTATTCCATGCTGTTTCAAAAATGGGACAATCCAATTTGCGTATTTTGAGGCATAAATTTGGTGGAGTGCTTCAGGGTCATGCGTTTTACGCATGACCCTGTTGGACATGTAATAGTTGATGAAGAAACTTTCTCTTTTATCATTATTCATGCTGTTCTTTTTGTTCCAATTTCAAAAGTAGTTTCATGACTTCATCCGGTGTAATATTTATGCCTTTTAATTCTATCTCCATTTCTCCCTTCTTTATTTTAATTTCTTTTTTCGCATTTTGAAGTCGCGCTACAAGATAGGCGGCTAATGCCGACAATGCGGGAGGACCAAGTGTAAAAATAAACTCCATGATTTCGTCAGGTCCAATGAAAGCTTTGTGCTCTATGGGCAACGAAAACTCTGGATAGCTATCGGAAAAACCAGAAAAGATATCTGCACTTTCCATATTGACTGCTATGATAATATGTTCCATATATTTTCTCTCCAATCCATATTATTGTTGTGTTTATGTATTTTTCACGGAATAGATAGGTCATTTCAATCATCCAGTTGGGCTTTGGTGGGGCTGTAAACCACAGGAATACTCACAATTCTCTGTCCTCCCACAGGTTATCCGAATTCCGCTTTTCAAATTCCGTTATTTCTTCCCGCGTAGCAGGCCGGATACACGCTTTTCCACAGTCCGGACACTGCTCGACCGGAGATACCCGAGAGAACAGGAAGTGGCAATGATCGCACGCATATACCATTTTTTCGCCTCGCTTTCATGCCTGTCCATTTTAGCATGGAGCGAGGCCTTTTTCAATCCAAATATCAGAGAGGAGGCCAGCCAGGTGAAGTGCCTATTAAAGTACCAATGGGTAAAGCTCCCCCGCAGTCAGATGCCAGCAGGTAAGGGCGTTATGGGCGCCTGGGCGC
>CAJUPU010000001.1 GCA_910588495.1 uncultured Oscillospiraceae bacterium | reverse complement strand
CTTATGTAACGGTATGTAGAGTGGCGAAACAATTCCCCACCATGAAGCCGCTGGACTGAATCGAGACAAGGGAACAAAAGCTTGCTGCCAAGGGGAGCGCCGGCCGTTAGGCCGGCGCTCCCCTGCCGCTTTTGGGAAGGGCGGAACGATCTTTGTAAGGTTTTCCGGGTTTTCCCGTCTTATAGGGTGAAGGGACCTTCCAAGGAGAGAAAGGGGGCATCACATTGGAGGACAGTCAGATCGTAGAGCTCTTTTGGCGAAAGGACCCGGAGGCCATATCGGAAGCCGCCAAGAAGTACGGCGCGTACTGCTTTGCTGCGGCGGAGAACATCCTGCACGCCCCGGAGGACTCGGAGGAGTGCGTCAACGACGCCTGGCTCCACGCCTGGAACGCCATACCGCCCCAGAGGCCCGGCGTGCTCCGGCTGTTCCTGGCAAGGATCGTCCGCAACCTGGCCCTCGACCGCTTCCACGCCAGAAACGCGCAAAAGCGGGGCGGTGGCGAGATCGCCCTGGTCCTGGACGAGCTGGGGGAGTGCCTGGGCGGCGGGCCGGACGCGGAGGCCGCCTATGAGGCCAAGGAGCTGCGGGAGTCCATCCGCCGCTTCGTGGAGGCGCTGCCGGAGCGGGAGGGGAACGTGCTGGTGCGCCGGTATTTCTTCGCCGAGCCGGTGGCGGAGATCGCGGGGCGGTACGGCCTGAGCGAGAACCATGTGATGGTGATCTTGAGCCGGACGAGGAAAAAGCTGAGGGCCCATCTCTTGAAGGAGGGATACCGATGAATAAAAACGAGCTGTTTCGGGCGTTTGACGGAGTAGAGGACGATATTTTGGAACGCAGCGAGATCGCCGCGCCCCGCAGGAAGGCGCCGGCTCTTCAGCGTTGGGCGGCGCTGGCCGCCTGCCTGGCCCTGGCGGCCGGTCTGGTGGGGGCGGCCTTTGCCGCCGAGGCGAAGGAGTACGGCGAGGCGGCGGCGTTCTTTGACGAGAACGGCCTGTCCACCGAGGGACTGAGCCGGGCGGATGTGAAGGCGGTGTACCGGGACATCACCACCCAGCGGTTCAGCTACGACAAGACGGCCCAGGTGATCGAACGGGCGGTGCCGGGGTGGGAGATCGACCAGCGCCAGCCCACCCCGGAGGAGCTGGCGGAGCTGTGGAACAGCAAGGACCCCGCAGCCAGCCCCTTCGCCCCCCTGGACTATCGGTTCGAGTACGTGGAGAAACTGGACGAGAAGCTGGGCTTCCAGGTCTTTGACCGGTGCTATTTGAGCCATTACAAGGACGGCGAGCTGGTGTGGCGGGCGCAGTTCGACCAGTTCTGCGTGACGGACTGGGCCCCCGTGTCCGGCGGGACGGCGGTGTGGGGGGAGACCTACACCTGGTCCAGCGAGCAGACCTCCGTGCCCTGGGTGGCCCGGGTGGACGAGAGCGGGAACATCCTGTGGCAGAAGCCGGTGGGCCACGGGTTCCGGCACGAGTATGTGTCCCAGGTGGTGGACAACGGGGACGGCACCTGGGCGGTGGTGAGCCGGGGGGACTTTGAATACCTCTGCCTGAGCCAATACGACACGGACGGGAACGAGCTGTCCTTCCACAAGACCGAGGCGGGCAGATTTGGCATCTGGAACGTGGTTCGCCTGGGGGACGGCTATCTGGCCCAGCTGGGCAACAGCGCCACAGGCGAGACCGCCCGGCTGGTGAAGCTGGACCGGGAGGGCAATCTCCTGGACACCTTCACCTACCAGGGGGAGGACTGCAATTACGTCATCACCGACATGATCGAATTCGGGGGCCGGGTGTATCTGTCCGCCTACGCCGTCCCCAAGCAGGTGGACGGGGGCGGGCGGCATGAGATCGCCGATATCCTGGACTATTTGTTTGACAAGGGCGTCATGGAGATCTCCAGCGAGGAGCTCACCCCCCTGGTGCGGGACAACTACACGGCGGTGCTGTTGCTGTGCGGCCCGGAGGGGGGCGCGCCCGAGACCTTCTGGTCCGTCAAGGGCTCCCTGGGCGGCAAGCTGGCCGTGAACGACGCCGGGGAGCTGATCTGGGATGTGGAGAGCGTGGCGGACACCTTCTTCTCCCCGATGACCAGCTCGTTCTCCATCGGCGGCACCTGCCAGGTGTTCCGCTACACCTTCGATGCCTCCGGGGCGCTCCTGGGCCAGGAGGACACGGGGGAGACCACGGCCTACCGCAGATAGCCTCGGTCCGGCTCGGTGAGGCAGGGACTCTGCTGGAGGCCAAAAAAGCGCCCCGCTGCCGTTGGAGCAGCGGGGCGCCGGTCTTGCGTCTGTCAGATCCCGGTGAGGGACAGGTCCAGGCCGTGATAGGAGCCCAGGATCAGCAGCAGCCGCTGGAGGTCCGCCGGGGTCCGGGCGTAGTCCTTGACGCTGAGCTTGGGCGCCCAGTCGGTGCCGTGGGCGGCGTTGTACTCCGCTACCATCTGGGGCAGGAGCGTGCCGTCCGCCTCCTCCAGCGTCAAGCTCCCGACTGTCTCCGGCTTCCCCTCCCGGCCGGGGCAGACGTACCGGGATACCTCCAGGTTGCCCACCAGCGCCAGGGCCAGCATGTTATGGGCGTCCGCCAGCCGGAGCTGGTCGTCGTTGAGCGGGTTGGCGGACTCGATCGTCCAGGCATAGGGCCGGTCGGAGGTCTGGAGGCTGAAGGTGTAGCTTCCGAAGTAGACCGGGAGGCGCAGGAGTTCCGTGATGCGGGCCATGGCGGTGGGATTCCCGCAGTAGGGCGTTTTGGCGTCCATCAGGTCCCGGGCCAGCCGGGAGATCGTCATGCCGTCCTGCCACAGCAGCTTCCCCTCGGGTCCGCCCAGCCATACCTCCCGCACTCCGTCCAGAGGAACGTCCACCGCGCCGCCCCCGTTGGAGAACAGCGGGGACACCAGCACGTCCCGGGCGTAGATGGAGGCCGTGCCGTCCTTGATCTCCACCCGCCAGCTGTGGAAGGCGTGGGCGGATGTCACGGACATCAGCGACAGGTGGAGGGTATCGCCCTCCACGGTCCCCACGGCGGCCATGAGCTCGGGCTGGAAGGGCGTGCCGATGACGAACGCTTTCAGCAGCAGCGCCGCGAACAGCGCGCCTGCGGTGCACGCCACCGCCAGGACGATCTTCCAGGCGTTGCGCTTTTTCACCCGCTTCAAATAGTCCACCTCCCGGGTCTGTTCTTCCGCCTCCGGCCCGGCCTCCCCCTCCGGCGCTCTCATCGCGGCCAGGGCGGCGGAGCAGCCGGGGCAGTCCGCCAGGTGCCGGTCCACCGCCTCCCGGGACTCCGGGCCCAAGAGCCCGTCCACATAGCTGGGCAGCAGGTCGCGGACCAGGCCGCAGGTCAGATCATTTTTCATCTTCCGCACCTCCATTGCGAAGTTTTTCCTTGCTCCGGTAAAAGGTCACCCGGGCCCAGGTCTCGGTCCGCTCCAGCACCTCGCCGATCTCCCGGAAGCTGAGCCCGCCGAAGGCCCGGAGATAGACCACCTCCCGCTGGAGGGGGGGCAGCCGGTGGATCTGCCGCAGGAGGGACATATGGCCCTCCTGTTCCAGCAGCCCCTCCTCCGCCGAGGGGGCGGGGACCTCCGGCAGGTGGTCCAGGGGGAGGGGGTCCCGCCGGTGCCTGCGCAGATGCTGGTACCACAGGTGCTTGGCGATCTGGCACAGCCAGACGGACAGCTTGCACGAGCCGTCGAAGCGCTGGATGGAGCGGATCGCTTGACAAAAGGTCTCCTGGGTCAGCTCCTCCGCCAGGTCCGGGTCCCGGCACTGGGTCAGGAGGAACCTGTAGACCGTCTGGGCGTGGCGGCGGTAGACGGCGTCCATATCGTCCATGGTCCTGCCTCCTTTCACGCTATATATCCCATTGGGGGGTAGTATGTTACAAGACAGAGCGGGATATTTTCGGGATGTCCCACCGCCATTGTATCAGCCGCGGCGGGAGGAGGCAATAGGCGGGGAAGGGGACCGGAGGCCCGCGAGGGTTGACAAGAGCCGCCCCGCAAAGCGGGACGGCTCTTGTCATGGCATTCTGTTCAGCGCTTGTTGGACTGCCGCCAGATCTTCTGCGCCTGGGCGGCGGCGATCAGCTCCTCCCGGAAGTCCGGGTGGGCGATGGAGATGATGGCCTCCGCCCGCTGCCAGGTGGACAGACCGGACAGCCGGGCCACGCCGAATTCGGTGACCATGCTGGGGGCCTGGGTCCGGGGGGTGGTGATCACGTCGCCGCCGGTGAACCTGGGCAGCACGCGGGAGCGGCGGGCACCGGCCTTGTCGGTGAAGGTGGAGGTCATGGCCAGGAACGCCTGGCCGTGGTCGGCCATATAGGCCCCGGTGACGAAGTCCAGCTGGCCGCCGGTGCCGCTGATGTGACGGGTGCCGGAGGTCTCGGAGCAGACTTGGCCGTAGAGGTCCATGGCGATGCAGCTGTTGATCGAGACGAAGTGGTCCATCCGCCGCAGCACACAGGGGTCGTTGACGAAGCGCATGGGGGCGGAGAGAATGTCCATGTTGTGGTCCAGGAAGGCGTACAGCTCCCGGGAGCCGTTGCAGATGGAGAATACCCCCTTGCCCCGCAGGACGGGCTTTTTCCGGTTGGTCAGCTTGCCCGCCTGGTAGAGCTTCAGGTAGCCGTCGCTCATGAGCTCCGTGTGCATCCCGATGTCCTTCAAGTCGGACCCGGCGATCAGCCCGCCCAGGGCGTTGGGCATACCGCCGATCCCCAGCTGGAGGGTGATGCCGTCGTAGAGATAAGGAAAGATGTTGGCGGCGATCTGCCGGTCCGTCTCGGTGGCCTCGCCGCCGGGGGCCAAGCCCACGTCCCGGTGTCCCTCCACCACATAGTCCACTTGGGAGATGTGGATATGGTCCCCCTCCATGCCGTAGATCACGGGCAGGTGCTCGTTGACCTCCAAAATGATGTGGTCCGCCGCGTCCAGCACCTCCTGCATACAGCAGTTGGTCAGACTGTAGCTGAAATAGCCGTGGGAGTCCATGGGGGGCACGGACACCATGGCCACGTTCACCGGGGCGTAGCCCCGCCGGTAGTAGGACCCGCAGTCCCGGAAGAGCATGGGGGTGTAGAAGGCCAGCCCCCGGTCCAGATACTTCCGGTCCAGGCCGGAACAGTGCCAGACGTTGTAGGTGAAGGCCTTGTGCTCCGGGTCCTGCTCCACCACCTGGACCGGCTTCATGGAGATGGCGCAGCGGATCTTCACGTCGCGCAGCTCGTCGCGGCGCTGGGCCAGGGCCTCGTCCAGCGCCTCCGGGAAGGAACAGGTCTGGCTGAAGTCCACCCAGTCCCCGTCCTTCACCAGCTTCACCGCCTCCTGGGGCGTGACCAGCTTTTTTTGGTACTCCTCATAGACATTCATAGGAAAAACTCCCTTCCTCGGGGGACAGGCGCCCCGCGCGCGCTTTTTTCGTGCCAATGGAAGATGAAGCTTGCCATTTTCCCATGGGGATGATAGAATGTGGAAAAATCGAAAGGGATCGAGGGGAACATGGCAAAGCTGAAAAAGGAATCTCTGGTGGACCAGGTGTACGCCCGGCTCCGGAGAGACATCATCACCCTGAAGCTCCCCTTGGGGAGCCACATCAACGTCAGCGAGCTCCAGGACCGGCTGGGGGTGAGCTGCACGCCCATCCGAGAGGCGGTGAACCGCCTCCAGCAGGAGGGGCTGATCCTCTACGAGAACAACGTGGGGGCCGCCGTCCTGAACCTGGAGGAGCACGATGTGCAGGAGATCCAGGAGCTGGCCCTGACCTTCCAGAAGGAGGCGGCCAGGCTGGCCATGCTCCGGGGGGGCCGGGAGCGGATCTACCGGGAGGTGGAGGAGCAGCTGGGTCGCTACCGCCTGGCGGAGAGCCCGTGGGCGGAGGTGGAGGCGGTGCACCACCTCATCGGCGTGTTCTACCACCACTGTGGCAACGGCCGCCTGGACAAGAGCATGATCGCCCTCCAGGGCCAGCAGCTGCTGCTGCGGTATCTCCACTGCACCTGGCGGGGGCACCACCGGGACGACGCCTCGTTTTTAGAGATGCTCCGGGGGATCCGGACGGGGGAGACGCAGGCGATCTGCCGCGCCCTGGAGGACTACGCCCAGTCGCTGACGCCGGAGATCCTGCTCCGCCTGAAGGAGATGAAGGACCCCCGTTGAGACGCCCGACTCAGACCGGCCCCGCCGCGCGCACGGCGGGGCCGGTCTTTTGGGTCAGCCGCGCTGGGCCGCGCCCAGCTCCAGTCCCTTTTCGAAGGCCTGCTTGTTCAGGGGCAGCAGCTTGGGCTTGGAGGACAGCTTGTGCTGGATGGTGTCCCACACCACGGCGGGGTCGATCACCTGGGTGCGGCCCACGTACACCCCCAGCATGATCACGTTGAGCACCTTGGCGCTGCCCATCTCCAGGGCCATTTCGGTGACGGGCGCGCTGACCACCGTCACATCGTCCCGGTCCACGTCCCTCGCGTCCACGATGGAGCTGTTGAGGAACAGGGTGCCGCCGGGCCTGAGGGTCTTGAGGAATCTGCTCAGTGAGGGGCCGTTCATGACGATGAGATCGTCCATCACGTCCCCCAGGGGGGCGCCGATCTCCTCGTCGGAGATCACCACGAAGCAGTTGGCGGTACCGCCCCGCTGCTCCGCGCCGTAGGAGGGGAAGAAGGTCACGTTCTTGTCGGTGGAATGGCAGGTGGCGTCGGCCAGGAATTTGCCCAGGGTCATGACGCCCTGGCCGCCGAAGCCGGCCACGCAGAGATTGGTCTCCATGCTCTCGTCCTCCTTTCAGCGGTCCCGGACCACGCCCAAGGGGAACTCGGGGAGCATCTTCTCCTCGATATAGTCCAGGGCGGCCAGGGCGTCCATCCCCCAGTTGGTGGGGCAGCTGGTGACGATCTCCACCATGGAGAAGCCCCGGCCCTCCACCTGGTTCCGGAACGCCTTTTTGATGGCGTTTTTGGTCTTGATCACGTTCTGCGGGGTGTTGCAGCTGGTGCGCTCCAGGTAGACCGGGGCGGTGAGTTGGTCCAGGATCTCGCACATGTGCATGGGGTAGCCGTGCTCCCGGGCGTCGCGGCCCTTGGGAGCGGTGGACGCCTTCATGCCGATGAGGGTGGTGGGGGCCATCTGGCCGCCGGTCATGCCGTAGATGCCGTTGTTGATGAAGATGACGGTGATGTTCTCCCCCCGGTTGGCGGCGGAGATGGACTCGCCAAGGCCGATGGCGGCGAAGTCGCCGTCCCCCTGGTAGGTGAATACCAGAGAGTCCGGGCTGGCGCGCTTGATGCCGGTGGCCACGGCGCAGGCCCGGCCGTGGGGGGCGGTGGTGTTGTCGTAGGCGATGTAGTCCATGTGCAGGCCGCAGCAGCCGATGCCCAGTACGCAGGCGGCTTTGTCCACCAGGTCAAGCTCCTCCAGCACCTCGCCGATGAGCTTGATGACGGTGGAGTGCATACAGCCGGGGCAGAAGCCGGACACTTTGTCCTCCTGGATGGTCTTGGTGCGAGAATAGATCAGTTCCATATCAATTTCCCTCCATGACGGCGTTGACCGCCCCGATCACCGCGTCCCGGCTCATGATGTTGCCGCCGGAGCACAGGCAAGTCTCCACAGGGCAGCGGTCCTTGACGGCGGCGCGCACATCGTCCACCATCTGGGCAGGGATGGACATCTCCACGTCCACCACCGCCTTCACCCGGCCGTAGTCCAGCCGGTCATAAGCGGCGAATGGGAAGGGGTGGACGGTGATGGGCCGGATCAGGCCGGCCTTGACGCCCTGGGAGCGCAGCCGGTCCACCGCCGACTTGCAGATGCGGGCGGAGATGCCGTAGGCGGTGAGCACCACCTGGGCGTCGTCCAGCCGGTACTCCTCCACCTTCACGTCCTTCTCCCAGGAGGCGTACAGGGCGGCGGCCTCCTCGTTGACCTGCTGCATTTTCGCGGTGGACCACTGGCCGGGCCGGATCCAGGCCCGGTTGGCGTAGTCCAGATGGTGGCCCACGCAGGCCCAGCTCCGCTTGTCCGCCTGGATGGCGGCGATCTCCTCCGGGGACTTCATCTCGGGGAGGACCACCGGCTCCATCATGGTGCCGACCACCCCGTCGGCCAGGATGAGCACCGGGTTGCGGTCCCGGTCGGCCAGGTCGAAGGCGGCGTAGGTCAGGTCCACCGCCTCCTGGACGGTGGAGGGGGCCAGCACCATCATCTGGAAGCCGCCGTTGCCGCTGGCGCGGGTGGCCTGGAAATAGTCCTGCTGGGCGGGCTGGATGGACCCCACCCCCGGGCCGCCCCGGGAGATGTTGGCGTAGACGATGGGGATGCGGGCGGCGGCGCAGTAGCTGATGCCCTCGCTCTTCAGGGCCACGCCGGGGGAGGAGGAGGAGGTCATGGACCTGGTCCCGGCGGAGGCGGCGCCGTACACCATGCTGATGGAGGCCACCTCGGACTCGCCCTGGACGAAGGTGCCGCCCACCTCGGGCATACGGCGGGCGAAGTACTCGGGGATCTCGTTTTGCGGGGTGATGGGATAGCCGGCGAAGAACCGGCAGCCGGCCCGGACTGCGGCCTCAGCGATGGCCTCGCAGCCCTTCATGAACAATCTTGCCATGTGCGTGTCCCTCCTTTACTTGTAGATCTGGATGGCGCCGTCGGGGCAGATACGGCCGCAGACGGCGCAGCCGATGCAGTCCTCCGGGCGGACGGGCTCCACGTATTCGTAGCCCTTGGAGTTGACTTTGGTGCCCGCGGCCAGCACCTGCTTGGGGCAGAACTTGACGCAGTAGCCGCAGCTTTTGCACCGTTCCGCCAGGATCTCTACCTTTGGCATGGATGTTCCTCCTTCAAAACACAGCTTATTTGTGTATCGCGCGTTGTATGGGGCAGGGGATGGGGCGGCTCACCCCTCCTGCCAGGGGCAGGGGATGGGGCGGCTCACCCCTCCTGCCAGGGGCAGGGGATGGGGCGGCTCACCCCTCCTGCCAGGGGTAGGTCATGTGCAGCCGCAGGGGGAAAACGGGCAGCTCGGTCCGGGCCTGGACGGCCTGGGCCAGGGACTGGGAGGCGCAGAGGAACCGGATGGGCTTATAGGGGCCCACCAGCTGGGTCAGGCGGCGCAGCCCCTCCAGTACGTCGTCCGCCGTGGTCTCCGGCCCCAGGTTAGGGTTTGCCGCCAGGATCAGCCGGTCCAGCTCCACGTGGGACACTCCCAAAGTCTCGCCCAGCACCCGGTCGATGTGCTCCAGGGTGGCCGACCAGGGGCGGAAGGGGTTGATGAGATAGCACACGGCGGTGTCCTCCCGATTGAGCTGGGGGGCGAAGCCACCGATGGACCGGGCGCCGATATAGTCCCCTCCCACGTCCAGCACCGCCGCCGCGGACGGGTCCCGCAGCAGCCGCCCCACGCCGCCGGTGAGGGTGGGGGCGTCCATGAACTGCTCCTCGAAGTGGACCTGGACGCCGGCCCGCTCCAGCAGCTCCGCCCGGTCCCGGGAGCGGAACAAGGGCTTGGTCATGTCCAGGTCAAAGAAATGGACCTGGCGCTGCTCCGTCCGGGCCAGGAGGAGGGCCAGGTCCAGGGCCAGCTCGCTCTTGCCGCAGCCTGCCTCCCCCAGAAAGACAAAGTTTTTGTGGGCCTGGATGGAACCCGGGAACGCCTGGTGCATAGGGACCTTCCTTTCAAAAATTATATCATATATTTTGCAAGATTTTCGGATACAGCATATCACACTGAGAGAAAAATGCAAGGCCCCCTGAGAACTTTTGTGTATATCGCCTATTTTTGCCGGTATTTTTTAGCGAATATGCCGGAGTGGAAGAGGACGGCGAGTAGCAATCCGAAGCAAAAATAACACACGATGTCCGGGATCTGTTCTTTACATCATCCGGATGTTGGCGGTATAGTGGACACACAGGGCAAATTTTCCAAAAAGCGAGGTGAACGGTCCGGCGGGTGCCCGCAGCCAGAAACGAAGTGTCGCATTTTAGAAAGAGAGGGATCTTCATGTCAGCTACCACAACCGGCAAAAATGTCAAGTTCTACATCTGGGCAGCGATCTCCCTGTGCTTCATCTTCCTGTTCGGCTTAGTGGTGCCGCCCTTCGCGGGCATCACCCCCATGGGCGTCAGCGTGCTGGGCGTGTTCTTCGGCGTGCTCATCGCCACCATCGTCACCGGCGATACCTTCTGGCCGGCGGTGATGGGCCTGTTCGGCCTGGTGGTCTGTGAGTTCAGCCCCGCCAGCGCCCTGCTGGCCACCTGGTTCGGCAACGCCACCATCCAGCAGATCATCTGGGTCATGGCCCTCACTGGCGCGGTGACCGAGTCCGGCGCCGTCAACGTGCTGGCCCGAAAGGTGCTGAGGATCAAGGCGCTCCAGGGCCACCCCGTGCGCTTCATCACCGCGCTGCTGCTGGCCGTGCTGGTGTGCGCCGCCCTGGTGAGCAGCCCCACCACCATGCTGCTGCTGTGGTATCCCATCCTGGACACCATCTGCGAGACCTGCGGGATCGACAAGGACAGCGATCTGAAGCGGGAGCTGCTGCTGGGCATCTACATCGCGGCCATGGGCGCCTATGTGCTCCCCTTCAAGGGCATCCACCTCTCCTCCATCGCAATCATCAGCGGCATCATGGAGGCCAGCGGCCTGGCCTTCGACAACACCCTGTACCTGGCGGTCGCCACCCTGGTGGTGCTGGCCTTCGTGCTGGTGTACATCGCCTTCATGTGCTTCGTGTGGCGGACCGACCTGACCCCACTGAAAAATTTCGACCCCGACAGGCTGGGCATGAAAGAGTCTGACCTGAAGATGAACGGCCGTCAAAAGGTCTTGCTCGGCTTCATGCTTTTTGGTATCATATTCTTGCTGGCCGGTATGGCGCTGCCCAAAGGGAGCACGGCCCTGGCCTTCTACAACCGGATCGGCTCCACCTGGATCTGGATCGCCCTGTTCGGCATCCTGTGCATCATGCGGGACAAGGACGGCAAGCCCTTTGTCAACGGTGTGAAGCTGCTCCAGACCAAGACCATGTGGGGCATCGTGGCCGTGGCCGGCTGCTTCACCATCTGCGGCAGCGCCATCGCCTCCGACGATCTGGGCATCAAGGCCGCCATCTCCGACTTCCTGGCCCCGATCCTGGGCAATGCCACCTGGCCCATCATGGTGATCCTGTGTGTGGCCATCTCCACCATCTTCACCAACCTGACCAACGGTATGCCCGTCAGCTTCACCATCAACGCGGTGTGCATCCCCCTGGCCTGCACCATGCAGGCGGCCGGAGGCGGAAACGCCACCGTGCTGGGCGTGGCCACCATCCTGTCCGCCATGTGCGCGTTCATGACCAACGGCGCCATCGCCTACGCGCCCATCATGCTGGGCCGCGAGGAGATGACGACCAAGTTCATGTTCACCAAGGGGCTGGTCGCCAATGCCCTGTATATCGTGGTAGCCAGCCTGATCTGCATCGTTGCCGGCTATCTCTTCTGAAAACAGGCCGGCGAACGGCAAAGACATTCGACTACGTAAGGGGGAATACGACCAAATGACAAAAAAGACCTATGTGGATCCCGCGGCTGAGATCGCCGTTGAGGAGGAGTGCGATATCCTGGTTGTGGGTGGCGGCGCGGCCGGCCATTCCGCCGCCATCGCGGCGGCCCGGGCCGGGGCGAAGAACATCGTGCTGCTGGAGCGCTACGGCTATATGGGCGGCGACGTGACCGGCGGTTACGTCATCATGGTGCCCAACCTGTCCTGGTACGACAAGTCCTTCGTCCGGGGCCTCCAGGAGGAGTGGTTCACCCGGCTGGAGCCCATCCCCAACGCGGTGCGGGGGCCCGCCCTGTCCAAGATCGGCTCCACCGACCCCGCGCTGATCCACCCCTGGATGGCGGTGATGGACTGCGTCAGCCGGGGAGCCTTCGGCGGGGCCAAGCCCGCCTGCCTGGTGCGCTCGGTGTACTTCGAGCCCAACCAGCTGAAGATCGAGATGGACAAGATGCTGCTGGAGCACCGGGACGCCATCAAGGTGATGTGCCACAGCTGGGTGGTGCGCCCCATCGTGGAGAACGGCGCGGCCAAGGGCGTGGTGTACGAGAGCAAGGAGGGCCGCAAGGCCATCCTGGCCAAGGTGGTGATCGACGCCACCGGCGACGGCGACCTCTACTCCCGGGCGGGCGCGCCCTACGCCAGCATGTCCGACGGGGTGACCCGGGCCAACACCACCGCCCTGGTGTGGCGCATCGGCGGCGTGGACGGCGACGCCTATTACGAGTGGAAGCAGGCCCATCCCAATGAGATGAACGCCCTCCGGGCGGGGCTGCAAAAGACCGCCGGGTTCCGGTGCATCCCCATCGCCTCCAACCAGAGCGACATGGTCTGGATGAACAACTGGCACATGAACCGGGACTGCTCGGTGGTGAAGGACCAGACCGAGACCGAGATGAACACCCGGGCCACCATGCGCGAGACGCTGGCCTATCTGAAGGAAGCGGTGCCCGTGGCCTTCCGCAACGCGTTTTTGTACGACATCGCCCCCCAGCTGGGTACCCGCATCAGCCGCCGGCTGAAGGGCGAGTATGTGATGACCACCGCCGACTTCGCCTACGCCCTCCAGCATGAGGACGTGATCGCCTGGCACTCCACCATCTGCCAGGTCAACGACTGCGGGCCGGTGGAGATCCCCTACCGGGCCATCCTGCCCCAGGGGGTGGAGAACATGATCTGCCCGGGCCGCCACCTGTCCGCCGACGGCGTGGCCATCGACTGGCTGGACCTGATCCCCCAGTGCGTGGGCACCGGCCAGGCCGCTGGTGTGGCCGCCGCCGTGGCCGTGGCCGACGGCGCCACCGCCCACGGGGTGGACATCAAGAAGGTGCAGGACATCCTGGTGGACCAGGACGTGCCCCTGCCCCGCAACGCCAAGTTCGAGGCCAAGGACCCCACCTACAAGGAGTGCGTGGAGGCCCACCAGTATGGCCTGTACACCGACAAGGCCAAGCTGGCCAAGGAGCAGCGGGAGAAGGGCCAGCCTCTGGACCTGGAGTTCCAGGAGGACATCAACAAGCCCAATGTGGAACGAAAGCTGCACTGAGCCGGAGGGGGCGGCGCCCGCCCCTTCGGAGGACCCAAAGGAGCTGTCCCGGGCGTTCCTGCGCTCTGTGCGGCCCCAGCCGGGCTGTGAGAAAGACGGGATCTGCAACGAGTGCGGACTGTGTGAACATTGAAAAGGAGCGGCCCCCGAAATTTCGGGGGCCGCTCCTTTGTCACCGCATGAAGCTCATGAAGCCCAAAAAAGCCTCCATGGGCGGGCTGGGCCGGAGGGCCCGGCTCCACACCAGGCGGTTGGTGCTGGGGTTGACGAAGTCCAGGGGGAGCTGGCGCACCCCCTGCCAGGTGGCCATCATGTCCAGGGGCAGGATGGGATAGATCCGGCCCATTTGGGTCATCTCCCGCAGCAGCATCTGGTCGGAGGTGCGTATGACGATGTTCAGCTCCTTGCCCATGGCCTCGGCACAGGTGCGCAGCAGGGACTCGATGGGCACCGGGGCGTTGAAGAAGCCCAGGGGCAGGTCCAGCACCTCCTCCACTCCCACGCTGTCCCGCTGGCAGAGGGGGTCGGTGTCCACCGCCCCCAGCATGGAGGGATTGGGGTAGAGCTCCAGGCTGTCGAAGTCCTCCGGGTCAGGCCGGACGGGGGTAAAGAAGGCGTCCAGTTTTCCGGCCTGGAGCAGCCGCCAGGCGGAATAGGCGCTGTATTCCTCGATGTAGAGGCTGATGTGGGGATTTTGCTGCTGGAAGGACTCCAGGCAGGTGCGGTAGATGCAGTAGGCGTTGGTGGGGGTGACCCCCAGGCGGAGGGACCAGCTCTCTCTCCCGGTCTGGAGGGAGGAGATGCGGGCCTTGGCCGAGTCGCAGTTGGCGGTGAAGGAGGAGAACAGCTGGGCCAGGATCTTGCCCCCCTCGGTGAGGGCGACGCCGCTTTTGGAGCGCAGGAAGATCTGGACATTGAACTCCTCCTCCAGCTCGGAGATGGCCCGGGAGACCACGGAGCGGGAGACGAACAGGTCCTCCGCCGCCGCGGAGATGTTCCCCCGGGCGCAGACGGCCTGGAAGTACTCGATCTGCTTGAGGGTCATGACCGGCCGCCGCCTCCCTCCGTCACGATCATGTTGGGCCAGCGCTGCTCCATGCGCGCGTCCCCATACTGCCGGTCCAGGATCTCCTGGAAGGCGTTGGCGGGCTCGGGGTGGACGGGCCGTTCCGTGTAGCGCAGCATGGCGGCGCTGGTGAGCAGGGCGTTGCAGCCCATGAAGAGCACCACGATCCAGGTGGCGATCTTGCCCGCCAGAGGGGGCAGGGACTCGATCCCCTTGGACATGGGGGGATAGACGATCTTGATCCACACCACCGCCAGCACGCCCCAGAAGAAGCAGAACAGCACGTTGGTCCGCCCGCCGATGTTCAGCGGCATGTCGCTGTAATCCCAGAACACCGTGCCGAACACCAGCTCGGTGAACACGCTGCAAAGGTACTCGTAGGCGCCGCCCACGATGAACCCGGCGGCGAACACATAGCGGTCGTTCCGCTCCGCCAGCCCCTGGAGGGTCACGGTGAGCACCACCGCCCCCAGTCCCCACACGAAGCTGAAGGGGCCGTAGAGCACGCTGGAGCGGTTCATCCACTGGCCGTCCACCAGGCCGCACCAGAAGGTCTCGATGATGTCCCCCAGCAGGGCGGAGAGGAGGAACACCCACACCAGCTTGTCCCAGCACAGCCCTTTGGCAAAAGTGTAGGTCCCCTGTTCCTCTTCGCCGGCCTGCCGGATCCCCGGGTAGGCTTTTTGCAGGCGTTTCCACACGGCGTTGTAGAGGTGGGCGGCCAGCCTGCCCTGGCCCCCGGCCGCCAGCCGCTCCTCATACCGGGAGGCGTCGCCGGTGCGCACGGCGTAGGACACGGCGGCGAAGTCCAGCCCCACGAGGAGGAAGGTGACGATGACGACGATCTGCCGCAGCAGCCCGGGCACCAAAGTCAGCCCGGCGGTGAGCACCGGGTGGATGATGAGGTAGGTCAGGTAGTACACCCCGGCCACCAGGGCGGAGGACAGCAGGCCCTTGCCGGTGCCGGACAGCAGACGGCTGCGCTCCTGGTCCCACCGGATCTTGGGCCCCACCCGCTGGAAAAAGTGGTCGCCGATGCGCTCCACCACGGCGGACACCACCATAGTGGCCAGAAAGGAGAGGACATGGCGGCCCGCCAGGGTGGGCAGCACCAGGATCAGCAGCACGAAGGTGAAGCCGTAGCACAGCACCAGCGGCAGCCCCACCACGCCCCGGTTGCAGAACTTCCGCCGGGTTACGGCGTACCAGCCCGCCTCCGCCGCCCAGCCAAAAAAAGAGTAGATGATCAGATACAGCGCCAGCTCATATCGTTCAAACATGGATGGTCCCAAGCCTTTCCGTGCCGTATTGGCCCCGCGGGGGCCGATGGTCTTGTCCAGTATACCACACCTGACAAAAAATAGGTAGCATTTTTCGACTGTAAGCGGGGCCGTTTTGCAAAATGCGGCTTTCCATCGCGCCCATTCCATGGTATAATAAAATTTACTGACATTTGAGGAGCTGAGGAGATCAAATGAAAAACGCGCAAAAGACAGAGCTGTTTGAACAGATGTCCATCCCCCGTGCGGTGCTCACCCTGTCCGTCCCCACCGTGCTCAGTTCGCTGGTGATGGTGCTGTACAATCTGGCGGACACCTATTTCGTGGGGATGCTCCAGGACTCCATCCAGAACTCCGCCGTCACCCTGGCCGCGCCGGTTCTGCTGGCCTTCAACGCGGTGAACAACCTGTTCGGCGTGGGCTCCTCCAGCATGATGAGCCGGGCGCTGGGCGCGAAGGATCACGACACGGTGCGCCGCAGCTCCGCCTTCGGCTTCTACTGCGCCCTGTTCAGCGGGATCGTGTTCTCCCTGCTGGCCACCGCGTTCCGCGGCCCCCTGCTGGTCCGGCTGGGGGCGGACAGCGCCACCGCCCAGGCCACCCTGGAGTACATGCGCTGGACGGTGAGCTGCGGGGCGGCGCCCGCCATCCTCAACGTGGTACTGGCCTATCTGGTGCGGGCGGAGGGGGCCACCCTCCACGCCAGCATCGGCACCATGAGCGGCTGCGCGCTGAACATCGTGCTGGACCCCATCTTCATCCTCCCCTGGGGGCTGGACATGGGGGCGGCGGGGGCGGGGCTGGCCACCTTCCTGTCCAACTGCTTCGCCTGCCTGTACTTCTTTGTGCTGCTCTTCGTCCGGCGGGGGAACACCTACGTCTGCGTCCGGCCCTCCATGGCCCTGCCCCGGAGGGAGCTGGTGCGGGGGGTGTTCGGGGTGGGGGTGCCCGCCTCCATCCAGAACCTGCTCAACGTCACCGGCATGACGGTGCTCAACAATTTCACCGCCGCCTTCGGCCCGGACGCCATTGCCGCCATGGGCATCTCCTACAAGCTCAACATGATCCCTATGTACGTTGCCATGGGCGTCTCCCAGGGCCTCATGCCTCTGGTGAGCTACAACTACGGCAGCGGCAATGTCTCCCGGCTGAAAAAGGCGGTCCTGTTTGCGGGGAAGATCTCGCTGTCCTTCATGGTGGTGGTGTCGGTGGGCTATTTCTTCGCCTCGGGGACGCTGATCGGCATGTTCATGAAAACGGAGGCGGTGGTGGCCTACGGCTCCCGGTTCCTGCGGTATATGTGCGTGGCCCAGCCCTTTCTGTGCCTGGACTTTCTGGCGGTGGGCGTGTTCCAGGCCTGCGGCCTGGGGCAGTACGCCCTGTTGTTCGCCATCCTGCGCAAGATCGTGCTGGAGATCCCGGCCCTATACATCCTCAACTACTTCTTCCCCCCCTACGGCCTGGCCTGGGCCCAGACCGTGGCGGAGGTGGTGCTGGCCGCGGCCGCCGTGGCCATCCTGATGCGGCTGTTCCGTCGGATGGGGGAGGAGGGCACCCCCCTCCGGCCCCGGGCGGCAAAAAAATGACTTCTCACCCCTTTCCTTTTTCCAGCTCCTGCCGATATATGAAATAGAAGAGCTGGAAAGGAGGGCAAGTCATGGCGATCCAGCCCATCTCCGCCATGGGCCGCGAGGACCAGGCGGAGGAACAGCACGATCTGCTGACGCAGTCGCTGAAAAAGCAGGAGGAGAGCCGCACCACCCTTCACGAGATGATCCAGGACGCCAAGGAGAAGGCGAACGACCAGCGGGAGAAATTCAAGCTGGCCAAGGCCACGCCCAGGTACGGCGATGCCCCGCTGGAGGCGTATGCCCGGCTGAACCGGGCCAAGACCCAGTCTCAGGTGAGCTCCGCCGCCGGGTATGCCCGCCGCCGCCTCGTCCAGCTGGAGGCCGCCCAGCGGTCTGACCCGGACCATGCCGACCAGATCCGCGCCGCCGTCAGCCAGCTGAAGAAGGCGGTGAGCCGCGCCAACAAAAAGAAGCTGGAGATCAGCCGGGAGCAGCTGGCCCGGGCCCGCCAGAAGCGGATGATGCGGGAGAACAAGCGCCGGGAGGCCCAGCGCATCAAGCAGGAGCTGCGCCGGAGCCAGGCCATGCGGGCCGTCCGGGAGTCGGGCTATTTCCGGGAGACAGAGGTGGCCAACCGCCAGGCAGACCAGCTCACCGCCACCAAGATGGAGCTGAGGGCCCAGGCAGAGCAGCTGGGCGCCGCCGCCCAGACATCGCTGGACACCGCCCTCCAGGGCTACTCCGTCGGGGTCCAGCTGGCCGCCGCGGATGTGGACGCCCCCATGGAGGCGCCCCAGGTCAACGTGCAGGCGTGATGTTTTTAGAGAAGGACCGCCCGCCGCATATGCGGCGGGCGGTCTTTTTGCGTCTCAGGCCCCCAGCACCTTTGCCGCGTTCTCCTCGGCGAACTGCCTGCTGTACAGGTCGTGGTAATAGCCCCGCGCCCGCAGGAGGGACCGGTGGGTGCCCCGCTCCACGATCTTGCCGTCCCGGACCACCAAGATCAGGTCCGCCTTGCGGATGGTGGACAGCCGGTGGGCGATGAGAAAGGAGGTCCGGTCCCTCAGGAGGTGGTCGATGGCGTTTTGGATATCCTGCTCGGTCTGGGTGTCGATGGAGGAGGTGGCCTCGTCCAGCACGAAGATGCGGGGGTCGGCCAGCACGGCCCGGGCGAAGGAGATGAGCTGCTTTTCCCCGGTGGACAGCCGTCCGCCCTCCTCGCCCACGTCGCTGTCCCAGCCCTTGTCCAGCTTGGCCGCCACCTGGTCGGCGGACACGGCCCGGGCCGCCGCCTCCACCTCCTGGTCGGTGGCGTCCAGCCGGCCATAGCGGATGTTCTCCCGCAGGGAGCCGGAGAAGAGGTGGGGGCTTTGCAGCACATAGCCGATGTTGGAGTGGAGCCAGAGCTGGCTGCGCTCCCGGTAGTCCCGGCCGTCGATCAGAATCTGACCCTGGGTGGGTTCGAAGAACCGGCAGACCAGGTTGACCAGGGTGGACTTGCCCGCCCCGGTCTCCCCAACGATGGCCACGGTGGCGCCCGCCGGGATGTGCAGGTCGAAGTGCTCCAGCACGTTGTCCCCGCCGTCGGGATAGCGGAAGGTCACGTCTTTGAACTCGATCTCGCCCCTCAGCGGCTCCCAGTTCTCCCGCTTGGGGTGGAAGCAGTCGCCGTATCGCTCCACCACCGGCGGGGCGTCGGCGATCTGGGGTTTCTCATCCAACAGGCCGGTGACCCGCTCGATGGACGCCTGGACCGCCATGAACTCCGCCAGGTTGGCCGTCAGGTTCTGGATGGGCTCGAAAATGTTGATGGCGTAGGCCACGAAGGCGGACAGGGTGGCCAGGTCCAGTACCTGCTCCTCCACCAGCAGCCCGCCCCGCAGCAGCACGATGGCCACCGTCAGGGTGGAGAAGAACAGGGTGAGGGGGATATACACCGCGTTGAGCCGGGCGGCCCGGACGGCGGAGCGGTCCATCTCGCCGGTGAGCGCCCGGAAGCCGCAGATGCTCTTCTCCTCGATCACCAGGGTCTTGGTGGTCTTGGCCCCGGTGATGCCCTCGTTGAAAGCCCCGGTGATCTTGGAATTGAGCCTGCGCACCCTTCGGGTCCAGTGGAGGATGCGGGGCTGGAACCAGCCCGTCAGCGCCGCCATGATGGGCACGATGAGGATCACCACCAGCCCCAGCTGCCAGTTCAGCGCCAGCATGGCCAGAAAGCTGCCGGACACGTAAAAAACGGCGTCGGTGAGGTCGAACAGCCCCCAGGCCAGATTGCCCGCGATGCGGTTGGTGTCGTTGGTGATCCGGGTGAGGAGATAGCCCACCGGGGTCACGTTGTAGAAGGACAGGGACAGGGTCTGGAGGTGGTCGAACAGGCCCTGGCGCAGGTCCCGGCCCATGTACATCTCGGTGTTCATGGCACAGCGGGTGCCCGCCACCACCAGGATGCTCTGGACTAGGATGACGGCGGCGTAGGCCAGGGCGAAGGGACCCAGGCCGTCCAGGGCGCCCGCCTCAATGAACCCGGCGATGGCGTGGCGCTGGAACAGGGGGTAGAGCACGTCGGCGGCGCAGCTCAGGGCGCTGGAGGCGATCATGCCCGCCAGAAAGCCCTTGTACCGGCCCATGATGGGAAAGATCCGCTTCCAGATGGACCAGTCGAAGTCCTGGATATATTCTTTTTCGTCAAAGGCGGCCATCAGGCGTCCCCTCCTTCCTCTATCAGCGCCCGGTCGTCCCGGCTCATCTGGATGTCGCAGATCTCCTGGTAGATGCCCGGGCGGGCGGCCAGCTCCCCGTGGGTGCCCAGGTCCGCCGCCCGGCCCTTGTCCAGCACCAGGATCTGGTCGGCCTGCATCAGCGTGGTCACCCGGTGGGAGATGAGGATCACGGTGGAGCGGGCCATGCGCTCCTTCAAAGCGGCGCGGATCTTGGCATCGGTCTCCGGGTCCACGGCGGACAGAGCGTCGTCGAACACCATCACCGGGGCGTTTTGCAGCAGCATCCGGGCGATGGCCACCCGCTGCTTCTGCCCGCCGGACAGGGTGACCCCCCGTTCGCCCACCACGGTGTCCCACCCCTGGGGCAGGTCGGCGATGGCCTCGTCCACGCAGGCGGTCTGGATGCAGGCGCGCAGCTCCTCCTCCGAGGCGTCGGGCCGGGCGGCGGTGATGTTCTCCCGGATGGTCTGGGAGAACAGGAAAGGCTCCTGGAGCACCAGCCCCACCTGGCGGCGCAGGTCCTCCCGCCGGATGTCCCGGATGTCCACCCCGCCGATGGTGATGGATCCCTGGCCCTCCTCCAGGTCGTAGAGCCGGTCCAGCAGGTGGACCAGGGTGGACTTGCCGGACCCGGTGCCCCCCAGGATGGCGAAGGTGGACCCCCAGGGGATGGTGAAGGACACGTCCCGGAGGACCTCCTGCCCCTCATAGCCGAAGGTGACGTGGTCAAACACGATGTCGCCGTCCAGCTCCACGTTCCGGGCCCCGGGGCGGTCGGACTCCTCCCGGGCACGGAGGATCTGGCCCACCCGGTCCAGGGACACCCCGGCCTTGCTCATCTCGGACAGCACCCGGCCCAGGGAACGCACCGGCCAGGCCATGGCGCTGTTGTAGATCACGAACGCCTGGAACTGGCCCAGGGTGATGGCGCCCTCCACCGCGGCGGCGGCGCCCGCCACCGTCACCAGCATGATCTGGAGGCAGACCAGGAACACGCCGGAGGCCCAATAGATGCTGAGGACCTTGCCCAACCGGACCCACAAGGCGGAAAAACGCTCGTTTTTCCGGGCAAAACGGTCGGATTCGAACCGCTCTCGGCCGAAGGCCCGGACCACCCGGACGCCGGTGAGGTTCTCCTGGGCGCAGGTGGTCAGCTCGCCCTCCGCCTCGTCCGCGGCCTGGAACCGGGCGGAGATCTTGCCGTAGAACACCCCGGAGGCCAGCCCGGTGACCGGCAGGAAGGCCACGGCGATGAGGGCCAGCCGCCAGTCCATGGCCAGCATGATGCCGATGTACAGCGCGATCATGAACACCGTACGCACCACCTCCGTCAGCTGGACGCACACGAAGGTGCGGATCACCTCCACGTCGGAGGTGCACCGCTGGATGACATCGCCGGTGGCGTGGGTGGTGTGCCAGGCAAAGCCGAGGCGCTGGATGTGGCGGTAGAGGTCGTTCCGGAGCTTCTTCACGAAGCCCTCGGAGCCCTTGGCCAGGTTCACCCGCATCCCGTAGATGCACAGGCCCCGCAGGGCGGCGGCCAGTACTACCGCCCCGGCGGCGGCCCACAGGGCGGTCCTGGGGTCGGCCCGCAGCCGGTCCAGCGGCAGCAGGGCCAGCAGGAAGCGGGGCAGGCCGGGGGCCTTGGCTCCCAGCACCGAGTCGATGGTGAGGCGGATGATCTGGGGGATGAGGGCGTTGCAGATGATGTTCAAAAAAGCCAGCAGGATGGCCGCGGCGAAAAAGCCCCGGCTTCCCTGGAGGCAGCGCAGCACCAGGCCCGCTTTTTCTCGAAATGTGGAGCTTGTGTCGGGTCTCATAGGGTCCTCCTTTCCTGTGCGCATGAAAAAAGCGCCCCTCTGGACAGAGGGGCGCGGCAAAAGCAGTCGTCAGGAGAGGATGACCCTATCCTACGCTGTAGGCGCGCAGATATCCCAGCTGTCCCATGTGGTCCATGATCACGAACTCGATCCCTTTCATCCTGCGCGCCTCCTTTCTGTGTGATATAATGACGTGGTCCAGTATATCCCTTCTTTGGGACCTTGTCAACCCCTTATTCGCCGGGGAGGGGAGCAGATATGACACGATATCTCCCAAAATGGACGCCTGCCCTGCTGGGACTTGACATTCCGGACGTTCTATACTATGATTTAACGATCGAACAGAGCCCAAAGCGGTCCGCGGAGGCCGCTGCGGACTTTTTATGACACACGACAGAAAAGAGGTGGGGGCCGATGCGCGTGATGGCCATCGACTACGGAGACGCCCGGACGGGGATCGCGGTGTCCGACGCCGCCGGGCTGCTGGCGGGATACACCACCGTGATCCAGGGCCGGGACCCGGACCGGGTGGCGGAGGAGATCGCCCGGATCTGCGGGGAGCGCCAGGCGGACGAGCTGGTGATGGGCTTTCCCCGGAACATGGACGGCACGGAGGGGCCCCGGGCCGAACTGTACCGGGCCTTTGCCGCCCTGGTGGAGGAAAAGACCGGGCTGGCGGTGCGGCTGTGGGACGAGCGGCGCACCACCATCGAGGCCCACCAGATCCTCCACGCGTCGGGGAAGCGGATGAAGGCCCACAAAAAGAACGTGGACGCGGTGGCGGCGTCCCTCATATTGGAGGGGTATCTGGCCTGGAGGGCCAGAAATCCCTGACCCGGTCAGGGGGCGCCGCTCCGCGGGGGGTCACTTTTGTCACGCGACAAAAGTGACCAAAAACGCGCCAAAGGGGCTGCGGCCCCTTTGGTATCCCCAGGGGCGCACGGTACGGCAGGGGCGGTCTCGGCCGGCTATCGCGCAACGGATCGCCGGCTGCGCTGTGACCCGGCCTTCGGCGGCCTCCGACTGTGCGGACCCTGGCCCATTTGCGCTGTTCCGCCGCGCCTGGGCGGGTGGACTACTTGCGCCGGGGGTGGGGGACGATTTGGTCGGTGAGGCCCAATAGATAGTCAGTGCTGGTGTCTAATGCCAATGCGATCTGGACGCACTGCTTGGCCGACATAGGCCGCTGCCCGCGTTCGATCTTGGAATATGTATCCAGAGCAATGCCGGTGAGTGCCCGCATTTCAGCCTGCGTGTAGCCGCGCATGTTTCGGAGTTTCTTTATTCTTGACATGATCATCACCAAAGATGACTATACCAGGCTGGAGTGTTTCGGTTAGGGTCAAATTGGCCTGATCGACTTTGAAAAGCGGCGGGGCCATGCCCCGCCGCTTTTCGATCACAACAAAATAGGTTACGCCAGCTCGGCGGTATCCAGCGCGATCATCAGCTCCTCGTTGGTGGGGATGAGCAGCACCTTCACCTTGGAGTCGATGGCGGAGATGATGGCCTCCTTGCCCCGGATGTTGTTGGCGTCGGGATCCATCTTGATGCCCATGAACTCCAGCCCGGAGGCGATGGCGAGGCGCTGCTGGGCGTCGTTCTCGCCCACGCCGGCGGTGAAGATCACGGCGTCCACCCCGCCCATGGCGGCGGCATAGGCCCCGATGTATTTCTTCACGCCGTAATTGAACAGGTCCAGGGCCAGCTCGGAGCGCTTGTCGCCCTTCTCGGCGGCAGAGCACAGGTCCCGGAAGTCGGAGGACACGCCGGACACGCCCAGCACGCCCGACTTTTTGTTGAGCACGCTGAGCATCTCCTTGATGTCCATGCCGCGCTTGTTCATCAGGTACTCCAGCACGCCCGCGTCCATATCGCCGGACCGGGTGCCCATGGGCAGGCCCGCCAGGGGGGTGAAGCCCATGGAGGTGTCCACGCTCCTGCCGCCGGACACGGCGGCGATGGATGAGCCATTGCCCAGGTGGCAGGAGATCAGCTTCAGCGACTCGATGGGCTTGCCCAGCATGTCCGCCGCCCGCTGGGTGACGTAGCGGTGGCTGGTGCCGTGGAAGCCGTAGCGGCGGACCTTGTCCTGCTCGTAGTACTCATAGGGCAGGGGATAGGTGTAGGCCACGGGGGGCATGGTCTGGTGGAAGGCGGTGTCGAACACGGCCACCTGGGGCACGTTGGGGCCCATCACGGCGGTGCAGGCCTTGATGCCGGTGATGTTGGCGGGGTTGTGCAGGGGGGCCAGGGGGATGTTCTCCTCCAGAGCGGCCATCACCTTGCCGTCGATCTTGACGGAGCAGGCGAAGGTCTCCCCGCCGTGGACCACCCGGTGGCCCACCGCCTCGATCTCGCTCATGGAGGAGATCACGCCGCCGTGGGGGTCCACCAGGGCGGTGAGCACCGCCTGGATGGCCTCGGCGTGGGTGGGCATGGCGACGTCCGCCGCGTCCACGGTGGGCTTGCCGGGGGCCTTATAGGTGAATTTGCCGTCGATGCCGATACGCTCGCACAGGCCCTTGGCCAGCACCTCCCGGCTGTCGGTGTCCAGCAGCTGGTACTTCAGCGACGAGCTGCCGGCGTTGATCACGAGAACTTTCATGTTCCGCACTCCTTTGTTTCGGGCCCCGCGCGCGGTGGCCTTTTGATATAACTGGGTATTTACTTTGACCTGCCCGGTGTTATATAATGGGGGCGGTCAAAGCCTGCCGTGACCGCGCCGCGGTCGTTTCAACAGGCATATTATACTACGCTCATGGGGAGACTGCAAGCGTTTTTCGAATGATTTGACGGATAGAAAGCGCAGAGCCGCGCCGAGCGGCGCGGATGGACCGGAGCGAAGAGGAAAGGAGCGGTGGGATGGACGTGGTGGGCATCGTCGCCGAGTACGACCCCTTCCACGCCGGGCACGCCTTCCACCTCCGGGAGACCCGCCGCCAGGTGGGGGAGTGCGCCGCCGTGGCCGTGATGAGCGGGAATTTCGTCCAGCGGGGGGGCTGCGCCGTCTTTGACAAGTGGACCCGGGCGAGGGCCGCTCTGGAGGGGGGCGTGGACCTGGTGCTGGAGCTGCCCACGGTGTGGGCGGTGTCGTCGGCGGAGTCCTTTGCCCGGGGGGCCGTGGGTATTTTGGAGGCTACAGGAGTGGCGACCCACCTCTCCTTTGGCAGCGAGTGCGGCGATGTGGAGAAGCTCCAGCAGGCGGCCGCCTGTCTGGACAGCGGGGCCTACCGGGCCGGACTGCGCCGCTTTTTAGACCAGGGGATGCCCTTCGCCGCCTGCCGCCAGGCCGCGGTCCGGGAGCTGCTGGGGGAAAGCGCGGCGGAGCTGCTGTCCCACCCCAACAACAACCTGGGCGTGGAGTATCTCCGGGCGCTGAACGCCCTGGGGAGCGCCATCGTTCCCGTCACCGTCCGCCGGGCGGGGGCGGGCCACGACGAGGGAGCGGATCCGGAATACCCCTCCGCCTCCTATCTGCGGGAGAGGATCTGGGCGGGAGAGCGGGAGGCGGAGGACCCGGCCCGCCTGGAGCACGGGGAGCGGGGGGCGCTGGCCCGCCTGCGGGCCATGGACGAGGGGGACTTCGCCGCCCTGCCCGACTGCGGGGAGGGGCTGTCCCACCGGCTGTACCGGGCCGTCCGGCAGGGCCGGACCCTGGAAGAGGTCTATGGCCTGGCCAAGACCAAGCGCTACGCCCACTCCCGCATCCGCCGGGCGGTCTTGTGGGGGGCGCTGGGTCTGAAAGCGTGGGACAGGCCCGATCATCCCCCCTATCTCCGGGTGCTGGGGGCCAGCGGCCGGGGCAGGGAGGTGCTCAGGATGATGAAGGTGAGGGCGGCTGTGCCCGTCCTCACCAAGCCCGCCCACGGGAGGGGGATCCCCCTGCTGGAGCTGGAAGCCAAGTGCACGGACTTTTATCAATTGTGCCGCCGGGAGCCGGGGCCCTGCGGGCTGGAGTGGACCACGGACCCGGTCATGCGGTAGGACTCATCTGAAAGAAAGGAAGTTTGCCCTATGCGAGCCTATGAACGCCTCATCAAGTACGCCCAGATCTGCACCGAGTCCGCCATGGACACCGGGACCACCCCCTCCACCCCCGGCCAGTGGGACCTGGCCCGGCTGCTGGTGGACGAGCTGAAGGAGCTGGGGCTGGAGAGCCCCAGCGTGGACGAGCACTGCATCGTCACCGCCTGGCTCCCGGCCGCTCCGGGGTGCGAGGACGCCCCCGCCCTGGGCCTGGTGGCCCACATGGACACCGCCCCCGCCTTCACGGGAAAGGGCGTGAAGCCCATCCTCCACGAGGATTATGACGGCGGCGACATCGTCCTTCCCCAAGAGGGCCGGGCGATCCGGGCCGCAGACTTCCCCTTCCTGGCCGGGATGCGGGGCAAGACCCTGATCACCGCCGACGGCTCCACCCTGCTGGGGGCGGACGACAAGGCGGGGGTGGCGGAGATCGTGACCCTGTGCCAGCGGCTCATGGCGGAGGACCTGCCCCACGGGCGGCTGTGCATCGCCTTCACCCCCGACGAGGAGATCGGCGAGGGCCCCGACCACTTCGACGTGGCCGCATTCGGGGCGAAGTACGCCTACACCGTGGACGGCGGCGCGGCGGGGTCCATCGAGTATGAGAACTTCAACGCCGCCACCGCCATCGTGGAGATTGCCGGCGTGTCCGTCCACCCGGGCACCGCCAAGGACGTGATGGAGAACGCCCTGCTCATCGCCCAGGAGGTGAACGCTCTGCTGCCTCCCGAGGCCGTCCCCGCCAAGACCGAGGGCTACCAGGGCTTCTTCCACCTGGACCGGATGGAGGGCACCGCCGCCGAAGCGTGGATGGAGTACATCGTCCGGGACCACGACAAGGGGGAGTTCACGGTGAAAAAGGCCCTGCTGGAGCGGGCCGCCGCCCAGGTCCAGGCCGCCCACCCCACCGCCAAGATCCAGGTGACGATGAAGGACAGCTACTACAATATGAAGGAGAAGCTGACGGACTGTATGCACCTCATCGACAACGCCAAAAAGGCGGCGGAGCTGGCGGGGGTGGTCCCCACGGTGGAGCCCATCCGGGGCGGCACCGACGGGGCCCGGCTGAGCTATATGGGCCTGCCCTGTCCCAACCTGGGCACCGGCGGCTACAACTTCCACGGCCCCCAGGAGCTGGCCTGTGTGGAGGAGATGGACGCCGTGGTGGATATTTTGGTCAACATCGTGGCGCTGTACGCCAAATGATTCACAGTTTATTGATTATTTTCCAGCCCGGTTGGGGTAGAATGGTGTCAATGAGCGAAAAGGAGACTTGTCCATGATATACCGCAACGACCATTACGGCCTCATCGACCGTTTCTGCGCCAAGCACCCCCGGTTCGGCGTCCCCAATCTGGCGCTGTACATCGCCATCGGACAGGCCGTCGTGGGCATACTCAGCCGGCTGCCCCCGCTGCGTTCACTGCCCGTCCTGCTGGTGTTCAGCCGGATGGCCATCCTCCACGGCGAGGTGTGGCGGCTGGTCACCTTCATATTCGTGCCCACCACCACCAACCCCTTCTATCTGCTGCTGGGGTGCTATGTGATCTACTGGACGGGCCAGATGCTGGAGCGGGAGTGGGGCAGCGCCAAATTCACCCTGTTCTACCTGTGCGGGGTGCTGTGGTCCATCCTGGGCGGCATGATCTTGGGGCTGGCCGACATCTATTACATCCACCTGTCCTTCTTCCTGGTGATCGCCACCATGTACAGCGAGATGCAGGTGCTGTTCATGTTCGTCCTGCCCATCAAGATGAAGTGGCTGGCCCTGCTGGACGTGGCCCTCATCCTCTTGCAGGGGCTGGAGAGCGGCCCCTATGTGGTCCTGCTGGCCCTGCCCAGCTTCATCAACTACTTCATCTTCACCTGGCCCTTCTGGTCCATGAAGCTGGGCTTCGTCCGCCGCCGGGCGGACCCCCAGGTCATCAACTTCAAGAAGGCCCAGCGCCAGGCCCAGAAAAAGGCCAAAGAGACGGGGGGCTGGCTCCACAAGTGCGCGGTGTGCGGCATCACCGACCAGGACGATCCCAATATGGAGTTCCGCTACTGCTCCAAGTGCGACGGGTACTACTGCTACTGCGCCGGCCACATCAACAACCACATCCACATCCGGAACGATTGACGAGGACCCCCCGCCTTTGGCGGGGGGTCCTCAGCCCTCTTCACATCCGGCCCCTTCCCGCCATAGGATAGCTTGCGGACCGTCCGCAAGGAGGCCCGCGCGGGAAAGGAGCTATCTGTTATGTATGAAGCGTTGTGTTTATCCGCTCTCCGGGAGGGGGAGAGCGCCTATGTGACCGAGGTGAACGCGGGGCCCGCCATGGACCGGCGGCTCACCGACCTGGGGCTGGTGCGGGGCACCCGGGTGACCTGCGTGCTGCGCAGTCCCGCCGGGGACCCCTGCGCCTACCTGATCCGGGGGGCGCTGATTGCCCTGCGCCGGGCGGACGCCGACGGGGTGGCCCTGGAGCGGCAGGCTCAGCCCGTCCCCGCCGGAGCGGTGGCCACATGATCCGGGTGGCCCTGGCGGGCAACCCCAACGTGGGCAAGTCCACCCTGTTCAACGCGTTGACTGGGCTCAGACAGCATACAGGGAACTGGGCTGGTAAGACCGTGGCCACCGCCCGGGGGGAGTACACATTAGAGGGGCGGGAGTACCAGCTGGTGGACCTGCCCGGCACCTACTCTCTGGCGGCCCACTCCCAGGAGGAGGCGGTGGCGAGGGACTACATCCAAAGCGGCCAGGCGGACGGGGTGGTGGTGGTGTGCGACGCCACCTGCCTGGAGCGCAACCTCATTTTGGTGCTCCAGGTGCTGGAGCTGACAGGCAACGTGCTGGTGTGCGTCAACCTGCTGGACGAGGCGGCGCGGCTGGGGGTGGAGGTGGACCTGCCCGCCCTGTCCCAGCGGCTGGGGGTGCCCGTGGTGGGCACCGCCGGGGCCCGCCAGGACGGCCTGGAGGAGCTGAAAGCGGCCATCGCCCGGCTGGTGGCGGCGGACGCCCCCGCCGCCCCCCGGCGGGAGCCTCAGGAGCGGGTCACGTTGGCGGAGCGCTACGCCGCCCAGGTGGTGCGCAGCAGGGAGGCGGGCCGCCTGCGCCGCCAGCAGCGGCTGGACCGGCTGCTGACCTCCAAAAGCACCGGG
Source organism: uncultured Oscillospiraceae bacterium (assembly GCA_910588495.1). Lineage (GTDB taxonomy): Bacteria > Bacillota > Clostridia > Oscillospirales > Oscillospiraceae > Enterenecus. The sequence goes on along the minus strand of CAJUPU010000001.1, from coordinate 123,932 downwards.
ATCCCCCTGATGCTGCTGCTGTTCGGGCTGGTGGTGTGGCTGACGGTGGCGGGAGCCAACGGGCCGTCCGCCCTGCTCACCGCCCTGTTCGCCCGAGTCGGGACGGCATTGGAGGGCTGGCTGGCCCCCGCGCCGGCCTGGCTGCGGGGGGTGCTGCTGGACGGGGTGTACCGGGTCACCGCCTGGGTGGTGGCGGTGATGCTGCCCCCCATGGCCATCTTCTTCCCCCTGTTCACCCTGCTGGAGGACCTGGGCTATCTGCCCCGGGTGGCCTTCGTCATGGACCACGCCTTCCAGAAGTGCCGGACCTGCGGGAAGCAGTGCCTCACCATGTGCATGTCCCTGGGCTGCAATGCCTGCGGCGTCACCGGGTGCCGCATCATCGACAGCCCCCGGGAGCGGCTCATCGCCATCCTGACCTCCTCCCTGGTGCCCTGCAACGGCAAGTTCCCCACCCTCATCGCCCTGATCGCCATCTTCTTCGTGGGGGGCCGGACGGGCCTGCTGGCCTCCCTGGAGGGGGCGGCGCTGCTGCTGGGCACCCTGGTGCTGGGGGTGGCGGGGACGCTGGCCTGCTCCCGGCTTTTGTCCGCCACGGTCTTGAAGGGGATGCCCTCCTCCTTTGCCCTGGAGCTGCCCCCCTTCCGCAAGCCCCGGGTGGGGGAGGTGATCGTCCGCTCGGTGCTGGACCGGACCCTGTTCGTGCTGGGCCGGGCGGTGGCGGTGGCGGCCCCCGCCGGGGCGGCGATCTGGCTCATGGCCAATGTCACGGTGGGGGAGGCGTCCCTTCTGGCCCACTGCACCGGGGCTTTGGACCCCTTCGCCCGGCTGTTCGGGCTGGACGGGGCGATCCTCATGGCCTTCCTCCTGGGCTGGCCCGCCAATGAGATCGTCCTGCCGGTGATGCTCATGGCGTACTTAGCGTCCGGGAGCCTGGTGGAGTTCGGCGATCTGGCCGCCCTGGGCCAGCTGCTGGTCCAGCAGGGCTGGACCTGGGTGACGGCGGTGTGCACCATGCTGTTCTCCCTGTTCCACTGGCCCTGCTCCACCACCTGCCTGACCATCTACAAGGAGACGGGCAGCGTGGGGTGGACGGCGCTGGCGGTGGCCCTGCCCACGGCGCTGGGGCTGGGGCTGTGCCTGACCGTAGCCACGGCGGCCCGTCTGCTGGGGCTGGGATGAAAAACGCCGCCGGTCTCTTGACCGGCGGCGCATTTTTACGGTTTGGCGGCTTTGGGGAGCTTGTTCTGCTCCTGGGTCTGGTCCCAGAGCTGCATGGAAACGGCCAGCACGAAGGTGGCCACCGCCGGGGACACCAGGGCGTGGCCCGCCAGCACGGAGATGGCGAAGCCCGCCAGGGTGCAGTACAAAGCGGTGCAGTAGCCCAGGTCGGCCAGCCGCTGGAGGGGGCGGCGGAAGAACTGGACGATGGACCAGCCGATGAACCACAGGTAGGGCAGGAAGTACAAAACGAAGCCCACCACGCCGTGGCGCAGGAGGACGGCCAGGGGGTCCAGCTCCACCATGAAGTACATCTCCCGGCTGTAGGAGGGGGCGGTGGCGTAGCCGATGCCCAGCAGCTTGCCCAGCACGCCGCTCTCGGTGAACACCTGGACGGCGGGGGAGGCGCTGATGAACCGGCGGCTGAAGATCTGGTCGATGTCGGCGATGGTCTTGTTGGACTTGATCAGGTCATAGAGCCAGGTGTTCTGGCAGGCGTGGGCGATGGCCTCGTCCCAGACCTCCACCGTGGCCTCCGGAGGGCGGGGCAGGTTGGTGATATAGACCTCGAAAAGGTAGCGCAGGAAGGGGGAGTCCGGGGTGACCACCAGGAAGAGGAGCACCAGCACGGCGGCGGCGGCGGCCTTGACGGCGTTCGTCCGGGAGCGCTCCCGCGCCAGATGGACCACCTGCCAGACCAGGACGGCCAGGCAGTAGAAGAAGGTGAAGGCAAAGACGATCTTGGTGCCCAGGGAGGTGGCGCTGATGGACACGGCGATGAGGGCCCAGGCGGCCAGGGCCCCCTTCCACCAGGTCTTTTTGGTGACGGTGGGGAGGACCTCCAGGCAGTACCAGACGGTGAAGGGGGCGGTGATGGCCAGGATGCACCCCACCTCGTTGGCGGCGTAGAACCACCCCCGGTTGCCGTAGCCCGAGCTGGTGTAGGACACGAAGCCGGTGCCGGTGAGCTGGGCCAGGGGGATGACGCTGGCGTACAGCCCCCCCGCCCAGGCGATGGCCCGGCAGGTGATGAGATAGCCGTACTGCTTATAGATGGACCACAGGAAGAGGAACACGAAGGGGGCGAAGAAGGTCTTGACCACCTCCTTCACGTTGGCCACGCACAGGGACAGTCCGCCCAGGGAGAACATGTAGCCCATGAACAGCGCCAGATAGCCCACCAGCGCCCCGGTGTAGACCATCCACCGCTTTTTGTCCGGGAAGCCGCTGATGAACACGGTGTAGAGGAAGGCAAGGACGATGACCAGGGAGCGGACCACGACCCCGGCGGTGACGGGGTGCTCCGCTTGGGCGCCCAGGCCGGTGAGCGCGTCGATCAGGGGCTGGCAGAGGATATAGACCGCCAGGATCAGGGGCAGGCGGGCCTTTGAGGCGTTCTGGAGCTTGAGCCGCAGTTGGTCCATAGATAACACATCCTATTTTCAGCGGGAGACCCGCGCAGATCGCTGAACAGCTTTTTCAGTATAGTATAACACGGCGCAGATCGCAATAAGAAACGCCTCAAAAGAGTGTTAACAATTTGTAAAGGAGGAAGGAAGGCCCTCCGCGCCTGGGCGCGGAGGGCCTGATGTACGGGGAGGATGCGCCTTACAGCGCCGCCTTGATGGCGTCGATCATGTCGGTCTTTTCCCAGGGCAGGTCCAGATCCGGGCGGCCGAAGTGGCCGTAGGCGGCGGTCTGGCGGTAGATGGGCCGGCGCAGGTCCAGACGCTTGATGATGGCGGCGGGGCGCAGGTCGAACACCTTGTCCACGGCGGCCTCCAGCGCCTCGTCGCCGACCGTGCCGGTGCCGAAGGTGTCGATGCGCACGGACACGGGCCGGGCCACCCCGATGGCGTAGGCCAGCTGGACCTGGCACCGGTCGGCCAGCCCAGCGGCCACGATGTTCTTGGCCACCCAGCGGGAGGCGTAGGCGGCGGAGCGGTCCACCTTGGTGGGGTCCTTGCCGGAGAAGGCGCCGCCGCCGTGGGGGGCGGTGCCGCCGTAGGTGTCCACGATGATCTTCCGCCCGGTGAGGCCGGAGTCCCCCTGGGGCCCGCCCACCACGAAGCGGCCGGTGGGGTTGACCAGGATGCGGGTATTCTCATCCAGCAGCGCCGCCGGGATGGTGGGCTTGATGACCAGCTCGATCATGTCGGCCCGGATCTGCTCCAGGGTGGCCTCGGGGGCGTGCTGGGTGGAGACCAGCACCGTGTCCACCCGCAGGGGCCTGCCGTTCTCGTCGTACTCCACGGTGACCTGGCTCTTGCCGTCGGGCCGGAGGTAGTCCACCAGCTTGTCCCGGCGGACCTGGGCCAGCCGCTGGGCCAGCTTGTGGGACAGGGAGATGGCCATGGGCATCAGCTCCTCGGTCTCGGTGCAGGCGTAGCCGAACATCATGCCCTGGTCCCCCGCGCCGTTGTCCAGGCCGTCGGTGAGCTGGCCTTCCTTGGCCTCCAGGGCCTTGTCCACCCCCAGGGCGATGTCGGGGGACTGCTCGTCGATGTTGGAGATGACGGCGCAGGAGTCGCCGTCGAAGCCGTACTTGGCCCGGTCGTAGCCGATGTCCCGGATGACCTGCCGGGCGATCTTGGGGATGTCCACATAGCAGGAGGTGGTGATCTCCCCCATGATGTGGACCAGGCCGGTGGACACGGTGGTCTCACAGGCCACCCGGGCCATGGGGTCCTTCTCGATGATGGCGTCCAGGATGGCGTCGGAGATCTGGTCGCACACCTTGTCGGGGTGGCCTTCGGTGACGGATTCGGATGTAAACAGTCGCTTTGCCATGGTATGTTTCTCCTTTCTGTTTGGGAGAAGAGGCTGAAAAAAAGCCCCCGCCGGAAGCGGCGGGGGCAGGATGGCTGGGTTTTCTTCCTCATCTCGCGTTTCCGCCGGACTTGGCACCTTGCGCTGCAGGTTGCCGTGGCTTCATCGGGCCGGTCCCTCCGCCACTCTTGATAAGGGATATTCAATTGTACGGCCTTATTATAACATACTGTGGGTCGCTGTCAATGGGCAGTTGAAAAAGATCGTAAAGCTCCGCCTCACTCCGCCGCCTGAGCCCGCAGGGGCTGGATGTCCCGCTTGTACACCCGGCGCATGAAGAGGATGCACAGCGTGCACGAGAACAGCTCGGAGATGGGGAAGGCCAGCCAGACCACGTCCAGGTCCTGGAACAGCCGGGCCAGCAGGAAGGCCACGGGCAGCAGGACGATGAGCTGGCGCACCAGGGAGGTGGTCAGGCTGAGCACGCCGTGGTCCAGGGCCTGGAACACCGAGCCGGACACGATGCCGAACCCCGCCAGCAGCCAGCTGTAGGCGATGATCCGCAGGGCGGGGGTGCCGATGGCGATCAGGTTGCCCGCCACGTCCTCCTCCGAGCGGAACAGGTCCAGCAGGGGGGCGGGGAAGAGCTGGAACACCGCGAAGCCGATGGCCATGAGGGCGGTGGCGTAGATGGCGGCCAGCTTGATGGTCTTGACGATCCGGTCGGGCTTGCGGGCGCCGTAGTTATAGGCCACGATGGGCACCATGCCGTTGCAAAGGCCGAACACTGGCATGAAGAAGAAGGACTGGAGCTTGAAATACACCCCGAACACGGCGGTGGCGGTGTCGGTGAAGGCGATGAGGATCTGGTTCATGCCGAACACCATCACCGAGCCGATGGACTGCATGACGATGCCGGGCAGGCCCACGGAGTAGATCTCTTTGATGGTGGGGCCGTGGGGCCGGAAGCCCTTGAAGGACATGTGGATGTCCGGATTGCGGGTGGCGTTGAAGAAGATGGACACGCCGCAGCCCAGGAATTGGCCGATGACGGTGGCCAGGGCGGCCCCCGCCACCTCCATCCGGGGGAAGGGGCCCAGGCCGAAGATCAGGATGGGGTCCAAAATGATGTTGGTCAGCGCCCCGGCGGCCTGGGCGATCATGGTGTAGAAGGTGCGCCCGGTGGCCTGGAGCAGCCGCTCCATGGTCACCGCCCCGAACAGGCCCATGCTGGCCCCGCACACGATGGTGAGGTAGTCCGCGCCGTAGTCCACGATGCCGGGGATGTCGGTCTGGACGGCGTAGAACAGCCGGGAGCAGGTGAGCCCCAGGGCCACGAATACCAGGCTGCTCACCACCGCCAGGAAAACGCCGTTCACCGCCGAGCGGTCCACCTTCTCCCGGTCCCCCTGGCCCAGGCTCCGGGCCAGCAGGGCGTTGATGCCCACGCCGGTGCCCACGCTGACGGCGATCATCAGGTTCTGCACCGGGAAGGCCAGGGACACCGCGTTGAGGGCGTCCTGACTGATCTTGGACACGAAATAGCTGTCCACCACGTTGTAAAGGGCCTGCACCAGCATGGAGATCATGATGGGGATGGCCATGTTCAGCAGCAGCCGGTTCACCGGCATGACGCCCATTTTGTTCTCTTTCTCGGGCCGTTCCACTTGTAAAGTTCCTCCTTTTTCCGCGGGGCGTCCCCGCGCGCGTCGTTCCACATCTCTTGCAGTGACGCACTATTATAGAGGAACATCATTTTATTGTCAATGGGGCGCGGAGGTTTTTGGCGTTTTGCCCTCACCCCAGCATCACCCTGGCCAGCAGGAAGGCCAGGGCCCCGCAGGCGGGGAAGGTGAGGGCCCACGCCCCCGCCATCTGCCCCATCACCCGCCGGCTGGCCCCCCGGCCGGCGCCGCAGATGGCGGACACCTTGGCGTGGGTGGTGGAGGCGGGCAGGCCCAGGGCGGAGCAGACGAGCAGCACCGCCCCCGCCCCCAGATCCGCCGCCAGCCCGTCGGCGGGGGAGAGGGAGGCCAGCTCAGACCCCACCTTTTCCACGATGGGCTTCCCCCCCAGGGCGGTGCCCAGGGCCATGGCCCCGGCGGTGAGCATGGCCAGCGCCAGCCGGGAGGAGGACTGCGTCCCGTCCAGCCCGTCGGTGAGCAGGAGCAGGGCCAAAAACTTCTGCCCGTCCTGCACCCCGTGGAGCAGGGCGGTGAGGGCGGCGGCCCCCTGCTGCCACGCCCCGGGGTGGCCCACCCGGCCCTCCAGTGCCTGGCGGAGCAGCCGCCCCGCCAGCGCCCCCGCGGGCAGGGACAGCCCCAGCCCCGCCAGCGCCTTCAGCCAGGCCCCGGCACTGAGCCGGGCCGCGCCCTCCCCCAGGGCGAGGGCGGCGCCGGACAGCCCCGCCAGCAGGGCGTGGCTCTCGCTGGTGGGCAGGCCGAACCGCCAGGCCGCCGCCGCCCACAGCACGATGGACAGCAGCGCGGCGTTCAGCGCCGCCGCGGTGGCCTGGGGGCTGGAAAAGGCCACCAGCTCCCCTATGGTGTCCGCCACGGCGGGAAAACACAGGCCGGCCAGCGCCGCCCCGGCGAAATTGCACACCGCCGCCATCCGCACGCCCCGGCGAAAGCTGAGGGCGCCGGAGCCCACGGCGGTGGCGATGGCGTTGGGCGCGTCGGTCCAGCCGTTGACGAAGATCGCCGCCAGCACCAGCAGGCGGGCCAGATGGATGGTCATGGTCATGGCGCTCCCTCCCCGGAGGAGATTATTGGGGGTGCCAGAAAAATATGCAGAAATTTTTCAAAAATAAAAAGGGTTTTTCCAGCGGACGGGGTATAAGTAATAGACAGCGATCTCGCCCCTGACAAAAAAACAGGAGGGAAGCGGTATGGAACACACCATCCGGGCGCGCGCCGAGGAGCTGGAGCGCCGGACCCTGTCCCCACGGGCCTGCCTGTCCGCCCAGTCCAAGGGCAGGCAGACGGACATCCCCCCATGCCCCATGCGTACCTGTTTCCAGCGGGATGTGGACCGGGTGGTCCACTGTAAATCCTTCCGGCGGCTGAAGCACAAGACCCAGGTGTTCCTCCAGCCGGAGGGGGACCACTACCGCACCCGGATGACCCACACCCTGGAGGTGTCCCGCATCGCCCGGACCATGGCCAGGGGGCTGGGGCTCAACGAGGACCTGACCGAGGCCGCCGCCCTGGCCCACGATTTGGGCCACACCCCCTTCGGCCACGCCGGAGAGCGGGCGCTGTCCCGGATGGTGGAGGGGGGCTTCCGCCACTACGAGCAGTCACTGCGGGTGGTGGACCGGCTGGAGAACGGCGGCGCGGGGCTGAACCTGTGCCACGAGGTGCGCAGCGGCATCCTGTGCCATACCACAGGCCCGGTGGCGGACACCCTGGAGGGCCAGCTGGTGCGGTTCGCCGACAAGATCGCTTACATCAACCACGACATCGACGACGCCATGCGGGGGGGCATCATCGCCCCCATGGACATCCCGATCCACATCTCCCAGACCCTGGGCTTCACCCACGGGGAGCGGATCGAGACGCTGACCATGGACATCATCCGGGAGAGCGGGGAGGGGATGCTGATCCGTCAGTCCGGACCGGTGGCCAAGGCCATGGCGGAGCTGAAGGAGTTCATGTTCCGCTCGGTGTACTTCAACCCGCTGGCCAAGGGGGAGGAGGGCAAGGCGGAGGACATGATCTGCCTGCTGTACGAATACTATTGCAGGCACGAGGACAAGCTGCCCCCAGAGTACCAGGACATCCTGGTGCGGGAGGGCAGGGAGCGGGCGGTGCTGGACTACATCGCCGGCATGACGGACACCTATGCCGTGGAGCGGTTCAGCAGCTTGTTCATCCCGAAGGGCTGGGTGGTGAAATAGAAGCGCGGAGAAAGGGTCAGCGAGGGGCGCTGTGTGCCAGTGGCACACGTCCGGCGCCGACCGAGCCGAAGGCGAGACCTTGGACTGGAGCGAGGCCGGGCGCCCTGACCGTTTCGCAGCGTGACAAATAGGTGAGGAAACTATGACAGAGTATTTTGTCCCGACGAAGCCTTCCAAGACCGAGTTCACCGAGAAACGCTCCACCTTCATCGGCCATGTCTGGCCGGTGGAGACGGAGGCGGAGGCTCGCGCCCGGGTGGAGGAGATGAAAAAGAAGTACCACGACGCCCGGCACAACTGCTGGTGCTACCTTCTCCGGGACGGCCCGGTGCGCTATTCCGACGACGGCGAGCCCCAGGGCACGGCGGGCCAGCCCATGCTGGCGGTGTTCCAGAAGGAGGGGGTCACCAATGTGTGCTGCGTGGCGACCCGGTACTTCGGCGGGGTGCTGCTGGGGGCGGGGGGCCTGGTGCGGGCCTATACCCAGAGCGCCAAGGACGCGTTGGACGCGGCGGGCATATCCGTCGTGCGCCGCTGGGTGGAGTTGGCGGTGGACTGCCCCTACAGCTTTCTGGAGCGGGTCAAGCTGGCCTGCGCCGCCCAAGGGGGCGCGGTGGGGGAGATCGAGTACGCCGCCGCCGTCACCGTCCGCGCCCTGCTGCCCGAGGGGGGCGTGGAGGCGTTCCAGGCCCAGATGACCGAGCTGTCCGCCGGGGGGATCCGGGCCGTGGAGCTGGGCGAGGTGTTCCGCCCCGTGCCGGTGGAGCGGTAAATTCGGAAAACAGTGATAAAATAGGGCAAAAATGGCTATTATCAGGAGGTGAGACCATGGCCATACCCGATTCCTTTCTGGACGAGCTGAACGGGCGGCTGAACATCGTGGACGTGGTCTCCGCCTATCTGCCCCTGACCAAAAAGGGGGCCAACCACTGGGGGCTGTGCCCCTTCCACCACGAAAAGACCCCCTCCTTCTCCGTCAACGAGTCCAAACAGATCTTCCACTGCTTCGGCTGCGGCAAGGGGGGCGGGGCCATCCGCTTCGTCATGGAGATGGACGGCCTGCCCTTTCCGGAGGCGGTGCGCAAGCTGGCGGAGCAGGCGGGGCTCCAGGTCCCCGAGGAAGGCCCCGGCGACGGGGCCTGGAGGGAGAAGCGGCGGCGTGTGCTGGAGCTGAACAAGGAGGCCGCCCGGTTCTACCGCGCCATGCTGTCCGACCCCAGGGGGGCGGCGGTGGCCTCTTACATCCGGGAGGAGCGGCGCATCAGCCCCAAGTTCTCCGCCCGGTTCGGGCTGGGGGCCGCGCCGGAGGGCTGGGACCACCTGATCTGCGCCATGCGGGACAAGGGATATGACAAGGCCGACCTGATCGATGCGGGACTGGCGGTGGCGGGGAAGAACGGCGGCGTGTACGACAAGTACCGCAACCGGCTGATGCTGCCGGTGATCGACCCGCGGGGGGACGTGATCGGCTTCACCAGCCGGGTGATGGACGACTCCGCGCCCAAGTACCTGAACACCCCGGAGACCGCCATCTTCAAAAAGCGGTCCATCCTGTACGGGCTCAACTACGCCAGGAACACCAAGCGGCCCAACTTCATCCTGGTGGAGGGGAACATCGACGTGATCACCCTCCATCAGGCGGGGTTCGACAACACGGTGGCCACCATGGGCACCGCCCTCACCGAGGACCATGTGCGCTTGCTGGAGCGGTACACCAAGGAGCTGGTGCTGTGTTACGACAACGATTCCGCCGGGGAGGACGCCACCCAGCGCGCCATCGCCCTGCTGAAGGGGTCGGAGATCCGCGTGCGGGTGCTGCGCCTGCCCCAAAAGGAGCTTCCCGGCGGGGCCATGGGCAAGCAGGACGCGGACGACTACATCAAACGCTTCGGCCCCGGTGCCTTCCAGAGCTTGATGGATCAGAGCGCCAACTCGGCGGAGTACCGGCTGAGCGTAGTGCGCGGCCGGTTCGACCTGGGCCGGGACGATCAGAGGGCGGCCTATCTCCAGGCGGCGGCGGAGGTGATCGCGGGACTGCCCAGCCCGGTGGAGCGGGACATCTACGCCGGGCGGTGCGCGGAGCTGGCCAAGGCGGCCAAGGAGGCGGTGCTCCAGGAGGTGGACGGCCTGCGGAAAAAGCGGGTCCGCCAGGCCCGCAGGCAGGAGGAGCGCCAGAACCTGACCCCCGCCCGGCAGCTCCAGCCCCGGGACCGGGGGCTGCGGTACGCCAACGTCCGCTCCGCCGAGGCGGAGAAGGGGGTGCTGCGGGTGGCGCTGCTGGACCCGGAGCTGTTCCGGGAGCTGGACGGGCTGGAGCCGGAGCACTTTTCCGCCCCCCATCTGGGGAAGGCGTATTCCCTTCTGCGCCAGCGGTGGAAAGAGGGCAGGAGCGTGTCGCTGGCCGCGCTGGAGGGGCGGCTGGCCCCGGAGGAACTGGACGAGCTGACCGCCGTGGCCCAGCAGCCCCAGCCCCGCAGCACGGCCCGGACGGCGCTGGCCGACTGCAAGCAGACCATCCTTGCGGAGCACCGCAGGGGGGATATACATAGCGCTGAGGACCTGAACGGATTACAGCAGGCGCTGAAACAGAAAAAAGCCTATGGAGGATGAGCGACCAATGAGTGAAAAGAAAAAGACCGTGAAAAAGGCGGACGCCGCGCCCCACACCCAGGCCAGTCCCGAGAAGCTGGAGGCGGCCAAGGCGGAGCTGGCCAAGATGATCGAGGGGGTCCAGAACGGCGAGAAGCTGCTGGAGCTCATCGACACCGGCTATAAAAAGGGGAAGCTGTCCTCCGGCGAGATGATGGAGACGCTGGACTCCATCAGCCTGGAGAGCGAGCAGATGGACAAGGTGTACGACGTGCTGGAGAATCTGGGCATCGACACCGCCGGGGACGACTTCCCCCCGGAGCTGGAGGACGACATCCTGCCCCCGGTGGCCGAGCTGGAGGAGATCCCCGAGGAGGAGATCGTGGACCCCAACACCCTGGTGGACTCCTTCGCCATCGACGATCCGGTGCGGATGTACCTCAAGGAGATCGGCAAGGTGGACCTGCTCACCCCCGAGCGGGAGGTGGAGCTGGCCCAGGCCATGGGGGCCGGGGCGGCGGCCAAGGAGCAGCTGGCCGAGCTGGAACGATCCGGCGAGGAGATCCCGGAGGAGACGCGGAAGGAGCTGAACAAGGCGGTCAAGCAGGGCGAGCGGGCCAAGCAGCAGCTGGCGGAGGCCAACCTGCGCCTGGTGGTGTCCATCGCCAAGCGGTATGTGGGCCGGGGAATGCTGTTTCTTGACCTGATCCAGGAGGGCAACCTGGGCCTGATCAAGGCGGTGGAGAAGTTCGACTATGTGAAGGGCTTCAAATTCTCCACCTACGCCACCTGGTGGATCCGCCAGGCCATCACCCGGGCCATCGCCGACCAGGCCCGGACCATCCGCATCCCGGTCCATATGGTGGAGACCATCAACAAGGTGATCCGGGTGAACCGCCAGCTCCTCCAGGAGCTGGGCCACGACCCCACCCCGGAGGAGACCGCCGAGGAGATGGGGATGCCGGTGGAGAAGGTGCGGGAGATCCTCAAGATCGCCCAGGAGCCGGTGTCGCTGGAGACCCCCATCGGCGAGGAGGAGGACAGCCACCTGGGCGACTTCATCCCCGACGAGGATGCCTCCGAGCCCTCCGAGGCCGCGTCCTTCACCCTTTTGAAGGAGCAGCTGGTGGACGTGCTGTCCACCCTCACCCCCCGGGAGGAGAAGGTGCTTCGCCTGCGCTTCGGCATCGAGGACGGCCGCACCCGCACCCTGGAGGAGGTGGGCAAGGAGTTCAACGTCACCCGGGAGCGCATCCGGCAGATCGAGGCCAAGGCCCTGCGGAAGCTGCGCCACCCGTCCAGGAGCAAGAAGCTGAAGGACTTTTTGAGCTGAACGCCCATGAAAAGGACCGCCTCCGGCCGGCAGCCGGAGGCGGTCTCCTGTTCCTGTCTGATTGCCTCACCGGAACACCCGGTTGAAATCCCGGGGCATCTTGGCCTTGAAGGTGACCGGCTCCCCGGTGGCGGGGTGGGTGAAGGACAGCTCGTTGGCGTGGAGGCACAGCCGCCCGATGGGGTTGGTCCGGGCGCCGTACTGCTTGTCCCCGGCCACGGGACAGCCCTTCTCCTTCATGTGGACCCGGATCTGGTTCTTCCGCCCGGTCTCGATGGAGATATCCAGCAGGGAGAACCCGTTGGCGCTCTTTACCACCTGGTAGCTGGTGACGGCCTCCTTGGCCCCCTTGCCCGGCGCGCCGGAAAAGCTCAGATGGGTGTCCGTCTCCACCAAAAAGGAGCGGATGGTGTCCCGGTCGGGCTTTGGCGTCCCCTCCACCACCGCCAGATAGCCCCGGCGGGCGACGATCTCGTTCCACCTGCTCTGGAACAGCTCCTTGGTCTCCGGGTCCCGGGCGAACATGAGCACCCCCGACGTGTCCCGGTCCAGCCGGTGGATCACGAAGATCCGGTCCCCCACCCGCCGGGCCTTCACATAGTCGGTGACCATGTGGTAGGCGGTGCGGGTCTTTTCCTTGTCGTTGGCCACGCTGAGCAGCTTGGCGGGCTTGTTGACTACGATGAGGTGCTCGTCCTCGTAGAGGATGGGAAAGGGCAGGGCGTCCGCCCGGGGGGCGGAGGCGGGGAGTATGCTCACCTGCTGGCCGGGGGAGAGGGGGGCGTCGAACCGGGAGACGGGCACGCCGTCCACCGCCACCAGGCGGCGGGACAGCAGGGATTTCACGTTGTTGCGGCTCTTGCCCTTCACGTTTGCCAGCAGGAAGGGGAGCAGGGCGGCGGGCTCGTCCACCATGTAGACGGGGGGCTGGGCGTCCCGGCGCTTGTTTTGATGTTCCATCTTGTCACCTGATTTCCTGATTTGGGGATATCATACCACAGGCGGAGGAAAAAGTCCACGAAATTCCGGCGGACAGGCAAGCGGGGCCGCCCTCCCACATAAGCTTGCCAGAGGTGATGTATCGTGGGAGAAAAAGAGGGCATCCTGCTCCGGGCGTCCAAGCTGTTCGACCTGCCCGCCGACGCCCTGGCGGGGGCGCCCCGAGTGGAGATCGTGGGCGACGGTGAGCTGCGCATGGGCCCCCACCGGGGGATCTTGGCCTACGGCCCCGAGGAGATCCACATCTCCGGCGGCAGCATGGTGGTGGCGGTCCGGGGGAGGGGCCTGGAGCTGCGGGCCATGACCCCGGAGGAGCTGCTGATCACCGGGACCATCGCGGCCATCGAGTTCATGAGGTAGGGCGATGAAGTGGCTGATCAACCTGCTGCGGGGCTATGTGGAGCTCCAGGCCGTCGGGGCGTTCCCCGAGCGGCTGCTGAACCTGTGCGCCCAGGAGCGCCTCCAGTTCTGGAGGCTGTGCTGGCTGGACGAGACCAGCTTCACCTTCCGGGTGGCCCTCAAGGACCGGAAGCGGCTGGACGAGCTGGCCGGGCGGGCCATGTGCGAGCTGAGAGAGGAGGGCCGCCGGGGGGCGGCGGTGGTGGCGGAGGGCATCCTGGAGCGCCGCTGGGGCTTCGTGCTGGGGCTGGCGTTCTGCTTCGTGGCGGTGAGCTTCCTGTCCAGGTTTTTGCTGGTGGTGGAGGTGACGGGCAACGAGCGGGTGCCCACCGCCGTGATCCTGTCCCAGCTCCAGCGGGTGGGGGTGCGCCCCGGGGCCTACGGCCCCGCCATCCTGGAGAAGGAGGCGGCCAACGCCGCCCTGCTGGGCCTGCCCGAGCTGAGCTATCTGGCGGTGAACATCTACGGCACCCGGGCGGAGGTGGTGGTCCACGAGGCGGACAAAAAGCCGGAGCTGCTGGATGAGACCGTCCCCGCCGACATCGTGGCCAAAGCGGACGGCATCATCGAGGACATCCAGGCGGAGTCGGGCCGGGCCATGTTCCAGGACGGGGACGTGGTGGCCAAGGGCGAGGTGCTGATCTCCGGCGACCTGGACCTGAAGGAGCCGGAGTACGGCACGGTGGATCTGGGCCGTCTCATCGTCCGCGCCCGGGGGTCGGCCGCCGCCCGGACCTGGCGGACGCTGGAGGAGACCGTGCCCCTCACCGCCCTGGGAAAGGCGTACACCGGAGAGCAGCGGACGCAGTACAGGATAAAGCTCTTGTGGTTCGATCTGGATATTTCACAAAACAGTAGCATTTTTGGTGGGAAGTGTGATAAAATGACTGAGACGGAGCAGCTGGTCCTGTTTGGCTGCCCGCTGCCCGTCTGGCTGACCGCCACCACCCTGCGCCCCTATGAGCTGGAGGAGCGGCCTGCGGACCGGGAGGAGGCCGCCCTGCGGCTGGAGCAGGTGCTGTCCGTCCGGCTGGCGCAGCTGATGGAGGCCGGCGGCGGGGAGGTGCTCCACACCGACTTCGTGACCAAGGAGGAGGACGGGCGGCTCACCGTCACCCTGCTGGCGGAGTGCCGGGAGGAGATCGGGCGCACCGTGGAGCGGGAAGGGGAGATCGGCCGGGTCTACGGCACGCCCCAGGGGAACACCAACGATAACGGCTGAGGAAGCCGCGCACGAAGGAGAAGCGATCAATGACAGAGCAGAGCATCAGCATCGAGCGGATGGAGGAGGCCGTCAACCTGTTCGGCCTGTTCGATGAGAACATCCGGCTCATCGAGCAGGAGCTGGACGTGGCGGTGGTGAACCGGGAGTCCAATTTGAAGATCTCCGGCGAGGGGGAGAACGTCATGCTGGCGGTGAAGGCCATCCAGGGCCTGCTCACCCTGTCCGCCAAGGGGGAAGCCATCGGCCAGCAGAACGTGCGCTATATCATCGAGCTGGTCCGCTCCGGCAACGAGGGCAAGATCGCCCAGCTGGCCGGGGACGTGGTGTGCGTCACCGCCAAGGGCAAGCCCATCAAGGCCAAGACCATCGGCCAGCAGAAGTATGTGGACGCCGTGAAGAACAGCACCGTCACCATCGGCGTGGGTCCGGCGGGCACCGGCAAGACCTATCTGGCGGTGGCGGCGGCGGTGGCCGCCTTCCGGGAAAAGCAGGTCAACCGCATCATCCTCACCCGCCCCGCCGTGGAGGCGGGGGAGCGGCTGGGCTTTCTGCCCGGCGACCTGCAGAGCAAGGTGGACCCCTACCTGCGGCCCCTGTACGACGCGCTGTTCGACATGCTGGGGGCGGAGACCTATCAAAAATATGTGGAGCGGGGCAATATCGAGGTGGCCCCCCTGGCCTATATGCGGGGGCGGACGCTGGACGACTCGTTCATCATCCTGGACGAGGCCCAGAACACCAGCCGGGAGCAGATGAAGATGTTCCTCACCCGGCTGGGGTTCGGCTCCAAGATCGTGATCACCGGCGACGCCACCCAGATCGACCTGCCGGCGGACAAGGTGTCCGGCCTGAAGGAGGCCATGCGGGTGCTCAAGGGGGTGGAGGACATCTCCATCTGCCAGCTCACCGGGGCGGACGTGGTGCGCCACGTCATCGTCCAGCGGATCATCAAAGCCTATGAGGACGATGAGAAGAGAAGGGCCGCCAAGCGGGACAAGCGCTAGAGCTTTTCCAGGCAGGCGTCGGTCAGCTGCATTCCCAGCTGGAGCCCTTGATAGAAGGACCAGAGGCCGTGGCCCTGGATCGGGTCCTTTTTGAAATAGTCCGGCCAAAATCGCGGGTCGGGCTGAGTTACAAAGTAGCGATATAATTGATCTACGATCATGGGGATCTCATAGTCCATGGGGATTCCTCCTGGGCACGTACTTTCTTGTACGTATTATACACGGCGTTTTTGTACGTGTCAATAGGGGAGTGGAAAAATGATCTTTAATGAACGACTAAAAATACTGCGTTTGGAAAAGAGCTTGACGCAGGAAGAAGCCGCTGGTACACTCAAGTTCAATTACCGTCATTATCAAAGGCTGGAAGCGGATGGACATTTACCGAATTATAAAAGCCTGCTTCAGATCGCCGATTTTTTTGAGGTGTCGGTGGACTGGCTCATGGGCCGCACCGACAAACGGGAGGTCGACCGGTAATGCCGAAACATGAGATCATCATCTCCGCCGACGTGCCGGAGGCGGACGACGGCCTGTGTTCCTTTCTGCGCAGGGTGGTCCGCGCGGCCCTGGAGGCCGAGGGGGTGGACGTGCCCTGCGAGGTGAACGTGCTGGTCACCGGCGACGAGGGGATCCATCAAGTGAACCTGGACATGCGGGGGGTGGACGCCCCCACCGACGTGCTGTCCTTCCCCATGTTCGATCTGCGGCCGGGGGACAAGCCCTCGCGGGAGGACGCCGATCCGGCCACCGGGCTGGTCCCTCTGGGGGACATGTGCATCTCCCTGGAGCGGGCCCGGGCCCAGGCCGGGGAGTACGGCCACTCCGGCCGCCGGGAGCTGGCCTATCTGGCGGTCCACTCGGTGCTCCACCTGCTGGGCTACGACCATTTGGACGAGGGCCCCATGAAGGCCCGGATGCGGGAGCGGGAGGAGGCCGTCATGGACAGCCTGGACCTGCCCAGAGAGAAGTGAGCGGGATGGAGACACAGACGAAACAGCGGGACTTCGGCCTGGACCTGGCCCGGGCGGCGGCGGGGGTGCTCACCCTCAGCGTCCACTTTTTCCTGAACAGCGGCTTCTATGAGGCCCCGGCGGCGGGCAAGACCATGCTGGCGGCCTGCGTGGTGCGGATGCTGTGCATGACCTGCGTGCCGCTGTTCCTGCTCATCACGGGCTACACTTGCGCGGGACGCCGGTGGTCGAAGGGATATTACCGCAAGCTGCTGCCGGTGCTGTCCACCTATGTGCTGGCGGGGGCGGCGTGCCTGGCCTTCCGGGCGCTGTGGCAGGGGGAGCGGTTCGGCGTGCGCGAGGTCGTGCGCCAGTTCACCACCTATTCCGCCGCGCCCTACGGCTGGTATATCGAGATGTACATCGGGCTGTTCCTGCTCAGTCCCTTCCTCAACGCCGCCTGGCACGCCCTGGACGAGGGCGCGAAGAGGGCGCTGGTGCTCTCCCTGGCGGGGCTGACGGCCCTGCCGGGGCTGGTGAACCAGCTGGGCACCCTCCTGCCCGTGTGGTGGGTGGGCGTCTATCCCCTGACCTACTATGTCCTGGGGGCCTGGCTGCGGGAGCACCCGCTCCGGCTCAAGGGCTGGCAGCTGCTGGCGTGCTGGGCGGGCCTGGCGGCGGCGGTGGGGGCGAAGGGCTATCTCACCGCCGGGGGCGGGGCCTATCTCTGGATGCCCGAGGACCAGTGGGGGAGCCTGGCGCTGACCTTGGAGGCGGCGTGCCTGTTCTCCTGCCTGCGCCGGGCGAAGGGGGAGGGCCTCCCCGGCCCGGTGCGGTGGTGTGTGGCCCGGGCGGCCAGGCTGGCCCTGCCCATGTACCTGGTGTCGTACATCGCCGACCAGATCGTCTATCCGGTGCTGGCCCAGGCGGTGCCGGAGGCCCATAGGCGGCTGTTCGCCATGCCGGTGACGGTGCCCGTGGTGGTGGCGTTCTCCCTGGCGCTGGCCCAGCCCATCGACTGGGCGGCGGGGGCGCTGGTGGGGCTGGCGCCCACAAAAAAACAAAATGCTCAAGAAAGTTGAGGATCACCTATGAACATCAAGAAAAGCGGCATCATCACCATCTGCGGACGGCCCAACGTGGGCAAGTCCACGCTGACCAACACCCTGGCGGGGGAGAAGGTGGCCATCGTCTCCCCCAAGCCCCAGACCACCCGCAACCGCATCTGCGCCGTCCTCAACCGGGGGGACAGCCAGTTCGTGTTCGTGGACACCCCGGGGCTGCACAAGGCCCGGACCCGGCTGGGGGACTACATGGTCAAGGTGGTCCGCCAGTCCGTGGCCGACGTGGACGGGGTGATGCTGCTGGTGGAGCCGGTGGACCGCATCGGCAAGCCGGAGGAGGAGCTGATCGCCCGCATCAAAGCGCTGGGGGCCCCCGCCGCCCTGGTCATCAACAAGATCGACACGGTGGAGAAGGAAAAGCTGCTGTCGGTGATGGCGGCGTACGGCGCGGCCCATGACTGGGACGCGGTGGTGCCCATCTCCGCCAAGACCGGGGAGGGCGTGGACGAGCTGCTGGAGGTGCTGGGGGGCTGGCTGCCCCAGGGGCCCCAGCTCTTCCCCGACGGGGCGGTCACCGACCAGCCCGAGCGGCAGATCATGGCGGAGATCGTCCGGGAGAAGCTGCTGAGAGAGCTCAGTCAGGAGATCCCCCACGGCACGGCGGTGGAGGTGACCAGGTTCTCCCAGCGGGACGACGACATCATCGACTGCCATGTGACCATATACTGTGAAAAGGCCTCCCACAAAGGGATCATCATCGGCAAGGGCGGGGGGATGCTGAAAAAGATCAGCACCCAGGCCAGGCAGGACATGGAGGCGTTCATGGGGGCCAAGGTGTACCTGGAGACCTGGGTGAAGGTGAAGGAGAACTGGCGGGACAACCCCGCCGCCATCCAGAATTTTGGGTATACGGAGGACTGAGGACCTGTATCCACAGCCGAGACCGCCGGATGGCCGAGGGATCTTTCCGGCGCGCAAAATTTCCCTGACATATTCGCCGCCGCCCTGCCCATGCTAAAGCATGGACAGGAGGGACGGCAATGGACACAGCGTATTGGCAGCTGTTTTGGACCACCGGCCTGCCGGAGGCGTGGCTCATGAGCCGGGGCGGGCAGAGCGCCGCCCCCGCCCAGGCGGCGGAGGGGTTCGGTCCCCGGGCGGAGGGCCAGGCCGGACCGCGGGAGAGCACTTCCGGCGGATCTTTTTGAACGATACCGCCCCGGCACAGGCCGGGGCCTACATAGGAGCGGTGTCTATGCACCTGACCACCAATGCCCTCGTGCTGCGCGAGGTGAATTACAAGGAATCGGATAAGATCCTCACCCTCCTCACCGAGCAGGAGGGCAAGCTCACTGTGTCCGCCCGGGGGTGCCGGAAAAAGGACAGCCCCATCTCCGCCGCCTGCCAGCTGCTGGCCTGGGCGGAGTTCACCCTGTATGAGTACAACGGGCTGTGGTCGGTGAAGGAGACCGCCTCGGAGCGGCTGTTCGACGGGGCGCGGACGGACCTGGAGAAACTGGCCCTGGCCAGCTATTTCGTGGAGGTCACCGAGGCCCTGGCGGAGGAGGGACAGACCGAGCCGGGACTGCTGGCGGTGACGCTCAACTGCCTTCATGCCCTGGACAGGCTGAACGTCCCCCCCACCCAGGTGAAGGCCGCCTTCGAGTGGCGGTCCATGGCCCTGGCGGGGTATGAGCCCCAGATCGAACAGTGCGGCGTGTGCGGGCGGCCCGAGCCCAAGGACCCCTGCATCCACCTGGGGGAGGGGACGGTCCACTGCGCCGCCTGCCGGGACAGCCTGGGGGAAGGGGTGTCCATGCCGCTGACCACGGCGGGGCTGGCCGCCCTGCGGCACATCACCTGGGGGCCCCGGAAGCGGCTGCTGGCCTTCCGGCTGGACAGGGAGGGGCTGCGCCGCCTGTCCCAGGCGTCGGAGGCGTACCTCATGACCCGGCTGGAGCGGGGGTTCCGCACGCTGGACTTTTACAAGCGGATAAGCCCGGAGGGGTGAAAAAGGAGATGTCCCACATGGAAGAGGAAGCACGGCTGGGGGGCGGACGGGCCTGGAGCGCCGTGGAGCGTGTTCTGCTGGGGCTGAGCTTCGGCTGCTTCGGGCTGATGGCGCTGGCGGTGGCCTGGGCGAGCGCGGACCGGCTGCTGGCCGGGGAGGGGAGCCTGCCGGTGAAGCTGCTGTGCCTGCTGGGGCCCGCGCTGGTCCTGGCGGGGCTGGCGGCGCTGTGCCGGGGGGCGCGGGAGAGCGGCGCGGGGCGGTTCGCCCTGGCGCTGTTCCTGGGCACGCTGGTGCTGAAGGGGGGCTTCGCCGCCCTGGTGGACACCCGGCCCGTCAGCGATTTTGCGGTGATGTACGATGCCGCCGTGGGACTGGCCCGGGAGGGGAGAGTCCTCACAGGGCAGCCTTATTTCCAGATGTGGCCCTATCAGAGCGGGCCGGTGGTGTATCTGGCGGCGCTGATGAAGCTGTTTGGGGAGAGCCTGCTCTGGCTCAAGCTGGTCAACGCCCTGTGGGCCGCCTTCACCAGCGTGCTGGTGTACGCTTTGGCAAGGCGCTTTGCCTCCGAGGGGGGCGCCCGGGCGGCGGCGGTGGTGTACACCCTCTATCCGGGGACGTGGCTGCTGGTGCCGGTGCTCACCAACCAGCACCTGTCCGATCTGCTGTTCCTGCTGGCCCTGTGGCTGTACACCACGCCCTCCGGGAGCCTCAAAAAGCGGCTGGGCCTGACGGGAGCGGCGGGGGTTGCGCTGGCCTGCGGCAACGCCATGCGGCCGGTGGCCGTCGTGGCGCTGGCGGCGGCCGGGTGCCTGGCGGTGCTGGAGACCCTTCGGGAGCGCCGGGACGGCGTGCGGGCGGCGGCGCGGGCCCTGGCCCGGCTCCTTGTGCTGGCGGCGGTGTACGCCGGGGTGATGGGCGCGTTTGGGGCGCTGACCCGGCTGTCCGGGGTGAACGAGGCCGGTCTGGGCAGCAGCTGCCCGGAGTGGAAGTTCGTGTGCGGGTTCAACGAGGAGACCGGCGGGAAGTACAGCGAGGAGGACGCGGCGCTGGTGTTCGGCAGCGAGGACCCCAGGCGGACCGCCCGGGAGCTGGCGCTGGAGCGGATCAAGATCCCGCCGGCCCGGATGATGAAGCTGCTGGACAGCAAGATAAAAGCCATGTGGGGGGACTATGAGGTGGTGGTGTGGACCATGACCCCCAATGTGGAGCGGCAGATCGACGCCTCGCCCCTGCCGGTGACGGCGGAGCAGGTGAACCGGTGGACCCGGCTGCTGTGCAGCGGGGCCTATGTGGTCTGTTTCCTGGCGGCGGGCCTGGGGGGCTGTGCGGCACTGTTCGGCTGGGGCAGGGGCCGGGCGGCCGCCCAGCTGCTGGCGCTGTCGGCGCTGGCCTATTTCGGGGTCCACCTGTTCATCGAGGTCCAGCCCCGCTACCGCCTGCTGATGTACGCCATGGCCTTCCCGCTGGCCGCCCTGGGCTTCGACGCCGTGTGGGCGCTGGGGGAGCGGAGAAAAAAGGGCCGTACCGGCCCGGAAAACACAGGAGATTTTTGAGGGAACTGTTATGACGCCATTATTTGAGAAATCCATAGAGACCTTGGAGCTGCCCCGGGTGCTGGCCCTGCTGGCTGCGGAGGCACACACCGAGGAGGGCAGGGAGCGGTGCCTGGCCCTGCGGCCCCTGGCCGTTCAGAACGATGTGCACCGTCTGCAAAAGCAGACCTCCGCCGCCTTCGACCTGTTGGTGAAACACGGCACGCCCTCCCTGTCCGGGGTGAAGCCGGTGGCGGCCGCCCTCCAGCGGGCGGACCGGGGGGGCGCGCTGAACACCCGGGAGCTGCTGGACATCGCCCAGGTCCTGCGGTGCGCCCGGAACGTCCACGAGTACGGCGCGGGCGGCGGCGAGGCCAAGACGGTGCTGGACGGCTATTTCGGGAGCCTCACCGCCAACCGATTTTTGGAGGACAAGATCGCCGGCTCCATCCTCAGCGAGGACGAGATCGCCGACGCGGCCTCCCCGGAGCTGGCCGACATCCGGCGGCACATCCGGGCGGCGGCGGGCAAGGTGCGGGACGTGCTCAACCGGCTGATCTCGTCCAACCAGTCCAAGTACCTCCAGGACGCCATCATCACCATGCGGGGGGGGCGCTACGTGGTGCCCGTGAAGAGCGAGCACAAGAACGACATCCCCGGCCTGGTCCACGACGTGTCCGGCTCCGGCGGCACCTTCTTCATCGAGCCCATGGGGGTGGTGAACGCCAACAACGAACTGCGGGAGCTCCAGGCCAAGGAGCAGAAGGAGATCGAGCGCATCCTGGCCGAGCTGTCCGCCGACTGCGCCGGGTTCAAGGCGGACATCGAGGACGATTACCAGACCCTAGTGTCCTTGGACTGCATCTTCGCCCGGGCCAAGCTGTCCTCTGCCATGGGGGCCATGGAGCCGGTGCTGGGCGACCGCATCGAGCTGAGGCGGGCCCGCCACCCCCTGCTGGACCCCAAGACCGCCGTGCGCAACGACCTGGCCCTGGGGGGCAGGTTCGACACCCTGGTGATCACCGGCCCCAACACCGGCGGCAAGACCGTCACCCTCAAGACCCTGGGCTTGCTCACTCTCATGGCCCAGTGCGGCCTGCATATCCCGGCGGCGGACGGGTCCACCGTCAAGGTGTGCTCCGCCGTCCTGGCCGACATCGGCGACGAGCAGTCCATCGACCAGTCCCTGTCCACCTTCTCCTCCCACATGACCAACATCGTGGCCATCCTGGAGCAGGCGGACGACGAGACCCTGATCCTGTTCGACGAGCTGGGGGCGGGCACCGACCCGGTGGAGGGCGCCGCCCTGGCCGCCGCCATCATCGAGTCCGCCCGGGCCATGGGGTCCCGGGTGGCCGCCACCACCCACTACGCGGAGCTGAAGGTGTACGCCATGACCACCAAGGGGGTGGAGAACGCCTCCTGCGAGTTCGACGTGGAGACCCTGGCCCCCACCTACCGGGTGCTCATCGGCATCCCCGGCAAGTCCAACGCCTTTGCCATCTCCCGGCGGCTGGGCCTGCCGGACTATATCATCCAGAAGGCCGCCGACCGCATCGACGCGGAGAACGTGCGCTTCGAGGACGTGCTCAGTCAGCTGGACCTCCAGCGCCAGGCCATGGAAAAAGAGAAAGAGCAGGCGGCGAAGCTGCGCCGGGAGATGGAGGAGGACCGGGCCCGCGCGGAGGAGTACCGGGCCCGCATCGAGGAGGAGCGCCGGAAGGCCACGGAAAAGGCCCAGGCGGAGGCCAGAGCCATCATCGAACAGGCAAGGGACGCCGCCGACCGGACCTTCAAGGAGCTCAACGAGATGCGCCGCCGCCAGGAGAAGGCCCGGGAGTGGGTGGACGACAACGAGGAGCGGGCGGCGCTGCGCGGCCGGCTCAACGAGGCGGACGCCGCCCTGGGGGGCAGGAGAGAGGATCTGCCGCCCCCGCCGCCCACCCGGGACGCCGTTCTGGGCGACACGGTGGAGCTGGTGAAGATGGGGACCCAGGCGGAGGTGGTGGGCGTCAATAAGGACGGCTCCCTCCAGCTCCAGGCGGGGATCTTGAAGCTGAAGGCCAAGCAGAGCGAGGTGCGGGTGCTGGAGGATGTGACCGCCCGGAAAAAGCAGAGCGCGAAGGACAAGGCGCGGGCCGCCTCGGTGTCCCGGCCCTTCCGGGCGGCCTCGGCCAAGGCGGAGCTGGACCTGCGGGGCATGATGGTGGACGAGGCCCTGGGGGCGGTGGACCTGTTTTTGGACAACGCCCTTCTGGGCAGGCTGGAGACGGTGACCATCATCCACGGCAAGGGCACCGGGGCGCTGAGAAAAGCGGTGCGGGAGCACCTGAAAAAGAGCCGCTATGTGAAGGAGTACCGCCCCGGGGCCTACGGAGAGGGCGAAGACGGGGTCACGGTGGCCACGCTGAAATAGTGAACGACTTCGAGATCTCGGTCCCTGGCCGCGCTGTGGGGATGAGGATGGGGACGGGGCGGGCAGGCTGGACCGGCGCCGGACAATCGTGATATCTAGGTGGTTTTCCTGAATGGCCAGCGTGATTTTTGGTGAAAATGCTCTTGACGATAACGGCTAAATTTGGTATCCTAATCGAGGTACAAAGATTCGGAGCAGGTTCGGCCCAGCGGCCCGATATGACCAAAACCGAGTTTTATGATGGAGGGAATCGTTCATGTTCATGAAAGAGACTACAGTAAACAACCAGGTCGGTCTGCACGCCCGTCCGGCCACGTTCTTTATCCAGAAGGCCAACGAGTTCAAGAGCTCCATCTGGGTGGAAAAGGATGACCGCCGTGTGAATGCCAAGAGCCTGCTGGGCGTTCTGTCCTTGGGCATCGTGAAGGGCACGACCATCAACCTCATTGCCGACGGCCCTGATGAGGAGGCTGCCATCAAGGCTCTGGTGGAACTCATCGACTCTGAGTTCACCGAGTGATCCTAACGTCGATCATGAAAAAGCGCCGCGACAGCGGCGCTTTTTTTGTAAGAAGCGCGAGGCCGTTGTGAGCAGCGCGGATGGACCGGAGCGAGGGTAAAAGCCCCGCCGACGCGTAGCGGAGGCGGGTCATGCCCGAGACGGAGGGAAGCCGAGCGCCGCGAACAGGCGGAGCGTGACAAGGAAGCGCGACGATAGGCGTATAGGGAGGCGGCCCAATGACATTCGACGAACTGAGGGACAAAGCCCACGCCCTGCCCCTCAAGCCCGGCGTATACATCATGCAGAACGCCGCCAGCGAGGTCATCTACGTGGGCAAGGCCAAGGCGCTGAAGAACCGGGTGAGCCAATATTTTCAGGACCAGTCCCGCCACAACGAAAAGACCCGGGCCATGGTCGGTCAGATCGACCATTTCGACGTGATCGTGGTCCAGTCCGAGTTCGAGGCCCTGGTGCTGGAGTGCGCCCTGATCAAGCGCCACCAGCCCCGGTACAATATCCTGCTCAAGGACAGCAAGGGATTCCCCTATATCCGGCTGTCCCCGGGGGACTACCCCCGGTTCTCCCTGGCCGCCAGGGCGGAGGACGACGGGGCCCGGTACTTCGGCCCCTACGGCTCCCGGTTCGCCAGCCAGGGCATCATCGACGCCCTGCGCCAGGCCCTGCGCCTGCCCGCGTGCCGCCGGAAGTTTCCGAAGGACATCGGCAGGGAGCGGCCCTGCCTCAACTTCCACATGGGGATGTGCGACGGCTACTGCCGGGAGGAGATGGACCAGAGCCAGTACAAGCGCTCCATCGACCAGGCGGTGCGGCTGCTGGAGGGGCGGCTGGACGAGGTGGTGGATGAGCTGACCGCCGAGATGGAGCTGGCGGCGGAGGAGCTGCGCTTCGAGAAGGCCGCCCAGCTCCGGGACCGCATCCGTTCTATCCAGCTGCTGTCCACCCGGCAGAAGGCGGTAGCCGGATCGCTGGCGGACACCGACGTGGTGGGTTATCACCGGGGAGAGGCCAAGAGCTGCTTTGTGGTGCTCCACTACATCGGCGGTGAGCTGGCGGCCAAGGACTGGGAGCTGCTCAGCGCTCCCATGGAGGAGGACGAGGCGGCCACCGTGTCCACCCTGGCCGCCCAGTATTATGGCGGGCGGGGGCAGCTCCCCCGGCAGATCCTCCTGCCCTGCGACATCGACGAGCAGGTGGAGCTGGCCCGTATGCTCACCGAGGCGGTGGGCCGGAAAGTTGAGGTGCTCACCCCCCAGCGGGGGGCCAAGATGGAGCTGGTGCGGCTTGCAAATGAGAACGCCGCCGAGGAAGTCCTCCGGGCCACCACCGCCGAGGAGCGCCGCTCCAAGCTGACGGAGGCCCTGGGGGCCCTGCTGGGGCTGGAGGAGCTCCCCCACCGGATCGAGGCCTTCGATATCTCCAACACGGGCAGCTCGGACATCGTGGCTTCCATGACGGTGCACATCGACGGCAGGCCGCTGAAACGGGACTACCGCCACTTCAAATTGAAGGACATGCCCCATGCCGACGACTACGCTTCCATGGAGCAGGTGGTGGAGCGGCGGTTCCGGCGATATCTGGACGGAGACGAGAAGTTTTCCGAAAAGCCCGATCTGCTGCTGATGGACGGCGGCGCGGGGCAGGTGAAGGTGGCCTGGGAGGCCATGGCCAAGCTGGGGCTGGGAGATATCCCGGTGTACGGCATGGTGAAGGATGGCCGCCACCGCACCCGGGCCCTGGTGGCCGGGGACGGACGTGAGATCGGCATACAGGCCAACCAGGCCCTGTTCGCCATGGTGGGCCGCATCCAGGAGGAGACCCACCGCTTCGCCATCGAGTTCCACCGCCAGCAGCAGGCGGGGCACCTGAAGGGCTCGGCGCTGGACGGCATCCCCGGCGTGGGCCCCACCCGGAAGGCCCAGCTGCTCAAACACTTCAAGAGCGTGAGGGCCGTCAAGGCCGCCGCGCTGGACGAGCTGGCCGCCGTGGTGCCCAAGAGCACGGCGGCGGCGGTATACCACCATTTCCACCCAGGAAAAGACCAGGAAGGAAGGGACGAGACGCCATGAGAGTGATCACCGGCCTCGCCAAGGGGCGGCGTTTGGAGGAGCTGCCCGGCCTGGACACCCGCCCCACCACCAGCCGGGTGAAGGAGGGGCTGTTCAGCGCCATCCAGTTCGACATCGAGGGCCGGCGGGTGCTGGACCTGTTCGCGGGCACCGGCCAGCTGGGCATCGAGGCGTTGAGCCGGGGGGCGTGCTTCTGCGACTTCGTGGACAGCGCCCCCGCCGCGCTGAACATCGTCCGGCGCAACGTCAGGACCTGCGGCTTCGAGGACCGCTGCGCCTGCCACGGCAAGGACTTCGCCGCTTTCCTCAGCCGGGCCGGGGAGAAGTACGGCCTCATCTTTTTGGACCCGCCCTACGCCTCGGGAGAGCTGGAGCGGGCGCTGGAGCTGATCGCCGAGATTGACATCGTGGTGGAAAATGGTATAATAGTGTGCGAAAGTCCGGCGGACCACCCCCTCCCAGACCTTCCGGACCCCTATGAGAAGGGGCGGGACTACCGCTACGGCAAGATTAGATCCACCCTGTACCGCAGGAGGGCATGAGCCATGAAATGCGCCATCTATCCAGGCAGCTTCGACCCGGTGACCTTGGGCCACCTGGACATCATCAAGCGGGCCGCCGCCATCTTCGACGAGCTGATCGTGTGCGTCAGCGTGAATTCCGCCAAGCCCACCGGCCTGTTCACCCCCCAGGAGCGGGTGGAGCTGATCGAAGCGGTGACGGCGGACCTGCCCAACGTGCGGGTGGACTGCTCCCAGGAGCTGGTGGCGGAATACGCCCGGCGCAACCGGGCCAGAGTGCTGGTAAAAGGGCTGCGGGCGGTGTCCGACTACGAGTCGGAGATCCAGATGGCCATGCTCAACGCCAAGCTCTACGCCCGGCTGGACACGGTGTTCCTCTACACCCGCCCCAAATACGCCTTCCTCAGCTCCACCGTGGTGAAGGAGCTGGCCCGGTATGGGGCGGACCTGTCCGACTTCGTGCCCCGGCAGATCATCGACCGGGTCCGGGCCAAGGTGGCGGGCGGCGTCTGAGGGGCGCGGGAGGTCTATACAATAGCTGAAAAGGAGTGACGGCCCATGGCGACAGCCGTGGATGAACTGCTGGACATGCTGTTCGACATGATCGATGAGGCGAAGAACGCCGCGTTCAGCAGCGACAAGTGCGTGATCGACCGGGACAAGGCCCTGGACCTCATCGAGGACGCCAAAAAGCAGCTCCCGGTGGACCTGGCGGAGGCCCGGAAGATCCTCAACGCCCGCAACGAGTACCTGGCCGCCGCCAAGCGGGAGGCGGACGAGATCCGCAAGCGGGCGGAGATCGAGGCCAACCAGATGGTGAGCGAGGCCCCGGTGATGACCCAGGCCCGCCAGAAGGCCCGGGAGGTGCTCTCCCACGCCGACGAGGAGGCCAAAAAGACCTGCCGGGAGACCAACGAGTACTGCGTGGACCTTCTGCGCCGCACGGAGGACGCCCTGGCCGCCGCCCATGCCGAGATGCGCCAGGTGCACAACCAGTTCCGTTCCGGCATGGGAGGAGGGGGCTCCGGCGACCGGGAGCGGCCCGCCGGAGGCGGCCGGATGTACGACGCCGAGGCGGACGAGTGAGGAACATATTCTAGCAAAAATAGGAAATTTCAGGAAAGATCCCTGCCGCGAAGGTCCGCGGCAGGGATCTTTTGACGCCCTCCGCCAGGCCCCGTATCCCTTGCGAGGAGCGGGGTCCGCCCATTGCCAACGAATGGGCGTTCGATTGAATTCCGCCGGTCAAGAGCGGAAAATGGGCGATTTCACCGAAAAAAAGTTCTTGCATTTTATGGGTGGCTACGGTATACTGAGAGGCGTAGTGGAGGGAAATGGAGCAAGTCTGCTATAAACAGGAGGGAAATGGAGGGAGTGGGATGACCGGCACCTATGAGCACAGCATCGACAACGCCGGCCGCCTCATCGTGCCCTCCAAGCTGCGGGACAAGCTGGGCTCCACCTTTTACCTGGCGGTGGGGGTGAAGGAGAACCTGACCCTCTATCCCATGGAGACGTGGGAGCGGCTGCGCGCCCGGGTGTCCGAGCTGTCCACTACCGACGCCGCCTCCATGGACCTGTTCTTCGCCTCCGCCCAGCTGTGTGAGGCGGACAAGCAGTGGCGCTTCCAGATCCCCTCCTATTTGAAGGACTACGCCAAGATCGACCGGGACGTGGTGGTCACCGGCAACAACGACCGGGCTCAGATCTGGAGCGCGGACAACTGGAAGGCCAAGACCCGCCAGCAGCTCAACCCGGAGACCATCGCCAACCTGATGAGGGGCCTGGGCATATGAGCATGGACTACACCCACAAGCCGGTGCTCCTGGAGGAGTGCCTGGATGGACTGGATATCCGCCCCGATGGGATCTATGTGGACGGCACCCTGGGGCGGGCGGGCCACTCTTTAGAGATCGTCAAGGGGCTGACCACCGGGCGGCTCATCGCTATCGACCGGGACAAGGCCGCCCTGGACGCCGCCCCCGCCCGCCTGGCGGGCCACATGGATAAGGTGACCCTGGTGCGGGGGAACTTCGGCGACCTGACCGCCATCCTCGCTTCGCTGGGGGTGGACGGGGTGGACGGGATGCTGTTCGACCTGGGGGTGTCCTCCCCCCAGCTGGACGACGGCAGCCGGGGGTTCTCCTACCTCCAGGACGCCCCGCTGGATATGCGCATGGACCAGTCCGCCCCCCTCACCGCCCGGGAGGTGGTGAACGGCTGGAGCCAGGAGGAGCTGAGGCGGATCTTGTGGCAGTACGGGGAGGAGCGGTACTCCGGCCCCATCGCCGCAGCCATCGCCCGCCGCCGGGAGCAAGCGCCCATCGAGACCACCGGGGAGCTGGCGGAGCTCATCCGCCAGGCCATGCCCGCCAAGGCGCGCCGGGAGAAGCAGCACCCCGCCAAGCGGTCCTTCCAGGCCGTGCGCATCGCCGTCAACGACGAGCTGGGCGAGGTGGAGCGGCTGCTGGAGGGCGCGCTGGACGCGCTGAACGCCGGGGGGCGGCTGGCGGTCATCTCCTTCCACTCCCTGGAGGACCGGCTGGTGAAAACGGCTTACGCAGCGTGGGCCAAAGGGTGCACCTGCCCGCCGGATTTCCCGGTGTGCGTGTGCGGGAAGAAACCCAGGGCGAGGCTGGTGGGCAAGCGGCCCATCACGGCGTCGGCCAGAGAACTGGAAGAGAACCCGCGGGCCAGGAGCGCAAAGCTCAGGATCGCGGAAAAGTTGTGACCCTTGACCCTGCGGGACCGCGGTGGGGCATGGACCAAGCACAAAGGAGAGTGCCCTATGGCGGCTGAGCGCAGGAAGGATACAAGGCGATACCGCACCAACGGCAGCGTGGCCTACCAGCCCGAGTTCGAGCAGGAGAGCGCCCGCAGGTCCTCCCGCCGGGAGCTGGTGCGGGGGAACACCGTCCGGCGGCCCGAGCCTGCCCGCCGTCCCCAGCCCCGGCCCCGACGCCGCCCGGCAGTACGGCCCGACGTCCAGGTACGGACCCAGAGCGCCGTGGCCCCCTTCACCGTGGTGGGGCTGTTCGCGGTGCTGGCCTGCGCCTGGCTGCTGGTGGTGAGCTGCGCCAAGCTGGCGGTGGCCAACAGCGACATCGTGGATCTGCGCGCCCAGCTGTCCGACCTCCAGGACGAGGGGCGCACCCTCCAGGCCAAATATGAGCTGGTGTTCGACCTGGAGGCCATCGAGAAACAGTTCCTGTCCGACGGCTCCATGGTCCGCCCCGGCGTGGGGCAGACGGTGTACCTGGACCTGTCCGGCGGGGACCGGGTGGTGTACTATGACGGCGCGGGGGAGGGGCTGTCCGGTCTGCTCCAGCGGGCGGAGCGGTTTTTTGCCGGGCTGGTGTCATAAGGGGCGCGGCTTGGCACATACATTGACCCTATAGAGAGACGCGAGGGGCGCGAGGGATGCACAGGGTCCCCAGCGCCCCTCGCCCCATCGACTCTGTGAATGGAAGGACAGGAGCAAAGCCCATGAAGGACCTGGACCACAAGCCCCGCCGCTCGGAGGGCAAAAACAACCGGAGCCTGTTCCGGCGCACCATCTTTCTGATGGCAACGCTGGGGGTGGGGATGTTCCTGCCCCTGGCGGCCCAGCTCTACCGCCTCCAGATCGTGGAACACGAGCAGTGGCAGGAGCGGGCCGCCAACCAGCAGACCAAGAGCGTGTCCGTCCCCGCCGACCGGGGCACCATCTACGACCGGGAGGGCCGGGCCATGGCCATGTCCGCCACGGTCTACAAGCTCATCCTGTCCCCCATGGGGGTGGTGCGCGCCATCGACAAGGAGAAGTACAAGGACGAGAACGGCAAGCTGGATCAGGCCGCCTATGAGAAGGCCGTGTACGACCTGCGGGAGCTGATCGTGGACTGGGTGTCGGGCACCCTGGGCTATGACAAGGAGCGGCTCTGGAAGACCATCGAGCGCACCGATTCCGGCTATGAGGTGCTGTACAAGGAGCTGGAGGAGGAGGACGCGGAAAAGGTCCGGGAGTTCACCAGCGAGAACCGGATCACCGGGCTTTTGTATCTCACCCCCAGCAGCAAGCGGTACTACCCCTTTTCCTCCATTGCCTCCCACGTGCTGGGCTATATGAACCAGAACGAGACCAGCGGGGAGAACAAGGTGGGGGCCATGGGGGTGGAGGCCCGGTATGAGGACGCCCTGTCCGGCGAGCTGGGGCGGGTGGTCACCTCCAAAAACGGCTGGGGCCAGGAGATGATCTCCGGCTATGAGATGTATTTCGATGCGGAAAACGGCTACGACGTGGACCTCACCCTGGACGAGCGGATCCAGGCCATGCTGGAGCAGACCCTGGCGGAGGGCATCGAGACCTACGACGTGCAGGCGGGGGCCTTCGGCCTGGCCATCGACCCACAGACCGGGGCGGTGCTGGCCATGGCCAGTTCTCCGGACTTCGACCCCAACAACTGGAGCGCCATCCTCAGCGATGAGCTGAATGCGGAGGTGGAGCGGGTGGCGGCGGAGCAGGGGGACGAGGCGGCCAACGCCGCGTGGAAGGCCGCCTGGAACAAGCAGATGCGCAACCGCACCCTGGACGAGACCTATGAGCCCGGGTCGGTGTTCAAGCCCATCACCGTGGCCATCGGCCTGGAGGAGGGAGTCATCTCGCTGGACAGCACCTATTACTGCGGCGGGAGCAAGACGGTGGGCGGCAAGTCCATCAGCTGCCACAAAAAGGGCGGGCACGGGCAGCAGGATGTCACCAAAGCGGTGATGAACTCCTGCAACGTGGCCCTGATGGACATCGCGGAGGAGATCGGCCAGGAGACCTCCTGGAAATACTGGAAGGACTTCGGCCTGTTCGAAAAGACCGGCATCGACCTGGCGGGGGAGGAGAAGGGGATCTTCTGGGCGGAGGATTACTTCAAGAGCATCCCTGCCGCCCAGTCCCAGGAGCTGGCCACCTCCTCCTTCGGCCAGCGCTTCAAGGTGACCCCCCTGGAGATGATCTGCGCCTTCGCCGCCGTGATCAACGGCGGGCATCTGCTCCAGCCCTATGTGGTGCAGTCCGTCAGCGACAGGGACGGGAACACCGTGTTCTACCACGAGACGGTGGAGGTGCGCCAGGTGATCAGCGAGTCCACCGCCGACAAGGTGCGGAGCATTTTGGAGCAGGTGGTGGCCAGCGGCTCCGGCCACAACGCCTCCATGATCGGCTACTCCATCGGCGGCAAAACGGGCACCTCCGAGCTGTTGGACCGGAAGTACGAACCCGGCTATGACAATGACGTCATGTGCTCCTTCATGGGCTTTGCCCCGGCGGACGATCCCCAGGTACTGGTGCTGGTGGTATATGATACCCCCAAGCGCTCCCCGGCGGGGTCCAGCCAGACCGCCGGTGGCACCTACATCAGTGGCGGTAACATCGCCGCCCCCATGGCGGGGGCGCTGATCGCCAACATCCTGGACTATATGGGCATCGAGAAGCAGTACAGCGCCGACGAGCTGAGCATGGCGGACGCCCCCATGCCCTATGTGGTGGGCAGGGAGCTGACGGTGGCCAAGGGGGCCATCCAGAACGCGGGCTTCGAGTGCCGCACCGTGGGCACGGGCAGCATCGTCACCCATCAGGTGCCCGCCGCCGGCGTGCCCATCCCGGGCAAGTCCAACGTGATCTTGTACCTGGGGGACGAGGCCCCGGCGGATCAGGTGGAGACCCCCGACCTGTCCGGCCTGAGCCCCACGGCGGCCAAGACCAGGCTGGAGGAGCTGGGACTGTTCATGCGGGCCACCGGCGTGGTGGATTCCGACGCCACGGCGGTGATGGCCGCCCAGTCGGTGGACCCGGGCGTCATGGTGTCCCCCGGAACGGTGGTGGAGGTAAGATTCGTGAGCGATATCGAATATGGAGACCATGCTGGATAGGGGCACGATGGACGCCCCGGTGGCCGTGGTGGGCCGGGGAGGGACCCTCACCGCCCAGCTGCTGCGCACGCTCCTGCCCGGCCCGGTGGTGGAGCTCACCCCCTGCCAGGCGGTGTGGGACGAGGGGCGGCGGTATCGGGCGGTGGTGGTGGAGAACTTCGACCACCCCGCCCACCCCACACTGAGCGGCTGCGCCGCCGCCCGCTGGGCGCTGGCCCGCCGGGCGGAGGTGACGGTGGTGGGGCTGGACGACCCGGAGGGGCGGCGGCTGGCCGGGGCGCGGCCCGGGGCGGTGTACGCCTACTCCGACGGGCGGCCCCAGGCGGACCTGACGGCGAAAAACGTCCGCCTCCGGGGGGAGCGGCTGGAGTTCGAGGCCCTGGCCGGGGGAGAGCTGGCCCGGGTCCGGGTGAGCGCGGGAGACAGCCCCAGGCTCTACGACCATCTGGCGGCGCTGGCGGGGGCGCTGGCCCTGGGCGTCCCCCTGCCGGAAGCGGCCGAACGGTTGAGCAGTTGAGAGAGAACGGGAAACACAAAAGAGAGTGCGGAGGAGAAAATTATGGTACGGATACTGCTGGCGGCGCTGACCGCCTTCGTGGTCTCGGCGGCGGTGGGGTGGGTGCTCATTCCCGCCCTGCGGGCCCTTCACGCGGGCCAGTCCATCAAGGAGATCGGTCCCAACTGGCACAAAAACAAGGAGGGCACTCCCACCATGGGGGGCATCATGTTCATCACGGCGGTCATATTCGTGGTGCTGGCCTTCGGCTGGCGGGACATGGCGGCGGGGGATCTCTCAGCGCTGTTCGTGCTGGGCTTCGCCCTGGTGTGCGGGGCCATCGGCTTCGTGGATGACTACGCCAAGATCCGCAAGCACGAGAACACCGGCCTCACCGCCGGGTGGAAGTTTTTGCTCCAGCTGGCGGCGGCCATCGCCTTTTTGGCCCTGCTGCGGTGGCAAGGGCACCTCAGCCCTAACCTGTACGTCCCCTTTGTCAACGTGTATTGGCCGCTGCCCTGGGGGGCGTACCTGGTGTTCGCCGCCTTCATCATCGTGGGCTGCGTCAACTCGGTCAACCTCACCGATGGGGTGGACGGCCTGGCCGGGTCGGTGACGCTGGCGGTGTCGGTGTTTTTCGCCGCTTTGTCCCAGTGGTGGGACAAGGGGGCGGTGGGCATATTCGCCGGGGCGCTGGCGGGGGGGCTGCTGGGCTTCCTGGTGTATAATTTCCACCCCGCCAAGGTGTTCATGGGGGACACCGGGTCCCTGTTCCTGGGGGGCGCGGTGTGCGGCATGGCCTTTGCCCTGGACGCGCCGCTGGTGCTGGTGCCGGTGGGCGTCATCTACATCGCCGAGACCATGAGCGACATCCTCCAGGTGGGCTACTTCAAACTCACCCACGGCAAGCGCATCTTCCGCATGGCCCCCCTCCACCACCATCTGGAGCTGGGCGGCTGGAGCGAGGTGCGGGTGGTGCTCACCTTCACGGGGATCACGGTGGCGTTTTGTCTGCTGGCCTTTGTCGGCGTGATGTATCGATATGCGATCTGAGCGGTAAGGATCGAACTTGGATCCCCCCGAAGCCGTCCTATGGCTTTGCGGGGAGAGGAGAAGCAAGGGAGCGGACCCGGTTTTCGCCGCAGGCGGAAAGGGCGCTGAGCGGACGTTGCTTCAACGGGAAAGGGGGGGGCGGGGCCCATGGCCAGAAAAGCGAAACGGGACCTGACCATCGAGCAGAAGCTGGCCCGGGGCCCCATCGACCTGCCCTTTCTGGCCCTGGTGATGCTGCTCGTCGCCATCGGTCTGATCATGGTGCTGTCCGCCTCCTACGCCTCCGCCATGTACAACAGCAGCGCGGGCATCGACACCGAGGGGGACCCGCTCTACTTTTTCAAGCGGCAGTTCGGCTTCGCGGTGCTGGGCGTCATCGCCATGTATGTCATCACCAAGATCGATTACCAGCACTTCCGCTGGATGTCCGTGTTCGTGCTGGGGGCGTCCATCGTGCTGATGCTGATGGTGTTCATCCCGTACTTTGGGCGGTCGGGCGGAGGCGCGCTGCGGTGGGTCAAGATCGGACCCCTCCGCTTCCAGCCCTCAGAGATCGCCAAGGTGGGGGTCATCATGTTCTTTTCCGCCGGGCTGTCCAAACGGACGGGGCAGCCCAGCCCGCCCAAAAAGTGGAGCAAGCGCACCTTCTCCGGCCGGATGGCCGCCCGGCTGGACCGGGTGGGCCTGCTGGAGCTGGTCCCCTATGGACTGGTGCTGGGGGTGGTGCTGGGCATCATCGCCCTCCAGGGCCACATGTCGGCCATGGTGCTGGTGGTGGTGGCGGCGGCCTCGGTGCTGTTCGCGGCCGGGGTGTCCCTGGGCTGGTTCGCCATTGGGGGAGCGATCGTGGGAGGGGCCCTGTGGTTCATCATCACCCAGACGGAATACATGACCAAACGCATCGAGATTTGGCAGGACCCCCTCAGCGACCTCCAGAAGGGCGGCTATCAGCCCTGGCAGTCCCGGATCTCCATCGGTTCCGGGGGGCTTTTGGGGGTGGGATTGGGCAACAGCCGCCAGAAGTACTCCTTCCTTCCGGAGGAGCACAACGACTACATCTTCTCCATCGTCTGCGAGGAGCTGGGCATGGTGGGGGCCTGCGTCATCATGGCGCTGTTCGCCATGCTGATCATCCGGGGCTACTGGCTGGCCCTCCACGCACGGGACCGGTTCGGGACGCTGCTGGTGGTGGGCATCACCTCGCTGACCGCCTTCCAGACCTTTTTCAACATCGGTGTGGTGACGGGCTTTCTGCCCCCCACCGGCATCTCCCTGCCCTTTTTCAGCTACGGCGGAACGGCCCTGGCCATCCAGCTGGCGGAGATGGGCATGATATTGAGCGTATCGAGACAGATCGCCGCCCCCAAGGCGGAGTAGGAGGTGGGCTCTTTGCGAGTGATATTTACCTGCGGCGGGTCGGCGGGCCATGTGAACCCGGCTCTGGCGGTGGCCCAGCAGTTCCAGGCGCGCCACCCCGGCTGCGAGATCCTGTTCGTGGGGGCGGAGCGGGGGATGGAGCAGCGGCTGGTGAAGCAGGCGGGCTACCCCATCGAAACGGTGAAGGTGTCCACCTTCGAGCGCGCCTGGAGCTGGAAGGTGCTCAAGCACAACGTGAGCAGCGCCTTCAAGCTCCCCGTGGGCCAGCATGAGGCCGCCTCCATCCTGAAACGATTCAAGCCGGACCTGGTGGTGGGCACGGGGGGATACGCCTCCTATCCCGCCGTCCACGAGGCGGCGAGGCGGCGGATCCCCTGCGCGATCCACGAGTCCAACGCCTACCCGGGGCTGACCACCCGGGCGCTGGCCAACAAGGTGGACCTGGTGATGGTGGGCTTTCCCGAGGCGGCGGAGTACTATAAGGACGCCAAACGGGTGGCCGTCACCGGCACCCCCGTGCGGGGGGAGTTCTTCACCCTGGACCGGGAGCAGGCCAGGCTGAGGCTGGGACTGCTGGACAGCCAACCCCTGGTGATCTCCTTCTGGGGGTCCCAGGGGGCGGGCCACATGAGCGAAAAGACGGTGGACCTGGTGGAGCGCTGGTCCGCCGAGGGCCGGCGGTTCCACTACGTCCACGCCGCTGGGCGGGACTACGAGGACATGACCGCCGAGCTGGCCAGGCGGGGCGTAGCGGTGACGGACCGGGAGATCCGGCCCTACATCGACGACATGCCGGTGGTGATGGCGGCGGCGGACCTGGTGATCTGCCGGGCGGGGGCGTCCACCATCGGGGAGCTCACCGCCCTGGGCAAGCCCGCCATCCTGGTGCCCTCTCCCTTCGTGGCGGCCAACCATCAATTCAAAAACGCCAAGGTGCTGGCCGGCCGGGGCGGGGTGGAGCTGATCGAGGAGAAGGACTGCACCGGGGAGGGGCTGTACCGGTCGGCCATGGAGCTGCTGGCGGACGGCGCCCGCCGGTCGGCCATGGGCCGGGCGCTGAAGGAGCTGGCCGCCCCCCGCGCAGCCCAGGACATCTACGAAAATCTGGCGGGGCTCATGAAATAACGGCCCCGCGCCCCTCCGCATAGAATGGAGCGAGATCTCTTTCTATGGGGAGGCTTTGCCATGAGCGTGATGTACATACGGGGGGGTACCCCCCTGGAGGGCGAGCTGGCCGTCCACGGGGCGAAGAACAGCGTCCTGCCCATCCTGGCCGCCTGTCTGCTGGCCCGGGGGCCGGTGGTGCTGCGCAACTGTCCCCGGCTCACCGACGTGACCGCCGCGCTGTCTATCCTGCGCCGCCTGGGCTGCCGGGTGGAGCAGGCGGGGAACACCATCACGGTGGACCCCGCCGGAGCGTCCGGGTGCTCCATCTCCGAGGAGCAGATGCGCTCCATGCGGTCGTCCATCATCTTTTTGGGGCCGCTGCTGGCCCGGATGGGGGAGGCCCATCTCACCTATCCCGGCGGGTGCGAGCTGGGCCCCCGGCCCATCGACCTGCACCTGGCCGCCATCCGGGCCATGGGGTGCGAGGTCAGTGAGGACAGGGGCATCCACTGTCAGGGGAGGCCCCGGGGGGGCGAGGTCCAGCTGGCCCTGCCCAGCGTGGGGGCCACGGAGAACGCCATGCTGTGCGCCATAGGGGCGCAGGGGCCCACCACCATCGTCAACGCCGCCCGGGAACCGGAGATCGGCGACCTCCAGAGCTTTTTGAACAGCCTGGGGGCCCGCGTCCGGGGGGCGGGCAGCTCCACCATCACCGTGGAGGGGGGCGGAAAGCTGTCCGGCGGGGAGTACACCGTCATGGGGGACCGGATCGTGGCGGCCACCCTGCTGTCCGCCGCCGTCTCCGCCGGGGGGCGGGTGCGGTTGAGCGGGGTGGATTGGCGGCACCTTGCCACCGTGCTTTCCGTGTTCCACCAGGCGGGGTGCCGGGTGGAGAGCGGGCCGGACCACGTGGAGCTGATCCGGGACCGGGACGCGCCGCTGAAAGGGGTGCCCACCATCCGCACGGCCCCCTACCCCGGCTTCCCCACCGATGCCCAGGCCCCGGTGATGGCGGCTCTGGCGGCGTCCCAGGGATGCACCCTGTTCGTGGAGACCATGTTCGACAGCCGCTACCGCCATGTGCCGGAGCTGATCCGGATGGGGGCGGATATCACCACCGAGGGGCGGGTGGCCCTGGTCCGGGGGGTGGAAGAGCTCCATGGGGCCCGGGTGGAGGCGTCCGATCTGCGGGGCGGCGGAGCCCTGGCCGCAGCGGCCCTGGGGGCGGAGGGGACCACCGTGCTGTCCGGCCTGCACCACATCGACCGGGGCTACGAGGGCCTGGAGGAGATGCTCCAGCGCCTGGGCGCGAATGTAGAGCGGCGGGAAGCGTGAGGAAAGCCGCGCAGGGGAGCTTGGACCGGAGCGTCCGAGCGTGACAGGATAGTGTGAGGACAGCCGCGCAGAGAGACCGAGCGGAACGGAGGTGATCGCCTTGGCGCGACAGCGCAGACACAGCAGGCCCGTCCGGCGAAGAGGCCGGTTCGGCGGGCTCTATAAGGTGCTGTCCGTCCTGCTGGCCGCCGGGGCGGTGGCCGGGGCCTGCATCGTGTTCTTCCGGGTGAACACCATCCAGGTGGAGGGCAATGTGCGTTACACCGCCCAGGAGGTGATCGACGCCTCCGGCGTGAAGCAGGGCGACAACCTGATCGCCCTGCCCGGCGGGCGGGTGTCGGCGGCCATCCGGGCCCAGCTCCCCTATGTGGAGGGGGTGACCCTCCAGCGCTCCTACCCCGACGGGCTGGTGATCCGGGTGACGGAGCGGGTGGCGGCGGCGTCGGTGGGCTCCGCCGAGGGCCGCTGGCTCATCTCCGCCCAGGGCAAGCTGCTGGAGATGGACAACGGCTCGGTCCATACGGTGCGGATCGAGGGGCTGACGGCGGTGGGGCCCTACGCCGGAGGCATGGTCCAGACGGCGGAGGAGGACAGCCTGACGCTGGAGTATGTGAAGGAGCTGCTGGGGGTGCTGGAGGATCAGGGGATGCTGGAGCACTGCACCCAGCTGGACTGCACCTCCGCGGCGTCCATGACGCTGCATTACGGCATTTACCGCCTGAAGCTGCCCCGGGGCGGCGGCTACGAGTACTATATCCAACTGGCTCGGGCCGCCCTGTCCAAGGGGTTGGAGAGCGGCGTCATACAGGAGGGCCAGGGCGGTTCGCTGGACCTGACGGTGATGGACGGGAAGGCCCACTTTCTGCCGGACCGATCGTAAAATTTGAAAGGACGGCAAAAAACTGCGATTTTCTATTGACCGCCTGGGGAAAAAAGGGTACAATACTACAAGATATGGGTCGAGATCTCATGTTGAACGATGAGTTCTGTTTTACATAGGAGGGTCACAGGATGGCATTTATAATGGATTCCGCCGCCAGTCATGAGGACGTATTGAAGGTCATTGGCGTGGGCGGCGGCGGCAATAACGTGGTGAACCGGATGGTCCGGGCCGGGATGCAGGGCGTGGAGTTCATCGCGGTGAACACCGACCGCCAGTGCCTCAACGCGTCCGAGGCCACCCAGAAGCTGGCCATCGGCGAGAAGCTCACCGGCGGCAAGGGCGCGGGAGCCAACCCCGAGGTGGGCCGGGAGTCCGCCAAGGAGAGCAAGGAGCAGATCACCGCCCTGCTGGACGGGGCGGACATGGTGTTCGTCACCGCCGGCATGGGGGGCGGCACCGGCACCGGCGCGGCCCCCGTGGTGGCGGAGATCGCCAAGGAGAAGGGGATCCTCACCGTGGGCGTGGTCACCAAGCCCTTCAACTTCGAGGGCCGCCGCCGCATGGACCAGGCCGCCCAGGGCATCGAGGAGCTGCGGCAGAAGGTGGACTCCCTGGTCATCATCCCCAACGACCGGCTCCAGTACGCCACCGACGAGAAGATCACCTTCGCCAACGCCTTCGCCATCGCCGACGATGTGCTGCGCCAGGCGGTGCAGTCCATCTCCGATCTGATCAAGACCACCGGCCTGATCAACCTGGACTTCGCCGACATCACCGCCGTGATGAAGGACGCGGGGCTGGCCCACATGGGGGTGGGCCGGGCCGCGGGCAAGAACAAGGCGGAGGAGGCCACCCGGATCGCTATCAACAGCCCCCTGCTGGAGACCTCTATCCAGGGCGCCAAGGGCATCATCGTCAACATCACCGGGCCCATGGACATGGGGCTGGAGGAGGTGGAGCAGGCCGCCGAGATGGTCAAGCAGGTTGCCGACCCCGACGCGCTGTTCATGATGGGCACCGCCTTCGACGACACCCTGGAGGACGAGCTGCGGGTCACCGTCATCGCCACCGGCTTCGGCACGGTAGACAACCCCGTCCCCGCCAAGGAGGGGGAGCAGCCCGCCCAGCCTCAGATTCAGCCCCAGGCCAAGGCCCAGCCCCAGCAGCCCAGGGCGGCGGAGGACAGGCCCAAGTGTGTCCCCGCCGGGGTGGGGCCCATCACGCCCCCCAGGCCCCTGTCGGAGACCGCCGCCGAACCGGTGGAGGACGATCCCTTCGACGATATCTTCCGCATTTTCAACAAACGCTGACAAGCGCCCCTCCCGGCCCGCCGCCGGGAGGGGCTTGCACCATCCGCAGGAGGGAGGGGCCCGTGGAGACCATACCCGCCAAGCATCTGCTCCACCGCAGCCGGTCCACCGAGTGGTTCGGCACCGACCACACCATGAATCTCTACCGGGGGTGCTGCCACGGGTGCCTCTACTGCGACAGCCGGAGCGACTGCTATCAGATCGACGGCTTCGACCAGGTCCGGGCCAAGGCGGACGCGCTGCGCATCCTCCGGGACGATCTGGCCCGGAAGGTCCGGCCCGCCTTCATCGCCACCGGGTCCATGAGCGACCCCTATAACCCCTTTGAGAAGGAGCTGGAGCTCACCCGCCACGCCCTGGAGCTGATCGAGGCCTATGGGTGCGGAGTGGCCGTGGCCACCAAGAGCGACCTGATCGTCCGGGACGCGGATATTCTTGCCTCCATCCAGGCCCGCGCCCCGGTGATCTGCAAGCTCACCGTCACCACGGCGGACGACGCCCTGGCAGCCAAGATCGAGCCCCGTGCGCCCGCCCCCAGCCGCCGCCTGGCGGCGCTGGAACGGCTGTCTGGGGCGGGGCTGTTCGCCGGGGTGCTGCTCATGCCGGTGCTCCCCTTCCTGGAGGACAGCGACGAGAGCGTGCTGGCGGTGGTGGAGGGCGCGGCACGGGCGGGGGCCAGATTCATCTATCCCGCCCTGGGGGTCACCATGCGTCAGGGCCAGCGGGAGCATTTCCTGGACGGCCTGGAGCGGGCCTTCCCCGGCCGGGAGCTGAAGGCGCGCTATCTGCGGCAGTACGGGGAGCGCTGCCAGTGCGCCAGCCCCAGGGCCGGGGCGCTGTGGAAGGTGTTCACCGCCGCGTGCCGGGAAAAGGGCATCTTGTACGACATGAAGTCCATCATCCGGGCGGCCACCTTGGGCTATGAGGACCGGCAGCTCACATTTTTTGACTGAAAGGGGAGAGGACGATGGCGTCAAAAGGCCGGTTCGCCCCCACCCCCAGCGGGCGGATGCACCTGGGCAACCTGCTCTCGGCGCTGCTGGCCTGGCTGGACGCCCGCAGCGGCGGCGGAGCGCTGGTGCTGCGCATCGAGGACCTGGACACCCAGCGGACCAGCCCGGACTTCGCCCTCCAGCTCATGGACGATCTGCGCTGGCTGGGGCTGGACTGGGACGAGGGCGGGCTGGAGCCCGCCTACATGCAGAGCCGCCGCACGGCCTATTACGAGGACGCCTTCCGTGTGCTGGAGGAGAAGGGGCTGATCTATCCCTGCTACTGCTCCCGGACGGAGCGGATGGCGGCGTCCGCTCCCCACCGGGAGGACGGGGCGGTGGTGTATTCCGGCAAGTGCTTCCACTTGACGCAGGCGGAGCGGG
Source organism: uncultured Oscillospiraceae bacterium (assembly GCA_910588495.1). Classification (GTDB taxonomy): domain Bacteria; phylum Bacillota; class Clostridia; order Oscillospirales; family Oscillospiraceae; genus Enterenecus. The sequence continues at coordinate 82,571 of CAJUPU010000001.1, read as the reverse complement.
AGGCGCTGGAGCGCCGGGGCCGCCGCCCGGCCTGGCGGGTGCGGTGCCCCGACCTGACCGTGGCCCTGGAGGACGGCAGCTGCGGGCCCTATGCCGAAAACCTGGCTCGGGACTGCGGGGACTTCATCGTTCGCCGGTCCGACGGGGTGTTCGCCTACCAGCTGGCGGTGGTTGTGGACGACGCGCTGATGGGGGTGGACCACGTGGTGCGGGGGCGGGACCTGCTGTGCTCCGCCCCCCGGCAGGCGTGGCTCCACCGGGTGCTGGGCTATGAGCCGCCCCGGTTTTTCCACACGCCCCTTCTGCTGGCCCCCGATGGGCGGCGGCTGGCCAAGCGGGACCGGGACCTGGACATGGGCGCCCTGCGGGAGCGGTACACGGCCCCGGAGCTCACCGGGCTGCTGGCCTGTTACGGGGGACTGCTGGACAGGCCGGAAAAAGTGACAGCCCAAGAGCTTGTCCACCAGTTTTCCTGGGCAAAAGTGCCGAAAAACGACGTTGTGGTTTGTTTATCTTGACAGGGGCCCAGGCGAAGGGTAAAATGATTTAATATTAAAAAACAGGAGGATGAACTATGGCGCAGATGGATTGGAACGACAAGTTCGGCAAGCGGGGCCTCACCTTCGACGACGTGCTCCTGATCCCGGCGGAGAGCAATGTGCTCCCGGCGGACGTGGATCTGCACACCCGGCTGACCCGCAAGGTCACGCTGAACATCCCCGTGATGAGCGCGGCCATGGACACGGTCACCGAGTCCCGCATGGCCATCGCCCTGGCCCGGGAGGGCGGCATCGGCGTGATCCATAAGAACATGTCCATCGGCCAGCAGGCCGAGCAGGTGGACATCGTGAAGCGCAGCGAGAACGGCGTCATCACCGATCCCTACTGGCTGGGCCCCGGCCACACCCTGGGGGAGGCGGACGAGCTGATGGCCAAGTTCCGCATCTCCGGCGTGCCCATCTGCGACGGCGGCAAGCTCATCGGCATCATCACCAACCGGGACATGAAGTTCGAGACCGACATGAACCAGCTCATCGACAACGTGATGACCCGCGACCACTTGGTCACCGCCCCCGAGGGCACCACCCTGGACCAGGCCCGGGAGATCCTCCGCAAGCACAAGATCGAGAAGCTGCCCATCGTGGACGAACAGTTCCGCCTGAAGGGCCTGATCACCATCAAGGACATCGAGAAGGCCCAGGTCTACCCCAACTCCGCCCGTGACGAGCAGGGCCGCCTGCTGGTGAGCGCGGCCATCGGCGCCACCCCCGACGTGCTGGACCGGGTGGCCGCCCTGGTGGAGGCGGGGGCCGATGTGCTGTGCCTGGACTCCGCCCACGGCCACTCCCGGAACATCCTGGAGTGCGTCATGCGCATCAAGTCCCTGTATCCCGACGTGCAGCTGGTGGCCGGAAACGTGGCCACCGCCGAGGGCACCCGGGCCCTGATCGAGGCGGGGGCGGACTGCGTGAAGATCGGCATCGGCCCCGGCTCCATCTGTACCACCCGGGTGGTGGCGGGCATCGGCGTGCCCCAGATCACCGCCGTGTTCGACGCGGCCCAGGTGGCGGCGGAGCACGACGTGCCCATCATCGCCGACGGCGGCATCAAGTACTCCGGCGACATCGCCAAGGCCATCGCGGCGGGTGGCAATGTGGTCATGCTGGGCTCCCTGCTGGCGGGCTGTGAGGAATCCCCCGGCGACACCGAGGTGTACCAGGGCCGCCAGTTCAAGGTCTACCGGGGCATGGGCTCCCTGGGGGCCATGGCCAAGGGGTCCAAGGACCGCTACTTCCAGCAGGACAACAAGAAGCTGGTGCCCGAGGGCGTGGAGGGCCGGGTGCCCTACAAGGGGCCGGTGTCCGAGACCATCTATCAGATGATGGGCGGTCTGCGCTCCGGCATGGGCTACTGCGGCTGCGCCACCATCGACGAGCTGCGCACCCGCGCCCAGTTCACCCAGATCACCGCCGCCGGCCTGAAGGAGTCCCACCCCCACGACATCTATATCACCAAGGAAGCCCCCAACTACACCATCAATCCCCAATAAGAAGCGCAAGGCCCTCCGGCACAGCCGGAGGGCCTGTTTTTATGCCGCGATGTCCTTTCGGCCGTACCACCACAGGCCGAGGCCCGCCCCCAGCGCTCCCAGGGCACAGCCTGTCAGCACCGGGAGGGCCTGGGTCTCCCCGGCGAACAGCCGGGCGGCGTCGGCGTAGTAGTAGGGGGTGAGGAACCGCAGCCAGTCCAGCCCCTGGTCCAGGTTGACAAGCAGCCCCGCGAAGTAGAGCAGGGCGGTCAGGCCCATGGCCAGTCCCAGCCCGCCCCGGCGGAGCAGGGCGGACAGCCCGAAGCACACGGCGCCGATCTCCAGCTGCATCAGCAGCAGCGCGCCGTGGTAGCGCAGCAGATCGCCCCAGTCCGCATCCTCGCCGATGGCCAGGATGCCCCCCGCGCCGCAGGCGAGGCACACCAGGTTCAGCCCGGCCACCAGGACGGCCAGGGCCGCCAGCTTTTCCCCCGCGATCTGGAGGCGGCCGACCGGGTGGGTGAGGAGGAATTCCGCCGTGTGGCCCCCCTCCTCGCCCGCCAGCAGGCCCATGGCGGTGAGGGCGGCGTAGAATGCCCCGCCCAGCCCCAGGATATTGCCGCACTCCGTGCCGTAAAAGCCCAAGATAGAGCCGAATCCCAGCTTGTCCAGCCCAAAGGCGGCGGAGAAGTCCCCCATCCCGGCGAACAGGGCGGACATATCCTCCATGGATCCCGCCATGGACGGATACAGCCCCACGCACACCGCCATCAGCCCGCCTACCACGGCGGACCACACCAGAAAGCTCACCGCGCCCGTGCGCAGCTCCTTGCGGAAAATGGTCATTGCGCCGCCCTCCCCTCGTAGTAGTCGAAGAATCTGTTCTCGATGTCCAGCTCCTGGGTGGTCCCCTCCACCACCAGCCGCCCCTCCCGGATGATGGCGGCCCGGTCGCAGTACCGCGCCACCTCGTAGAGCACGTGGGAGGACAGGAACACCGTGGCCCCCTCCCTCCGGCGCTGCTCCAGCTCGGACCAGAAGGCCCGCTGGACCAGGGGGTCCAGGCCGCTGGTGGGCTCGTCCAGGATGTACAGCCCAGGCCGGTGCTGCATGGCGCATACGATGGACACCTTTTTGCGGTTGCCCAGGCTCAGCTCCCGGATACGCTTGCGGGCGTCCAGCTCCAGCGTCTCGCACAGGGCGGCGGCCTGGGCCCGGCAGTCCTTTTTGCGCAGGTCGGCGGACAGCCGGATCACCTGTCCCACCCGCATATCCGGGTAGAACATGGCCTCGGAGGGCATGTAGCCCACCTGGGCCAGGATGGCGTTCCGCTGTCGGACGCAGTCCAGCCCCAGCACTTCGGCCGACCCGGCGGTGGGGGAGAGCAGGCCCAGCAGGGTGCGGATGGTGGTGGATTTGCCTGCCCCGTTGGGGCCGATGAAGCCGAAGCAGCCGCCCTCCGGGACGTGGAGGGTCAGGTCCGTCACCCCTCGGGCCCTGCCGTAGGTCTTGGTGAGGTGGTCGATCTGGATCATAGATATTCCTCCTTATAGAGATTCTGGCGGAGCATATCCGCGTATTTTTTGTACTCCTGGAACAGCTTGTCGATCTCCTCCGGCGTGCAGGCTTTTGTCTCGGAAAGCATTCCCTCCGCCGCCAGCGTCAGCAGCCGCACCAGCGATTTGGGGTCCACGCCGTCCTTGAACTTGTACAGGTCCATCCGGGAGAGGAAACTGTCGGTGCTCTCCCGGAGCACATCGTTCAGTTTTTTCCGCAGCCTTGGGGTGAGCACGTTGTCGCCCTCGTAGTAGGCCCGCATAACGAAGCGGAACAGCCCCGGGTGGCGGCGCACCATGTCCATTTTCACCTGCTGTCCCACCTCCAGGGTCCGGAAAAAGTCGGTCTCGCCGAAGGAGCTGGCCTTCAGGATGTGGCGGTTGAATATGTCCATGCATTCGTCGATGGCGTATTGGAACAGGTAGAGGTACAGCTCCCGCTTGTCCTTGAAATAGTGGAACAGCAGGCCCTTGGATACACCGGCCCGTTTGGCGATGGCGTCGGCGGAGGTCTTTTTGAAGCTGCCCTCGCCGAATTCCAGCATGGCGCTGTTGCGGATGAGGTCCTGGCGCTCCTGGGGGAGGCTGAAAAACTTCTGGTTCATGGCAGGTCCTCCTTTCCCATCCACCATACCGCCATTGACCAAATCGGTCAACCCCCAAAAGATCTGGATCTGCGGCAGGAAGAGGTCTCCCTAATAAGAGAGGGGCCATCGCCGCCCGTACTTTGCGGAGAGGCAGCGGGCTCTTCTTGCAATTTTGAGGGCGCGGGGCTATAATAGCCCTTGCTGTAGAGATATGAGCGCCGGGCAGACGCCTGCTCGGGGAAGGGGGGCTGCGGCCATGGAGCTGGACCGGATATTGTCGGCCGCGATGGCGGTGGGGGTGGTGCTGGGCGGCGCGGACCGTATCCTGGGCGGCCGGATGGGCCTGGGAAAGCAGTTTGAGAAGGGGTTTCTGCTGCTGGGGCCGATGGCGCTTTCTATGGCGGGGATGATCTGCCTGGCGCCGGTGCTGGCGGATGCGTTGGGCCGGGGGGTGGTGCCGCTGTGCCGCCTGATGGGGGTGGACCCGGCCATGTTCGGCAGTCTGCTGGCCATCGACATGGGGGGCTATCAGCTGGCGAAGGAGCTGGAGGTCGACCCTCTCATAGGCAGCTATGCCGGGCTGGTGGTGTCATCGGTGTTCGGCTGCACCCTGGTGTTCACGATCCCCGTGGGCATGGGGATGCTCCCAAAGGATGAGCGGCCCCTGTTCGCCCGGGGCGTCATGCTGGGGCTGGCCGCCATGCCCGTGGGGCTGATTGGGGGCGGGCTGGCCTCCGGCCTGACGCCGCTGGCCTGTATCCGCCAAAATATCCCGATCTTCACTTTGGCCCTGCTCCTCTTTCTGGGACTGCGCAGGGCCCCGGAGCGGATGGTGGAGGGCTTTTGCGCGCTGGCGGGAGGGATCAAGGCCGCTGTCACCGCAGGGCTGGTGCTGGCGGCGGTGGAGGCGCTGACGGGCTGGTGCCCGGTGGCGGGCATGGCGCCCCTCCGGGAGGCCATGTCAACGGTGGCCTCCATCGGCATAGTCATGCTGGGCAGCCTTCCGCTGGCCGATCTGCTGTGCCGGGGGCTGGCCCGTCCCCTGGGTTGGCTGGGCGGCAGGGTTGGACTGGGGCCCACAGGCTTGGGCGGGATGCTGGTCGGCCTGGTGACGCCCCTGCCCACCCTGTCCATGTATCCAGAGATGGACCGCCGGGAAAAGGTGGCGGCGGGGGCGTTCCTGGTGAGCGGAGCCAGCCTGCTGGCCGCCCACATGGGCTTTGTGGTCAGCGTGGAGCCGGAGATGCTCCTTCCCCTGATGGCGGGGAAGCTGGGCGGGGCGCTGGCGGCGGCCGGGCTGGCCCTGTGGCTGGAGCGGGGAGAGCCGGGATAGAGCCGGTCTGACCGTACATAACGGAATCCGGAGCAAAACGGGAGCCCCCAGGACCCTTTTTCAAGGGTCCCGGGGGCTTTTCGCTGCCGGAGAGGCGCGGCTTCAGATCTATACCGCCGGGGGATGCCCCGCGGCCTCTCCGCGCCGGGTGGATATGCCCCGGTCCTTTCATGCGAAAAGGGCACGGCAAGACGCCGTGCCCTTTTGGCTCGTCAGGCTGGGACCGTGGCGGGAGGGACCGCCGCCCGGATCAGTACACCGGGTTGTCTACGTTGACCTTGTCCACCTCCTGATAGGGGGCCAGGGTGGACACCATCTTCACCGGCTCGTCATAGGCGTTTTTCACGTAGTGGACCTCGCCGGGCTCGATGTGGATCAGATCGCCCACGCCCAGCACGTGCTTGACGCCGTCCACCACGATGTCCACCTTGCCCTCCAGGATGAAGAAATCCTCCTCCATCACGTTGTGGTAGTGGGCCTGGAAATCCTCCCCGGGGCGGAAGCGCACCAGGGCAAAATTCATCCGGGGGCCTTTCATCAAATACTTGGGGCCGCTCTCCCCAAAGCGGTATTCCCGCTCATTCTCGTTGACGATAAACATTCTTCTTCTCCTCCTATCCAAAGATCGGCCGCATCATAGGCCGGGGGCGATCCACATGTTCCGGGTGACGCCCGCATCGCACAGGGCCAGCTGGGCGGGGTAGAGCTTCTTCCAGCCATCGTACAGCTGGTCGTACACCGCCTTCACCGACGGGTCGGGCTGGAACTGCCGGTCCCACTTCACCGTGCGCTCCACCGCCTGCTCCACGCTGTCGTACAGCCCCACGCCCACGCCAGCCAGGATGGCGGCGCCCAGGGCGGTGGCCTCCTTCACCACGGGCACCTTTACCGGCTTGCCCGTCACGTCCGCCACGATCTGGCTCCACAGGGGGCTCTTGGCGGCGCCCCCGGCGAAAATCAGCTCATCGGGCTCGTGGCCGGTGGCCTCCTTTACCAGCTCGATGTGGCTGCGTACCAGCAGGGCGGTGTTCTCCAGGATGGCCCGGTAGAAGGTGTACTTGTTGAACTTCTCCGGCTCCAGCAGGAAATTGGTGAAGGTGGGGCTGGCGTGCTTCCAGTCGATGAAGTTCATGGTGTCGCTGAAGCAGCACTGCATCCCGTAAGACCCCGCCGGGATGTCCTTGGCCTTCTCGTTCATCAGGTCGTAGGCGTCCCGGCCGGTGCGGCGGGCCTCCTCCGCCTCGGCCTGGCAGAAGCCGTCCCGGAACCAGCGCATCACCAGCCCGGGCTTGAAAGCCAGGGCCTCGTATTGCCACAGGCCGGGCAGGGCGGCGCAGTTCACCCGGACCCGGCAGCCGGGGTCGGTCTTGCCCGAGTCGGTGTTGAACTCGTACTGCCAGAAGCTGCCCCCGAACACAGCGGCCTGGTTGGCCTTATAGGCTCCCACGCCCAAAGTGCCCAGCTGGCAGTCGCCGCCGCCCACCACCACGGGGGTGCCCTCCAGCAAGCCGGTGTCGGCAGCGCCGGGGGCGCTGACCTGAGCGAAGCTGGTGCCGCACTCCACCACAGGGGGGAATATGTCGGCGCGCAGGCCGCACTTGGCGGCGATCTCCGGCAGCCAGTCCCGGGATTGCAGGTCCATGATGCCGGTGGTGCTGCCGTTGCTGGGCTCCACCGCCAGTTTGCCGGTGAGCTTATAGATGAGCCAGTCGTTGAACATGCCCACCGCGGCGGTCTTTTCATAGACCTGGGGCAGGTTGTCCCGCACCCACAAAATTCGGGGCAGGGCCCCCAGGGCGTAGGTCTGGCCGGACTTTAAGTACACTTCCTTCTCCAAAGCCGGGTCCAGCTCCTTGAGCTGGCCCACCTGGGCGTCGGAGCGGGCGTCTACATTGGCGCAGGCCCAGATCTCATTGCCGTCCTTGTCATAGAGCAGGATGCCCTCCCGCATACAGGTGGTGGAGACGGCGGCGATATCCGCCGGATCGATGCCCGTCTCCTCCAGCACCCCCCGGATACAGCCCCGGGCCAGCTCCCAGTTGTGGACCCAGTCGAAGTCCATGCTGCCCGGCCAGCGGGGATCCTCCCGGTGGGACCACTCCCGCTGGACGCAGCCCACCTGCTCCCCGTCCAGGGAAAAGACCACGGCCCGGACGCTGCCGGTGCCCGCGTCCACCGCCATCAAATATTTCGCCATGGGGATACCTCCTATCGATATATTGAAAATTGGTTTGTTCCCGGTGTGTTGTCAGGGCTCCGCCTCCAGCAGCAGCTGGGCGGTGTCCTCATCGGTGATGAGCACGTCCAGATAGCCCCCCCGGAGGACGGCCAGGATGGCCTCCGCCTTGTCCGCCCCTCCCGCCGCGCCGATCACATTGTCCAGGGTCTTGAGCTGTTCCATGGGGGTGCTCATCAGCCGCCCCTCCAGGTCGTGGGAGACCACCTGCCCGTTCTTGTCCAGAAAATGGCTGAGCACGTCGCCCACCGCCCCCTGCATCTTGAGGAAGGTGAAGTCGTTCTGATTGAGGATCCCGTTTTTCACGATGGTGGCCCGGTCGTTCAGACACCCGATGCCCACCACGCTCATGCTGGACAGGGGGATCATGCGGAAGATCTCCTCCACGTCCGGCTCCCGCCGCAGGGAGTTGCGCAGATCCGCGCCGGACAGCAGCAGGGGGGAGGGGATGAGGTAGAGCCGGGCGTTGAACACATTGGAATTCATGTTGGGCAGGTAGTAGTTCACGCCCCCCGCCAGGCTCACCACGTTCAGGGGGACCTGGGCGGCGGTGGCCAGGTGGTTGAGGATGCGGATGGTGGTGTCGCCGTAGCCCATGTTGATGAAGGCGTTATCCGCCGCCCGGCGCAGGATGTACATGGCGGCGGCCTGGGCGATGCTCTCGTTGGGGTTTGGCAGGGTGGAGGCGCCGGGGACGATGAAGGCGTCCCGCAGGCCGTAGCGGGCCAGCAGCTCCCGTTCCATCTCCATCCGGCGGCCGCTGTCCTGCTGGACGTTGAACTGGATGAGCCCAGACTGGCGGGCGCGCTCCAGCAGGGCGATGACCTTGGAGCGGCTCACCCCCAGCAGGCGGGAGATGTTCTGCTGGGTGTAGTTCTCGATATAATAGTACCACACCGCCTTGATCATCAGCCGGTGCTCATAATCGGCCTTGTTGAGCCTGTCGATCCTCTCGTCCATTTCACCCGCTCCAAAACCCGACAAAAGTTTTTCTCCCCGGCAAATGTCTTGCACCAATAGTATAGCACCGGCCCGCGCCCACTGTCAAATGGTTGGGGAAGAATTCCGCTGATTTCCTCAAAATCGTGGAAACCGCCAAAAAAGAGAGGTCGTTCTTGTACATCCCTGACAAAAAGCGTGGTTTTACAACTGGGGACCAAGGTTTTTTCGACGAAAATTGCCAAAAAATTCAGAGGGGAATCGGCGCTCTCCTGTTGACAAATGCGGGAAAAAACCTTATGATAAGGCAAAGCGCAAAAGCTGATTTCTCAGGACATTTGTGCATCGCGACAAGAGGAATGGGGGAGTTCGAATGGAAGCCAACCAAAACGCGGGGAACAGCGTTCCCCTGCTTTCGGTGCGCGGCATCTATAAGTCCTTCGGCCTGAACGCCGTGCTCAAGGGCATCGACCTGGATATCATGCCCGGCGAGGTTCTGGCCCTGATCGGCGGCAACGGCGCGGGCAAGTCCACCCTGATGAAGATCATCATGGGCATCTACAGCCACGACAGCGGCGATCTGTCCATGGACGGCCAGGCGGTGGCCCTCAACCGGCCTTCCGACGCCCTGGCCCGGGGGATCTACATGGTGCCCCAGGAGCCCCTGCTCTTCCCTAATATGAGCGTGGAGGAGAATATCATCATCGGCTTCGACCGGGGCAAAGCGGAGCTGCACCGGGAGCTGGTGGACACCATGGCGGAGATCGGCTGGGATCTGGACCTGAGCCGGAAGGCCGGCAGCCTGTCCATCGCCGAGCAGCAGCTGGTGGAGATCCTCCGGGGCATCCTGCGCCACGCGAGGCTGCTCATCCTGGACGAACCCACCTCCGCCCTCACCTTCGACGAGGTGAAGAGCCTGTTCAAAGTGGTGCGGGACCTGCGGGAGAAGGGCATCGGCATCGTCTATATCACCCACCGCCTGGCGGAGGTGTTCGACATCGCCACCCACGTGGCCATCATGCGGGACGGCGCCATCACCATCCAGGGCCCGGTGGCCGACTTCACCCGGGAGGATCTGGTGAAGGGGCTGCTCCCGCCCAACGCGGCGGACCACACCCAGGCCCGCGGGGCCTCCGGCTCCACTGTGGACTATGGGGCCGAGCCGGTCTTTGAGCTGGACGGGTTCAGCGGCTACGGCTTCTCCGATGTGAGCCTGAAGGTCTGGCCCGGGGAGATCCTGGGTGTGGCCGGAGTGGTGGGCGCGGGGCGCACCGAGATGGCCACCACCATCTTCGGCATGGACAAGGTGCTGGGCGGCAGGGCGGTCCTCAATGGAAAGGACATCACCGGCAAAAAGACCCGGCATGTCATCGCGGCGGGGCTCAACTATGTGCCGGAGGACCGGCACCTCAACGGCCTGTTCAAGATCTGCGACGTGTCCGCCAACACCACCAGCGCCAGCCTTTTCGGGGGCGCGCTGGGCAGGGTGCTGATCGACCGCAGGGCGGAGTATGATATCACCGAGAAGTATGTGAAGAATTTCCGCACCAAGGTCACCGGCCACGATCAGCTGGCGGGCAGCCTGTCCGGCGGCAACCAGCAGAAGATCGTCATCGGCCGCTCCCTGGCCACCGACCCCGGCCTGGTGATCTTGGATGAGCCAACCCGGGGCATCGACGCCGCCGCCCGGGGCGATGTGTACCACATCATCCACCAGCTCCGGGAGCAGGGGCTGTCCATCCTGCTCATCTCCAGCGACATGGAGGAGCTGGAGGAGCTGGCCGACCGGGTGGTGACCATGTACCAGGGCAGGATCAACGCCGAGTTCCAGAAGGCGGACATCAACCAGGACAATCTCACGGCCGCCGCCTTTGGCATCGTGAAACGGGAGGCGAAAGAGGCATGACCGCGGTAAAGAAATTCTTCAAAGCCCGGGAGTTCACCAGCTTCCTGTTCCTGGTGGGCCTGTTCCTCATCGTGGGCGTCATCAACCCGAGTTTCCTGACGCTGGACAACATCAGCGCCTGCTTCAACTCCTCCGTGGTGTATACCCTCATCGCCGTGGGCATGGCCTTCGCCATCTTCATCGGTGAGATCGACGTGTCGGTGGGCTCCACCATGGGCCTGTCCGCCGCCGTGGCGGGGACCATGATCCAGAACGGCTCCAACTGGTTCCTGGCCTTCGCCGCCGCCATCCTCATCGGCCTGGTGGTGGGCCTGGTCAACGGCTGGGGCGTGGCCATCATGAAGATCCCCTCCCTGATCTTCACGCTGGGCACCAACGGCATCCTCCGGGGGCTGATGTACTTACAGGTGGGGGTGGAGCAGGTGAACAGCCTGCCCAAGGAGTTCAAGGACATCTCGTCCATGAACCTGATCGGCAGCTTCACCATCTACTACTGCTGCGCGGTGGCGCTGACCGTGGGCATCCACTATCTGCTCACCCGCACGAAGCGGGGGCGTTGGTTCATCGCCGTGGGCGACAACGCCGGGGGCGCGGAGCTGGTGGGCATCCCCGCCACCCGCACCAAGGTGATGGCCTATCTGATCTGCGCCGTGCTCAGCGCCGTGGCCGGCATCATCTTTGCCAGCCGCATCGGCATCGTCACCTCCCTGAGCGGCAACGGCTATGAGATGAAGGCGGTGGCCGCCTGCGTGCTGGGCGGGATCAGCCTGTCCGGCGGCGTGGGGTCGGTGATCGGCGCGGGCATCGGCGCGGTTATCATGGCCTCCATCAGCTATCTGCTGGTGTTCATGGAGTTCCCCTCCAACTACGATAACGCCATCACCGGCGTGATCCTCATCACCATCGTGGTGCTGGACGCGCTGATGCAGCGCCGGGCGGCGGTGAACAACCGCCACGCCCGCCTGGCCGCCCGCACCTCGGCGGCCCCCGGTGGAAAGGAGGCGGCAGAGCAATGAGCGAGCCCAAGGTAAAGCTGGGCGGTCAGGGCGGCCTGCGCCGCCTGTGGAACGGCCCCAATTTTCGCTGGAACCTGTTTCTGCTGGCGCTCATCGCCGTGGAGTGCGGTGTGTTCAGCATGGCCAACGAGAAATTTCGCTCCCTGCCCCGGATCTTCGCCTCCGCCAACGGAGATCTGACCTTCTGGTATGTCTCCATCTTCGTCACCTTCGTGATGATCACCGGCGGCATCGACATCCAGTCCTGCGCCATCGTGGGCCTCACCTCCATCATCATCGGCGTGGCCTGGCAGGATTTCGGCTTCAACATCTGGGTAGCCTCCCTGCTGGCGGTGGCCGTTTCCGTGGCCTGCGGGGCCATCAGCGGCTTTTTCGTGGCCTACTGCGGCGTGCAGGCCATGGTGGTCACCCTGGGCGGCAGCTTCTTGTACACGGGCTTGGCCCTGCTGGTGTCCACCCTGTCCAGCACCGAGGCGTATAAGGGCATCAGCGGGTTCCCCGATGACTTCAAGGCCCTGACCAAGATCAAGGTGTTCGGCCTGATCCCGCTCCAGATCATCATCTTCCTGGTGCTGCTGGCGGCGGCATATCTGCTGCTCCACCGGAGCAAGTACGGCCGGAAGGTGTTCCTGGTGGGGGTCAACCCGGCGGCGGCGGAGTACTCCGGCGTCAACAGCCGCTGGATCGTCATGTCCACCTACATGCTCAGCGCCCTGGCGGCGGGCATCGTGGGGGTGATCATGACCTCTCAGCTGGGCACCGCCAAGTCCGATCTGGGCGGCAGCGCCACCATGACCATCATCACCGCCTGCGTGCTGGGCGGGACGCTGTCCACCGGCGGCAAGGGCTCCGTCATCGGCACCGCCCTGGCGGCGGTGGCCATCACCCTGCTGCGCTTCGGTATGCCCCTGTGCTTCGGCATCAACAAGCAGTATCTGGACATCCCCATCGGCGTGCTGCTGGTGGTGGTGGTCGTGGCCCGGGCCCTGGCCAACAGCCCTGCCCTCATCGCCAAGGTGGGCGGGCTGCGCAAAAAGAAGGAGAGCCGGGCGGGCGCGTGAGGGCTTGTTCCCGGGGAATGGACGAGCGGTATATTCCGGGGCCCGACGGTCCCTGAATATAAAAACACATATCAAATGGAGGTATGAAAAGCATGAAACTGAAAAGACTCGCAGCACTGTTCCTGGCTCTGAGCATGATCTTCGCTCTGGCGGCCTGCGGCGGCGACAAGCCCACCGAGTCCAAGGCTCCCGCCGAGGAGTCCAAGGCTGTTGAGGAGAGCAAGGCTCCCGCCGAGTCCACGGCTCCCGAGGGCGGCGACGGCGAGGTCAAGTCCGTTGAGGGCAAGACCGTGGCCTTCATCCCCAAGCTGACCGGCAACGCCTTCTTCGAGGTGGCCAACACCGGCGCCCAGGACTTCGCCAAGGACTGGGGCATCACCGTGGACTACATCGGCAACCCCAACGCCACTGCCGCCGACCAGGTGCAGTGCATCCAGGACGCCATCTCCAAGGGGGTTGACGCCATCTGCATCTCCACCGTTGACGCCGCCGGTGTGGCCGATGCCCTGAAGGAGGCCGAGGCCGCCGGGATCGTGGTGTGCACCTGGGACTCCGACGCCGCCGCCGACAACCGCGCCCTGATGGTCTCCCAGGGCACCCCCGAGGTGCTGGGCGCCATGCTGGTGGAGCTGGCCGTCAACGGCCTGAAGGACCGCGGCATTGACCCCGAGAAGGACGCCGTGAAGTACGCCTGGCACTACTCCCAGGCCACCGTCACCGACCAGAACTCCTGGCAGGTGGAGGGCGAGAAGCTCATCAAGGAGAAGTACCCCAACTGGGAGAACGTCCATCCCGACAACTACTACTCTGAGCAGGACGCGGAGAAGTCCGTCACGATCGGCACCGCCGTTCTGGACGCCAACCCCGACATCGACCTGATCATCTGCAACGACTCCACCGCCCTGCCCGGCCAGCTGGAGGCCGCCCAGAAGAAGGGCCTGACCAAGGCCGACGTGACCATCACCGGCTTCGCCACCCCCAACGCCATCAAGGGTTACTGCAAGGACGGCATCCTGTTCAACTGGGGATTGTGGGACTGCAAGATCCAGGGTGGTCTGGGCTGCTACGTGGCCGCCTACATCGCCGCCGGTAACGACGTGAAGGTGGGCGATGTGATCAGCGTCCCCGGCATCGGCGACTGTGAGGTCATGCCCAACAACTGCCTGAATCCCGACGACGCCACCGCCGACACCAACAACGGTGTGGTGCTGCTGCCCGAGCGCGCCATCTTCAACGCGGAGAACATGGACCAGTACGACTTCTGATCGAGGTCATTTCGTCCGATCCGGGCGGAGCGGGACGGCTGTCCCGCTCCGCTCCCAAAAGAGCGCCGGGGTCACGGCGCTCTTTTGGGAGCGGAGGCATTCGGAGCATCCGATCGAACGCGCCCGCGGCGCTTTGACCGGGCGTTCCGCCCCCCGCCGCTGATCATTTTACCAAATTCAAGGAGGATATATCTTATGGCTGATCTGGAAGGTCTGAAAGTCTCCAAAGACTATCACGTGGACGTCCCCTTCGCCAATCAGGAGGGCTTTTTCCTCAAGGGCATCAACAGCCTGGACTGGGGCATGAAAAAGCGCATGTCCAACATCTTCGACCCGAAGAGCGGCAACACCGTCATGTTTGCCTTCGATCACGGCTACTTCATGGGCTCCACCGCCGGGCTGGAGCGGCTGGATCTGCTGCTGCCCCAGCTGGCCCCCTATGTGGACTGCTTCATGGGCACCCGGGGCGCTCTGCGCACCTGCGTCCCCCCCGAGATCGTGAAGAGCGTGTCTCTGCGTGTCACCTCCGGTTCCTCTATGCTCCAGGACGATCTGAGCCACGAGGTGGTGGCGGTGGACATCGAGGACGCCGTCCGTATGGACGTTGACTGCATGGCGGTGCAGACCTTCATCGGCGCGGACGGCCAGCTGTCCAGCCTGGACAATCTGAACCAGGTGATCAACGCCGGTATGCGCTATTCCATCCCCACCATGGGCGTGTGCGCCGTGGGCAAGGACATGGCCCGGACCGACCGCTTCTTCAAGCTGGCCACCCGCATCATCGCCGAGATGGGCGTGCAGGTGGTCAAGACCTATGACTGCGAGAACTTCGAGGAGGTCGTGGCCGCCTGCCCGGTGCCCATCGTGGTGGCCGGGGGCAAGAAGCTGTCTGAGCCGGACGCCCTCAAGCTGGCCTACGGCGTGATCCAGAAGGGCGCCCACGGCGTGGACATGGGCCGGAACATCTTCCAGAGCACCCATCCCGTGGCCATGGCCCAGGCGGTGGCCATGATCGTCCACAAGGGCGCCACCGACAAGGAGGCGCTGGAGTTCTTCCAGGACGAGACCCACAAATAAGAGAGGAATCGCGGCGAAGGAGGGGAAAGACGATTGCTTTCCCCTCCTTTTTCGGTATGAGGCGGCGAGCCTTTGCCGGGCTGCGATCATGGGAGGAAAAGGGAGGTTACTATGGCTTTACAGGTGATCCAAATGGTGCTGCCCATCGTGGTGATGCTGGCGCTGGGCATGGTGTGCCGGAGGAAAAAGATCTTTGACATGAACGGTCTGGCGGGGCTGAAAGCGGTGGTGGGGGACATCTGCCTTCCGGTGGTGCTGTTCAACGCCTTTTTCACCGCGAAGTATTCCCTGGCGGTGGCCCTCATCTTCGTGCTGGTATACGCCGGGTACGCGCTGGCCCTGGCCGCTGGGTTCGGCCTGCGCAGGCTGGCCGCCCCCCACGGGAAGTTTTTCCCCTTCCTGCTGGCCAGCGCCGAGGGCGGTATGCTGGGCTACGCCCTGTACGGCGTGCTCATGGGGGAGCAGTCCGGTTTTGCTGCGGTGGACCTGGGGCAGACGGTGTTCGCCTACACCGCGTTCCTGGGCTTCCTCTCCCTGACCGACGGGCGCAGGCCCACGGCGGCGGGGCTGGTGAAGAATATGGTGACCAACAAATGCTGCATCGGCATGGCGCTGGGCATCCTGCTGGGGGTGCTGGGCGTGGGCCAGTGGGTGCTGTCCGGCCCCGCCGCCGGGGCGGTGACGGGGATCATCTCCATGATCGCCGCGCCCACCAGCGCACTGGTGCTGCTGGTGGTGGGCTATGAGCTGGATCTGGACCGATCCCTTCTGCGGCCGGTGGCGGCAACGGTGCTGTGCCGCCTGGCCGTCATGGGGGGGCTGCTGGCGGCGGTGAGCTTCCTCCTCTTCCGGATCGTGCCCTACGACAAGGGCCTGCAGATCGCGCTGATGATCCTCTACGCCCTGCCCGCCCCCTTCATCATCCCCCTGTTTGCCGACGTTGGAGACGAGGGGAAGTATATCTCCACAGCGCTGTCGGTCCACACCCTGTGCACGATCTTGCTGTTCGCGGCCATCGCGGCGTTCAGCCTGGGGTGAAAATGTTTGAGATCCCGTCACATCCCCGCCCCGATCCCGTCTTGATAAGTGAGCGGACTTTTCAGAAGCTGTACTGATCGCCGAAGTATTCAGATTCGCGAGCCAAGATCGCCGGTGGCAAGGCGAAAGATCGCGGGAATACTTTGTGTATTTCAAGATCTTTCAACGCAGCCAGCGGCAATTTGGGCCGCAAGCTGGGTGCTGAGGCGATCGGTACAGCTTCTCAGAGGAGAGGGGAGGAGCCATCCATGGAGGACGCCCACATCATCGGCCTGTACTGGGCCCGGGACGAGGAGGCCATCCCGGCCAGCGACGCAAAGTACGGCGGGCTGTGCCGCGCGCTGTCCCGGAACATCCTGGGCAGCCCCGAGGACGCCGAGGAGTGCGTCAACGACACCTGGCACCGGGCCTGGAACGCCATGCCGCCCCAGCGGCCCGGCTGTCTGCGGGCGTTCTTCGCGGCGCTCACCCGCAACCTGTCTCTGGACCGCTGGCGGGAGCGCCGGGCGGAAAAGCGGGGCGGCGGGCTGGAGGTGCTGCTGTCCGAGCTGGAGGACTGCCTGCCCGCGGCCGGCGGCGTGGAGGAGGAAGTGGAGGCCGGCGAGCTGGCCCGGGCCATCGACCGGTGGCTGGACGGCCTGGACCGCCCGGACCGGACGGCGTTTCTGCGGCGGTACTGGTACGGCCAGCGGGTGGACCAGGTGGCCCGGCAGGCCGGATGCTCCCCCAACACCATGACCAAGCGGCTGGGGCGCCTTCGGGACAGCCTCCGCCGCGCGCTGGAACAGGAGGGGATCTCAGTATGAGCGAGAGGAGCGAACGGCTCTTTGCGGCGTTGGGCGCGATCGGCGAGCGAAAGATCGACGAGGCGGCCCCCGTCGGAGAGAGGCCCGCCCGTGTAAAAGGGCGGGGGAGAAGAAGGTGGCTGGGCGCCGTGGCGGCGGTGCTGGCCGTGGTGGTCTTGGTGGGCGCGCTGCTGCGCCCCGGCGGCGGGCTGACCGCCCAGGCCATCGCCCAGGCGGAGTATCCGGAGATGGCTCCGTATCCAAAGGACCTGGCCCAGTTCAGCTCAGAGGCCTATGAGGCCTGGCGGGAGGACGTGTGGACCCAGCGGCGGGATCTGGGGGACACCTCCGCGCTGGAAGCCTTCTTTGCCCGGAGCGCCCAGGTCTTTTTGACGGACACGAAGGGAGAGAACCGGGTCTATTCCCCGTTGAACATCTATATGGCCCTGTCCATGCTGGCCCAGCTCACCGGTGGGGACAGCCGGGGGCAGATCCTGGCCCTCCTGGGCAGCGAGAGCATGGACGAGCTGCGCAGACAGGCGGGGGACGTGTGGAACGCCAACTACCGGGACGACGGGGCCGTGACCTCCATCCTGGCCAGCTCTGTGTGGCTGAACAGGGCCGTGAATTTCGACCGGGACACCATGGATATCCTGGCCCGGGATTTCTACGCCTCCTCCTACCGGGGGGAGATGGGGTCCGCCGAGCTCGACAGGGCTTTGCAGAGCTGGCTGGACCAGCAGACCGGAGGACTTCTGAAGGAGCAGGCCGGGAATGTGAAGCTGAACACCAAGACCATCCTGGCCCTGGCCACGACGGTCTATTTCAAGGCCCCGTGGGCCAATGACTTTTCCAAGGAGGAGACTGCGCCCCAGACCTTCCACACCCCCGCCGGGGAGGTGGAGGCGGAGTTTATGCGCCAGCGGGGCAGCGGGACCTATTACTGGGGGGACAAGTTCGCCGCCGTGAGCCAGCCCTTCACGGAGGGCGGCGCCATGTGGTTCCTCCTGCCCGACGAGGGGGTGGCTCCGGAGGAGCTGCTGGCCGGTGGGGAGGCCGTGGACTTCCTGTTCACCGCCAATAAATACGAGTGGGAAAAGCAGAGGCACGTTTTCGTGGACCGGTCTGTGCCAAAGTTCGACGTGGCCTCCCAATTCGACCTGGAGGAGGGCCTGAAAGCCCTGGGGATCGTGGATGTCTACGACCCGGAGGTCTCCGATTTTACCCCCATGACCCGCGATGTGGACGCGCCCATCGTTCTCTCCCAGGCCAATCACGCCGCCCGGGTGACGATCGACGAGGAGGGCTGCACCGCCGCGGCCTTTACCGTGATGGGTCCTGAGGCGGACAGCGCCCCAGACGGGGAGGTGGATCTGGTGCTGGACCGGCCCTTCCTGTTCTGCGTCACCGGGGACAGCGGCCTGCCCCTGTTCGTGGGGATAGTCAACGACCCCGCCGGGGGACGATCGAGATAGCCGCAAACGGCAAAGCGCCCCACGAACTGCTGTCCGTGGGGCGCTCTTTATGCTCCTATTCGTAGATGGAGTCGATGATCTGCTTCAGGTCGTCCATGGTGATGTCTCCGATGATGGAGCCCTCCACAGGGCCGTTGACCCAGAGGGCGATGGGCCGTCCGGCGTTGGTGGACAGCAGGTGGGTCACGCCCCCCACTTGGTAGGGGATGGGGTCGCCCTCGTCCTTTTGGAAGTCGCCATAGCCTCCGTGGCCCCCGTCCTCCCGGGTCAGGAAAACATGAATGCTTATGAGGAGCGCAGTGTCCCCTTTATTGTAACACGTCACAAAGACCAGTGAGTTGGGATCGCTGGTGTCCACGATCAGCTCCACCAGCTCAAAGCCCTCCGGAAGCCATTTGGGGGCGGCGGGCAGGGTCAGGCCGCAGTCGTCCAGCGCCTGCTGGAGGCTGGCGTATTCTGTGCCTTCCACGGGTATGCGTATCTCATCCGGGTCCACCTGGGCGATCTGGCCCGGCGTGATGCTGATCACCTCGTCCGTCCACCGGGCCAGCATCCGCCAAAGGTCATAGCCGCCCGCCGCCGCGGCCGCAGAGATAGACAGCAGCAGGACGGCCAGCGCCGCCGCGGCCAGGATCCCGCGCACGCTCCATTTTCGCAGATGGGTTGGACGCCGCCCTGGGGCGGCGTCTGAGGACGGTGAGACACCGTCCTCATGATGGGCGCTGCGGGCCTCGGCAAAAGGGAGGTATCTCTCCTGGAAGTCCGCCCAGGCCCGGTCTGCGGAGGCGTTGGAGTTTGGAGATCGTTCCGCCAGCAGCTGGGCGGCGTAGTAGAGCCGTTCCATGCGGTCCTCTCCGCTCTCCGGGTCCTGGAAGTCCTGGAGGAGCAGCTTTTCCAGGCCCGCCGTGCTCATCCGCTCCAAGTCGCTGGGCTCCAGGTGGTTCCATCGTTCCGCTCTTCCCACACAGTTTCCCCCTTTCATTGGGCGTTGTCAAACCTTCAGCTTCTTTTGCAGCCGTTTCCGGGCCCTCTGCACCCGCTTTTTGCAGGCCTCCACGGAGATGCCCAGGTCCTGGGCCAGCTCCACGATGGTGCATTGATCCAGGGCGATGCGTTTGAGCAGGCGGAAGTCCTCGCTGTTCGACACGTCACCGAACAGCACGTCCACGTCCAGCAGCTCGGGCGCCTCCGCGGGTTGTTCCTCGCCGGCGGTCAGGAAGAGCAGCCTCTGCACCTTTCTTTGGGCGCGGAGCATGTTCTGCATCACATGCTTCAAAGTCAGCATGAGCCAGCCCCGGGGCTTGGGGTTGGACAGGGCCTGCTCTCGTTTGGCGCAGGCGATGCAGAAGGTGTCCTGGATGGCCTCCTCCGCCAGGGCGTGGTCCTTCAGGATCCGCAGGGCGTAGGCGTAGAGGGTCGGATACATCTCTCGATACATTTGTTCCAGATCTGACTGCCACGGTTCGCTGGAGCTCACCCGATCACCTCCTGCCTGGGCCGGCGCGGACGCCTCCCTATAAAGTACCCCCGAAAGGGCTGCGGGTCAAGTCCCACAGCTTATCCAATGCCTGTCCTATACCAATATAATGTCGAAACTGGGACGTTTGGGGACAGCGGTGCCGATCGATCTTGAGAGCGCAGAGCGGCCCACCCTCAGTTCAGGGGATAGTAGACCACCTGGCCGCCCATCGTGACGGCGATGTAGAGCTGCTCGCCGCTCTGGGCCAGGGAGTCGGGGATCTGAAAGACCAGCTCTCCCTCTTTGGAGCTGCCGGGCTCCACCGTCCGGTTGTTCAGGCAGGGGCTGTACAGCATGACATCGACGCAGTCATAGCGCTCTTCCTTGCCGGAGTCGGTGACGTACAGGACGGGGTCCTCGTTGGGATAGTAGACCACGGGCAGGAAGGTATCCGAGTCCAGGCCGCGGTTCGTGACGGTCAAATCGGCGATGACGCACTGATTCCCCTCCTCGGCGGAAAAGACGTACATGCCGTCCTCGAACTCGGAGACGATCCGGGCGGTATGATAGGCGATCTCCCAGCCGCCGAACAGCACCGGCTGGCCCGGCTCCACCATGCTGCCGTTGACGGGGGTGTTGTCCAGCAGGGAGAAATAGGCGTCGGGATCGTTGATGTTGTGGTACAGATGGAGCAGCACATCCGACTTGGTGGGCACGGGGTATTGCAGGGAGGTGTCATCGTAGGAGGCGTAGACGGTGTCCGGGGCCAGCTCCCGGAGGTTGCCCAGGTGGCGGAGGAAGGCGCCGGTGGCCGCGTCATACAGGTCCACCGAGGTGAGGGAGTTGACCTGCTGGACGCCGGTATCTTTTCCGGTGGCGCCCTTGTAGAAATCGCCGCGCTCAAAGTGGGCCGTCAGCACCAGGTAGTAGTCGGCCTCGGCGGGAACGGCGGGGGCCTCTTCCTCCGGCAGGGCCAGCAGGAAGCCGCCCATGAGCTGGAGGGAGGGGAGATGATCGTCAAATTCCCCGGTGCCCGGGTTGTAGTAGAAGGCGGCGACAGTCTTTCCCTCCAACTCGATGGTCTCGGGCAGGCCGCTGTCGGAGGGCTCCTGCAGGGTGAGGCTGTCGTTGCTGACGGCGATCATGACGGAGGAGGAGAAATAGTCCCCGCCGGTGATCTCCGAGGGCTTGACCAGGGAGGCCGTGCCGTTCTTTTCCACCAGCGGCGGCAGGATCACATCGCGGAGATAGGACACATAGCCGAAGGCGTCCTCCACGGTGTCCGCCTGGATCCGGTAGGAGTTGGTGGTGGGATGTAAAAAGGTGGAGGACCATTTGGATATGGCCCATTTGTCGAAATAACCGGCCTCCATCAGGTCCTGGCCTACGGCGACGATCCTGCCGGGGTTCTGCTCCACCCACTGGTCGATGGTCTCTTTGAACTGGGTCTTTCCGGGCGGGTCGCCCGCCAGGAGGCCGGTCAGTGTGGGTCCGTCCAGGCCCTTGGCCGCGGCGAATATGGGCGGGTAGCAGTCATAGGGGGAGAAGGCATCGCCCATGGACGCCCAAAAGGCCTCGCTGTCGGTGGTGACCTGGCTCAAAAAGCGGGTGGCGTACTCAGCGCCGACAGGATAGCCGAACCGGAACCGGCTGACGGTGGGGGTGGATGTGTCCGCCAGGTCCTGTCGGTATTCTAGGGCGCACAGGAGGGCAGTGGCCTTGAACTGCTGGTCCAGACCGCCCTCCTGGGCCTCCTGCTTCAAAGCCTCCATGTCCATGTTCTCCGCCTGTTCTTTGACGTAGTCCTCCAGACTGCCTGCCTTTTTCGCGGCGGCCCAGTGGGTCTCTGTGGCGGTCTTGCCCTGACACGCGCTCAACAGGAAGAGCAGCAGACAGGCGGCCATAAGGGACAGTGCTCGTTTCATCTGACATCCTTCTTTCTCATATCGTTCTGGGAGCGTGGCGTCCATCGCCGGGCCGGGTGGGGTTCCACACCGCTTTCCCTGGCGGTCTCGCTGGACTGTGACATTCTATCCCATACATGATATTGTTTGGATCGGGGCGTTTAGGGACAGCAAAAGAAAAAACGAATGAAAAAGAAGGGCCGCTTTTGGTTTCGACGGCGGCTTGCGGCTGAAAGCCGGGAGGACCGCCGCGTCAGAGCCCTGTCCCTTGTTTCACTGGACGGGACATAAAAAATCAGAGGCACTATAGGATCGGAGTTGTAAGGTGAAGGGGAAACGGCGGGTGCTCCGCATCCCGGCCAGACCGGGGAGAGCTGCGCCGCAAACCTGTGGGAAGCGGTTCCTTGCGCATGAGGGAGGGGAAGAAGAATGAGATGGAACGCGTGGCTTTTGGGTGTGGTGTTGCTTTTGCTGCTGTCCGGCTGCAACCCGGACAGCGGGCTGGCGTGGATCGAGGTGAGCTATCCTTCGGGCTATGTCAGGTCAAGCACCACCTGGGATGAACTGACGCCGGTGGAAGGGGCGGACTGCCATCTGCGGGCGCAAAAGGCGGAGGACTACGACAAAACCTATCACTACGACCTCCAGATCCTGGACGGAGCCGGGGATCTGCTGTATGAGCTCCCGGACGTTGGACAGACCGCGATGCGGGGGGAGCTGGCCGGGGATGGAAGCGCGGCCTGGGTGTGCAGCGAGTGGTGGAACACGGTCCACTGCAACGGCTACCTGAATGGCTGTCTGTCCAAAAGCATCGTGCTGCTGGTGGATATGGCGGATGGGGCGGTGCTGTTCCAGGGCGAGACGGGGGAGGGGGAGCTCTACCTCACCTCGATAGAAACGCGGTGCTATTTCTATGACGCGGGCGAGCCGGAGCGGACGGCCTGGTTCGGGCTGGTCAGGACGCCCGCACGGGAGGCCCGGATCTATTACCGGGATACACAGGACTGGGAGGACCCTCAGACGGTCTATTCCTTTGACTACGTCGGCGAACCGGATGTGGCTTCCTACAAGGACAGCCGGTCAAAGGTCCGCTTCCAGCTGGAGGAGGATCGGGTGCGGGTGGTGTGGGAGTCCACCGACCGCGTTCTCACCGAGGATGGCATGTACGATGCGGTGTTTTCGGAAAAGGCGGCTTATGAGGTGCCCATTGGGGAAGGCGCGCCGCCGGATGGCCTGGATCTGCCAGCCTGGCTCCGCAGAGCGTCATTTTATGTGCCGGGCTTGTGGAACGTCAGTCCGGTGATGGCCTGAAACTCGTCCGACGCGATCCGCAGGGCGGGAATGCCGTCGGCGGCAGTGTGCTGGACGGGTTCCCCATCCCGCATGTAGTGCCAGCAGCTTCCATCGCCGTCAGTGTCGGTAAAACGATAGGAGAACTCGTAGAAGGCGCCGTCCGCGCCGGTGACAGTAAAGGCTTCCGGCCCGCCCTCCGGCTCCAGGCCCAGCCGCACCAGGACCTCGAACAGACCACCATAGCTGAGGCAGGAGAATTGCAGACCAGACCCGGCCTGGGGGACCACCCCGATGCCGGAAAAGAGCTCCACCGGAACCGCCTGGCCGTTTTGGGACAGGTGGGGCACCGTGGCGCGGGACTCACCTTCCGTCCAGGCCCAGTCCCAGCTCGCATGGGCGAAAGCCTCCAGCTCCTCCTGAGAGAAGTCGGGGCAGGGAAGGCGGTAGAAAGTATAGTAGGTCTTGAGCATCCCAGCGCACAGCTCTTCCATGCCGGCGGGATCGTGGAAGGAAGCTCTGGGGTCAGCGATCGAGGCTGAGGGAATATTGAGGCTGGTGCGTCTGACGATCGGATAGCCAGCGGGCAGGGGGAGGCCGTCCAGTGCGATGGAAGCATAGCGGGGCCGCCCGGCATGGGGCTGCGTCTGGAACCAGCTGTAAAAGGCGCGAAGCTGCTCCGCGGCCTGGGGCACGTCCGCCATGGAGGAGAATCGAAAGTCCAGATCTCCATCGGCGGCTGTATCCCAAAGGCTGAGTGGATCCACCCCGGCCCGGTACTGCTCTATATAGTGATCCCAGAACACGCGGTCGCGGTCATGGTACAAAGAGTAGTCCATGACGGGGGCGGGATGTCCGGTGAAACGCCGGCTGCCCACATGGAACACCACGTCCGGCAGGTCGGCGAACCAGCAGTCCCAGATGCGCTCGGAGGAGGGCTTGCCGCTGTCCGGCGGCGGATCTGTGAAGTCCTTGGCGACGATGACGTGTTCTCCGGGAAACTGCTCCGCCGCATAGGCTAAGACCTCCCGGCGGGTGTGGGGCCGCCAGTGGTCCCCACAGCCGGGGAGCAGGGACAAGAGCAGGCAGGCGGCCAGCAGGGCCGCCATACGGGGAAACCGCTGTGAGTATGTCATGGGTGCGGCCCTCCTATCAAAAATCAGATCCAGGTTGGCGATCATGTATATGCTGCGCTTCAAGGGCTAAAACCCCCGTTCCCTTAATCCCTCCACCAGCGCCGCGTACCGCTCCGCCGGGTCCACGGGGCCGTCCCTGCCCTTCAGGGGACGGCGGCGGAAGTCCACCTCATCCATGTGGGACATCCCCCGGCTTCCCGAGCCCCGCCATACCCCGCCGAAGTTGGTCCACCGGGCGGACTCCACCGTCACCAGCCCGTCGTTTTCCCCCTCCACCCGGCTGATGATGAGGTTGCTCCACCACATGAACAGGTCGCTGCGCGCCCCGGCCATGGCCCCGGCCCAGCTCTGGTAGAGCACGCCCGGCACGTCCGGGTTCTGATGGTTGAACGCTTCCGCCCAGGCGGTGGTGAACTGGCGGCACACGCCGCAAAAATCGGGGGAGGCGTCCCCGATCAGCCGGTACCAGCCGTTGACAAAGACGCCCAGCAGACGGAACACCCACCCGGGCAGCCGGTCCAAGGCATCCATGGTCCTGGAGCCGTGGTGGGGGGTGGACACGGTGGTCAGAGAGGCCACCCGGTCCCCGTAGCCCAGGGAGGAGACCAAATACCGGGCGTCCAGCCCGCCCTTGGAGTGGGCGATCAGGTTGAGTTTTTCGCACCCTGTCTCCGCCAGGATTTGGTCCACCCGCCGGGCCAGGCAGCAGGCGTTGTCCTCCACCGTGGCCCAGCCATCCTGCTGTCCGAAGTAGACCGCCGCGCCCTGACGGCGCAGCAGCTCCGGAATGCGGCCCCAGTACCCCAGCCGCGTCCAGTCCCGGAACCCGGTGCCGTGGATCAGCAGGATGGGGTAGCGGGTGGCGCAGTCCTGTCCGCTGATTTTGTGCTCCTGCGCCGCTCCCACCGGCGCCCCGATCAGGATGCGGAGCCGCCAAAGTGTTTTGAGACCGATCATGGCCGGCGGCCACCTCCCCATGTTAGGCTCCAAACGTGTGACGATCCTATCCCTCAGTATAAACAAGATCTGCCGTGCGTCCAGCGGTTTCAGACAGTCGGTGTCTTTGATGGGATAGCTGGTCCATCCTCCTTCAGGCCAGTCAACGTCGATCTATGGATCAAAAAATACCTTGCCATGGGGAACATGGCAAGGTATTTTTGTATCATGGGCATTCTAAGAACCTGTATTCACAACCTCGATTCACCGTCTCGCCGGGTCTTTTCCCATCATGCGGCGTTGAATTTTCTTGCAATAAACACAATTATTCCTGCGAAAATTCGCCTTGCCTGACGGGAAAATCCCTCGGCCATCCGGCGATCTCAGCTGTGAATACAGGTTCTAACAATAAATTTTCTCAATACCCGCACATTTTGCCCTTTGGATCGTTATACACAGTGAGCGCCGGGAAGGGGGGGATCGCCATGGCCATCGACCTTGAAGCGCAGTACGACAAAATCTACCGCTACTGCTACTACCGCCTTCGGGACCGGGAGCGGGCGGAGGATGTGACCCAGGAGACCTTCCTGCGGTGGTTCGCCAGCGACACCTACCGGGACCGGGGCCAGCTGCTGCACTATCTGTACACCGTGGCCCGGCACCTGTGCGCCGACGAGGCCCGCCGCCCGCCGGTCCACGCTCTCCCAGAGGAGCTTCCGGGGCGGGAGCCGGACCCCCTGCTGTCCATCGCCCTGCGCTCCGAGCTGGACAAGCTCTCCCCAGAGGACCGGGAGCTGGTCCTCCTGCGGTGCGTCAACGGGGAGCCCATGGCGGTGCTCTGCAAGCTCTACGGCCAGTCCCGGTTCGCCCTGCGGCGGAGGCTGGACAAGATCCTGAAAACGTTGAAAGACGCGTTGGAATGAACGGAGGGAGACCCATGGATAGAAGGCTGAAACAGGAATTGCAGGCCATGTTCCGCGCCCCGGCCCCGGTGAAAAAGGCGGCCTTCCTGAAGTGCCACCGACGCCGGGAGCTGGGCCGCTGGGAGCTGGCAGCGGTCCAGGCGGGCCATATCCGCTGGTGGGTGTGGGCGCTGTCCCTGGGGGTGTTCGGCGTGGTGCTGTGGGCGGCCGCCTGGCCCTATCCCGCCATGGGCCTGTCCTGCGCCGCCGCGCTGACGCCGGTGCTGGCCCTGCTGGCGGTGGCGGAGAACGGCCGGGCCCGGTTCTACCAGATGGAGGAGCTGGAGCTGGCCTGCCGGGTGCCCCGCTCCAGCGCGCTGCTGGCCCGTATGCTGGCGCTGGGGCTGTTCCACCTGGCCCTGCTGGGGGCGCTGATCCCGGCGCTGGCCGTCTGGGGCGGGATCGGGACGGCCCGGGCGGCGGGGGCATACCTGCTGACGCCCTACTGCCTGACCGCCGCCCTGGGGATGGAGCTGACCCGGCGCTTCCGGGGCCGGGAGGGCCTGCTGGCCTGCGGCGGCGGGGCGGCGCTGGTGAGCGGGTTGGGCACGCTGTCCGTGTACCGTATGCCCGCGCTGTACCGGCCCGAGGACCTGCCCCTGTGGGGGATGGCGCTGGCGGCGTCCGCCTTCGCCGCCGGGGCGGAGATCACACTGAGCTTGAAAGAGAGGGAACTGCGATGGAATTGACGGTGCAAGGGCTGACGAAGCGGTACAAGGATAAAAAAGCGGTGGACGGGGTATCCCTTCGCCTCACCCAGGGGATCAACGGCCTTTTGGGAGCCAACGGGGCGGGCAAGACCACCCTCATGCGGATGCTGTGCGGCATTTTGAGGCCCACGGCGGGGAGCGTGGCCCTGGACGGGGTGGACGTGTCCAGCGAGGACTACCGGGCGGTGCTGGGCTACCTGCCCCAGGACTTCGGGTACTACCCCGACTTCACCGGGCTTGATTTTCTGCTCTACCTGGCGGCGCTGAAGGGGCTGACCCGCTCCCACGCCAAACGGAAGGCGGCGGAGCTGCTGGAGCTGGTGTCGCTGGCGGATGTGGGGAAGAAAAAAATCAAGACCTACTCCGGCGGCATGAAGCAGCGGCTGGGCATCGCCCAGGCCCTGCTCAACGACCCCCGCCTGCTCATTGTGGACGAGCCCACGGCGGGGCTGGACCCCAAGGAGCGGGTGAAGTTCCGCAACCTGATTGCCGGACTGGGACGGGACACCATCGTATTGCTGTCCACCCACATCGTGTCCGACGTGGAGAAGATCGCCGACCATATGCTGATGATGTCCGACGGAAAGATCATCCTGAACGAGCCCTGGGACAAGGGCCGCACCGATCTGGAGCAGCTCTACATGGAGGAGTTCGGAGGGGGAGAGGAATGAAAAATCTGGGAACGCTGTTCGGCTACGAGATGAAAAAGCTGTGGAAGCGGCCCATGACCTGGATCGCGGTGCTGATATTTTCCGCAGGTATGGTGTACTATGCGCCCATTCCCTTTTACCATTATGATGATACCTTCACCGTTGTGCTGGCCGATGGGCAGACCATCAGCCGCCAGGTCACGGTAGAGGAACAGGATCGGGTTTCGATAGAAGCCCCCCGGCTGCTCAGCGGCCAGGTGATGGACGAGGAATTTTTCCAGCGGGCGCAGGATATCCGCTCCAAGCTGGCCTCCACTGAGCTGGACACCAATTTGACAGGGGCCTACGCCTATTTTCAACTGGTCGATCCCACTTACCTGGGCGCTTATCAGCTGTTGGGCTTGAAGGATAACTATCTCCACCGTCTGGATAGGTTCCGAGAAAATGTGGAAAGCTCCTGGGAAAATCATCTCACGGAGGAGGAGATCAGCTATTGGGAGCGGATGGAGGAGCAGATCCAGCAGCCCTTTATCTACGAGCCCACCGACGCCCCCAACCGCCTGTTCGACGTACTGGGCACCATGGGCATCTTCATCCCTGTGCTGGTGGCGCTGTGCGTGTGCGACCTGTTCTCTCAGGAGCACCGTGCCCGCACCTATCCCCAGATCTTTGCCAGCCGTCAGGGGCGGAAGTACCTGTTCCTGGCGAAGCTCCTGGCCGGGGGCGCGACCTCCATGCTGGCGGCGGCTATTGCCGTGGGGGCGGTGATCGGCTCCAGTTTGATCCGCTATGGGACTTGGGGCTGGGGCGCGGCCATCCAGCTGTGCCGCTATATGCTCAGCTGCTCCTTCCCCATCACCGCATGGCAGGGCATCCTCATTTTGACGGGGATGATCCTGGTATACGCCCTGCTGTGTGGGGCGCTGATCTCGGTGGTGTCCCTGTGGAGCGGGAGCGGTGTGGCCGCGCTGGCGGTGGGGGCGGCGCTGGTGGGGGGACAGATGCTACTGGTTCGGATGATGTCGGCCCTGGACGCGTTTTTGACGCTGCCGGTCGTGACCGCGGCGCTGTATTATCTGCCCATGGGGCTGGTGAATGCCGCCGCGCTGAATGTCCGGCCGCTGAAATACTTTTTCGGCCTCCCGCTGAACCCGATCCAGGCCGGGATGCTGGTGTATTTGACGGTATCGGCGGCGCTGGCGGCGGTGTGCTGGCTGGGCTGGCGGCGGCGGGCCGTCAGCGGCGTGTAGAAAGCGGGGGAGACCATGAAAAATTTCGGAACACTGTTGGGCTATGAACTGAAAAAGCTGCTGGCGCGGAAGCTGGCGTGGGCGGCGGTGCTGGCGCTGGCGGTCTTTTGCGTGGCCGCCACCCTTCGGGCGGGAAACACCGGCGGGCGGGTGTATCATGACATTCTGGACGAGGATGGAGCCCCCCTGGTGGTCACCGGAGAACAGGCCCGGCGGGAGGCTCTGGAGAAGGCGGGATCGGAGCTGAACGGGCGGGTGATGGATGAGGCGTTTTTTCAGGAGATGCT
This sequence comes from uncultured Oscillospiraceae bacterium, assembly GCA_910588495.1. Taxonomy (GTDB): domain Bacteria; phylum Bacillota; class Clostridia; order Oscillospirales; family Oscillospiraceae; genus Enterenecus. The sequence continues at coordinate 53,684 of CAJUPU010000001.1, read as the reverse complement.
GGAAAACATGCCCGATTTTAGCTCAAGAGAACAACAAATCGTGTATTTTGGCCTTGAGGGCGGCGCATGGTCCGGGCCCTTCTCTCTGGCGCAGGGCGTATTTTGGACAACAGGGACCGTGACGGCGGGATCGTTCTATGCGGAGTGGCAGAAGAATACACAGGCGTATTTGGACAATTACGCGAACGCCAGCTTGTCTCAGGGGGAGAAGGACTACTGGGGAGAAAAAATGGCCCAGATCGAGCGCCCCTTCGTGTACCGTTATCCCTGGCCGGGCACCACCAAGCTGATGGATTTTTTCTATGTCCTGCTGGGCCTTCTGCCTGTTGCGGCGGGGATCTGCCTGTGCACCGTCTTTTCCGGGGAATACAGGGATCGGATGGACGCGCTGCTGTTTACCGCCAAAAAGAGCCGGCGTCCCCTCTATTTCGCCAAAGCGCTGGCGGGGGCGGTCGTGGCAGTGCTGGCGGGGGTGGTCATCGTAGGGGTCACAGCGGCGGCCCACCTGGCTGTGTGGGGCTGGAAGGGGTTTGACGCGGCCCTTCAGATGTGGCAGCCCGTCCTGCCCCGGCCCATCACCGTGGGGCAGATGCTGGTTTCCCTGCTGGCGCTGCTGGTGCTGTATACGCTGGTGTGTGGCAGTATATCCATGCTGGTGTCCGCCCTGACCAGAAGCTCCGTCGGCGCTTTGGCCGTTCCGGTGGTGCTGGCGCAGATCATGGCCCGCTTTCATCAGCGCCCCTACGGGTGGAAGGGGTATCTGCCCGAAAATCTGATCGCCTGGGACGGGCCCACCAACGTGCAGCTGGTGAAGGTGTTCGGCGTGTATCTGGACAACTTACAGTTTGGGACGCTGCTGTATCTGGGGATCGCGCTGGTCCTGCTGGCCCTGTGCTGGCTGGGCTGGAGGCGGGGCGCGAAATGGTGACGGCCGCTGAGATCATCTCAAAAAATCTGTGACCGTTCCCGGTCTTGGTCCCTTCCAGGCGCGGACGGAGAGGCACGGCTGGTGTGGCCCATAACAGTTGAAGCTGTGTAGATAAGGCCCTAAAAAGCTGGGAACTCGTAAGCGGGTCCCCAGCTTTTCGCGGAAAAATAGAGCTGAAAAAGTGGACAGCCCGCCGCAAAAAAGCGGCAGGCTGTCATCGGATTCAAGAAAGAGAGGGAGGAGTTGTCATTGTTTATGACATATTCAGAATAACATATCCTTCCGAAAAGTGGTGTATAGTTTTTGAAATATCTTTGAACGATCTGTGAAGAGAACTCGCTTGGTCAGATCAGGGTGATAAAATCACGGTTGGCGTAGCCCTCGGTGCCGTCGAAGGAGACGAGATACCAGTCCTGCCACTGGTTCAGGATCGTGAGCCGTGCGCCGTCATAGGCTTTGGCGATCACCGGAGCGGAGGTGGAGGGCCTGGATCGGATGTTCAAATAGCCCCAGTCCACATCCACGACGCCCTGACGCCGGGGACTGCCGGGCTCCAGGAACGGGATGCCGAAGTATTCTGTGAGGGCGAGAACGATGGTCCGGGCGATCTCGTCCAAATGGCTCTTGATCCAGGCAGCGTCGTCCTCATTATCATGGTAGCCCAGCTCGATGAACACCGAGGGCGCCCGGGGCTGGCGGACCTCGCCGATGGAGGTGGTGGCCTCCGAGCGCACCCGGTCAGGCAGGGGATAGATAGCCTTGAGGTTGGCGGTCATGATCTCGGCCGCCCGTTTTCCCCTGCTGCTGCCGGGATAGTAGAACACGATGATGCCCCTGGTCCCGCCATAATTGCTGGGAGCAGAGGCGTTGGAGTGCAGGGCCAGGTGCAGGTCATAGTTACCGGCATTGGAAGCGCGGATGGAGGACACCGCGGTCATGTCCGGGGTATTGCGAGTATAACGGATGCCGGAGGCGTTCAGATAAGGGACCATGGCGTCGGCCAGGCGGTTCATCCACTCCTCTTCACTTCCTCCGGTGACATACATGTTGGATTCCTGGGTCGATGGTGATAAATAAATGATCGGCATAGAAAGACCTCCTCTGTACCCATCCTATGCACGGCACAGGGATCTGACAGAGGAGAAGGCCGTTCAGCGCAAATGCCAGGCCAATCTGGAAAAATCATCGAGACCGAGCCGCTCGCCCCGGACAGTCTCGGGCAGACCGCAGTCCAGGACGATCTGCCGCAGCTGGTCTTTGGAAAAGCGGCTCCCATAGGCAGCCGACAGCGCGTTGAGCAGGGTCTTTCGCCGCTGAGCGAAAGCCGCCTTCACCACGGCGAAGATGGCGCCCCGGTCCCCATCCACCGGGGGGACGGCGTGGGGGGTGAGCCGGACCACGGCGGAGGTGACCTTGGGAGCGGGGAGGAAGCACTGGGGAGGCACCTCGAACAGCAGCTCACATCGGGCGTGATACTGACAGAACAGGGAAAACGCTCCGCAGTCTGGATCGCCGGGCAAGGCGCAGATCCGCCGGGCCACCTCCCGCTGGATCATCACCGTGATGGACTGGAAGCGGTCCGTCTCCAGCAGTTTGGTGAGCACCGGCGTGGTGATGTTGTAGGGCAGGTTGGCGCAGGCTTTTGGTGTAAAGCCAGAAAACTTGTCAGCACAGAGGGCTTCAAGGTCCAGCTTCATCACGTCGCCGGGGATGACCTCCACGTTGGGGCAGTCGGCCAACGTCTCGGCCAGAATGGGGAGCAGGGAGGTATCCAGCTCCACCGCGGCCACCCTGCCCGCCCGGAGGGACAGCTGACGGGTGAGGGGGCCGATGCCCGGCCCGATCTCCAGCACGGCACAGTGCTCGTCCAGTCCGGCGGCGTCGGCGATATCCTGGGGGACCCAGCCGGCGATGAGAAAATTCTGCCCCATAGACTTGGAAAAATGGAAGCCGTGGCGGGCCAAAAGGGCTTTGATCTCCCTGATATCGCATAGGTCCATGTCCGATCCTCCGATTCCCGGCCCCGTGCCGGATGTCAATAGGCCACGATGACGCCGCCGCTGTTGGCGTAGTAGGAGCTGAGCCCCCGGGTGGCGGTGATCGCCACGCCGGCGAACCGGCAGCTCTTCTGGGCCAGCTGCCACAGCTGGTCCGCCCGCTCAGGGCATAGGCACTGGGCGATGTAAAGTATCTTTCCTTTATGCCTATCGTCCGCCGCCATGATGTCCACGATCTTGGCCAGCGCCTGCTTGACAGACAGGGCCTGACCGTGCTTGCAGATCTCTCCCTCAGGGGTGGCGCCCATGATGAGCTTGATGCGCAGCGCACCGGTGAGCATAGCCTGCACCTTGGTGAGGCGGCCGTTTTTCCGCAGATTATCCAGGTTCTCCAGCACGAACAGGGTGTTGGTCTCGGCGATGGTCTGCTCCGTCCGGGCCACCACTTGGGCGAAGGGGAGGCCGGACCCGGCCAGCCGGCGCACCGCCTGGGCCAGCAGCACCTCGCCCGCCGAGGCGGAACAGGAGTTGAACACGTGGATGTTCCGCTCAGGCTCCTCCTCCAGCAGCATCTGCTTTGCCTGCCAGGCGCTGTTGTGGGAGCCGCTGAGCAGGGCGGACAGGGTCACCACATAAAGGTCGCCCTCCGCCTGGCGGAACGCCTCCAGATAGTCTCCGGGGGAGGGGCAGGAGGAGGAAGAGGCGTCCGGGCTCTGGTCCATGGCGTAGATGAGCAGGCTGGTGTCCAGGCTCTGATCGTCGATGTAGTCCTTGCCGCCCACGCGGATGGTCAGCGGGATCGAGCGGAACACCGGGTCCGACCGCATCTCGGGGGTCAAGTCACAGCAGCTGTCAACAATGATGGAAAAGCTCATATTCACGATCTCCTTATATGATATCATAAATCAGATTATATCATATCGGCCGAGATCGTCAAGAGAGAGGAGGCGGATCCGGGGGCCTTTTTGACATCTCAGATGGGGTGTCTCAGCCGCTTCTCGTATGCCACCCGGCGGCGGTCGTACTGCTCTGGAGCGTCGATCAGCACATTGCCCCGGTATTGGAAGCCGTTCCGGCGGATGAGGCCCTGCATGGCCTTGTTCTTTTTGTGAGTGTCCACCCGCAGCCACTCCACCCCCTGGGCCAGGGCCAGCGACTCCCACGCCGCCGCCATATGGTCGGCCAGCCCGGACCCCCGCCACTGTTCCGCCACGGCGCAGCGGTGGATCACGGCGTATGGTCCATCCGATGACCATTTCCCGTCGGTGATGGCGTCATAGCACGCCTCAGGCTGGGTGGTGAGGGTGAAGAAGCCGCCCACCTGGCCGCCGCAGGTGAGCACATAGCACTCCTCCCGGGCCATGTCTGAGACAAGATCTTCCCTGGCGGGATAGTAGTCGTGCCACTGGCCGATGGGGATCAGGACCGCCTTGGCCTGGGCCAAAATGACCTCCATGGCGTCCAGGTCCCCCTCCTGCGCTGGGCGGCACTCCACCGGCTGGGGCAGGGCGGGGCGGGACAGGTCCCGCTCCAGCTCCTCCAGCAGCTTCTGGTCGGCCTTGGAGGACAGATCCAGCTTCTCGTATAGGTCGGGCCGCCGCTGCCGGGTGCGCAGGAGGGACTGCTTGCGCCGCCAGCGCTCCACCTTGGCGTGGTCGCCGGTGAGCAGCTCGGGGGGCACCGCCCTGCCGTGCCACACCTCGGGCCGGGAGTATTGGGGGTGCTCCAGCAGGCCGTCCCAGTGGCTCTCGTTCTCGAAGCACTGGGCGTCGGACAGCACCCCGGGCACCAGGCGGCACACCGCGTCCGCCACCGCCATGGCGGCGATCTCGCCGCCGGTGAGGACGAAGTCGCCCAGGGAGAGCTCCTCGTCCACGCACTCGTCGAGGAAGCGCTCATCCACGCCCTCATAGTGGCCGCACACCAGGATCAGGTGGTCCTGCTCCCAGGCCAGCCGTTTGGCGTCCGCCTGGGTGAAGGTCCTGCCGCAGGGGGAGAGGTAGATGGTGTGGGGCTGCTTCTCATACTGGCCGCAGATGTGGCTCCAGCACTGGTACAGGGGGTCGGCCTGGAGCACCGCCCCCCGGCCCCCGCCGTAGGGGTAGTCATCCACCTGCTTCTGCCTGTTCAGGGTGTAGTCCCGGATCTGGTGGGTCTCGATGCGCAGGATGTCCCGCTCCTGGGCCCGGCCCAGGATGGACTCGGACAGCACATCGCCCACCGTATCGGGGAACAGTGTCATGATGTCGATATGGTACATGGCTATAACCCCTCGATCAGGCGCACTTTGATATATCCGCCCTGGATATCGGTCTCCAAAATGAACTGGGGCACGGCGGGGATCATGAACTCCCGCTCTCCCGCCACCACGTAGACCTGCTGGCGGGAAGGGGAGAGGACCTCCTTCAGGACGCCCAGCCTGCGCCCCTGCTCATCCACCACGTCCAGCCCGATGATGTCCGCCAGGAAGAAGGACCCCTCGGGCAGCTTGGCGTCGGAGCGGCGGATCTGGACCGTTTTTCCCTTGAGGGCCATGGCCCGCTCCACCGTGTCCACCCCCTGGAACCGGGCGATGACGCTGCCCTTGTGCACCCGGCTGGAGGACACCTCCATGGCCCCGCCGTCCACGTAGAGGGTGGAGAACCGGCACAAAAACTCCGGGCTGTCCGCCCAGGGGACCACGCGCACCTCGCCGTGGACGCCATGGGTGTTGACGATCTGGCCGCAGTCGAGAAATTCCGTCATTGTGATACCTCCTCGTGGGCGCGCAGCCGGAAAACGGCTCCGGGACCCGTGTAAAAAACAGGCGGGGCACCGCCCCGCCTGTTCCTCGTTTCAGTCAACGATATCGACTGAGAGTTTTTTGCCTTGGCGCTGGGCCACCGAGCGCATCAGCGCCCGGATCTCTTTGGCGATGCGGCCCTGGCGGCCGATCACCTTGCCCATATCGCCGGGGGCCACCCGAAGCTCCAGCACCGTCTCGGCGGGCGTTTCATATTGAGAAACGGACACCGCGTCGGGATCGTCCACCAGGCTGCGGGCGATATAAGTGAGCAATTCTTTCATGGGGCCTCCTGATCGAATTTACAGGCCAGCCTTTTTCAGCAGGTCGCGCACCGTGTCGGTGGGCTGAGCGCCGGCTTTGATCCAGGCCTGGGCCCGGTCGGTGTCGATATTGACGGCGGCGGGGTTCTGCCGGGGGTCATAGGTACCGATCTCCTCGATGAAGCGGCCGTCCCGGGGATAGCGGGAGTCGGCGACCACAACGCGGTAGAAGGGGGCCTTCTTCGCGCCCATGCGGCGCAGTCTGATCTTGACCATGGTATGTTCACCTCCAAAAGTTGTTCATCGTTTATGGTAAATGTCCCGAAAGGGACGTTGACCAACATGCCTTCGGCCTTCACCAGAGGATCTGGCTGGGGCAAAGGTGCGAGGTACGGGATGCTGTTTTCAGAATGGCATCCCCATGCCTTTGAACTTCCCAAACAGCCCCTTGGCCTTCTTGGGGTTGGCGAACTGCCGGGTGAGCTGCTGGATCATATCGAACTGCTTCAAGAGCCGGTTCACGTCCACCACCTGGGTGCCGGACCCGGCGGCGATGCGCTTTTTCCGGCTGGAGTTGAGCACATTGGGATTCTCCCGCTCGTAGGGGGTCATGGACTGGATGATGGCCTCGATGCGCTTGAGATTGCCCTCGTCCGCCGACAGATCCAGCTTCTTGCCCCCCATGCCGGGCATCATCCCCATGATGTCCTCCATGGAGCCCATGCTTTTGAGCTGGATCAGCTGGTCGTAGAAGTCAGCCAGGGTGAACTTGTTTTTCCGCAGCCGCTCCATCTGTTCGGCGGCCTTTTTGGCGTCCAGGTTCTGCTCCGCCTTCTCGATGAGGGAGAGCACGTCGCCCATGCCCAGGATCCGGCCGGCCATGCGGTCGGGGTGGAACACCTCCACCGCGTCCAGCTTCTCGCCCACGCCGGCGAACTTGATGGGCTTGCCCGTCACCGCCCGGATGGACAGTGCCGCGCCGCCCCGGGCGTCGCCGTCCAGCTTGGTGAGCATGACGCCGTCGATGTCCAGCGCCTCGTCGAAGGCCTTGGCGGCGGTGACCGCGTCCTGGCCGATCATGGCGTCCACCACCAGCAGGATCTCGGTGGGGGAGACCGCCTGTTTCACCCGGCGCAGCTCGTCCATCAGCGCCTCGTCCACGTGGAGCCGCCCGGCGGTGTCCAGGAACACCATGTCGTTGCCGTGCTTTTTGGCGTGCTCCACGGCGGCACGGGCGATGTCCACCGGGTCGATCTGGCCCAGCTGGAACACCGGGATGTCCAGCTGCTGGCCCACCACTTCCAATTGCTTGATCGCGGCGGGGCGGTACACATCGCAGGCACACAGCAGGGGCCGTTTGCCCTGCTTTTTCATCAGGCCCGCCAGCTTGGCGCCGTTGGTGGTCTTGCCCGCGCCCTGGAGGCCCACCAGCATGACCACGGTGGGCGGGGCGGGGGAGATGGCCAGCTTGGTCTCGCCGCCCCCCATGAGGGCGGTGAGCTCTTCATTGACGATCTTCACGATCATCTGGGCGGGGGTGAGGGACTCCATCACGTCCTGGCCCACCGCCCGCTCGGTGACCTGGGCCACGAAGCTCTTGACCACCTTGAAGTTGACGTCCGCCTCTAGGAGGGCCATCTTGATCTCCTTCATGGCCTCCTTCACGTCGGCCTCGGTGAGACGGCCCTTGCCCCGCAGGCGCTTGAACACGTTGGACAGCTTGTCGGTGAGACTTTCAAATGCCATAATGGTTACTCCTGCTCCAGTTTGGCCACGTTTTCCTTGATGGTGCGGGCGATCTCATCCAGCATGGCGTCGTTGTAGCTGCGCCGGTCGATGGACTGGAGCAGCGTATCCGCGGCCTGGCCGATGGCGGCGATGGCCGGGCGCGACTGCTGGAAGCGGCGGATGATGTGGGTCTTGTCCTCGATCTCCGTCATGGCCGCCTCGGCCCGGACGATCACGTCCCGCACGCCCTGGCGGGAGATGCCGTAGTTCTCCGCGATCTCGGCCAGGGACAGGTCTTCGTTGTAGTAGAGGTCATAGAACTCCCGCTGGCGCTCGGTGAGCAGATCGCCGTAAAAATCGAACAGCATGGCCATACGGTATGCCTGATTTTTCATGGGACGCTACCTCCACAAGGTGTTGTGTAAAGTTCATGAACTTTACAATGCAGAACTATACCACACACGGCGGAAAAAGTCAAGGGGAAAATGGCTGCCCGCCCCCGTCTCCGGGCCGTTTCAAAAAAATTTACCACTTTGGACAAAATAACAGGTGTCAAACGGCGGAGGATGATGTATAATATCGATCCAGAGAATGGGAGAAGCTGTGACTGATAAGGAGGAAGGCTATGGAGCAGCATTGGAAGCGGCTGGCGGACGGCGTGGAGCTGGCCGTCACCCGGACCGACAAATTCAAGACCGGCCTGCTGGCGGCGACCCTCACCATCCCGCTCAGCGAGGACACCGCCACGGCGGGCGCCCTCATCCCGGAGGTGCTCTACCGGGGCACCCGGAACCACCCGGACATGGAGAAGCTGTCCGCCGCCACCGACGGGCTGTACGGCGCGTCCCTCAGCGCCGGGGTGCGCCAGCGGGGGGAGAGCCAGTGCGTCAGCGTGCTGTGCAGCTTCATCGACGACCGCTACGCGCTGGACGGCTCGGCGGTGCTGGAGCCCGCCGCCGCCCTCATGGGCGAGGTGCTGCTGGACCCCGTTTTGCAGGACGGGGCCTTCCGCCGGGACTACGTGGAGTCGGAGGGGGCCAATCTGGCCGACCGCATCCAGGCCCGGGTGAACGACAAGCGCAGCTGGGCCGTGTTCCGGCTGATCCAGGAGATGTGCGCCGGGGAGCGCTACGCGGTGGACAAGCTGGGCAGTGCGGAGCAGGCCCGGGCCATGTCTCCCGAGAAGCTGTGGGCGGCCTATCAGGCCCTGCTCCCGGCGGCCAAGGTGACCTTCTACTACGGCGGGTCGGCGGAGCCGGAGCGGGCGGAGGACGCGGTGCGCCGCTCCTTCGCGCCCCTTCTGACGGGGCGGACCGCCCCGGTGGACTGCCGGGTGGCGGCGAAGCCCAAGGGGCCGGTCCGCACGGCGGCCGACGCCATGGACGTGACCCAGGGCAAGCTGGCCATGGGCTTTCGCACCGGCGGGATCGCCGTGGGCAGCGCCGAGCATCCCGCCCTGCTGGTGTGCAATACCCTGTACGGCGGCAGCGCCAACTCCAAGCTGTTCCTCAACGTGCGGGAGAAGATGAGCCTGTGCTACTACGCCTCGTCCATGCTGGACAAGATCAAGGGGCTGATGGTGGTGTCCTCCGGGGTGGAGTTCGCCCAGTTCGACCGGGCGCAGGAGGCCATCCTGGCCCAGCTGGAGGCGGTGAGGCGGGGCGAGTTCACCAAGGATGAGCTCACCGCCGCCGTGCGCACGACGGCCAACAGCCTCCGGGGCCGCGGGGACAGCCAGGCCCAGCTGGAGGACGATCAGCTCACCCGCCTGCTGTTCCACACCGCCCGGGAGGGGGAGGAGCTGATCGGGGCGGTGGAGTCGGTGACGGCGGACCAGGTGGTGGAGGCGGCCCAAAAGCTGGAGCTGGACACTGTCTACCGCCTGACGGGAAAGGAGGGCTGAACCGTGGACAGATTGGATCATACCGCCCTGGGGCAGACCGTCCACCACTGCGTGCTGCCCAACGGGCTGGCCGTCTATGTGGACGTGCGGCCGTCGTACAGCAAGAAGTTCGCCTTTTTCGCCACCCGCTACGGCGGGATGGACCTGCGCTTCCGGGGGGAGGACGGGGAGTGGACGGACACCCCGGCGGGGGTGGCCCACTTCCTGGAGCACAAGAGCTTCGACACCCGGGACGGCAACGCACTCCAGCGCATGGCGGCCAACGGGGTGGACCCCAACGCCTTCACCTCCGCGTCCATGACGGGCTATTATTTCGACGGCTTGGAGGGCTTTGAGGAGAACCTGCGCACCCTGCTGTCCTTCGTGTCCGTCCCCTGGTTCACCCCCGAGAGCGTGGACAAGGAGCAGGGCATCATCGCCCAGGAGATCCGCATGTGCGAGGACGACCCCAACGACGAGGCGTATTACGGCCTGCTGGAGGCCATGTACGCCCACCATCCGGTGCGGAACCGGGTGGCGGGGACGGTGGAGTCCATCTCCCACATCACGGCGGACACCCTCTACCAGTGCCACCGGGCCTTCTACCGTCCGGGAAACATGGTGCTGTGCGCGGCGGGAGACATCGACCCCCGGCGGGTGGCGGAGATCGCCCAGGAGGTGCTGACCCAGGAGCGCTCCTCGGCCACCCCCGCCGACCACGGCCAGCCGGAGCGCCCCCAGGTGCGGGAGCGGCTGGTCCGAAAGACCATGGCGGTGTCCATGCCCCTGTTCGCCCTGGGGTTCAAGGGGACCCCGGCGCAGCGGGGAGAGGGATTGCGCCAGCGGCTGCTGGCGGAACTGGTGTGCGATGTGCTGTTCAGCCCCTCCGCGCCGCTGTACAGCCGTTTGTATGAGCAGGGACTGCTCAACAGCTCCTTCGGCAGCTTCTACTCCTCCGGCCCGGGGTGTGCCTACCTGGTGGCCGAGGGGGAGAGCCGGGACCCGGAGCGGGTCCGGGACGAGGTGCTGAAGGAGGCCGCCCGGCTGGGGTCGGAGGGCATCGACCCGGCGCTGTGGGAGCGGCTGAAAAAGGCGGCTTACGGCGCCATGGTGCGCCACCTCAACTCCATGGAGGACACCTGCATCGAGCTGGCCGAGGCCCACTTCGACGGGGAGGACTATCTCAGCTTCCCCCAGGTGTTCCAGAGCATCGAGCGTGGGCACGGAGAGGCGCTGCTGCGGGAGTGGTGCGCGGAGGAGCGGGCGGCCCTGTCCATCATCGCCCCGGAGCGATAGACAGACATAAGAGAGGAACGGCCATGACGAATACTGTTTTTTTCCCCGGCCTGGGGCTGGAATTTGAGCTGGACCGGGTGGCTTTCTCGGTCTTTGGCCACAATATCTACTGGTACGGCGTCATCATCGCCGCCGGATTCCTGCTGGCGGTGGCCTTCGGCCTGTGGAAGTGTCCAAAATTCGGGATGGACCCGGACACCATCACCGACGCCATTTTCGTGGTGGTGCCGTCGGCCATCCTGGGCGCCCGGCTGTACTACGTGATCTTCAACCCGGCGGTGTGCTTCACGGCGGAGGGCTCCTTCAGCCTCCTCCGGGCCGTCGCCTTCTGGGACGGAGGACTGGCCATCTACGGCGGCGTCATCGCCACGGTGGTGTCCGCCCTCCTCTTCTGCAAGGTGCGCAAGGTGGACTTCTGGAGCGGCATGGACATCACGGTGTACGGCCTGCTCATCGGCCAGATGATCGGCCGGTGGGGGAATTTCGTCAACGTGGAGGCCTACGGCGGCGTGACGGATCTGCCCTGGCGGATGTGCTCGGAGTCCATCGCCAACGAGTTGTGGCGGGACGGGCTGCTGGAGTCGAACCTGGCCTATGAGAGCGTTTTGAACGGTACGCTGGGCGTCCACCCAACCTTTTTATACGAGTCCCTGTGGAACCTGCTGGGGCTCATCCTCCTGATCCTGCTGATGAAAAAGGGCCGGAAGTTCAACGGCCAGATGTTCCTCAGCTATGTGATCTGGTACGGCCTGGGCCGGGCGGCCATCGAGGGGCTGCGCACCGACAGCCTGTATTTCTTCGGCACTCCCATCCGCTCGTCCCAGATGCTGGGGGTCGTGTCGGCGGCGGCGGCCATCGGGCTGTATGTCTACCGCAGAAGGACCGCGGGACCCGCCACGCCGCCTTTGGGATCCGGCGCGGCGGCGCCGGCGGAGGAGATGGGGCAGGTGCCGGCGGAGCGGCCCGCCGAGGCGGTCCGGACCCAAGAACAAAACAAGGAGGAGAGCGGCGATGGCGGCGACACGGATCGACGGTAAGGCCCTGGCGGCCAAACTGAAGGAGGAAGTCCGGGCACAGGCAGAGGCCCTGCCCCGCAGGCCCGGCCTGGCGGTGGTGCTGGTGGGGGACGATCCCGCCTCCCGGGTGTATGTGACCAGCAAGCGCAAGGATTGCGAGGAGTGCGGCTTCTACAGCGAGGAGTACGCCCTGCCCGCCGCCACGACGCAAAAGCAGCTTTTGGATCTGGTGGGCGAGCTCAACGGCCGGGGGGACATCGACGGGATCCTGGTCCAGCTCCCCCTGCCCCGGGGTCTGGACGAGCAGGAGGTGCTGCTGGCCATCGACCCGGCCAAGGACGTGGACTGCTTCCACCCCTACAACGTGGGCCAGCTCACCATCGGCGCCCCGGTGTTCCAGCCCTGCACCCCCGGCGGCGTGATGGAGATGCTGAAGGAGCACGGCATCGACCCGGCGGGGAAGCGGTGCGTGGTGCTGGGCCGGTCCAACATCGTGGGCAAGCCCATGGCCCTGCTGCTGCTCCACGCCCACGGCACGGTGGTGATGTGCCACTCCAAGACGCCGGATTTGAAGGAGCTGGCGGCCTCCGCCGACATCCTGGTGTCCGCCGTGGGCAAGACCGGGCTGGTCACCGCCGATATGGTGAAGGAGGGGGCGGTGGTGATCGACGTGGCCATGAACCGCAACGAGGCCGGGAAGCTGTGCGGCGACGTGTGCTTCGATGAGGCGGCGGAAAAGGCGTCTTACATCACCCCGGTGCCCGGCGGGGTGGGCCCCATGACCCGGGCCATGCTGATGAAGAACACCCTGACGGCGGCGAAGCTGCACCAGGGCGTGAAATAAGAACCTGTATTCACAGCCGAGATCGCCGGATGGCCGAGGGATCTTCCCGTCAGGCAAGGCGAATTTTCGCAGGAATAATTGTGTTTATTTCAAGAAAATTCAACGCCGCATGATGGGAAAAGACCCGGCGAGACGGTGAATCGAGGTTGTGAATACAGGTTCTAAGAAACGAGCGCCCAGCCGGTATGTCGGCTGGGCGCTTGACATCAGCAGCGCAGGGCGGCGGTCTGCCTGGGCAGGAGGATCTGGACGGGGAGGGAGAGCAGCGCCCCGATCAGCACCCCCAGGAAATTGAGGAAGATGTCGTCCACGTCGAAGCTGCGCCCGGTAAGAGGCTGGAGCAACTCGATAGACAGGATGAGGGCCAGCCCCGCGGGCAGCACCCGCAGCCCGCGCAGCTTCTCCCAGAGCAGAGGGGCCAGGAACCCAAAGGGGATCAGCATGAGCACGTTTCCCGTCATCATGGCCCACACCCAGTTTCCGGCGGTGTACTCCCCCCGGGCCATCGCCAGCAAGGTGGAGTTGAACTCATAGCGGCCGGCCGCCCCCGGCATGAAGTGAAAGGGGAGGAAGGTGATCGCCAGCACCGCGCAGAGGTACAGCGCGAACACGGCGAGGCCCGCCTCGTGGGGGACGGACCGCCGGGTGAGTGTTCCCCTGCGGCACAGGAGGTGCCGGAAAAACAGGAACAGAGCGCCCCCGGCCAGCAGGGCGGGCAGCTGTTCCAGGGCGAAGGAGAGGGCGTAGTCGAAGAGCATGGACAGCATGGACGATTCCTCCTTTTCCCCTAAAATAACACAAAAACTTTAAGAAAAAGGGAAGGCCGCCTTATCATTTTTTGAATTCCGACCTGGCGTATTTGCACCAGGGAGCGCACACGCATTCCCCGCACTTGGCCTTCCGGGCGGTGCACACCGCCCGTCCGTGGAGCACCATCCGGTGGCAGAAGTCGTTGGACTCCTCCGGCGGCAGGACCTTGCGCAGCTGCTGCTCCACCTTGGCCGGGTCCTTGGTGCCGTCGGTGAGGCCCAGCCGCCCGGTGATGCGGATGCAGTGGGTGTCCGCCACCACCACGCCGGGGGTGTGGTGCACGTCCCCCAGGATGAGGTTGGCGGTCTTGCGGCCCACGCCGGGCAGGCGCAGCAGGTCCTCCATGGTGCCGGGCACCTTGCCGCCGTATTCGCTGAGCAGCATCTGGGCGCACAGCACCAGGTCCCGGCTCTTGCCCCGGAAGAAGCCGCAGGAGTGGATGTATTCGCCCACCTCCTCCGGGTCCGCCTGGGCAAACGCCTCCAAAGTGGGGAAGCGTTCATACAGGGCGGGGGTGACCTTGTTCACCCGCTCGTCGGTGCACTGGGCGGACAGCCGCACGGCGAACAGCAGCTCATAGTCCTTTTCGTATTGCAGGGAGCACAGGGAGTCCGGGTACAGCTCCTTCAGCGCGTCCACGATGGCGCGCACGTCTTTTTTCGTCATGAAACTCACCTCTTAAACAGGATAGCACAAAAAACGCCAAAAAGCGAGGGTGTTTTTTCAGTGGGCGACAGTTGTGCTCGCTGGAAAAACCATGTATAATGTAAGAGATCAAATTTGGAAAGGCGGAGACGCAAATGGTTTTGGAGTATATGGATTTCGTATCCCGGCACGATCCCGAGGTGGGCGCGGCCATTCGGGCGGAGTATCAGCGCCAGTGCGACAACGTGGAGCTGATCGCGTCGGAGAACATCGTGTCCGAGGCGGTGCTGGCCGCCATGGGCAGCGTGCTCACCAATAAATACGCGGAGGGTTACCCCGGCAAGCGGTACTACGGCGGCTGTCAGTGCGTGGACGTGGCGGAGGACCTGGCCATCGACCGGGCGTGCCGGCTGTTCGGGGCCAAGTTCGCCAACGTCCAGCCCCACTCCGGCGCCCAGGCCAACTACGCCGTCTATATGGCCCTGTGCCAGCCCGGCGACACCGTGCTGGGCATGGACCTGGACCACGGCGGGCACCTGACCCACGGCAGTCCCGTGAACTACTCCGGCAAATACTTCAAAATGGTGTCCTACGGGGTGAATGAGGACACTGGCGTCATCGACTACGACGAGGTGGAACGCATCGCCCGCGAGTGCAAGCCCAAAATGATCATCGCGGGGGCGTCCGCCTATCCCCGGGTCATCGATTTCCAGCGTTTCCGCGCCATCGCCGACGAGGTGGGGGCTTACCTGTGGGTGGACATGGCCCACATCGCGGGCCTGGTGGCGGCGGGGCTCCACCCGTCCCCCGTGCCCTATGCCCACGTCACCTCCACCACCACCCACAAGACCCTCCGGGGTCCCCGGGGCGGCCTGCTGCTCACCAATGACGCGGACCTGGCCAAGAAGCTGAACTCCGCCATCTTCCCCGGCTCCCAGGGCGGACCGCTGATGCACGTCATCGCCGCCAAGGCGGTGGCCCTGGGCGAGGCGCTGACCCCCGAGTTCAAGGCCTATCAGGGACAGATCGTGAAGAACTCCGCCGCCCTGGCCCAGGGCCTTGTGAAGCGGGGGATGAAGCTGGTGTCCGGCGGCACGGACAACCACCTGTCCCTCATCGACCTGCGGGACATGGGCGAGCTCACCGGCAAGGAGCTGGAGCGCCGCCTGGACGAGGTGCGCATCACCGCCAACAAGAACAAGGTGCCCGGCGACCCCCGCTCTCCCTTCCAGACCAGCGGCCTGCGGGTGGGAAGCCCCGCCGTCACCAGCCGCGGCTTCGTGGAGGCGGACATGGACAAGGTGGCGGAATATATCGTGCTGGCGGCCACCGACTTCGAGGCCAAGGCGGACCAGATCCGCGCCGGCGTGGCCGAGCTCACCGCCAAATACCCCATCTACCGCTGATGGCCAAGGGGCCCAAGTCGGAGCTGACCGCCATCCCCGGCGTGGGGGACAACATGGCCGCCCATCTGAACGCCCTGGGCATCGAGCGCCCGGACGATCTGAAGGGGCGGGACCCGGAGACGCTGTACGCCCAGGAGTGCGCCATGCAGGGCTGTACGGTGGACCGCTGCGTACTGTATGTGTACCGTCTGGCGGTGGCCTGGGCCGAGGGGCGGATCGAGGATCCGGAACAGCTCAAGTGGTGGAATTGGAAGGATTGACAGCCAGCGCCCCGGCAGAGCGTGCCGGGGCGCCGTCTTTCCGCCCCGGCGGGCGGCTGAAACACAGCTTGCGAACACTTGTATAATGTGGTACAATACAGTCCACAAAACAGGAAGGGAGGGACCGCGCATGTATCAGCCCCTAGCGGACCGCATCCGCCCCCAGAGCCTGGACGAGGTGCTGGGGCAGGGCCACATCCTGGGCCAAGACGGCCTGCTGCGCCGGGTGATCGACAGCGGGAAGATCCCCAATATGGTGTTCTACGGTCCCTCCGGCACCGGCAAGACCACCGTGGCCAACATCATCGCCCAGCGGTCGGGCCGGACCCTGCGTCGGCTCAACGCCACCACCGCCTCCCTGGCGGACGTCCGGGAGGTGATGGACCAGGTGGGCACCCTGCTGGCCCCCAACGGGGTGCTGCTCTATCTGGACGAGATCCAGTACTTCAACAAGAAACAGCAGCAGTCCCTGCTGGAGTTCATCGAGAACGGCAAGATCACCCTCATCGCCTCCACCACGGAGAACCCCTACTTCACCATCTTCAACGCCATCCTGTCCCGGTCCACCGTGTTCGAGTTCAAGATGCTCACGGCGGACGATATCCTGCCCGCGGTGGACCGTGGGATCGCCCTCCAGGCCGGAGAGCTGGGAGTGGAGGCGGTCTGTCAGGACGGGGTGCGGGAGCATTTGGCCGCCTGCTGCGGCGGGGACGTGCGCAAGGCCCTCAACGCGGTGGAGCTGCTGCTGACCGCCAGCCGCATCCGGGACGGGGTGCTCACCGTCACCATGGAGGACGCGAGGCTGGTGGCCCAGCGCTCCGCCATGCGGTACGACCGGGACGGGGACGACCACTTCGACATCGCCTCCGCCCTGATGAAGTCGATGAGGGGGTCGGACCCGGACGGGGCCCTCCACTATCTGGCAAGGCTTTTGGAGGCGGGGGACATGCTCACCGCCATCCGGCGGATCTTGTGCTCCGCCAGCGAGGACGTGGGCATGGCCTACCCCCAGGCGGCGGCCATCGTCAAGTCCTGTGTGGACAGCGCCCTCCAGCTGGGCCTGCCCGAGGCCAGGCTGCCCTTGGCCCAGGCGGTGGTCCTGCTGGCCACCGCTCCAAAGTCCAACAGCGTGCTCAACGCCATCGACGCCGCCCTGGCCGACGTGCGTGGGGGGCGGACGGGGGATTATCCCCGGCATCTTCAGAACGTCCACGCCGACGGGGCGGGGTTTGAGCGGGAGCAGGGCTATCTCTATCCCCACAGCTACCCCGGCCACTGGGTGGAGCAGCAGTATCTGCCCGACGCCATCAAGGACCATGTGTATTACCAGTACGGTCCCAACAAGACCGAGCAGGCGGCAAAGGCGTACTGGGACAAGATCAAAAGACCGGAGAAGGAGGGCGGATGATATGGCCATGGACATCCAGATCGGTGATGTGTTGGAGCTGAAAAAGACCCATCCCTGCGGGAGCCGCAGGTGGAAGGTGCTCCGGGTGGGGATGGATTTCAAGCTGAAATGCCTGGGTTGCGGCCACGAGGTGATGACGCCCCGGGCCAAGGCGGAGAAGGCCATCAAAAAAGTGGATCGGGAGGGACAAAGCTCATGAACCGGTATTGGAGCAAGCGGATCCAGGATATCGTTCCCTACACCCCCGGGGAACAGCCCAAGGACCAGAGATTCATCAAGCTGAACACCAACGAGTGCCCCTATCCCCCCTCGCCGAAGGCCGTAGAGGCCATCCGGGAGGCGGCGGGGGATAGCCTGCGGCTCTATCCGGACCCGGAGTGCGTGGATCTGCGCGCCGCCATCGCCCGGCGGGAGGGGCTGGATATCAGCCAGGTGTTCTGCGGCAACGGCTCCGACGAGATCTTGGCCTTCGCCTTCCAGGCGTTCTTCGATCCGGAACGGGAGGTGGTGTTCCCCAAGATCACCTACAGCTTTTACCCGGTGTACACCAGCTTTTTCGGCCTGAAACGCCGGGAAGTGCCCATGGAGCCCGACTTTTCCAGCCCCATCGACCTGCTGTGCGGCAATAACGGCGGGGTGGTGCTGGCCAACCCCAACGCCCCCACCGGCCTGGCGGTGGGGCTGGACACGGTGGAGAAGCTGCTGGCCGCCAACCCGGATGTGGTGGTCATCGTGGACGAGGCCTATGTGGACTTTGGCGCGGACAGCGCCGCGGGGCTCATCGGCCGGTATCCCAACCTGCTGGTGGTGCAGACCACCTCCAAATCCCGGGCGCTGGCCGGCCTCCGGGTGGGGTGGGCCATGGGGGACGCCGGGCTCATCGACGGCCTGCGGTGTGTGCGGGACTCTATCAATTCCTACACCGTGGACCGTCTGGCCCAGGCGGGCGCGGCGGCGGCCATCCGGGACGAGGACTACTTCCAGTCCATCCGCCGCCGGGTGATGGACACCCGGGAATGGACGGAGCGGACCTTGAAGGGAAAAGGCTTTACAGTCCTTCCGTCCCAGGCGAATTTCCTGTTCGTCAGCCACCCGAACCGTACCGGGAAGGAGCTGCTGGACGGCCTGCGGCGGCGGGGCGTGCTGGTGCGCTGGTGGCCCATCCCGGAGATCGAAAACTGGCTGCGGATCAGCATCGGCACGCAGGAAGAGATGGCGGCGTTGAGCGCGGCACTGGAGGAACTGGCGTAGACAAGTGGATAGGACCGCGGCCTGACGGGGCGAGCCGTCAGGCCGCTTTTTATTTTGCCGTGGACTTGCTTCGGCTTTTTTTGATGCCGGGGCGCGTTATAATCAAAAGCACGTCAAAGGACCGGGCGGGCCCTTTGGACATCCGCGGTGTGACCATGAGCCAGCCAGACCGGGAGAGAGGAGGCCGTCCCGTGACGGTGGTGTACATAGACCTGCTTTTTTTGCTGAACCTGATCGCCAACTACCTGCTGCTCCTGGCGGCGGGCCGGATGGCGGGGGCGGTGCTGGCGCGCTGGCGCATCGGCCTGGGGGCCGGGCTGGGGGCGCTCTACGCGGCGCTGATTTTCCTGCCCGGACTGGGCTGGCTGGCCCAGTGGCCCTGCAAGCTGGGGGCCGGGATCCTGATGGCGCTGGCGGCCTATGGCGGGGAGCGCCGCCTCTTTCGGGTGACGGTGGTGTTTTTCGGCGCGTCCGCCGCCTTGGCCGGGGCGGTGCTGGGGCTGGAGCTGCTGGGAAGCGCCTCGCTGACCCTGGAAAACGGGGTGTTCTACACGCCGATCGACGTCCGCCTGCTGCTGCTGTCCTTTGTGGCGTGCTATTTTGTGCTCTCCCTGTTCTTCCGGCGGGTAGGACAGCACGGGGGAGAGCTGTCCCGGCTGGAGCTGGAGCTGGACGGGGGAAAGGTGGAGCTGACCGCGCTGCGAGACACGGGACACTCCCTCACCGACCCCGCCGACAACCGCCCGGTGGTGGTGGCGGACGGACGGGCCCTGTCCGGGGTCCTGCCGGGCTGGGCGGACGCGGCCGACCCCATCGCCTCGGTGGAGCGCTGCCACGCGCTGGGGTCCCGGCAGGCCAGGATCGTCCCCTACCGGGCGGTGGGGGTGGACCACGGGATGCTGCTGGCCCTGCGGGCCCGCCAGGTGAGGGTGGACGGGAGGCCGCTGGGACGGCTTTTGGTGGCGCTGTCCCCCACGCCGGTGGATGACGGCGGCGGGTATCAGGCGCTGATAGGAGGGATCTGACATGCTTTTCATGGATACATATCTCCGGCTGTGCCGCCTGCTGGACCGGTTGGGCATCCCGCTCCACGGTTCTCTCCACTACATCGGCGGCAGCGACACCCTGCCCGCCCCCCTGACCCGGGAGGAGGAGGGACGCCTGCTCTCGGCGCTGGAGGGGGAGGAGGCCCGGGGAGAGGCCCGCTCCCGGCTCATCGAGCACAATCTGCGGCTGGTGGTGTACATCGCCCGGCGGTTTGAGAACACCGGGGTGGGCATCGAGGACCTGATCTCCATCGGCACCATCGGGCTGATCAAGGCGGTGGAGACCTATAAACCCGCCAAAAACATCAAGCTGGCCACCTATGCCTCCCGGTGCATCGAGAACGAGATCCTGATGCACCTGCGGAAAAACGCCAACCGCCGCAGCGAGGTGTCGCTGGACGAGCCGCTGAACACTGACTGGGACGGCAATGAGCTGCTGCTGTCCGATGTGCTGGGCACCGAGGAGGACAGCATCGAAAAGCCGCTGGAGGACGATGTGGACCGGGATCTGCTGTTCACCGCCATCACGAAGCTGTCGGAGAGGGAGCGCACCATCATCACCCTGCGCTTTGGGCTGGACGGCAGGCGGGAGCGGACCCAGAAGGAGGTGGCCGACCAGCTGGGCATCAGCCAGTCCTACATCTCCCGGCTGGAGAAGCGCATCATCGACCGGCTGAAAAAGGAGATCATGCGGATGATGTGAGCTGTTGAGCAAGGCGGGGAAAATTCCATCGAAAGCGGTCTGACGATAAAAAATATAGCCCGCCCCGCCGCCGTATGAACGAGCGCCCATCGGAAATACTGACTTTGAATCAATTCCGAGTGAGGTGTTCGCGGTGCAGGGAAAGGTGGAGATCTGCGGGGTCAATACGGCCAAGCTGAAGGTGCTGAAAAGCGAGGAGAGCATGGAGCTGCTGCGCCGGGCCAGGGCGGGGGACATGGGGGCCCGGGAGGAGCTGATCTCCGGCAATCTGCGGCTGGTGCTGTCCGTCATCCAGAAGTTCGCCGGCAGGGGAGAGAACGTGGACGATCTGTTCCAGGTGGGCTGCATCGGCCTGATCAAAGCCATCGACAATTTCAATATCGACATGGACGTGCGTTTTTCCACCTACGGCGTGCCCATGATCGTGGGGGAGATCCGCCGCTATCTCCGGGACAACAGCGCTATCCGAGTGTCCCGGTCGGTGCGGGACACCGCCTACCGGGTGCTACAGGCCAAAGAGAGATACATGGCGGAGCACCAGAAGGAGCCCACGGTGGACGAGATCGCCCAGATACTGGAGCTGAAACGGGAGGACGTGGTGATGGCGCTGGACGCGGTGGTGGATCCGGTGTCCCTGTTCGAGCCGGTGTACTCCGACGGCGGGGACACAGTGTGCGTCATGGACCAGGTGAAGGACAAGAAGAACACCGATGAGGCGTGGCTGGAGCACATCGCCCTGGGGGACGCGATCAGCAAGCTGGACGAACGGGAGCGGCGCATCCTGGCGCTGCGGTTCTTTCAGGGCAAGACCCAGATGGAGGTGTCCGCCGAGGTGGGCATATCCCAGGCCCAGGTGTCCCGGCTGGAGAAGAACGCGCTGAGCCGGATACGGAAAGAGCTGTAAAGGAAGATCGTTATACAGAGTGCACCCCGCGGTTCCCTTGTCGGAATCGCGGGGTGCACTTCAAAATTCCACTGGCTCAGTTTGAGTCATTATTCGAATGATACTATGCGTGGATTGCTTGAGACGGGAACAAAGATCGTTACTGCGCCAGCTTGGCGATCTCCTCGGCGAAGTTCTCCTGCTTCTTTTCGATGCCCTCGCCCTTCTCGAACCGCACAGCGTCCTTCAGGGTGACGGCGCCGCCCAGCTTCTTGGCGGCGGCGGCAACGTACTGCTCCACAGTGACCTCGTTGTCCTTCACGAAGGTCTGCTGGAGCAGGCAGTTCTCGGCGTAGAACTTGTTGAGCTTGCCGGCCACGATCTTCTCCTTCACCTGGGCGGGCTTGGAGGCCATCTTGGGGTCGTTGTCCATCTGGGCCAGGAGGATCTTCTTCTCCTCGTCCAGCACCTCCTGGGTGACCTGGGCCTTGTCCAGGAAGCGGGGGTTCAGGGCCGCGATCTGCATGGCCAGGTCCTTGCCGATCTCGGTTGCGTCGATGCCGCCCTCCACGGTCAGGTTGACCAGCACGCCGATCTTGCCGCCGGCGTGGATATAGGGGACGGACACGCCATCGGCGAAGCGGGCGAACCGGCGGACCTTGATGTTCTCGCCGATGACCAGCACCATCTCCTGCTGCTGCTGGGTGACGGTGAGGTCGGTGCCATTGTACTTGCACTCCATCAGCGCGTCCAAATCGGCGGGGGCGCAGGCGGCCACGGTGGCGGCCACGCCCTTGACGAAGTCCACGAATTTCTCGTTCTTGCCCACGAAGTCGGTCTCGGCGTTGACCTCGACCACCACGCCCACGCCGTCGATGACGGCGGAGTAGGCCATGCCCTCGGCGGCGATGCGGCCGGCCTTCTTGGCGGAGGCGGCCAGCCCCTTCTCACGCAGCCACTCGATGGCCTTGTCCATGTCGCCGTCGGAGGCGGCCAGGGCCTTCTTGCAGTCCATCATGCCCACGCCGGTCATTTCCCGCAGATTCTTTACATCCTGTGCTGTGATCGCCATATATCGTTACCTCCAATATAGTATTCGTTGAATGAAAGCGCCCGCCCGCACGGGCGGGCGCTGAAACGCTGAGATGGGGGGAAGGGGAGGGGATCACTCCGCGGCGGGAGCGGGCTCCTCGGCCTTCTCGGGGGCGGGAGCGGCGTCCACGCCCTGACGGCCCTCCTGCACGGCGTTGGCCATGACGGAGGAGATCAGCTTGATGGCGCGGATGGCGTCATCGTTGCCGGGGATGACATAGTCGATCTCATCGGGATCGCAGTTGGTGTCCACGATGGCCACGATGGGGATGCTCAGCTTGCGGGCCTCGTTGATGGCGTTGCGCTCCTTGCGGGGGTCCACCACGAACAGGGCGCCGGGGAGCTTCTTCATCTCCACCACGCCGCCCAGGTACTTCTCCAGCTTGGAGATCTCGCCCAGCAGCTTCATGACTTCCTTCTTGGGGAGCATGTCGAAGGTGCCGTCCTCCTGCATCTTCTTCAGCTGGTTCAGGCGGTCCACCCGGGTGCGCATGGTCTTGAAGTTGGTCATCATGCCGCCCAGCCAGCGGGCGTTGACGTAGAACATGCCGCAGCGGGTGGCCTCCTCGCGGATGGCGTCCTGGGCCTGCTTCTTGGTGCCCACGAACAGCAGGGACTGGCCGTTGCCGGACAGGTCCTTGACGAAATTGTAGGCCTCCTCCAGCTTCTTCACGGTCTTCTGCAGATCGATGATATAGATCCCGTTGCGCTCCGTGTAGATGTAGGTGGCCATCTTGGGGTTCCACCGGCGGGTCTGGTGGCCGAAGTGGACGCCGGCCTCCAGCAGCTGCTTCATAGATACGACTGCCATTGATCATTTCCTCCTGTTTTTTGGTTTTTACCTCCGGGAGCGTCGCCTCTCCCGCCCACTTTCCAGGGAAAGCACCGGGCGGAAGATCGGCTCTCGTGCGGAATGCCTAAGTATTCTACCACAAGCCATGGGGGAGCGCAAGTATTTTTCGCCAATTTCTTGAGAAAAAGGGGGCGCGGGGCGGCGGATGGCCTTATTGTGCCCTGCTTTTGGCCCGGATATGAACTCCATGGGCGGTCCGCCCGCTCCGCTTTGGGAAAAATACACGGAAAATTTTCATTTAGCCCCTAGGCAAAAGGAAGGTTTTCCAGTATAATACTGTCCATGAGTACGATCCAATTCTGGAAGGGGAGAGGATGAGAGCCATGGGCGAGCTGAGATACAAGCGCGTGCTGCTGAAGGTCAGCGGCGAGGCGCTGGGCGGCGAAAAGGGCCGCGGCCTGGATTTCGACGTGATCGAAAAGGTGTGCGGCGTGGTGGCCCGCTGCGCCGAGGAGGGCGTGCAGGTGGGCATCGTGGTGGGCGGCGGCAACTTCTGGCGCGGCCTGAAGGACGGCAAGGGGATGCATGAGCGGGTCCGGGCGGACCACATGGGAATGCTGGCCACCACCATCAACTGCCTGGCCCTGGCCGACGTGCTGGAGCGGATGGGGGTGGACGTGCGGGTGCAGACCGCCATCGAGATGCGCGCCATGGCCGAGCCCTATGTCCGCTCCCGGGCCATCCGGCACCTGGAGAAGGGCAGGGTGGTCATCTTCGGCTGCGGCACCGGCAGCCCCTTCTTCTCCACCGACACGGCGGCGGTGCTCCGGGCGGCGGAGATCGACGCGGACATCATCCTGCTGGCGAAAAACGTGGACGGCGTGTATAACGCCGACCCGCTGAAGGATCCGGACGCGGTCAAGTACGACAGCATCACCTACGACGATGTGCTGGCCCGTCACCTGGGCGTGATGGACTCCACCGCCACGTCCCTGTGCATGGACAACAACATCCCCATCATCCTGTTCGCGCTGAAGGACCCGGAGAACATCCTCCGGGTGGTGCACGGAGAGAAGATCGGAACGATCGTGAAAGATATAGGAGGAAAGGATCATGACTGATTTCTGCAAGACTTACGATGTGAAGATGGGCAAGACCATCGAGTCGGTGAAGGGAGACTTCGCCAGCGTCCGGGCGGGCCGGGCCAACGCCGGCGTGCTGGACCGCATCCAGGTGGAGTACTACGGGACCCCCACCCCCATCCAGCAGGTGGCCAGCATCTCCACCCCCGACCCCCGCACCCTCCAGATCCAGCCCTGGGACGCCAGCATCCTCAAGGCCATCGAGAAGGCGATCCAGACGTCCGATCTGGGCATCAACCCCCAGAACGACGGCCGGGTCATCCGGCTGGCCTTCCCCCAGCTCACCGAGGAGCGCCGGGTGGAGCTCACCAAGCAGGTGCGCAAGTATGGTGAGAGCGGCAAGGTGGCCATCCGCAACATCCGCCGGGACGCCATGGAGACGCTGAAGTCCCTGGAGAAAAAGTCGGAGATCACCGAGGACGACCGCAAGGAGAGCGAGAAGGAGCTCCAGGATCTGACGGACAAGCGGTGCAAGGAGATCGACGCCCTCACCGCCGCCAAGGAAAAGGAACTGATGGCGGTCTGACCGTCGGCTTCGGACGTGAGCGCTGTGTTTCCGCGCATGGCAAGGGGGGCGCGCCCCCCTTGTGTGCTGTCTGGAGACTCAAAAGCTGTACCGATCGCCGAAGTATTCACATACGCGAGCCAAAATTGCCGGAGGCAAGGCGAAAGATCGCGGGAATACTTTGTGTATTTCAAGGTCTTTCAACGCAGCCAGCGGCAATTTGGGCCGCGAAGCTGGGTGCTGAGGCGATTGGTACGGCTTCTCATGACATAGTTCCCGTTCGTCCACACTATAATCAAAGTTAGGATGGGTGTGTATGGCTTTCTTTCGCCGCCGGAAGGCGGAGGGGCCCGAGGTGGACCTGGAGCGCCTGCCCCGCCATGTGGCCATCATCATGGACGGCAACGGCCGCTGGGCCAAGAGCCGCGGCCTGCCCCGGAAGGCGGGCCACGCCGCCGGAGCGGAGACCTTTCGGACCATCGCCACCTTTGCCAAGGAGCTGGGGCTTTCATACCTGACGGTGTACGCCTTTTCCACCGAGAATTGGAAGCGGCCCGCCGACGAGGTGGCCTCCATCATGAAGCTGTTGGAGAAATATCTCCACGAGGCCATCGAGACCATGGCCAGGGACAAGGTGAAAATGGCCTTCTTCGGTGACCTGTCCCCGCTGCCCCCCCACCTCCAGGCCCTGTGCCGGGAGACGGAGGAGATCTCCAAGGGCTACGATGGCTGTCAGGTGAACATCTGCCTGAACTACGGCGGCCGGGACGAGCTGGTCCGAGCGGCCAAAGCCTTTGCCCTGGACTGCGTGGAGGGCAGGGCGGACCCGGGCCATCTCACCGAGGAGGCCCTGGGCGGATACCTCTACTCCGCCGGGGTGCCCGACCCGGACCTGATCATCCGGCCCAGCGGGGAGATCCGCACATCCAATTTCCTGGTCTGGCAGTCCGCCTACGCGGAATTCTACTTCACCGATGTTCTCTGGCCCGATTTCACCAAAGAGGAGCTGCTGAAGGCCCTGGCCGCCTATCAGCACCGCTCCCGCCGGTATGGAGGTGTGTGACATGGCGAAACGGATCGTGGTGGCGGTGGTCCTGCTGCCCGCCATGCTGTGGATCATGCTGGTGCCCCCTCCGCTGGCGTGGACGGCGCTGGTGTGCTTCATCTCCGCCATGGCTTGCTTCGAGCTGCTGCGGGCCACTGGGGAGGGCAAGATCACCGTTCCCATGCGGCTGTCCGCCGTCATATCCGCCGCCCTGCTGCCCCTTGGGAACTGGGCCGGACTGGGCACCGCCTATGTGGGGCTGTGTGCCTTTGGGGTGACGGCGGTATGCTTCTGGTGCGCCATCCGGGCCTATGACGAGGGCGGCGTCAAGATCGGCTTCGCCCATGTGCTGATGTGCCTCTTCGGCGGGGCGATCATTCCGCTTGCCCTGTCCGCCCTGGTGGAGCTGCGGCGGATGGACCACGGGCAGTACCTGGTGCTGCTGGCGGTCCTGCTCACCTTCGCCACCGACGCCGGGGCCTATTTTGCCGGGGTGTTCCTGGGCAGGCACCGGGGCGTCACAAAGGTCAGCCCCAACAAGAGCGCCGAGGGCTATATCGGCGGCTTCGTCACCGGGGTGGCGTTCGCCATCCTCTACGGCGTGGTGGCCGGCGAGATCGCCGGAACGGAGCTGGCGCTGTTCCCGCTGGCCCTGTGCGGGCTGTTCGGCGCCCTGGCCACAGAGGTCGGCGATCTGGCGTTCTCCTTCATCAAGCGGCAGTACGGCGTGAAGGACTACGGCCACCTCCTGCCCGGGCACGGCGGGATGCTGGACCGGTTCGACAGCATGATGTTCTGCGGGCCGGTGGTGCTGTTCATCGTCCAGTGCCTGCCGGTATTTTGAGAGGCGAGAGCATGAAAAGGACACTGTCTATTTTAGGTTCCAGCGGCTCCATCGGCCGTCAGACGCTGAAGGTGGCGGAGTGCTGCGGCCACGATGTGGCCGCCATCACAGTGAACGCCAGCGTGGAGCGGGCGGAGGAGCAGGCCCGGCGGTTCAAGCCCCGGCTGGCGGTGGCGGTGGATGAGAACGCCGCCGCCGATCTGCGGGTACGGCTGGCGGATACCGGGACGAAGGTGCTGTCCGGGCCGGAGGGACTGCTGGAGGCGGCCGCCCTTCCCCAGGCGGACACGGTGGTCACCGCCATCGTGGGGGTGGCGGGGCTGCGCCCCACCCTGGCGGCCATCGACGGGGGCAAGCGCATCGCCCTGGCCAACAAAGAGACCCTGGTGTGCGCCGGGGAGCTGGTGATGGAGCGGGCCAAGGCGAAGGGGGCGGAGATCGTCCCGGTGGACTCGGAGCACTCCGCCATCTTCCAATGCCTCCAGGGGTGCAAAAACAGGGGAGAGGTGAGGCGGCTCATCATCACCGCCTCCGGCGGGCCGTTCTACGGAAAGAGCTGTGAAGAGCTTTCCCTTGTCACCAAGGCCCAGGCGCTGAAGCATCCCAACTGGGCCATGGGGGCCAAGATCACCATCGACTCCGCCACCCTGATGAACAAGGGGCTGGAGTTCATCGAGGCCATGCGGCTGTACGCCATGCCTCCGGAAAAGATCCAGATCGTGGTCCACCGGGAGAGCATCGTCCACTCCCTGGTGGAGTTCCAGGACGGGGCCGTCCTGGCCCAGCTGGGCAGCGCCGACATGTGCCTGCCCATCCAATACGCCCTCACCTGGCCGGAGCGGACGGCGGGACCCGCCAAGCCGCTGGACCTGCTGTCCTGTCCGCCGCTGACCTTCCAAAGGCCGGACCCGGACACCTTCCGCTGTCTGGGGCTGGCGCTGGCGTGCGCCGATCGGGGCGGAACGTCCACCGCCATCCTCAACGGGGCCAACGAGGCGGCGGTGGGGCTGTTTTTGGAGGATAAGATCGGCTTTTTGGACATTGCCCGGCTGGTGGAGCGCGCGCTGGACCGGGTCCCCGTCCAGGACGGCCCCAGCCTGGACGATATTTTCGAGGCCGACCACGCCGCCCGAGAGGCGGTCTATCAATCTGTGAGGTGACCCATTTTGGCAAGGTTCCTGTATATCCTGCTGGTCGTTGTGCTCTTCGGCGTGCTCATCGCCATCCACGAGTTCGGGCACTTCATCACCGCCAAGCTGCTGGGGGTGAAGGTGAACGAGTTCGCCATCGGCATGGGCCCGGCCCTCTGGCAGAGCCGGAAGGGGAAGGACGAACCCTGGGACAATAAAGGAGAGACCCTTTACAGTCTGCGTCTGTTCCCAATCGGCGGCTACTGCGCCATGGAGGGGGAGGACGAGGACACCGGCGATCCCCGGGCCTTCTCCCGGCAGAAGGGCTGGAAGAAGATCGTCATATTGTGCGCCGGATCCTTCATGAATTTCGTGCTGGGGCTGATCATAGCGGTGGCGCTGTCTTTGAGCATCACCCAGATCCGGGTGCCGGTGATCACCCAGTTCGCCGGGGGCTTCCAGCACCAGGGGGCGGACGGCCTCATGGTGGGGGATCGGATCGTGGAGGTGGACGGCCACGGCATCTGGGTATACGGCGACGTGCAGAACTACCTCGCCCGCAACGACGGCCAGGGCGTGGACCTGGTGGTGGAGCGGGATGGGACGCGGCTGGTGCTGGACGATCTCCCCATGGGCCGCTATGACTACGAGTTCGAGGGGGGGCTGTACCACGGCTTTGGACTGATCTTTGACGCGGTGGAGGAGCTGACGGTGACCGGCCGGATCAAATATGGCGCGGCGCAGTCGGTGGACTTCGTGCGCCTGGTGTGGATGAGCTTGGGCGACCTGGTGACGGGCCGGGTGGCGGTGTCCGAGCTGTCCGGCGTTATCGGCGTGGTGGACGTGGTGTCCGAGGAGGGGGCCAAGTCGGAGACGGCGGCCCAGGGCATCTTCAATGTGTTCAGCTTCATGGCGCTGATCGCCGTCAACTTAGCGGTGATGAACCTGCTGCCCATCCCGGCGCTGGACGGAGGGCGGATCTTTTTCGTCCTGCTCAACGGCCTCATCTACGCGGTGGCCCGCCGCCGCATCCCCGAGCGGTATGAGGGCTATGTCCACGCGGGGGCGTTCGTGGTGCTGCTGGCCCTGATGGCGGTGGTGGCCCTCCACGACGTTTGGAACATTTTTGTGTGAGCAGGTGCTGATGATGAGCAGAACGATCGAGGTAGGCGGCGTACGCATCGGCGGGGGCGCCCCCGTTTCCATCCAATCCATGACCAATACCCCCACCCACGACGTGGAGGCCACCCTGGCTCAGATCAGGGCGCTGGCGGCGGCGGGGTGCGACATCGTCCGGGTGGCGGTGCCCGACATGGCGGCGGCCAAAGCCGTTGGAGCGCTGAAGGCGGGCAGTCCGGTGCCCCTGGTGGCGGATATCCACTTCGACTACCGCCTGGCCCTGGAGGCGGCGGAGCAGGGAATCGACAAGATCCGGATCAATCCCGGCAATATCGGTGCGCCGGAGCAGGTGGAGGCGGTGGCCAAAGCCTGCAAAGAGCGGCATATCCCCATCCGGGTGGGGGTGAACGGCGGTTCGCTGGAGCGGGAGCTGCTGGCCAAGTACGGCGGCCCCACCCCGGAGGCCATGGTGGAAAGCGCCCTGGGACACATCGGGCTGCTGGAGCGGTACGGCTTCGAGGATATCTGCGTCTCGCTGAAGGCGTCCTCCGTGCCCGCCACCATGAACGCCTACCGGCTGATGGCCCAGCGGTACGACTATCCCCTGCACCTGGGGGTCACCGAGGCGGGCACCCGGGAGATCGGGGAGCTGAAGGCGGCGGCGGGCATCGGCGGACTGCTGGCCCTGGGCATCGGGGACACCCTGCGGGTGTCCCTCACCGCCGACCCAGTGGAGGAGGTCTGCGCCGCCCGGCGGATCTTGACGGCCATCGGCCTGCGCCGGGAGGGGCCGGAGCTGATCTCCTGTCCCACCTGCGGCCGGACCCAGATCGACCTCATCCCCATGGCAAAGCAGGTGGAGGAGCTGCTGAAGGACGTGGACAAGCCCATCACGGTGGCGGTGATGGGCTGTGTGGTCAACGGCCCCGGCGAGGCCCGCCACGCCGACGTGGGGCTGGCCGGGGGCCGGGGCGAGGGCGTGCTGTTCAAGCGGGGGGAGATCGTGGCCAAGGTGCCCGAGGACCAGCTGGTGCCCGGCCTGATGAAGCTGATTGAAACGCTGTAAAGGAGAAAACCATGACACAGATTGGGACACGATACATAGAGACGGACCGGTTGGTTTTGCGCCGGTTTGAGCGGTCTGACGCCCCGGCCATGTTCGCCAACTGGGCCAACGACGGCGAGGTGACCAGATTCCTGACCTGGCCCGCCCATACGGACGTGTCGGTGACGGAGGGGATCTTGAGCGAGTGGGTCCCCCAGTACGAGGACCCCGCCTTTTACAATTGGGCCATCGTCCTCAAGGAGAACGGCCCCCAGCCCGTGGGGAACATCAGCGTGGTGCGCTGGGAGCAGGAGGGGCAGGTCCCCATCGTGGGCTATTGCCTGGGGCGGCGCTGGTGGCACCAGGGCATCATGACCGAGGCACTGGGGGCGGTCATTTCCTTCTTGTTCGAGCAGGTGGACGTGGGGCGGATCGAGACCTATCACGACCCCAACAACCCCCATTCCGGCGGCGTCATGCGCAAGTGCGGCATGACCTTCCAAGAGATCCGGGAGAAGTCGGACCGGAACAACCAGGGCGTGTGCGACGCCGCCCACTACTCCATTGAGTGCGGGGACAGATAAGGAGCGAGATCGATGATGGCTGGACAGCCCACATTTCAACAGACCTTTGCCAACTGCCCCTTCCCGGAAGGGGTGTTGGCCGTTTTGGGGGGATATCCCGTCCAGGTGCGGGTGCACCGGGGCCAGCGGGCCATGGAGGTGGCCCTAAGCGGGGCGGCGGTGTCCCAGGAGATCCTGTCCCAGGCGGCGGAGGCGCTGAAACGGGCCTTTGGGCTCAGTACGGCGGCGGTGGAGGTGGACCTGCCCGCGCCCGAGGAATCTGCGCCCAGGCCGGAGCCCTCCGCAGCGGAGGAGAGTCCGGCGCCGGAGGCCCCGCCTCTGCCCCCCAAGGCCCCGCCCGCCGCGCCGCCGGAGGCCCCGGCCCCGAAAAAGCAGCCGCCGGAGGGGCTGGAGGCCCAGATGAAAGCCATGAGGCGCAAGCTGATGAGCAAGGACGCCCCGGCCGCCTCGTCTAAGGACGGGAAAAAGAGACAGAAAAAGTCCATTTTCGGCGCTGTGGGAGGCAAAAATAAGCCCATCCCCATCGGAGAGCTGACCCTGGACATGGGCAGTGTGCTGGTGGAGGGCGAGGTATTCAACATCGAGCACCGGGAGCTGGCCCGCCGCAAGGCGTGGGTGGTGTGCTTCGACCTCACCGACTACACCGGGTCCATCCGAGTGACCCGGTTCATGGAAGGGGAGGAGGCAAAGCCCATCATCGACCAGGTGAAGAAGGGCCAGCGGCTCCAGGTCCAGGGGCGGCTCACCCTGGGCCGGTTCGACAACAACGACTTGGTGCTGGAGCCCTACGGCCTTACGGAGGTGCCCAGGCAGCCTGGGCGGAAGGACACCGCTCCGGAAAAACGGGTGGAGCTCCATTTACATACCAAAATGTCCATGATGGACGCGCTGTGCGACACCAAGTCGGTGGTGAAGCGGGCCATCGAGTGGGGCCACCCCGCCATCGCCATCACCGACCACGGGGTGGTGCAGTCCTTCCCCGACGCCTACAGCGCCTCCGGCCGGGGGGAGAAGATCAAGGTGCTGTACGGGGTGGAGGCGTACTATCAGAACGATGTGGATGAGCAGGCGGCGGTCCACGGCCCCGGAGATATGGAGCTGGACGGGGAATTCGTGGCCTTCGATCTGGAGACCACCGGCCTGGATGCCCGGACCGACGCCATCATCGAGATCGGCGCGGTGCGCGTGCGGGGCGGGGAGGTGGTGGACAAGTTCGCCTCCTTCGCCCAGCCGGGGCGGCCGCTGAGCGCAAAGACCGTGTCCCTTACCGGGATCACCGACGAGATGCTGCGGGACGCCCCAGCCCCGGAGGAGGCGGTGGACGCCTTTTTGGACTGGGCGGGGGATGCGCCCCTGTGCGCCCACAACGCCGCTTTCGACACCGGCTTCATCCGGGAATACTGCGCCCGCTCGGGCAGGAGCTTCGACCCGCTGTATTTCGACACCCTGATCCTGGCCCAGTACCTGTGCCCCAAGCTGCCCAACCACAAGCTGGACACGGTGGCCAACGCCCTGGGCCTGCCGCCCTTCCAGCACCACCGGGCCTACGACGACGCGGAGACCTGCGGCCTCATCCTGGCCGCGCTGGTGCCCCTGCTCCGGGAGCGCGGGGTGGGCCGGGCCGCCCAGATCAACCGGGCCTTCGCCGGGCAGAAGCGGGGCGGGCGGGGAAGGCGGTCCGCGTTCCACCTCATCATCCTGGCGAAAAACCAGACCGGCCTGCGCAACCTCTATAAGCTGGTGTCCAAGGCCCATCTGGAGCACTTCAACCGTTTTCCCATCACGCCGAAATCCCTGATCGACGAGAACCGGGAGGGGCTGATCATCGGCTCCGCCTGTGAGGCGGGGGAGCTGTTCCAGGCGGTGGCGGCGGGACGGGAGGACCGGGAGCTGGAGCGGATCGCGTCCTGGTACGACTTTTTGGAGATTCAGCCCCTGTCCAACAACGCCTACATGCTCCGGCCCAACAAGGAGGGCCGGGCCATCGCTCGGGACTGGGAGGATCTGCGCTCCTTCAACCGGAGGATCGTGGCCCTGGGGGAGCGGCTGGGCAAGCCGGTGTGCGCCACGGGAGATGTCCACTTCATGGAGCCGGAGGACGAGGTCTACCGCCACGTCCTGCTGGCCGCCAAGGAGTTCGAGGACGCGGATCAGCCCAACCCCCTCTACTTCCGCACCACCGACGAGATGCTGGAGGAGTTCTCCTACCTGGGGAAGGAGAAGGCCCGCCAGGTGGTGGTGGACGGCCCCAACCTGGTGGCCGGCTGGTGCGGCGATGTGCGGCCCCTGCCCGACGGACTGTTCGCCCCCAAGCTGGAGAACTCCGACGGCGAGCTGAAGGAGCTGGTCTGGGGCAAGGCCCACCGCCTTTACGGGGAGGAGCCGCCCCAGATCGTGGTGGACCGCATCAACGCCGAGCTGGTGGACATCATCCGGTGCAAATACGACGTGATCTACATGTCCGCCCAGAAGCTGGTGCAGAACTCCCTGGAGCACGGCTATCTGGTGGGCTCCAGAGGGTCGGTGGGCTCGTCCCTGGTGGCCTTCATGTCGGGCATCACCGAGGTGAACTCCCTGCCCGCCCACTACCGCTGCCCCAGCTGCAAGCACTCGGACTTCGACTACGCCCAGGACCCCGCCCATCCTTATGGCTGCGGGGCGGACATGCCGGACAAGAAGTGCCCCGTGTGCGGGGCGGACTATGAGAAGGACGGCTTCAACATTCCCTTTGAGACTTTTTTGGGGTTCGGCGGCGACAAGGTGCCCGATATCGACCTGAACTTCTCCGGCGAGTACCAGTCCAGCGCCCACAAGTACACCTTCGAGCTCTTCGGCAAGGACCACGTGTTCCGGGCGGGCACCATCGGCACGGTGGCGGAAAAGACCGCCATCGGTTATGCCAAAAAGTATCTGGAGCTGATCGGAAAGACAGACGCGCCCTTCGCCGAGGTGCTCCGGCTGGCCAAGGGCTGCGAGGGGGTCAAGCGCACCACCGGCCAGCACCCCGGCGGCATGGTGGTCATTCCCCAGGACAAGGAGATCTATGACTTCTGCCCCGCCCAGCACCCGGCGGATGACAAGGACTCGGACATCATCACCACCCACTTCGAATATCATTCCATGGAGTCCAACCTCTTGAAGCTGGACATGCTGGGCCACGACGATCCGTCCATGATCCGGATGCTGGAGGACCTCACCGGGGTGAACGCCCAGAAGATCCCTCTGGACGACCCCAAGACCATGAGCCTGTTCACCTCCTCGGAGGAGCTGGGCTTTACCGACGACCCCATTCTGGGGCCCACCGGGGCGGTGGCCATCCCGGAATTCGGCACCTCCTTCGTCCGGGGAATGCTGGAGGACACCCACCCCAATCAGTTCGATATCCTGGTGCGGCTGTCCGGCTTCTCCCACGGAACCGACGTGTGGCTGGGCAACGCCAAGGACCTGATCACCTCCGGCACGGCCAAGGTCAACGAGGCCATCGGCTGCCGGGACGACATCATGATCTTCCTGATCTCCAAGGGGTTCAAGGACACCCGGGCCTTCAAGATCATGGAGGCGGTGCGCAAGGGCCGGGGCCTGCCCGAGGGGGCGGAGGACGAGATGAAGGAGCACGGCGTTCCCGAGTGGTACATCGAGTCCTGCAAAAAGATCGCCTATCTGTTCCCCAAGGCCCACGCGGTGGCCTATGTGATGATGGCCTTCCGCATCGCCTGGTTCAAGGTCCACCGGCCGCTGGCGTTCTATGCCGCCTATTTCTCCATCCGGGCCAAGGCCTTCGATGAGAAGTACATGTGCCGGGGGATGGAGGTGGTCAAGCGCAAGATGGCGGAGATCAACGCCAAAAAGAACGCGAAAGAAAAGAAGGACCGCCCCTCGGCGGTGGAGGAGGACATGCTCACCACCCTGGAGGTGTGCTATGAGTTCTATCTCCGGGGACTCAGCTTCGCCCGGATGGACATCTGCCGCTCCCACGCCGTGGATTTCCTGGTGGACGAGGAGAAGGGGGCGCTGATCCCGCCCTTCACCTCGGTGGCCGGGCTGGGGGAGACCGTGGGCTGGGACATCATGGACAAACGGCAGGGGAAGGACTTTTTGTCCATCGAGGAGTTCGCCCTGGCGTGCACCAAGGTGTCCTCCACCCATCTGGAGCAGCTCAAGGAGGCGGGGGCCTTCGGGGACCTGCCGGACAGCAGCCAGTTCTCGCTGTTTTGATCGAGGTATTGCTTGAAAAAGATAGAAGTATTTGAGCCGTGGTTTTTCCTGTTTTTTGGAGTGTTTCATTTACACCGCATTTGGGGATTGATCGACCGAAATTCATATGCGGATTTCTGGATTTCCACACTGGAGAGCAAAGGCGCGCTGTACTATTTCCTGATGGTGATTTTGCTTGCATTATGCGTCTTAGGTGTGGGCACGTTTTTCAAAAATCGACGTACTAATTATTGGTGGAGATGGGTGTACCTTTTGGGTGGAGGCTACCTGCTGTTCGATTTGTTTGCGATCGCGGTTGGTTGGAAATTCTGGCATGAGCTTCTCTGCATGATGTTTGACATATCATCCCCATATTGGAATGTGATTTGGGGTGGGTTCATATTGCTTGGTTGTTTTGCATTTGGACTGGGTGTGAAATTGTTGCTGGAGCGCAGACAAAGCCGGGGTTGACAGGCCGCCATGGATGTGGTATGATTCGTCACATTAGCGAGCTAAAGAATTTGGAGATGATCCCTATGAACATCCACATCAACACCCCCGAGGGCACCCGGGACCGGCTGTTTTCCGAGTGCCTGGAGCGCCGCCAGGTGCAGGGCGCTCTGGTGGCGCTGTTCCGCCGCCGGGGCTACACCGAGGTCATCACCCCGGAGGTGGAGTTTTACGACCTGTTCGTCCAGTCCGGCAACCCCATCCCCCAGGAATCCATGCTGAAGATCGTGGACCGCTCGGGCAAGATCATGGTCATGCGGCCCGACTGCACCGCCCCCATCGCCCGGGTGGCGGCCACCAAGCTGAAGCACCTGGCCCTGCCCCAGCGGCTGTACTACGACCAGACCGTGTTCCGCGACCGCCTGGCCCACGCGGGAGGCAGCCGCGAGATCGCCCAGTGCGGGGTGGAGATGATCGGCGCGGTGGGGGACAAGGCCGACCTGGAGATGGTGGCCATGGCGGTGGACGCCCTGCGCTCCTGCGGGCTGCGGCAGTTCCACATCGAGCTGGGCCACGCCGGATTCTACCGGGCGCTGGCCGGGCGGATGAACATGCCCCAGGAGGAGCTGGAACGGCTGCGCGCCGCTATCGAGGGAAAGAACTTCGCCCTGCTCAACGACCTGCTGGAGCCCTACCGGGGGCAGGACGCCTGCGCGGCCCTGCGCCGCCTGCCCTACCTGTTCGGCGGGGTGGAGGTGCTGGACGAGGCCCAGGCGCTGGCGGGGCCCTGCGGCAGTTTGGACCACCTGCGGCGGCTGTACGGGGAGCTGTCCGCCGCGGGATACGGGGACTGTGTCCGCTTCGATCTGGGGCTGGTCCATCAATTGGATTACTATACCGGGCTGGTGTTCCGGGGCTACGCCGAGGGCGCGGGGGCCCCGGTGCTGTCCGGGGGCCGGTACGACGGGCTCATGGAGCAGTTCGGCCGCAGGGCGGAGGCCACCGGCTTCGCCGTGGACGTGGACGCGGTGGGGGCCTGCCTCACCGTGGAGACCCCGGAGCTGGACACCGTCATCCACTACGGCCCCGGATCGCTGGCCCAGGCCCTGGCGGTGGTGGACAGCCGCCCTGCCGGGAGCTGTGAGCTGTCCCCCTGCCGGACCCTGGACAGCACGAGGAACCTGGCCCGGGAGAAGGGCGCGCGGCGGGTGCTGCTGCTGGACGGCGAGGAAGAGAGGTGGCTGACGGTATGAGCGAGCGGCTGCGGATCGCCCTGACCAAGGGGCGTTTACAGGACAAGTCGGTGGAGCTGTTCGAGTCCATGGGGCTGGACTGCTCCCCCGTGAGGGACCCCGGGCGGCGGCTGATCCACGCCCTGCCCAACTACCCGCTGGACGTGGTGCTGGCCAAGGCCCCCGACGTGATCACCTACGTGGAGCATGGGGTGTGCGACCTGGGGGTGGTGGGCAAGGACACCATCCTGGAGAAGGGCGGGGCCTTTTACGAGGTGCTGGACCTGGGCTTCGGCCGGTGCCGCTTCGCCCTGGCGGTGAAGCGGGACAGCGATTTTTATGGCACCTACAAGACCCGCCGGGTGGCGTCTAAGTACCCCGGCGTCACCCGCGCCTTCTTTGAGGGCAAGGGCATGGATGTGGACATCATCAAGATCGAGGGCAGTGTGGAGCTGGCCCCCATCCTGGACCTGGCCGACGGCATCGTGGACATCGTGGAGACAGGGGCGACGCTGAGGGAGAACGGCCTGGAACCCATCGAGGACGTGGCCCAGGTGTCGGCGCGGCTCATTGTCAACACCGCATCCATGAAGCTGTATAAAAACGAGATCGCCGACTTTTTGACCCGAATGGAGCGGAGATTGGGGGGAGAGGCATGATCGCCATCATCAAAGCGGACGGCCGGGCGGAGCGCCGCCAGCTGGACGCCATGCGGGCACGGGCGGCGGAAAAGAACGCCGACATCGAGCTGGCCGTCAAGGCCATCCTGGACGCCGTGCGGGCGGAGGGACTGCCGGCGGTGGAGCGGTACAGCCTCCGGTTCGACCACAACGCGCCCTATGAGTTGCCGAAGGAGCGGCTGGACCAGGCCTATGACGCCTGCCCGCCTCAGCTGACCGCCGCCCTGGAGCACGCCGCCCGGAACATCCGGGACTACAACGAGAAGTTGCTGGTCAAGTCCGCCGAGTGGACCTCCCCAGACGGGGGCAGGGTGGGGCGTATCGTCCGGGGGCTGAGCCGGGTGGGGATCTATGTCCCCGGCGGCACCGCCGCCTACCCCAGCTCGGTGCTGATGAACGCCGTTCCCGCCAAGGTGGCCGGGGTGGAGGAGATCGTCATGCTCACCCCGCCCACGGAGAACCTCAGCGATGCGGTGCTGGCGGCGGCCAAGATCGCAGGGGTGGACCGGGTGATCGCCGTGGGCGGGGCCCAGGCGGTGGCGGCGGTCACCTATGGCGCAGGCTTCATCCCCCGGGTGGATAAGCTGGTGGGGCCGGGCAACGCCTATGTGGCGGCGGCCAAGCGGCTGGCCTATGGGACACTGGACATCGATATGGTGGCAGGGCCGTCGGAGGTGCTGGTCATCGCCGACGAGACCGCCGACCCGAGCTTCGTGGCCGCCGATCTTCTCAGCCAGGCTGAGCATGACAAGCTGGCCTCGGCGGTGCTGCTCACCGATTCCGGGCCGCTGGCCCAGGCGGTGGACGCTGAGATCGTCCGGCAGACCGGATATCTCAGCCGCTCTGAGATCATGGAGACCTCTCTGCGGGACTTCGGCTGTGCCATCGTGTGCGAGGATCTGGACAAATGCGTGGAGCTGGCCAACGAGATCGCGCCGGAGCACCTGGAGATCGTCACGAAAGCGCCCCGGGAGCTGCTCCCCCTGGTGAAAAACGCGGGGGCGGTGTTTTTGGGGGCATACACGCCGGAGCCTTTGGGGGACTACCTGGCGGGGCCGGACCACGTGCTGCCCACCAGCGGCACCGCCCGGTTCTTCTCGCCCCTGAGCGTGGACAGTTTTCTCAAGTCCATGAGCGTGCTGGAGTTCGGCCGGGAGGCATTGGAGCCTATTTCCCGGGAAATCGTGGCGCTGGCCCAGGCGGAAAAGCTCACCGCTCACGCCAATTCCATCCAGGTGCGCTTCCAATAGAGCGCATAAAAACGCCTTGCATATTGTACATGATCATGCTATGATAATGGCATAGAAAGGGGGCCTTTATATGCCGAAGATCATACCGATCACCGACCTGCGCAATACCACGAAGATCTCGGAGCTCTGCCACGGGAAAAACGAGCCGATCTTTATCACAAAAAACGGCTACAGCGACTTGGTCATCATGAGCATGGAGGCATATGAGTCGCTGACAGAGGGACCCCAGGCGGTGCCCGGTCAAAAACTGGGGGAGATGTGTTTTCTGACGGAGCAGAGTCCCATTTGGGCGGGGATGCTGGCCGATGTCCTGCGCCAGCACGGTGTTCCCTTTTATCAGGAGAGCTCCTTGGGGGCGGGGCTGGCGATCAAAACAGGGGGCCTTTCGGAGCGCATCCGCTTTTTCGTCCCCGCCGCCCACCATGCGGCCGCGAAGGAGCTTGTGGAAGAGCTGTTTTCCAAAGAGGCCGAGTGAGCGGCCGTCAAAGTCTAGAGTAAAGGGGGAGCTGTCCATGCGGCAGGCGACCATACAGCGCACCACGAAGGAGACGGACATCACCCTGGCTCTCTGCCTGGACGGGGGAGAGGTGAGCGTGTCTACCGGCATCGGCTTCTTCGATCATATGCTCACCGCCCTGGCCTTTTACGCCGGATTTGGCCTGGAGCTGTCCGCCCTGGGCGACCTCCACGTGGACGGGCACCACACGGTGGAGGATGTGGGCATCGTGCTGGGCCAGGCGCTCCGGGAGGCGCTGGGGGACAAACGGGGCATCCGCCGGTACGGCGCGGCTTCCGTGCCCATGGACGAGGCCCTTTGCGGCACGGTCTTGGACATCTCAAACCGGCCCTATCTGGTGTTCGACGCGCCCATGCCCCAGCCCGCGATCGGCGGCTATGACAGCTGTTTGACGGCGGAATTCATGCGGGCGCTTGCGATGAACAGCGGAATCACTTTACACCAAAAATGCGAGTATGGAGACAATGCACACCACATCACCGAGGCGCTGTTCAAGTCCCTGGGGCTGGCGCTGAAGGAGGCCGTGGGGGTAGAGGGAGACACCATCGTCTCCACCAAGGGGGCGTTGTGATGGGCTATACCGCCATCGTGGATTATGGGGTGGGCAACCTGAAAAGCGTGTCCAACGCCATGGCGTATATCGGGCAAAAGACCCTCATCACCGGCGACGCGGCCGGGCTGGAACGGGCGGACGCCGTGATCCTCCCGGGGGTGGGGGCGTTCCCGGACGCGGCGGACAAGCTACGGCAGACGGGTCTTGACCAGGCCGTGCTGGCCCAGGCGGGGCGCAAGCCCATTTTGGGGATCTGCCTGGGGATGCAGCTGCTGTTCGACCTGGGCGAGGAAGGGAGAAGCTGTGAAGGCTTAGGACTTGTCAGCGGGCGGGTCCAGCTGATCGAGACCTCGTACAAGCTGCCTCATATCGGTTGGAACAGCCTGGAGTTTCAAAACGGTTCGCCGCTGTTTCGCGGGCTGGACGACGGGGCTTATGTGTACTTTGTCCACTCCTTCTGCGGCTGCGCCGCCTATGAGGAGGACGTGATCGCCCGCACGCAGTACGGCCCTTCTGTGGTGGCGGCGGTATCCCATGGTGGGGTGTACGGCTGTCAGTTCCACCCAGAAAAAAGCGGCGAGGTGGGGCTGCAGATCTTGAAGAATTTTGGAGATTTGATGCGATGATCATATTGCCGGCCATAGATATGAAGGACGGAACGTGTGTCCGTCTGCGAAAAGGGGAATTCTCCACAGTCAGCCAGGTGGCGGACAGCGCGCTGGACACGGCGCGGGCCTTCGCCGACGCCGGGGCTAAGTGGATCCATATGGTGGATCTGGACGGCGCCCGGGGTGGCGTGCGGATCAATTTTCCCTACATTTCCGAGGTGATCCGGCAGTCGGGCCTGTCGGTGGAGCTGGGCGGCGGGATCAAGACGCCGGAGGATGTGGACGCGGTGGCCGGGGCGGGAGTGTCCCGGCTGATCGTGGGGTCCGCCGCCGTCACCCGGCCCGAGGTGGTGGACTACGCTCTGACACAGTACGGAGACCGGGTGGCTGTGGGCATCGACTGCCTGGACGGGCGGGTGCGTACCGCGGGCTGGGAGAAGGACTCCGGCCTCAGCGGGCTGGAGCTGGCCCGGCAGATGGAGGCAAAAGGTGTAAAGATGATAATCTTTACAGACATCGCCACCGATGGGATGCTGTCCGGTCCCAGCTTCGATCAGCTGGCCGCGCTGCAAAAGGAGATCGGCTGCCATATCGTGGCCTCGGGAGGAGTGACCACTCTGGATGATGTGAAACGGCTCCGGGATATGGGACTGTATGGGGCCATCATCGGCAAAGCGTACTATGCCGGGACCCTCGATCTGGCCCAGGCCGTCCGCGAGGCGGGGCCGCAAGGGTGAAGATCGCGGTGATGGGCTACAGCGGGGCGGGGAAATCCACCCTGGCCCGGGCCCTGGGGGAGCGGTACGGCATCCCGGTGCTCCACTTCGACCGAGTGCACTGGGCGCCCGGCTGGCAGGAGCGGGACAGGGGAGAGGCCCACCGGATGGTCCACGCGTTCATGGAACATCCGGCCTGGGTCATCGAGG
This sequence comes from uncultured Oscillospiraceae bacterium, assembly GCA_910588495.1. Classification (GTDB taxonomy): domain Bacteria; phylum Bacillota; class Clostridia; order Oscillospirales; family Oscillospiraceae; genus Enterenecus. Next base: position 12,827 of record CAJUPU010000001.1, on the reverse strand, counting down.
GAAACTACATAAGATTCGAATATGAGCGCCGTTTGGCCGAGGCGGATGAGATCGTCATCCTGGACTTTCCCCGGTCGGTCTGCCTGATCCGGGCGTGGAAGCGCTATTTTCGCTATCGAGGCAGGACTCGTGCTGACATGGGCGAGGGCTGTCCTGAGAAGATGGACTTGGAATTTATGTGGTGGATCTTGTGGAAGGGCCGGACCCGTCAAAAACGGGGGGAATTCCGGGCCGTTTGGGAGAGATATCCGGATAAGTCCGTGGTCTTGAAGGGTCAGCGGGACATCGACCGCTATTTGGAGGAGCTGCCATGTTAGCCAAACGCATCATCCCCTGCCTGGACGTGCGGGACGGCCGGGTGGTCAAGGGAGTCAATTTCGTGAACATCCGGGAGGCGGGCGATCCGGTGGAACTGGCCCGGGCCTACTCAGACCAGGGGGCTGACGAGATCGTCTTTTTGGACATCACCGCCACCAGCGATGCCCGGGACACTGTGGCCGACGTGGTGGAGCGCACCGCCGCCCAGGTGTTTGTGCCGCTCACCGTGGGGGGCGGCATCCGCACCCTGGAGGACTTCCAGCGGCTGCTCCGGGCGGGGGCGGACAAGATATCCGTCAACTCCGCCGCTGTAAAGGATGAGACCTTGATCGCTCGCGCCGCCCAACGGTTCGGCTCTCAATGTGTGGTGCTGGCCATCGACGCCCGCCGCCGTCCGGAGGGCTGGTACGAGGTGGTGGTGGCCGGAGGCCGCACGCCCACCGGGCTGGACGCGGTGGAGTGGGCAAAGCGCGGCCAGGCCCTGGGCGCGGGGGAGATCCTGCTCACCTCCATGGATGCGGACGGCACTAAGGCGGGGTTCGATGTGGAGATGACCAGGGCGATCGCGGAGGCCGTTTCGATCCCGGTGATCGCCTCCGGCGGCTGCGGCAGCCTGGAGCACTTCGCCCAGGTGTTCCGGGAGACTGGCTGTGACGCGGCGCTGGCGGCGTCGCTGTTCCATTTCGGAGAGCTGACGGTGCCCCAGGTCAAGGAATTCCTGCGGCAAAAGGACATCCCGGTGAGGTGAATGGATATGTTCGATCTCGATCTGCTGTTCCAAAAATCGAAGCTGATCCCGGTGATCGTCCAGGAGCAGGGGAGCGGCGAGGTGCTCATGCTGGGCTTCACCGACCGGGAGGCGGTGGAGCGCACTCTTGAGACCAAAACGGCCTGGTTTTGGAGTCGGAGCCGTCAGTCCCTTTGGAACAAGGGGGAGACCAGCGGGAATTTCCTCCATGTGAAGGAGATCTTTACCGACTGCGACACCGACACCCTGCTGTATGTCTGCGTGCCCGACGGCCCCGTCTGCCACACGGGGGCCCACAGTTGCTTTTTCCGGCAGATCGAGATATAATGTATGAAAGCCAAGGCTGGAGGGATATGATATGGATGGTACACTGGAACGGCTCTACTCGGTGGTCCTGAGCCGCAAGACCGACCCCCAGGAGGGGTCCTACACCTGCTATCTGTTCGACAAGGGGCTGGATAAGATCCTGAAAAAGGTGGGCGAGGAGTGTGCCGAGACCGTCATCGCCGCCAAGAACGGCGTGCCGTCCGACACGGTGGGAGAGATCTCCGACCTCATCTACCACCTGATGGTGATGATGGCGGAGCAGGGAATCCCACTGGAGGACGTGCTGGCGGAACTGGACCGCCGGGCGCGGAAGATCGGCAACCTGAAGCAGATGAAACAAGTGGATAAGGAGAGTTGAATATGGATGAACGAAATATGGGCCGTTATGACTTCGACAGCGGCTACGCCCAGGCGGGGCTGACGCTGAACCAGTATATCTCCCGCACCTTCGGCTGGATGTTCCTGGGGCTGATGGTCACATTCCTGCTGGCGGCGGCCCTGGCTGAGACCGGGCTGGTGGTCTATTTCTTTGGGAATCCCTACATCCCCATGGTCCTGCTCATCGCGGAGGTGGCGGTGGTGCTCATCATGTCCGTGGGGATCTTGAAGCGGCCGGTGGGGGTCACCCGGATGCTGTTCACCGTCTACTCTATCCTCAATGGGATCGTGTTCTCGGTGTACTTCGTGGCCTATGGCGTGGCGGACCTGGTGGTCATCTTCGGCCTCACCGCCCTGTTTTTCGGCGCGTTCGCCCTCTACGGCCGGTTCACTCAGACCGATCTGTCCAAGCTGGGACCCTTCCTCATCGGCGGCCTCATCTTCCTGCTGATCGCGGGGCTGCTGACCATGTTCCTGGATCTGACCGCCATGGAGCGGATCATCTGCATGGTGGGCATCGTGGTGTTCCTGTGCTTCACCGCCTATGATACCCAGAAGATCAAGGCCAACTACTCCTATTTCTACGGCGATGAGGTCATGCTGCAAAAGGCGTCCATCTACTCCGCACTGCAGCTGTATCTGGACTTCATCAACCTGTTCCTCTACCTGCTGCGTTTCCTGGGCCGGGGCCGGAGCAGCCGGTGATCGTAACGCTCTGAACAGCAAAAAGGACACCGCCATGATCGGCGGTGTCCTTTTTGAAGGTAAAATAAAAACGTCCCGCAGGGGGGACGAGCCATATCTTATACCATTGAAAGTACGTCGTGCTCAGCGGTCGCTGGGAACGGTAGTCTCTCCGGCGAAGATCAACTCGTCGATATCAACGGGCATTGATAAGAGGACCTTCATCATCATCACCTCCACTAAATTTGTTGTTATCATTATAGCAATAATTGTTCCGTTTGTAAAGAGATTTTTGTGAAAATTTTGAAATTCCATATTCTGTTAGTTCTGCAAAAAAAAAAGCTTGCATTTTCCGCCGGAGCCTGCTATAATGCAAAAGAAGTCGCGGGTGTAGTTCAATGGCAGAATGTCAGCTTCCCAAGCTGAACACGGGGGTTCGATTCCCCTCACCCGCTCCACTTAAAATCGGGCGTTCCCATAGGGGAGCGCCCGGTTTTTTGATGCGCCGGCAGGGGAAGGCTGTTTTGTGGGCACGATCGGCGTTAGGGCTGCATAAAACTCCGGCCTTGGACATACAGTAAGCCAGAAGGTATGGACAAGGAGGGGCGGCTATGGACGGGGCATCCAGGCGTACAGCGGCGGACAGGGGACGGAGGGCTCCCCAGAGGACCAGGCATCCCGCCAAGAACAGCGGGGCGGAGGGGGAACAGCGCAGGCTGCTCCAGCTGGCGGTCAGCGTAGCCCTGTTCCTGCTGGTCTACATCGGGCGCGGTGTATTTCCCGCCCAGCTGGAGGCGTGGCGGACGGCCGCCTCCGCCAACGTGGACCTGAAGGCCGCGTTCCAGCGGTTCGGCACGGACCTCTCTCAGGGCGAGCCGGTCCAAAACGCGCTGGAGGCGCTGTGCATCACCCTGATGGGCGGGGAGGTGGAGGAGGAGGCGCCTTCGCCCCCGCCGGATGTCTCTCAGCGGCCGGTGACGCTGCTGAGTCAGGCGCCCGGAGGCGGACTGGCCTATGTCCATGACAACGGCCTTTTGGCGGGCGGCGGCTTTGTCCAAAAGGGGGACGAGCCGGTCCGGGCCCAGCCCGATCCAGAGCCTGTTCCGTCGGAGTCCGTCCCGCCCCAGGTGGTGACGGCCATGGCTCAGGAGTACACCGACGATGGGATCGAGCTGCCCCGCAACGTGAGCCTGGCCTTCTACGAGCTGGGCTTGAGCGAGACCGCGGTGCCGGTGGACGGCACCGCCACCTCCGGCTTCGGATACCGGGACAGCCCCATCAACGGCAAAAAGGAGTTCCACCTGGCCTTGGATATCGGCGCAGAGGAGGGGGCGGAGATCGGCGCCTTTGCCGCCGGCACCGTGAGATATATCGGGGAGAGCGACGAATTTGGGAACTATCTGATGATCGACCATGAAAACAACGTGAGCAGCTTCTACGCCCATTGCAGCAAGCTGCTGGTCCGCAAGGGGGACCCGGTGGCCTGCGGACAGACGGTGGCGCTGGTGGGCCACACAGGCAACGCCACCGGCTCCCACCTGCACCTCACCATCGAAAAGGACGATATCCGGCTGGACCCGGCCTATTATGTGGACCTGTCATGACCGCCTCCGGGTGGAGGCGACCCCCGGCTTCCTGCTCCTGCTGGCGGTGCTGTTCTGGCTGGACGAGGGGGTGGGGCTGCTGCCCTGGGGGCTGGCGGCCTGCGTCCTCCACGAGCTGGGCCACATTGCCGCCGCCGCCGCGTTTGGGGGCCGGGTGGAAAAGCTGTCTCTGACGGCGGTGGGAGCGGAGCTGCGCATGGGCTACCCCAGGCCGCTGGGCTACGGCCGGGACAGCCTGGTGGCGCTGGCAGGCCCGGCGGCAAACCTGCTGTTCGGAGCCCTGGCGCTGCTTTGGGGCTGGGGCCTGGCGGCGGCGCTCACGCTGGCGGTGGGGGCGTTCAATCTGCTGCCCATCCTGCCCCTGGACGGCGGGCGGGTGCTGTACGGCCTGCTGGCGGGCCGGCTGGATCCCGACTGGGCGGAGCGGCTGATGACCGCCTTGTCCGGCTGTCTGGTGGGCCTGCTGGTGGGGGTAGGAGCGGTGGCCGCCGTCCATTACGCCAATGTGACGCTGCTGCTCACCGCCCTGTGGCTGCTCCTGGGGGTGCTGCGGAGGGAAAACGGATAAATTTTTAGGGGAGAGTGGAAAAAGTCCTTGCAAATGCGGGCAGATCGTGGTAAACTACCTAAGTCTGAAAAAGGGCGGTCCTCTGCGCGGCCACGGGCTAGGACGCATGAACGCTTGAAACTAGGAGGAAAAATCAAATGGATCTGCTTCAGCAATTCAGCGACAAGTACATGAAGGAGGAAGCTCCTTCCGTCCGCGTGGGTGACACCGTCCGGGTGCACATCCGGGTCAAGGAGGGCAGCCGTGAGCGTATCCAGGTGTTTGAGGGCACCGTGATCGCCAAGAAGCACGGCGGCATCGAGGAGAGCTTCACCGTCCGCCGCATCTCTTACGGCGTGGGCGTGGAGAAGGTGTTCCCCCTGCATGCTCCCACCATCGAGAAGGTGGAGACCGTCCGCAAGGGCAAGGTCCGCCGCGCCAAGCTGTACTATCTGCGCGACCGCGTGGGCAAGGCCGCTAAGATCAAAGAGGATCTGTAAGCTGCGCGATAAAAAAGGAGCGGGTGACCGCTCCTTTTTTATTCAGCGTCCAGTTCATTCTCGAAGAAGGTGGATGGTATGAACATACAATGGTATCCCGGCCACATGACCAAGACCCGGCGGCAGATGGAAAACGATGTGAAGCTGGTGGATCTGGTGGCCGAGGTGGTGGATGCCCGCATCCCGATCTCCAGCCGCAACCCGGATATCGACGCGATCGTGGGAGACCGGCCTAGGCTGATCGTCCTCAACCGGGCGGATCAGGCAGACCACGCCATGACTGTCCGCTGGACGGCCTGGTTCAAGGCCAAGGGCTGCGGTGTGCTGGAGACGGATGCCAAAACGGGGAAGGGCGTTGGGCAGTTCTCCGCCGCCGCCAGCCATGTGCTCAAAGACAAGCTGGCAGCCTGGAAAGCCAAAGGGCAGGTGGGCCGTCCCATCCGGGCCATGGTGGTGGGGGTGCCCAACGTGGGCAAGTCCACGTTCATCAACAAGGTGGCCCGCCGCAAGTCCGCCAAAGCCAGCGACCGGCCCGGGGTCACCCGGGGCAAGCAGTGGGTGAGCGTGGACGCGGGGCTGGAGCTCTTGGATACGCCGGGCATCCTGTGGCCCAAATTCGAGGACGAGGCCACCGGCCTCCACCTGGCCTTTACCGGTGCGGTGAAGGATGAGGTGACCGATGTGGAGGGGCTGGCCTGCGCTCTGCTGGAGCTGCTCCGGGACCGCTATCCGAAGGCGCTGGAAGAGCGCTATAAGCTGACGGATATGGACGGCCAGCCGGGCTGGAAACTGCTGGAGCGCTGCGCCCGGAAGCGAGGGATGCTGGTCTCCGGCGGGGATGCAGACACAGAACGGATGGCAAAGGTACTGCTGGATGAGTTCCGAGGCGGCAAGCTTGGCCGCTTTACACTTGAGACGCCCGAAGACGTATAGAGAGGGGAGAGGGTCTGTGCCCGGTTGGGAGCTGGAATGTGAGGCCATGTCACGGGGCTATCGCGCCGTGTGCGGCTGTGATGAGGCGGGGGCAGGGCCTCTGGCGGGCCGGGTGTACGCCGGGGCGGTCATTCTGCCGGTGGGGCTGGAGCTGCCCGGCCTGGACGACTCTAAGAAGGTGCCGGAAAAGCGGCGGGAAGCGCTGTATGATCAGATCGTGGCCCAAGCCCTTGCCTGGTCGGTGGCCTGGGTGGAGCCGAAGGAGATCGACGAGATCGATATCCTGAACAGCCGGATCAAGGCCATGCAGCTGGCCATCGACGGGCTGGAGCAAGGGGCTGACTTCGCCCTCATCGACGGCAACCGGGACCATGGGAGCCGGTATTCCATCGTCACGCCCCATGTGGTCGCTGTAAAGGGAGACAGCCTGTCAGTATCGATCGCGGCGGCGTCAATCCTGGCCAAGGTCAGCCGGGACCGCCATATGAGGGAGATGGCTGCGCTCTATCCCCAGTACGAATTCGATCGTCACAAGGGCTACGGCACCAAACGGCACCGCGCGCTTTTGGGAGCGTTTGGGCCTTGTCCCATCCACCGCCGTACCTTCTTGAAAAAGCTGTGAGCGGCGGAGGAGAGCAGGCCCGGGTGCTGGGCCGGTGGGGCGAGGCGCTGGTGGCGGCGGACCTGCGGAAACGGGGCTGGGCCATCGCGGCCGTCAATTTCCGCTGCCGTATGGGGGAGCTGGACATTGTGGCGCAAAACGGGCGGTATCTGGCTTTTGTGGAGGTCAAGCTGCGGAAAAACGACCGCTTCGGCACGGCGTGTGAGGCGGTGACGGCCTCTAAGCAGCGGAAGCTCCGGGCCGCCGCGGAATATTATCTGATGTGCCACTCCACCAAGCTCCAGCCCCGGTTCGACGTGGCGGAGGTGTACGCACCCCAGGGGCTCCATACCGCAAGACCGGAGATCTCTTACATCGAAAACGCATTTTAGGAGGGAGCCTTGTGCCGATTTCTGTATTTGACGCCCACTGCGACACTATTTCCCGCTGCTGGCGGGAGTACGAGGGGCTGGACCGCAACGCTGGGATGATTTCCCTGGAGCGGACGGCGGGCTTTGGGCGGTACTGCCAATTTTTCGCCCTCTGGACGGCAGACGGCTACACCGGCGGCCCGTTGGGCGGGGATTCGGTGGAGCGGGCATATCAGGCCCTCCTGCGCTGCTTCAAGGACCAGATGGCCCGCAACGCGGACAGGATCGTCCAGTGCCGCACCGCCGCGGAGGCGGAGCTGGCCCAGAGCCAGGGGAAGGCCGCCGCTTTTTTGTCGGTGGAGGGCGGTGAGCTGCTGGGCTGCGATTCGGACCGTCTGGCTCAGGCGGCGGCAGATGGTGTAAAAGCGATCAACCTCACATGGAACCATGCCAATGCACTGTCAGGCGCTCACGCCGACGGATCGGAGCGGGGGCTGTCTCCACTGGGGCGGCGGTTCGTGGAGCGGATGGAGGAGCTGGACATCCTGGTGGACGTGTCCCACCTGTCGGAGGCGGGCTTCTGGGACGTGATGGCGATGGCCCGCCGGCCCATTCTGGCCAGCCACTCCAATATAAAATCTGTGTGGGATCACACAAGGAACTTGACGGATGGGCAAATAACTGCGATAATAGAGAATCAAGGTGTGATCGGGCTCAACTTCTACACCGAGTTCGTGGGAGGCGGCCGGGATCTGGACATGGTCCGGGTCCATCTGGACCGGCTGCTGGAGCTGGGCGGCGAAAGGAGCGCGGCCTTGGGAGGCGATTGGGACGGCTGCGACACCATCGCCGATCTGCCCGCCATCGACAGTCTGCCCCGGCTCTATGAGCACCTGCTGCACCATGGTTACAGAGAAACGGTCGTCCAAGACCTGTTCTACAACAATCTAATGAGAGTAGTGAGATGACCATGAATTATCTGAGCACGAGAAATAAAGACCTGCGTATGAGCGCCCCTCAGGCCATCGCCAAGGGCCTGGCTCCCGACGGCGGCCTGCTCACCCCGGCGGTGCTGCCCCGCCTGCCCGCCTCCGCGGTGGAGACCATGAAGGAGATGTCCTACCAGCAGCGGATGGTGTACATCATGAACAGCTTTTTGGAGGGCTTTGCCGCCTCCGAGCTCACCGCCTACGCCGCCGAGGCCTACGGCGGGGGGAAGTTCTCCAGCGAGGATATCGCGCCCGTGGTCAAGCTGGACGAGCACACCTACTGCCTGGAGCTGTGGCACGGGCCCACCTGCGCCTTCAAGGACATGGCGCTCCAGGTGCTGCCCCATCTGCTCACCGCGTCGCTGGAGAAGAACGACGAGAAAAAGACGGTGTGCATCCTGGTGGCCACCTCCGGCGACACGGGCAAGGCCGCGCTGGAGGGCTTCCGCAACGTGGACAAGACCAGGATCCTGGTGTTCTACCCCAAGGACGGTGTCTCCGAGATCCAGGAGCTCCAGATGGTGACCCAGGAGGGGGGCAACGTGGGGGTGTGCTCCGTGGTGGGCAACTTCGACGACGCCCAGGCCGGGGTCAAGACCCTGTTCGCCGACGAGACGCTGGCGGCCGAGCTGGCGGAGCGGGGCTACTTTCTGTCCTCCGCCAACTCCATCAACTGGGGGCGGGTGCTGCCCCAGATCGTCTACTACGCCTCCGCCTACTGCGATCTGCTCAAGGCCGGAGCCATCTCCAAGGGCCAGGCGGTCAACGTGTGCGTGCCCACCGGCAATTTCGGCAACATCCTGGCGGCCTACTACGCCAAGACCATGGGCATCCCCATCGACCGGCTGATCTGCGCCTCCAACCAGAACAACGTGCTCACCGACTTCATCAACACCGGCACCTATGACCGCAACCGCTCTTTCTACAATACTCTGTCCCCGTCCATGGATATCCTGATCTCCAGCAACCTGGAGCGGATGCTCTTCGAGCTGTCCGGCCGGGACGACAAGCTGGTGCGGGAGTACATGTCCCAGCTGGGGGAGTACGGCAGCTACCGGGTGGACAGCTCCATCCGCACCAAGCTGAAGAAGGAGTTCAGCGCCGGGTACTGCGACGACCGGCAGACAAAGGACATGATCGCCCGGATGTGGAACGAGCGGAACTATCTGATCGACCCCCACACCGCCGTGGCGTTCCACGTGCTGGAGGAGTACCGGGAGGAGACGGGGGACGATACCCCCACCGTGGTGGTGTCCACCGCCAGCCCCTTCAAATTCTGCGACAGCGTGCTGGACGCCCTGGGGGTGAAGGAGCATAGGGCCGGGCTGGAGATCCTGGACCAGCTCACCGAGGTCACCGGCGTGCCCACCCCGGCGCCCTTGGCGCGGCTCAAGAAGTTCCGCCGCCGCTTCGACGGCGCGGTGGAAAAGACCGCCATGAAGGGCAGTGTGCTGGATTTCCTGAAATAAGAGGTGATGGGATGGCTCTCTACGCCATCGGAGATACCCACCTGTCCTTGGGGGCCGACAAACCAATGGACGTGTTCGGCGGCGGATGGGAGGGGTATGTGGACAAGCTCCGGGAGGGCTTCGCCCCGGTGGCAGACACGGACACGGTGGTGCTGTGCGGCGATCTGTCCTGGGGCATGGGATTGGAGGAGGCCAGGGAGGACTTCGCCTTCCTGAACGGGGAACTGCCGGGGGAGAAGTGGCTGCTCAAGGGCAACCACGACTACTGGTGGAACACAGCAGCCAAAATGAACGCCTTTTTCCAGGCCAACGGCTTCGACCGGCTCCACATCCTCCACAACAACTGCGCCTTTTACGGGGAGACCGCCTTATGCGGCACCCGGGGCTGGTTCTTTGAGGAGAACGGGACCCCCCACTGGGAAAAGGTGTTCAACCGGGAGCTGATCCGGCTGGAGGCGTCGCTGAAGGCGGCGGGGGAGCGGGAAAAGCTGTGCTTTCTCCATTACCCGCCCCTGTACCGGGGCTACCGCTGTCAGGAGATCGTCGAGCTCATGGAGCGGTATGAGGTGAGGACCTGCTGCTACGGCCATCTCCACGGCCCCAGCCACCGTTTGGCCATCGAGGGGACCCAGGGCGGGGTGGACTATCACCTGGTGTCGGCGGACTTTGTCGGATTCCGTCCAAAAAAAATTTTGGATTGAGCAAAAAAACAGTGGAAATCTCCGCGCCTATCTGATAGAATAGGTTGGATTATTTAGAAAGAAGGCCCGGCGTTCGGCGGGCCGAGCTTGGAGGAACACACCATGAACATCAAGAGCAACGAGAAAAAAGAGAACAGCACCTTTGAGCTGGTGATCGAGGTCGGAGCCCCTGAGTTCCAGGCCGCCATCGACAAGGTGTACAACCGCCAGAAGAACCGCATCAACATCCCCGGCTTCCGCAAGGGCAAGGCCCCCCGGAAGATGGTGGAAAAGATGTACGGCGCTGAGATCTTCTTCGACGACGCCATCTCCCTGGCCTATCCCGACGCCTATGAGGCCGCCCTGAAGGAGACCGGCATCAAGCCCGTGGCCTATCCCCAGCTGGAGGTGCTGGAGGCCACCGCCGACGGCTTCACCTTCAAGGCCACCATCACGGTCAAGCCCGAGGCGTCCATCAAGGACTACAAGGGCCTGCCCGTGGGCAAGGCCGACGTGAAAGTCACCGCCGCCGACATCAAGGGCGAGCTGAAGCCGTACATCGACCGGGCCTCCCGCCTGGTGAGCGTGGAGCGCAAGGCCAAGAAGGGCGACACCGCGGTGATCGACTTCGAGGGCTTCAAGGACGGCGAGCCCTTCCAGGGCGGCAAGGGGGAGAACTACAGCCTGGAGCTGGGCTCCGGCTCCTTCGTCCCCGGCTTCGAGGACCAGGTCATCGGCATGAAGGCCGGCGACGAGAAGGATCTGGACATCACCTTCCCCGAGAACTACACCCCCGAGCTGGCCGGCGCCCAGGTGGTGTTCAAGGTCAAGTGCCACGAGGTGAAGGAGAAGCAGGAGCCCGAGGTGGACGATGAGTTCGCCAAGGACGTGTCCGAGTTCGACACCCTGGACGAGTTCAAGAAGGACCTGGGCGAGAAACTCAAGGCCCGCCGCCAGGAGCAGGCCGACCGGGAGTTCGAGGAGGCCGTCATCACCGCTCTGCTGGAGAAGCTGGAGTGCGAGGTGCCCCAGGCCATGGTGGACTACCGGGGCGACAAGATGCTGGAGGACTACGCCAACCGCATCCAGGGCCAAGGCATCGGCTTCGAGGACTACCTGCGCATGATGGGCATGACCCTGGATGACATGCGCGCCCAGTCCAAGACCGCCGCCGAGCGGGCCGTGCGCAGCGACCTGGCCCTGGAGGCCGTGGCCGCCGCCGAGGGCTTCGAGGTCCCCGACGCCGAGGTGGACGAGGAGATCGGCAAGCTGGCCGAGCAGTACAGCATGGAAGTGGACAAGGTCCGCGCCATCGTCAACGCCGACGACGTGCGCCACGACCTGCTGGTCCGCAAGGCGCTTGAGCTGGTGAAGAGCTCCGCCAAGAAGCCCAAAAAGGCCGCGAAGAAGGCGGAGGAAAAGGCCGACGAGGCGGACAAGAGCGAGGAATGAGCGGAAGTCCGCGCCTTTTTGAGAGCGGGAGGGAATGATCGCCGGAGCAGATCGGGCATAATAGCCAGCACCGGCGGGAGTGACGAACATTCCCCCATCTGAAAGGAGAAGCATCATGAGTTTAGTCCCATATGTAGTGGAGCAGACCAGCCGGGGCGAGCGGTCTTACGACATTTTCTCCCGGCTGCTCAACGACCGCATCGTATTTCTGGGCGAGGAGGTCAACGCCACCACCGCGTCCCTGGTGGTGGCCCAGCTGCTCTACCTGGAGGCCCAGGATCCGGATAAGGACATCCAGTTCTATATCAACAGCCCCGGCGGCTCCGTCACCGACGGCATGGCCATCTACGACACCATGCAGTACATCAAATGTGATGTGTCCACCATCTGCGTGGGCATGGCGGCCTCCATGGGGGCGTTCCTGCTGTCCTCCGGCGCCAAGGGCAAGCGCATGGCCCTTCCCAACGCCGAGATCATGATCCACCAGCCCTCCGCCGGCACCCAGGGCCAGATCACCGATATGGCCATCCACCTGAAGCGCCTGGAGATCATCAAGAAGCGGATGAACGTCATTTTGGCTGACAACTGCGGCAAAAACGTGGAACAGGTCACCGCGGACTGTGAGCGGGACAATTTCATGACCGCCGGCGAGGCGCTGGAGTACGGCCTCATCGACAAGATCATCACCAATCGCTGAGCATAGCCAAAGAGCGGAGGGCCTCTCTCCGCTCTTTGGTGCTTTCCTGAAAGGAAGGACCAAAAAATGGCAAGAGACGACTATAAATCGGTGCGCTGTTCATTCTGCGGCAAGCATCAGGAGCAGGTGGAGCGGATCATCGCCGGTCCCGGCGCCTATATCTGTAATGAGTGCGTCCACCTGTGCATGAGCATCCTGGGGGACGAGCACGACGACGCCCCTCCCACGCCGGATATCCCAGATGTCATCCCCACCCCCAAGGAGATGGTGGCCGTCCTGGACGAGTATATCATCGGCCAGGACAGCGCCAAGGTGGCCCTGTCGGTGGCGGTGTACAACCACTACAAGCGGATCTATTTCGGCGGCGGGGACAATGTGGAGCTGCAAAAGAGCAATATCCTCATGGTGGGCCCCACCGGCTGCGGCAAGACCCTGTTCGCCCAGACCCTGGCCCGCATCCTGAAGGTGCCCTTCGCCATCGCCGACGCCACCACCCTCACCGAGGCGGGCTATGTGGGCGACGATGTGG